>CAWIHR010000064.1:0-134214 GCA_963835945.1 uncultured Chloroflexia bacterium
CCCTAAGTCCTCGGCCAGCAACTCACGATGGAGGCGCAGTGCCTCCGCGTGGTTGGTCGAGATCGTTTGGAGTACCTGCAGGTGGTTGAAGGTGTCTCGTTGGCCCGCGTGCACAATCGCCTGCGGGTGATGCTCTCCAGCCCGAGCAAGGTGGTACAGAGCCGTCACGGCTCGCAACTTCCTGTCGTTCATCATCTATTCCTATTCCTGTCCGGCTGGCGCGCCCAGCTCGGGAGCGGTCCTCCACCACTACGTTTCCTATCCTGCAGGATCGCATATGCTCGGCCCATCCCCGATCCGTACTGGTCTCTCCGAGCCGCGCGATCTGCTGGTTTCCTTACGCCGAATATCACATCGCACTCCCGAACCTACAGGTCTGCACTGGTTAATTGCCGTAGGAAATGGACGACGCTGTAAGGCCCGTGGATCGTCCGTGACCGTGTCCGTGGGGTCGAATAGCCACTTGGTGTCCGCGACTCGGAAACGCTCGTCTCGGTCGATCTGTAACGGGCGCCTTGACTCGGCCATCCGGAAATTCGAATAGACTCGCCTCTGGATTCCCACCGTTAGACGTTGCGTCCAGCCAAAGGGGACGAGCCAGGCTTCTACGAAGGCGCGTATAATCCGGGCGTGATCGTCGGCGAATTCGAGCTGAGCTTCAGGGACACGTGCGTGGTTGATGCGCTCCTCTCTCCCCGCGTGGGAGAGGCATCCCCGCGCTGCCAGCAATATCGCGCCCGCCGCGCCGGATGCGTGGTCGGAACAAGCCCAGCCGAAATTTCGCTGTCGAGCTGGCGGCAGGGCGGCGCCGCCGTCACCAAAATTTCGCAAATCGAAGCCCTAATGGTGAAAGTGGTGAAGAAGGAGGAGTCGGAGAACTCGATGTCGCAGGCGGGCGAATTGTGAAGGCGTCTTCTCGACTCCTTGGCCTCGACATGGCCATCGAGTCCTCCGACCAGCCGGGGACCGCCGACGCATGGCTGCCTACCGCGAGCGCCCCGAGCTCAGTCGCGGCGGCTCATTCGAGGGCCGCCAGCGCTCAGGCCGAGCGGCTAGCCCACGTGCCGTGCCACGCGATGTGGCGCACCAGTGGTCGAGGAACCTCGTCGTCCGACTTCTGACCCGGAGTCCTCCGGGTCGTCCCGGCACGAGTCCGACGAGCAAGTCAAGTCGCTTGACCTTTTCCTGCATGACGATCCCGAGGCTGACGGGCCCGGCGATGCGCGGCATGAGCGGCCCACGAGCCGGTTACCGGTCGCGCCAATTCTCCTGACGCCCGCCGAGGCCGCAACCGCGCTGGCGATCAGCGAGCGGACCTTGCGGTCGTTGACGAACCGAGCGAACGTGCCCGCGATCCGGCTGGGCAGCCGGTTGGTGCGCTATTCAACGCGCGCGCTAGAGGCGTGGGCGTTTGAACACTCACGCCATGAGCACGAGGAGGGCAGGAGCTATGAAACGCCGACCCCGGAGGCGCCGACCGCCTGGGATGGGTTCGGTATACCAGCGGGGCAAGGACGGACGCTGGTCAGCGGCGATCAGCGCTGGACCCAGGTCAGCTCGCCGGCGCATCGTGAGGTACGCCCCGGCGACCGACAACACGGAAGCGGCCGCGAGAAGGGTTCTCGCCGATCTAGTCGCCGGCGCGCGGACGGACACTCCCCCCAGCAGCGACCGCCTGACCGTTGGCAGCTTCCTCCTGCGGTGGCTCGATGAGTCGGTGACGAGGTCAGTCCGTCCGTCAACCCTGCATGGCTACGAGGTCGTCGTTCGTAAGCATCTCATCCCGGCAATCGGTGGGATCGCGCTGGTCCGCTTGTCCGCTCTCGATGTTGAGCAGCTGCTGAACGGACTTGGCCGGGCTCTGTCGCCCAAGTCCGTGCGCAACGCGTACGTCGTGCTACATCGAGCGCTCGTGCAAGCGGAGCGCTGGGGACTCGTGGCGCGCAATGTCGCAGGGCTCGTGGCGTCCCCCCGCGTGCCACACCGCGAGACCCGCGCGCCGACCCTTCAGGAGGCAAGAGCCCTGTTGACAGCGGCCAAGTCCGAGCGGCTGCATGCCCTGTGGGTCACGGCCCTGGCCACTGGGCTCCGGCAGGGTGAGCTTCTCGGTCTGGCGTGGAGCGACATGGATCTGGAGGCCCAGACCTTGACCGTCCGCCATCAGCTCGTCTATGTGGCCGGCAAGTACGAGCGCGCCGAGCCGAAGACTGATCGCAGTCGGCGAACTATCGCGCTCCCCGCGCCCGTCGTGGAGGACCTGCGCGATCACCGGCTTCGTCAGCTAGAGGAACGACTGGCGGCCGGCGTGCCAGCGAGCGCAGATGGCCTCGTCTTCGTAACGCCCTCAGGCAGGCCGATATCGGGGTCGTGGCTCACCCACCACTTCTACGATCTCTGCGAGCAAGCCGGAGTCCCTCGCTATCCGTTCCATGCCCTCCGGCACTGCGCGACGTCAATCCTCGTGGCCAAAGGAGCTCATCCACGGATCATCATGGAGACGCTCGGCCACACGACCGCACGCACCTCGATGGACATTTACGCGCACATGGGCGCACCGGAGACTCGGATCGCGGCTGACTTGATAGCCGCAGCCTTGTTCAAGTGAAAGCCACGCTGAAAGCCACCAAACAGCCCGTGGGTGCTGCTTGGTGCCGCTGTAGGGGCGATTTCGTGCGTAAAGTGGCTCCGGCGGCAGGACTCGAACCTACGACCAAGCGGTTAACAGCCGCCCGCTCTACCGACTGAGCTACGCCGGACCGGCAACGCGCGGAGTATAGCGGATGGCCCGCACGCTCCGCCGCGATTGGCGCCCCCCAAACCGTGCGTATCGGTGCCAACTGGCCGGGCCGCGGCACCGCCCAACCTATACTGGGGCGCGTGACGCATGATCCGAGGACGCGCGACCGGGCGCGCGACGACACGCACCTGCGCGAGACGACCGTGGCCGAACGGGTCGTCTTCCGGGGTTCGTACCTCACCTTCCGCGTCGACACGGTTCGCGACCCGGACGGACAGGAGCGCACCCGGGAGGTGGTCCTGCACCCGGGCGCCGTGGCGATCGTGGCGCTGGACGGCGAGGACGTGCTGCTGGTCCGGCAGTGGCGCCACGCGACTGGTGGCGCGCTGCTGGAGATCCCTGCCGGGACCATCGATTTGCTGGAGGATGGCACGCCAGAGGAGCCGGCCGCGTGCGCGGCTCGAGAGCTAAGCGAGGAGACGGGGCAGAACGCGGCACGCTGGACCTACCTCGGCGCCTTCTGGACGGCACCGGGCTTCGCAGACGAGCACATGCACCTGTTTCTGGCACGCGACCTGTCGCCGTTTCCCGGGTACTCGGGGCCCGCACCGGACGAACGATTGGAGCTGGTGAGAATGCCGTGGCGCGAGGCGGTCGCCGCCGCGGAACGTGGCGAGATCCTTGACGCGAAATCGATTGTGGGACTGCTTCGCCTAGCGCGGCTGGCAGACCGCGGCGAGCTGTAGATCTCGGGCTGCCGCCTATAGCGCCAGCGGCGGGCGGTTGCCTCCCAGGCGTGCCAGCGCGTCGCGGTAGAGGCGCGATCCCGGTGCGAGAGCGACCGCCAGCCTGAGATGGGTGCGCGCTTCGTCCGGCCGACCCAGATGCTTCAGGCTCTGGCCTAGAGCGAAGTGTGCGTACGGGAGAGCTGGGTCGATCTCGAGCAGGTCCCCGAACACGTCCGCCGCCCGGTCGTGCTGGCCGCTGTTGTAATACGCGCGCCCGAGTGCCTCCAGAATTGACCCCCGGCGCGGCTCAAGCCGCGCAGCTCGCTCGAGGAGGACGGTCGCCTGGGCAAAGTGCCGCCGGTTCATTAGGACCTTGCCCCGCTGCAGGAGTCCGTAGGCCGTCTCGCGCTCCATAAGCTCCGCTAAGGCCCGCTCGTCGCTGGGCAGCGACGCCTCCGGCGGGCCGGACTCATCGGGCAGATCGGACGGCTCGCGGGCGCCGTCATCGTCGGGACCATCGTTGCCGTCGTCAGCCGGGTGGCGGTCAGCCATGGAGTCGCGCAGATCCATGCCCCAATCGTCGCACGCATCCGGCAGCACGTCTCCGGCGCCCAGGGCGTGCCCTCTCCAAGCGGCATTGGCGTCACGTCGCTCAGCTGCGACGTCTCGACGGTCACGGAGGGACCAGGCCGTCACGGGCCGGGCGCGCCTGCGCAAACGTGAAGTCGACGCGCCGCGTCTCGTTACTGGCCGAACCAGTCAGCCAGGTTCACCCGCTGCAGGCGCGGGCTCGGCGTGATGCCGGGGATGCGACCGCGTTTGGCGATCGGGCTGCCGTCGATCTCCTTCAGGTCGCCCGTGAAGTCGATGGGGCTCGCCCCGCTGATGTAGCTGCCGACCGCGAACGAGTCGACCGGGGCACCTCGCTCCTTGAAATACACGATCCGGTCGGGGTTGAGACCGCCGCTGACGATAATCCGGACGTGGCCGTAGCCGGCCTGGTCGAGCCGGGCCCGCACCTCCGTCACCAGGTCGGGCGTGACCCGGCCCCGTTCAGATGGCGTGTCGAGGCGGATCCCGTACAGCCGGTCGCCCAGCGCGTCGGCGACCCTCAGCGCCTCTTCGGCCTCGTCCTTGAAGGTGTCCACGAGGACGATCCGCGGCACGTCGGGCGGCAGGTCCCGGTCGAACGCTTCGGCGGCGCGCACGGTGTCGCCGAACATCAGGACGAGGGCGTGCGGCATTGTCCCGGTCGGGCGGAGGCCAGCCAGGCGCGCGCCGGCCGGCGTCGAGGCACCGACGCACCCGCCGACGGTTGCTGCGTAGTCGAGCGTGTCGGAAATGTCCGGGTGGACGTGCCGTGCTCCGAAGCTGATGACCGGTTGCGGGGAGGCCGCATCCACGCAGCGACGAGCCGCCGTCGCCCACCCCGTCGACTGCGCCATCATGCCGAGCATGGCGGTCTCGTAGAGCCCAAACCGCCGGTACGGAGCGCGGATCCGCAGCACGATCTCCCGGTCGGAGAACAGGTCGCCGTCGCCAAGCGCTTCGACGGTGGTCTCACCGGCCGGGGCTCCGTCGAGCGCGTGCGCCAGGAGCGTCTTCGCCTCGTCGATTCCGCACAGCACGCCCGACTGGCGCGAGAACACCTCCATTACGACGTGGGGATCCATCCCCTCGCGCTCGAGTACCTCCTGCGCACGGTAGAAATACACGTCCGCCGAGTCACCATCGAGAACGCTCCGCGAAGGCCGCCTCCGTGGCGGCCGCACCTGCTCCATCCTCTACTCCGCCGCCAGCACTAGTTCGCTGCTCGGTGCCAGCCGCGCCCCGAGGATCGTGCGCATGTGTCCCAAGGCGAACTCGTGCGCCTCCGGGTCGAAGGACGCGACGCAATCCGTCACCACCGTCGTGTCGTAGTCACGATTCCGCAGGTCGGCCGTCGTATGCAGGACACAGATATCGGTCATCACGCCGACGACGGCGACATCCGACACGTCCCGGTCGCGCAGGATGACGTCCAGAGGCGTGTCAAAGAACCCGCTATAGCGGCGCTTGGGGACAACGATCGCCGCAGCAGCGAGGTCGGCAAGCTCAGGAATCACCTCAACCTCGTCCGTGCCTCGGACGCAATGCGGCGCGAACATGCGGAACTCCAGGTCGTCCGGATCGTGCGTGTCGGCGAGGAAGACTAGCAGTGAGTCGCGAGCGCGCTCGCGATCGAGGTAGGTCCGCAATACCGGGATGATTGCTCGGCACGCGTCACCGCCGTAGAGAGCGTGGCCCGGCTCAAGGAAGCCCCGAACCATGTCCACGACGATGACGGCCTTCATGAACGCCCTGCCTCCTCGCTGCCGGGCGCCGTCGCCGGCGGCGCGGTCGCCGCCGAGGAGT
The DNA here is from genome assembly GCA_963835945.1 of uncultured Chloroflexia bacterium. GTDB lineage: Bacteria > Chloroflexota > Limnocylindria > Limnocylindrales > CSP1-4 > JAJYNJ01. The sequence continues at coordinate 5,860 of CAWIHR010000064.1, forward strand.
GTAACAGGGGCACCGTTTAGCTCGGCCAGCTCGGCGGCGTGCAGTTCGAGGAGGGCAATGCCGGGCGTGCCGCTGGCACCACCGGCCGCGGACGCTGCCGGAGGCCACGGCCACTACGGGACCACCAGCGCGAGGTGGTCGCACACGGCCAACACCCGGGCTAGGGCGAGGCCGAGTACCCACGGGCCTGCCGAATCAGGTGCGATCTCGACGGACAGCACGGGCCGTAGCTCCGCGTCGAGGCCGAACTTCACGAACGGCAGCTCACGTGCCGCCACCGCGTCGCGATGGACGCGGCCGAACGGGTGCAGTCCAAGATCGCCCACCCACGCATCCACGGAAGCCGCGGAGATCACAGCCGGAGGCTGGATGGCGCGCGGGCCGGCGATGCCGCTCAGCGCACGGGGCCCGGCCGGCTCAGTCGACCCGGGCAGACCCGGGGGCCGTCGGCCGCCGACCCAGGTCGCCGGTGGCGGTCTCGCCGTAGCCGGCTTGAGTTGGCGGACCGCCCGCTCCGGACGGCGACAGAGCCGGCCTGGCCGCGGGCCCCAGGTCCACCTCAGGTCGTGCTCCTCGGCCGGCGTCCTCCAATTCACGGTGATGTTCGACCGTGTTGCCACTGCGCACGACATGGCCGCGATAATCGCTGGCGCGCACGCCCTCGGCGATCTTGACATTGCGGCCGATCCGCACGCCGCGCGGGATGACGGCGCGCTTGCCCACTACCGTGATGCCAGCGTTGAGCCGCGTTGGCTCCTGGCGGTTGGCGACCGTCAAGTCGGAGCCCTCGCCGATGACAGCATTCGAACCGACCGAAACCTGCTTGTCGAGGATGGCGCGGTCGACGATGGCCCCTGCGCAGATCACCGAGTCGAACATCACGATGCTGTCGCGCACGACGGCGCCGACGTCCACGCGGACGCCTGGCGAGAGCACCGAGTGCTCCACCGTCCCGTAGATCACGCAGCCGTGGCTGATCATGCTGCGGTGCACGTTGGCCGTCGGCCCGATCTTGGCCGGTGCGCGCTCCTCCGACCGCGTATGGATGAGCCAGCCCGTGTCGTACAGGTCGAGGTCCGGGCGCTCGTCGAGCAGGTCCATGGTCGCCTGCCAGTAGCTCTCAACGGTTCCGACGTCCTGCCAGTACCCAGCGAAGCGGTAGCCATAAACGCGGGCGTTGCCGGCCAGCATGGCCGAGATGACGTGCGCCCCGAAATCCGAGCGTTCCGCGCTGAGCCAGCGCAGAAGCGCTCGCTTCGAGAACACATAGATCCCCATACTCACGAGGTTGCTCTTGGGCTGTCGCGGCTTCTCCTGCCAGTCGACGACCCGGTCGCCTTCGTCGAGCGTGACGATCCCGAACCGCGGCGCATCCTCGATGGGCACCGTGCGGACAGCGATCGTAACGTCCGCACGATGGCGGCGGTGCGCGGCGAGGAACGGCTGGTAGTCCATCTTGTAGATGTGGTCGCCGGCCAGGATCAGCACCGTGTCGCCGGGCGCCTGCTCCACGACCTCGAGGTTGCGCAGGACCGCATCGGCCGTGCCCCGGTACCACTCGTTAGGCCGGCCCCGCGCGACGTAGGGCTGCAGGAGCCGGATGCCGCCCGAGGTGCGGTCGAGGTCCCAGGGTCTCCCCGACCCGATGTGGTCGTTGAGCGAGCGGGGGTTGTACTGCGTCAGCACGACAATGTTGTCTACGTCGCTGTTCACGCAGTTGCTCAACGTGAAGTCGATGATCCGATACTTCCCGCCGAATGGCACGGCAGGCTTGGCCCGCACGCCGGAAAGGATGGACAACCGCTCGCCTTCGCCGCCTGCGAGGACAACCGCCAAGACGCCTTTCACGTCGCGATGCTACACCCGGCGATCAGAGGAACAACCGCGGGTTGACGAACGTGCCATTCAGCTCCACCGCCCAGTGCAGGTGCGGGCCCGTGCGTGTTGCCGGTGTCCCCTTCGTAGGCGATCACCTGGCCCTGGTGGACAACCTCGCCCTTGGTGACCGAGGGCGGGTGCACGCTGTCGTCCACGTGGGCGTACCACGTCAGCAGGGTCTGGGAGTGGGCAATGATGACGATCACAGCCCGGAGGTTGGGCGGATCATAGGGATTGGGGCCAACGAACACGACCGTCCCGTCGCCCGCGGCCCGGATCGGCGTGTACTCGGGCGCGACGATGTCGATGCCAGTGTGGAAGTGCGCGCAGTTGCCGAGCGGCGGCTCCGAGATGAACCCCGTGCACCCGAACTCCTGGGTGACCACGCCGGCCATCGGCCACGTCAGCGTCCCGTTGTACTGCGACGGGATGCCCTGCTGCGCGGCCACAAGTCGGGCGATCTGACTGGCAAGTTCGTCGAGCGACTTCTGCTCCGCGGCGAGCTGTGCCGCGGCCTGTGCCTTCGTGAGCTTGAGCTTGGTGAACGTGGCGAGCTGTACCGCCTGCGCCGCCCGTGTCCGAGCCTCGAGAGCGTTCAGCTGCGTCTGCGCCGTGAGCAGCGCGTTCCGCTGCGTGGTCATCTCCTGCTCCGCCTGGAGGGTCGCCAAGCGCAGCTGCTGCGTCTGCGCGCGCGTAACCTGTGTCACCTCCTGCAGCGACTGCAGCGACTGCTGGTCCTGCTGGATCTGCGTGACGAGCTGCGCGTCCTGGTCACCGATGCGCAGGTAATAGTCGACGTCGGCGAGCACGTCGGCGAGCGACTTCGCGGTGAGCAGCTGCTCCAGCAGCGGCGTCTGCTGAGTCTCGTAGGCGTCGACGATGTGCCTGGCAAGGGTGGCCCGCTCGTCGGCGAGCTGCTGCTGGCCGGCGGCGATCTTGCTGTCCAGGGCCGCGAGGGCGGCGTCGAGATCGCCGACCTGCGTGACGATCGCCGTGTACTTCGCGCGGACACCGGCGAGCGCATGTTGCGCGGTAGCCACGTTGGCTTGCAGCTTGGCCTGGTCGGCGTTGATCCCCTTGAGCTGCGTCGCCGTGTCCGCCAGCACCCCCTGTAGGTCCTTCTCACTGGCCTGCAGGGCCTGGATCTGCTGGCGCTGGGCGGCGACCTTCGCTTCCAGCGCCTTCTGCGCCTTCAGTGCGTCGGACAGAGGATCCGCCCGGGCCGTGGGGGCGACCCCGAGCGGCCCAAAGAGCAGGGGAACCACGAGGAGCGCCGCCAGCAGTGCGCGCCGCTCGTGCTTGACCTGTCCTAGTCGACCCATCGCATCATCGTGCAGGCTCCGATTCCGTGCCGCGCCCGGTGACGGCGCCGGTGCTGTTCCTGCCCACCGGTGGCGCGTCGCTCAAGCGAAAGGGCACAGCGCGCTGGAACGACTCCGGCTCCAGGGATGATACCCGTCACGGCAACGCGCCCGCGACGAGAGCGCGACGCGGCGAGTTGCCGCGGGACCAGGCGGGCGGCGCGGCAGACCGAGGTCACGTGATGGGGCGGAGGACAGCCAGAAACGCGGCGAGGATCAGGATCGGTCCGAAAGGGATGGCGCTGCGGAGCCCGAGTCTTCGGGACACCAGCAGAGCGATCAGGACTACGCTCGCCGCCAGCGAGGCTACGATGAAGCCGGCCACTAGTTGCGAGATCCCGCACGCGAGCCCGAGGCTCACGGCCAGCTTTATGTCACCCATGCCCAAGGCTCCGCGGAAGAGGACGCCCGTCACGCCCAGAAAGAGCGGGGCGAGGACCGCAGCGGCAAGGCCGCTGGCCAGTCCGAGGTCTTTGCCGGCGAGGACGGGGTTCCACCCGATCAACAGCACGAGCAAGGCGGCCGGGATCAGCGGAAGCGTGATCTCGTCCGGCAGGAGGCGCTGGTCGAGGTCAGTCGCGAGCAGGACGACGAGCGCTGCGAAAAACGCGGCCTCGACCGCTAGGTCGCGCGGCTCGGAGAACCGAGCGGGTAGCGCGACGAACGCGCCGCCAGCAAGGACCACCACGAGCGCGGTGCGCCAGTCGGCCTGCCTGATGTGCCCGTCCTCGTGTTCAGGCCAGCGCGCGGCCAGCCGGTCGGCCAGAAAGCCGTAGGCGGCGCCTCCTAGGCCGAAAAAGGCGGGGCCGAACCAGGCCATCGCGTCCACGTGTCGCATGGTGCACGGGGCAGTGCGCGCCGGCAACCCCGCCGGAGGTCCGGGTTTGTCCCGGGACCTGCGGGATCAGCAATGGCCCCGCGGCGAGTGGGGTGGCATCGGGGCAGTTCCCGCGCTAATTGCGCGCCCCGCTGTCAAGCCCGCTACGCCGAGTGCGTGCCGTCGAGGGCGAGCTGCACTAGCGTCGCATGCGTCACGCCGGTGGCGCCCCGTGGAGCCCACGGCGTAGCCCGCCGCAGGTAGCCGGTACCACCGATATCCATGTGGACCCACGGGCGAGTCACGAACTCGCGCAGGAAGAGCCCACTCTTGACGAGCGAGCCGTCGGCCGGCCCAGAATTCTGGAAGTCCGCGTACCAGCTCTCCATGTCCCGTACATAGTCGTCGAGTAGCGGGATCTGCCAGTACCGCTCGCCCTGCCGTACGCCGGCTGCGACGACCGCGTCGTACCAGGGCTGGGGCGTTCCGAAGGCGCCCGTGAGTTGCTTGCCGAACGCGCGCTCGACAGCGCCGGTAAGTGTCGCGACGTCGACTAGATGCGTGGCGCCGAGCTGCTCGGCGTAGGTGAGCGCGTCTCCGAGGATCAGACGTCCTTCGGCGTCGGTGTTCTGCACCTCGACTATCTTGCCGTTGAGCGCTCTGACGATGTCGCCCGGTCGGGTCGAGTGCGGGCCCGGCATGTTCTCGACGGCCGGAGCGATGGCCAGCAGGGGCAGGTCGGGCGCGAGTCGCCTCGCCGTTACGATCGCGGCGATGACCGTGCATGCGCCCGTCTTGTCCATCTTCATCTCTTCCATCCGGTCAGCCGGCTTGATCGAGATGCCGCCGGAGTCGAACGTGACCCCCTTCCCGACCAGCGCGAGCAGCCGGCCCTGGGCGTCCCGGACCCCGTCCGCCCCGTTGCGCAGGACGACGAGCCGAGGCGGGTTGTCACTGCCCCGCCCGACGGCCATGAACATCCCCATGCCCAGCTCGGTCGCCCGGGCCGGCCCGATCACCTCGACCGAGAGCCCGTTGGCGCGAGCTAGGTCCGTCGCAGCGTCGGCCAGCACTTCCGGATTGACGTCGTTTGACGCCCGGTTCGCCAAGTCTCGCGCGATCCGCGCGCCCTCACCGATCGTCGCGCCGCGCTCGGCCGCCGCCTGAAGCGCGGTCGCGTCTGCGCCGGGCGCCACGAGCAGCAGTTCCTCGAGTTGCGGCGGCGCCTCGTGGTAGTCGGTGCGGTACAGCGACGCCGGATCGTATGAGCCTTCGACAACGCCGCGCGCCACTAGCATGGCGAGGTCGTCCGCATCCAGGCCGTCGCGAGCGGCGAACGCCGCCGGCAACCAGATGGCCAGCCTTGAGACATGAAGCCCTGCCAGCCTGCGCTCGATGGATGCAGCGAATTGGTAGGCAGTCAGCCGATCGAAGCGGGCGAGCGCGCCGGCGCCGACAGCGAGCACCCATGGCGCGCCCATCTCCTGCCCGCGCAGCATCACGCGGCGGAAGAGGCTGGGGTCCACTTCACCGAGCCGGCGGTACTCACCGATCGCGCCACCGAGGCGCCGATCGAGCTCGGCAAGGATGGACGCATCGGACCCTACGAGGTCTTCGGATACGATCGGAACCGCCAGCACGTCGGCGGGGACGGACCACGGCCGGTCGGACACGACCCGAATCTGCATGCGGACAGGCTCCTCGTATCGGGCAGACACGACAACCCAGACCGGGCTGGTCGGGACGTCGCTGCGCCGCGGTTGTGCGGCTCGACGCCGCGGATGTCAGTTTGCCAAGTGTAGCGCCGCGACCGCGTCCCCGAGATCGCCACGTGCCTGCTCGATCGCGATCGCGGCTTGATCGAGCCCGGCCTCGGCGATGTCCCCCATGATCACGACGAGCGCGCGGGTGTCGGGGGGCAGCTGCTGCTGCGCGGCTGCCACCTTCGCCACCAGACGCTCCCCGGCGGCTGTCATCCTCCCGTTGGTCTCCTCCAGCTTGGAGTACAGCGCGGTCAGCGCCTGGTCGTAGGAGCTCATGCGGTCGATGTACGTCGAGAGCGTCGAGACGTCCGCCTCAGCCTCAAGCGCGTCCCGAGTCTGCCTCGCCTGGTCGAGCTGTGCCTCGGCCTCGGCGAGGGTCCGCACCGCGGCAGCGTACTTCGGGGCGTGCGCCTGCTGGATCGCCGCGAACACGAGCTCGTCGTGGCGCTGGAGCACGCCGGTGAGGAGGATGGCAGGCAGCGCCTCGTCGGCGAGTGCGTGCCACTGCGACGAAAGCGGCTCGGTCGTCTGCACCGCGGCGCGCGCGGCGGCAAGCATCGTTTGAGACCGGTCGCCGAGGAAGCCTGGCGAGGCCGAGGCGGCGACGGCGGCCAGCATGCCGTCGAGGCTGGTGACCTGTGCGTCGATCGACAGGACGAGGCCGTCCCCTTGCGCCAGGTCGGCGGCGAGCAGGTCATCGCGGCGCGCGACGAGATCGATGAGCGCGTTGCGCGCCGTGTCCCCGAGCGTGCCGACGTCCCTCGACAGCGTGTTGTAGCGCGGACCGAGCGCGCGGATACGCGCCTGGAACCCGACATCCTGCGTCCACGTCCGCTCGGGTCGGGTCGAGTCGCCTGGAAGATGGTCCGCGCTGACCGCCAGGCCGGCACCGGCGAGCGAGATGAGGGCCGCGGCAACGAGCCATGCGAGCGCCATGACGATCGTGGCGGCTAGCCTGCGTCCACGTCCGTGCATGTGGCGCAGTCTACCGGGGCGCTACCATCGTCCCGTGGCGCACGTCCAAACGACCGTCACGCGACCTCTGACGCCTCGCGACGAGGTCGATTCGCTGCTGCGCTGCATGCCGAAAGCCGAGCTGCACGTGCACCTGGACGGCTCAGTCCGACCCGCCACAGCCTTCGCGCTGGCACGCGAGCGCGGGCTCGACGACGGGTTCGACCTGGCCACCATCGGCGCAAGACTGGCGGGACCGGCCCGGCCGCGCGACCAGGCCGCGCTCCTCCGCGCCTTCGACCTTCCCATCGCGCTGATGCAGGACGCGGAGGCGCTGCGCCGAATCACCGCCGAGCTGGTGGAGGACGTCGCATCCGACGGCACCCGCTACGCCGAGATCCGCTGGGCGCCGGCGCTTCATCTGGCGCGAGGCCTAGGCTTGCGCGACGGTATCGCAGCGGTCGTGCATGGCGCTCGCGACGGGGTAGCCGCCGTGGAGGCCGCAGCAGTGCCGCGGGGCGGCACGATCACCGGCCGCCCCGGCCACCTGCCCCGGGTCGTGGTGCGGCTGATTGCCGTCGCCATGCGGTCTCACGAACCCGTGGTGAACGTGCAGGTCGCGGATGCCGCGGCCGGGTTCGCCGGGGAGTGGCTCACTGGGTTCGACATCGCCGGACCCGAGGCCGCCTTCCCGGACGCCCTCGCACACCGAGCGGCGGTCGGGGTCGCCCGGGAGGCAGGCCTCGGCATCACAGTCCATGCCGGCGAATGGGGAGGCGCGGCGCAGGTTCGTCGGGCCCTCGAAGCTCGACCCGGCACGCATCGCGCACGGCGCGCCGGCCATCGCCGATCCGGGCCTTGTCGCGGAGCTGCGCGATCGCAACATCACCCTAGATCTATGTCCGACGAGCAACGTGCAGGCCGCGATGTTCACGCGACTCGCCGACCACCCGCTCCCCCGGCTGATGCGAGCCGGCGTCGGGGTGACCTTGTCGACCGATGCTCGGACGGTGACCGGCCTCACGCTCGTCGACGAGTATCGCAACGCCCTCTGTGTGCTGGGGTTGTCCCTCCCCGAAATCTGGGCCGTGGACCGGCACGCGCTCGAGGTGGCGTTTCTGGGAGACGACGAGCCGCTGCGCAGAAGCCTGTTGCGCGCCTTTGACGCGTTCGCGGCCGCCGAGGCGGGCGTTCTGCCGTGAGGACTCGCGTGGACGCGCGAGCGTTCCGTCCGCGCGCGCCGTCCGCCGCCGGGCGGCGGACGGCGAACCAGTCAGACGGTGGCCGGCAGCGCCTCCAGCCGGCGCAGCGCGGTGCGCAACTCGCCGGCGTCCGCCGCGACGAGCGTAGGCCGACGGTCGGTTGGCAGCGCCTCGGCCTCGCTCCGGCTCGTCACGCCGGTAAGCATCAGCACGGAACGGGCTCCGGCACTGCAGGCCGCCGCGATGTCCGTGAGTGCTCCATCACCGATGACGATCGCGTCCTGAGGCCTCCACCCAACGGAACGGGCGGCCGCTTCGAACAGGATCGGGCCAGGCTTGCCGATCACCAGGTCCGGGGGGCGGCGCGCCGCGACCTCGAGCGCCGCCACGATCGAGCCAGCGCCGGGCATGAGCCCCTCGGCGGCTGGGAAGACCGGATCGCGGTTCGTGGCCACGAACCGCGATCCTTCGCGAACCGCCTGCGCGGCCGCCGCAAGGCGCGCGTACGTCAGCCGCCGGTCGATGCCGACCACCACCACGTCCGGGTCGGCCGCAAGGCCACGTGGAGTCGGCGGCACGGTTCGGATCCCCGCGTCGCGGATCTCGCGGACCAGGCCCCTCCCACCGAGGATCATGGCAACGCGGACCGGGGGGTCGGCGGCAGCCAGCTCGAGGGCTGTCGCGCGAGCCGACGTGAACACCCAGTCGGGCTGGACCGGGGCACCGAGCGACGCCAACTGCTCCACGTAGTCGCTGCGATAGCGGCTGGAGTTGTTCGTGCAGTACAGCACGGTGTCGCCCGCGGTCACGCGCTCAGAGAGCACCGCGGCGACGCCAGGGACGGGCTCATGGCCGCGATACACGACGCCGTCGAGATCGACCAGGAGGAGCATGCGGCCATGGTAGGGCGTGATCGCTGCCGCGGCGCAGCCGGCCGGATCTCGGCGTGACTCGACCGGCCCGGCCATGGGACGACGTGGCGGCGCTGCTCGTCGATGGCAACAACCTCCTGCACGCCGTAGCGGGCAATGCCGGTCCGGCGTCGTTGCGCGGCCTGCTGCCGCGTCTGGTTGCGGCCGTGCCGCCCGACGTCGACACCGTCGTTGTGCTCGACGGCCCAACCGACCCCGGAGCACCGTCGCGAATGCGTGTCCGGCGCGGACTGGCGATCCGCCACGCCGGCCGCGTGAGCGCGGACGCGCTGATCGTCCAACTGGTGGAGACGAGGCCCTTCCCGGACCGCGCCGGGGTCCTAGTAGTCACCAACGACCTAGCGCTAACCGAACAGGTCCGACACGCCGGCGGGCGGGCCCGGCCCGTCGGTTGGCTCGAGGACCGCCTAAACGGGGCGGCGGTCGCCCGGGCACCCGGAGCGTCGATCGGAGGGCCGCTTCCCGCGGGCGCGTCTCGCCGGACGCCCGGGTCAGGCGAGGTGATCGGCACCCGCGACGGGAGCCGTGGCGGCAACGCCACCAGGACCGGCGACAGTAGAGCCGACGGAGAGCTGGACGCCGAGCGGCCAGCCTGGGCGCCGGGGAGAGGCGCGACCCGGAAGCGAGGCAACCCGCGCCGCGGCCACTGAGCTGTCATTCCCGAATAGGTTGTTGACAAGCGAGAGCCTCTCGAGCTCGGTGTGGGTATCCAGCTCACATCGAACGGGAGGCTCTCGTGGCACATCGTAGGGCGAAGCTCACCGCGCTCGGCCGGCGGCTTCTGGTCGATCGGATCGTCATGGACGGGATGGCCGTGGCCCACGCGGCGGACATGGCCGGGGTGAGCCGCCAGACGGCCTGGAAGTGGCTGCGACGGTTCGAGGCCGAGGGTGAGGCCGGGCTCGTGGACCGGACGTCGCGGCCCCATCGTTCGCCACGGGCCCTGGCGCAGGAGCAGGTCGATGCCATCCTCGCCGCCCGGCATGCCCATCGGTTCGGGCCCCATCGGCTCGGCATCCCTCGTCGGGAGCCCGCGCTCGACGATCGGCGACGTGCTCTCCCGACATGGCCTGTCGCGTCTCGCCGATACGGACCGACCCTCGGGAGTCCCGATCCGGTACGTCCGCGAACGGCCGGGCGAGCTGCTCCACATCGACGTCAAGAAGCTGGGACGGATCCCCATGGGGGTGGTCATCGTTTCCTCGGCCGAATCACCGGGACCCCGCGGTCGCATGGGGCCGGCTACGACTACCTGCACGTGGCGATCGACGACATGAGCCGGGTCGCCTTGCGTGCAGCCATTCCGCGACGAGCGCGGCACCACATGCGCCCGCTTCCTGCTCGACGCGGCGGCGTTCTTCGCCGGTCACGGGGTGCGTATCGAACAAGTCCTGACCGACAACGCCAAGAACTACACCGAGTCCCGGGCGTTCGCCGCGACCCTGGCGGCGATCGGCGCCCGCCACAAGCGGACCCGGCCCTTCCGACCCGCAGACCAACGGCAAATCCGAACGGTTCAACCGCACCATGCTCGACGAGTGGGCGTACGCGCGGGCCTGCACCTCGAACGACGAGCGCCTGGCGGCACTCGACCCCTGGCTTCGACCACTACAACAACGGGCCGACCGCACGGTTCACTCTACGGCCGCACCCCGATGAGCGTCCTCGTCAACAACGTGTCCGGGAATCACACCTAGAGCAGTCGGAACGAGCAGTCCCCGGTTCGCCTCCGCGTCAGGCAACACCGGGCGGCGTCTCCCGACTGCGTGCAGATGCCGCGAACGCCCGCTGCGCCAACTCCCGGTCGGCCGGGAAGGTCAGGAGGCCGAGGGCCTCTTCGCGGCCGAAAAACGCCGCCTCGTGGAAGATCGGCTCGAGACGAACATCGCCGCCGACGCGCCATCCGACGAACCAGTCAACCACCTTCCGGTTCCAGCGGCCGTCGGGGGCTGGAGATCCACGTCGCGTCGAGCCCAGTCGCTCCCCGACGTCGATCTCCAGCCCTGTCTCCTCCAGCACCTCGCGTCGGGCCGTCTCCTCGGGGGCCTCGCCGGGCTCTAGGTGTGATTCGCGGACACGTTGTTGACGAGGACCTGCATCGGCGTGAGCCCTCCGAGCGCGGTGTGGGGTCGCCCGTGGTTGTAATGGTGGAGCCAGGGGTCGAGTGCCGCCAGGCGCTCGTCGTTCGAGGTGCAGGCCCGCGCGTACGCCCACTCGTCGAGCATGGTGCGGTTGAACCGTTCGGATTTGCCGTTGGTCTGCGGTCGGAAGGGCCGGGTCCGCTTGTGGCGGGCGCCCAGATCCGCCAGCGCTTCCCCGAAGGCCCGCGAGGCGGTGTAGTTCCTGGCGTTGTCGGTCAGCACCCGCTCGATGCGCACGCCGAGGCGGGCGAAGAAGGCGCCGGCGTCACGGAGGAAGCGGGCACAGGTCACCCCGCGCTCGTCGCCGAAGACCTCGACGTAGCCGACACGGCTCGCATCATCGAGCGCCTGGTGGACGTAGTCGTAGCCGGCGTGGGCACGCGGGGTGTCACCGCCACGGCCCCGGAACCGGTGGCCGCCGCCAGCGGGGATGCGCCCGAGCCTCTTAACGTCGAGGTAGAGCATCTCGCCCGGGCGTTCCCGCACGTAGCGGATAGGGATGCCGGTGGGTCGATCCCGATCGCGCAGGCGCGACAAGCCGTGGCGGCACAGGACGTCGCCGATGGTCGAGCGCGGCACGCCGACGAGCGGGGCCAGCCGATGGGGCCCGTCGCCCAGCTGGTGGCGGGCGACGAGGACGGCGCGCACCGTCTCGGCCGGAAGCGTCCGCGGCGAGCGGCTCGGTCGCGAACTCGCGTCCTCCAGCCCGTTGGGGCCGGCCTCCCGATGCCGCCGCACCCACTTGGTGGCGGTCTGGCGGCTCACGCCGGCCGCCTCCGCCGCCCGGGCCATGGTCCATCCGTCGACCGCCACCCGATCGACCAGGAGCTGCCTGCCGAACACCGTCAATCTCGCCCTACGATGTGCCACGAGAGCCTCCCCGTGGGTGTGCAGCTGGTTACCCACATCGAGTCTGGAAGGCTCTCGGGCGTCAACAACCTATTCGTGAATTACACCTAGATGCCCCTCAGGGAAGATCCATTCCCCTCCCCGGCGCATCACCAGGCAGCGGTCTCTGGCGAGGGCTACGGCGCCGGCGGGGTGGCGTCGGCGGGGGCCATCACGCGTCCCCGCCCGGCTCGTCCATCATCGCCTGTCGGCTCCGCGTCACCGGCGGGATGTCGCCGCCGTGGCGGGCATCGGCGGCGAGGCCTTCGTCGGCGGCAGCGCCTGCGCGTGCCCTAGCGCGGGCGCGACGCCAGCGGGCGAGTGCACGCCGGTCCTCCGCCCGTGTCAGGGCGCGGCCAGCGTACCGAACGAGAGCATAGTCGGCGGCGAGCAGCTCGAGTGGCAGCATCCCCAAACCCGAGGCCCGCAGCCGATGGGCGTGCGCTGCGGGCGTCTCGTCGCCTCCCCGGGCGAGCCGGGAGACCCTGCTCAGATCGTCGATGGTCGCCACGTACGCCGTCACGGCGTCGTGCGGTACGGGTGCGGCCGCGCGTGGCCGCCACCTCCGGAGCGCCAGGGCAGGTCGGATCGAGCTCCCGGGGAGCACGATCCCGCGCTCTTCGTCGTTCGGCGGGCGCCGCGCCCCATCGGCCACAAGCACGCGCCGCGCGATCAGCACGAGCACCAGGAGGATCACGATGACGGTGACGATCGCGAACACCGTGTCGACGCCTGCGGCGCTTGGGGTCACCGGCAGGGCGGTCGCGTGGGGAGCCGACGGGGTCACGACCGGATGACCAGGACCGAGGACGGCACGGAACAGCGCGACCAGCGCCGCCGCGAGCAGGCCGGCGGGGATCGCGAGCAGCACAATCGCGCCAGCAACCACCAGCCAGGCAGGGCCGGCCGCGCCGCGGACCGCCGCCTCGACCGGCACCCCAAGCATAGCCGCCAGCGGCAGCGCGACGAGGAGGGCGGACCCGACGACCAGTCCGAGTACCAGCAGCCACGTCGGGTTGTTCCGCCAGCCGACGCCGGACCGTGACCCGAGCGAGTCGAGCCTAGCGACGGCGACGGCGAGCAGCCCGCCGACGACGAAGGTCAGCGTGGCAACGAAGGCCGGCTCGGAGAACGCGGCACGCGCAGCGGGGGTAGCCACCTGGGCGAGGAGCCATGGGATCGCAAGTCCCGGGACTCCCCAGGCCAGCAGCCGAGACACGATGAGGTCGTCGTCGGATCGCCCGGCGTGCATCGCTCCCCGGACAACTGCGAGGCCAGCCAGCCAGCCGCCCGTGTGGAGTCCGAGCGCCGTATCCACCCGTCCGGCCAGCAGCGCCTCGCGAACGGCCGGCGACATGATCCATCCGCCCGCCGCCGCCGCGACGGCTGCCACCACTACCGACGACGGTCCCTTTCGGGTCAGGCGGCCCCGTGCGAGGAGGAGCCCCGCGCCGGCCAGCAGCGCAAACTCGAGCGGCCCGAGCAGGATCGGACCGTGCGCCCCCAGCACCTGTAGCGCAAGGTAGGCGATCGCCAGCCACGCGCCCTCGACGACAGCGTCGAGGGCGGCCGGCAGGAGGTCAGGCGCCGACGACCAGCGCATCGCTCGTCCGCCAGTCCGGGGCCAGCTCTGCCGTGAGCGCCGCGACCCCGCTCGCTCGTGCGGCCGCGCTGCGGGCGGCCGCACGAGGTCCCAATAGCACGAGCTGGACCGCGTACCCCATCCGCGCCAGCCGGCGCAGCACCCCCAGGAACGGCCCCGGGTCGCGACCCGTGAGCGCAACGATGGTGGCGCCCGACCCCACGCGGCGCGGCAGCGACGCTAGCAACCGCTCGTAGGGCTCTGAGGCGCCCGGGACCACCCGCGCCAGCGTGTCGGCGATCCGGCCAAGCTGCTCGACCCCGGCCGAGGGCGGCACCCACGCCACTCGCTGCCCGGTTCCCGCGTACACGGCGGCGGCGAGCCCGCACTCTGCGCCTTCAGCGAGCGTTCGCCGCGCAAGCGACGCCGCCGCGATGCACAACCCCTCGAGGAGATCCTCGTCGTATGCCATCAGCCAGTGCGGGCCGTCCACCGTCTGGACATCGACCGCAAGCAGCAACTCACGCTGCCGGGACGGGTCGAACCGCTTTACGACCATCCGTCCCGTGCGCGCCGTCGCCTTCCAGTGCACGTGCCGCAGCGGATCCCCGGGCTGGTACGGTCGCACGCCCGCGAAGAGGGCTGGGTCGCGGAAGAGGCTCGTGGGTGCAACACGTTCGCCCAGCGTCGACCGATCGATCAGGCGTTCGCGCACGGGCAGGGTTCGCGGCCGGACGACAAACGCGACCGGCAGCAACCGCTCCTCCTCGGCAGTATCGCGCGCGAAGAGATCCGCGACGCGCAGTCGGACGGCGCTCATTCGAAAGACGCCGCGGCGGTTCGCAACGACGTGCAGGTGGCGCACCACCCGCTCGTACCACGCCAGCGACCACGCGTTGTCGAGCAGGGAGAGCCCAGGCCGCTCCGATCGGACGAGGGATCGCTCGCGCAGCACCAGGTCGTCTGGCACGAAGTCGTCCGCCCGCAGCCACGGCAGCGGGAGGAGCTTGCGGTTCCATACGACTATGTCGAGCCCGAACTCGTCGCCAAAGACAGCGCGCTCCGTCGCCAAGCGATGCTCATAGTCCACCCCACGCAGACCGTAGCGGGTCCAGAGGCCACGCAGCAGTGCGATCAGCACGACGAGCACGCCGACGAGCACCAGCGGGGGCGCTCCGGCGAGTGCGCCGAGAACGGCCAGCCCGATCCCCAGCCAGAGCTGCCCGGTCACGTGCGCTCGATGGGAACCGGGACCGACCGGAGCACCTGCTCCACGATGCGGTCCACGGACGCGCCCCTCAGCTGGCGGTCGACGTCTAGCAGCAGCCGGTGGCCAAGCACGGCCGGCGCAACCGCCTGCACGTCGTCCGGCAGCGCGAAATCGCGCCCTGACAGCAGCGCCCACGCCTGCGCCGCGCGATACATCGACACGCTCGCGCGCGGGCTGGCGCCGAGCTGGACGTCGGGGTGCTCGCGAGTGGCGCGCGTCAACGCGACCAAGTAGCGTTCGACTTCGTCCGCCACGCGGACGGTTCGCGCGCCCGCCTGGAGCGCCGCGATTTCCGCCGGGCTTACGATCGGTCGGATCCGCCCCAGGGGTTCCGGCCCCTCCCGGTAGCGGCGCGCGATCGATCGCTCTGCCGGCTCGTCGGGATAGCCCAGACGAACACGCACCAGAAACCGGTCGAGTTGCGCCTCGGGGAGCGCGAAAGTACCCTCGAGCTCGATCGGGTTCTGCGTGGCAAGCACCAAGAACGGCATCGGCAGCGGCCGGGTGATCCCCTCGATGGACACTTGCCGCTCCTGCATCGCCTCGAGCAGCGCGGACTGGGTCCTCGGAGTCGCGCGGTTGATCTCGTCGACGAGCAGCACGTTGGTGAAGACTGGGCCGCCCACGAACCGCAGGCTCCCACCCTCCAAGATGGAGGTGCCAGTCACGTCGGTCGGCAGCAGGTCGGGCGTCCCTTGCACGCGCGCGAAGGAGACCCCGAGCGCGCGCGCGAACGCGTGCGCCAGAAGCGTCTTGCCAACGCCGGGCACGTCCTCGATCAGCGCGTGCCCCTCGGCCAGCAGCGCGACCGCCAGCAGCCGCAGCGGCTCCTCGTCGCCGACGACTGCCTCGCCGACCGCAGCGCGCAACCGATTCCAAAAGTCGCGAGGGGACCCGACAGGATCCGCGGGGGCACGACTCGCCACGGCAGCAGCAAGCCGTTGCGACACGGGCGGGCCAGGCGGCGTCGACTCCGCGATCTTCACCGACTCGGCAGCCTCCGCCCGCGTGGTCGCCTTCGCGGCGATCGCTTCCTCGCGCATGCGCATCTCCACAGCGATCAGGTTCGATCGCCCGAATGGTAGCCGCGGTCGCGGTCGGGCACGACCGCCCGGGCGAATGACCCCGAGCTGCCGGACGTGGAACCCTGCCGTTCGGCCCGGGTCAGATGGCACGGTCTCCGGCGTTCGGGCTATCATGCCGGCCGTGGACCTCTGGACGCAGATCCTGCCTGCGAGACGCCCCCATCTTCGCTCCACGCGGGACGCTCCTTCGGATGCGGCCGAGACCTGGACGTTCGGTGCCCAGCCGACAGGACCGTGGGCGCGGCGGCTCGCCAGACTTGCTCGGCGTGCGAGACGCGTTTCGTGCTCGGCAAGCTGCCAGGGCTCACGGCGCCTCGTGGCGGCCCGCCCCCGGGGGCGCCGCCGTGGCCTGATCCCGGCGGCGCGCCCCTAGAAGGAGTCGGCTCAGTGGCTCAGATGTCGCTCTACTTGTTCACCGGCGGTGGGCTGGCGCTGGTGTTCGCGTTCGTCTTCCACGTCGCGCAGACAGTCGTCCTGGCTGTCGGCCGGCGGTCGCTCGGCGCGCTCGTACCCGCCCAGCGCTTAGCCGGTGTCGGGACTGTAGATTTCGGCGGCGGCTCAAGTGTCCGCGACCGCGATGCCGCGCGGCTGGACGGCCCGCCCACCGGGAACGCGCATTGGCCCGCGGCCTCAGGACTCGGGAGCGCCGCCTTCACCCTAGCGGGGGGCACCGACGCAGACGACGCGGCGTTCACCACTCCAGTGGCCGGACTCGCCATCACCGGTGCCTGGGTCGCCTGGGCGCTGATCGGCCTATCAATGCTGCTCCGGGCGATCATCGTGGGCCGCGGCCCGTGGGGCAACATGTACGAGTTCTCCGTCGCCTTCAGCTGGGGCATCACCGGCGGATACCTGTTTCTGCAGCGGCGGTACCCGATCCGTGCGCTGGGCTTCCTTCCCCTCGGCGTGGCGGCATTCCTTATCGGGTATGCCGCGACGCTTCCCGCCACGATCGAACCCCTCGTCCCGGCGCTGGACAACGCGCCGCTCCTGACGGTCCACGTCGCGATGGCCATGATCAGTTACGGCATCTTTGCGACCAGCTTCGCCGCTGCCGTCGGGTACCTACTCCAGGGCAGCGCCGACCGCTACGCCTGGCTGCCGTCGCACCGCGTGCTCGATGCGGTGGCGTACCAGGCTGTCATCATCGGATTTCCGATCTTCGCCACAATGATCATTCTGGGTTCGTACTGGGCGTCCATTGCCTGGGGCAGCTACTGGAGCTGGGACCCCAAAGAGACCTCCGCGCTCGTCACCTGGCTCATCTACGCAGTGTACCTGCACGCGCGGAACCAACGCGGCTGGGCGGGCCGGCCTGCGGCCCTGATCCTCGTTATCGGGTTCGGCGCCATCCTCTTCACATTCTTCGGGAACCTGTACTTCTCCGGCCTGCACGCGTACAGCGGCCTGAACACGCCGACCACGCTCCCCTGATCCGGCACGCGGCCGGCACGGCGACGGGCCAGCCGCCCGAGCCCCGATCGCGCACAGGCGTCCGCGCCAAGCGACCGCGGAGGGCGCTCGGTGGGGACGGAGACCCACGCGCAGGCCAATCACCGCTCCATCGGCCGTGGCTCTCAAACACCACATGTAGCGGTCAATGGCCGAGGATCACCACAACATCTTGTGGTGTCGCGCTTGACAGGGCCGACCGGCGAGGTACATTGGGCGTCTGCGGCCGGACCCGGGGGCGGCGATCCGGACGGCCGCGAGGGCGCCCAGATCCATGCATGGAGGGAGACCACCGATGGCCCGCGCGACCACATCCGCCAGCTCCAGCATGGACGAGCGCTCGAGCGGACAATCGGCGGGACTCACCTTCGAGCGCCACTGGACCACCCCCGGGGTCGACCCTTACGACGAGGTGGCCTGGACGACCCGGACCGCCAGCATCGGCAACGAGAGCGGGAAGGTGGTCTTCGAACAGGCGGACGTCGAGGTGCCAGAGAGCTGGAGCCAGCTGGCCACCAACGTGGTTGTCAGCAAGTACTTCCGGGGTCACCTCGGGACACCAGGGCGCGAGCGCAGCGTCCGCCAGTTGATCAGCCGCGTCGTGGACACCATCTGTGGGTGGGCGGTGGAGGGCCACTATTTCGCGACGGACGAGGACCTCGAGACGTTCCGCGCCGAGCTGACCCACCTCATCCTGCACCAGAGGATGGCGTTCAATTCGCCGGTCTGGTTCAACGTCGGCGTCGAGGAGCACCCCCAGTGCTCCGCATGCTTCATCAACTCGGTCCAGGACTCCATGGCGTCGATCATGGACCTCGCCAAGACCGAGGCGATGCTCTTCAAGTACGGCTCCGGCGCCGGTTCCAACCTCTCCCCCATCCGCTCGGCCCGCGAGAAGATGGCAGGCGGCGGGATCGCGTCCGGGCCCGTGAGCTTCATGAAGGGCTACGACGCGTTCGCCGGTGTCATCAAATCGGGCGGGAAGACGCGGCGCGCCGCGAAGATGGTGATCCTAGACGCGGATCACCCGGACATCCTCGACTTCATCAACTGCAAGATGCTCGAAGAGAAGAAGGCCTGGGCCCTCATCGAGGCCGGCTACGACGCCTCGTTCACCGGCGAAGCATACGGTTCGGTCTTCTTCCAGAACGCCAACCACTCTGTGCGCGTAACGGACGACTTCATGCGCGCGGTCGAGCGCGACGGCGAGTGGACCACGCACTACGTGACCACCGGGGAGCCGGCTGACACGTTCCGGGCACGGGAGATCCTCCGACAGATCTCCGAGGCGGCCTGGGTCTGCGGCGATCCCGGCATGCAGTACGACACGACCATTAACGACTGGAACCCGGTCGCGAACTCGGCGCGCCAGGTCGCAACGAACCCGTGCTCGGAGTTCAGCTTTATCGACGACACCAGTTGCAACCTGGCGTCGCTCAACCTCATGAAGTTCGTGCGCGAGGACGGCGAGTTCGACGTCGCCGCGTATCGCTATGCGTGCCGCCTGACGATCACCGCTCAGGAGATCGTCGTCGACTACGCGAGCTACCCCACGCCGAAGATCGAGGAGAACTCGCACCGCTTCCGCCCGCTCGGGCTGGGCTACGCGAACCTTGGCGCGCTCCTAATGAGCCGGGGCCTCGCCTACGACTCGCCCGGTGGCTGGGCGTTCGCGGCCGCACTCACGTCGATCATGACAGCCGAGGCATATCGCCAGTCGGCGGTCATCGCGCGCGACCACGGCGGCCCATTCGTCGAGTACGCAAAGAACCGCGAGCCGTTCCTTCGCGTGATTCGTAAGCACCGCGAGGCAGCCCAGCGCATCCCCGAGGTCGGCGTGCCGATAGGCGTGCATGACATAGCGCGCGACTTGTGGGACGAAACGCTCGCCCTCGGCGAGCTGCACGGGTACCGCAATGCACAGGTCACGTTGCTCGCGCCCACCGGTACGATCGCGTTCATGATGGACTGCGATACCACGGGCATCGAGCCCGATATCGCGCTAGTCAAGTACAAGAAGCTGGTCGGCGAAGGCTTTCTCAAGATCGTCAACCAGACCGTGCCAGCCGCACTCCGCACGCTCGGGTACGACTCTCGCCAGGCCGAGGAAATCGTTCGCTACGTCAACGAGCACGAGACCATCGAGGGCGCGCCTGGCCTCAAACAGGAGCACCTATCGGTCTTCGACTGCGCGTTCAAGCCGGTCAACGGCGAGCGTTCGATCCATTACATGGGCCACATCCGGATGATGTCGGCCGTCCAGCCGTTCCTCTCCGGCGCCATCAGCAAGACCGTGAACATGCCCGAGACAGCCACGCCGACAGACATCGAGCAGGTCTACCTCGAGGGCTGGAGGCTCGGGCTCAAAGCGATCGCGATCTACCGTGACAACTCGAAGCGGTCGCAGCCGCTGAGTACCGGCAGGAAGAAGGGGTCCATCGCCGAGAAGGCGGTCGAGGTCGTCGCATCGGAGGCGGTCGCGGCCGCCACGGCGGAACTCACGGCGCGCGTCGCGCAGCTCGAAGGCCAGCTGGCGTCGGCACAGGCCGAGGCCAAGAAGCCACACCGTCGGCGCCTTCCCTCCGAGCGCCAGTCAGTCACGCACAAGTTCGAAGTCGCCGGTCACGAAGGCTACCTAACCATCGGCTGCTACCCAGACGGTCAGCCCGGCGAGATGTTCATCCGGATGGCCAAGGAGGGCTCGACAGTCGCGGGCCTGATGGACTCCATGGCCATTTCGGTCAGCGTCGCACTGCAGTACGGAGTGCCGCTGCGCGACCTGGTGAACAAGTTCGCGCACGTCCGCTTCGAGCCGGCCGGCTTCACCGGCAACCCGGAGATCCCGATCGCAAAGTCGATCGTGGACTACATCTTCCGGTGGCTGGGATCGCGGTTCCTGCCGAAGGAGGAGCGCGAGGCGCTGGGGATCCTCGACCGATCGGGCGAGGGCCGGGAGGACGAGCCGTCCGCCGCGGCAGGGATTTCAACGGCCGGCGACGCGCCGGCGGGGCTGCCCAGGGGCTCCACCGCCGTGGCCGCGACTGCCCCATTTTCTGCTCCCGCTGCTGGTTCGGCGGGCCCCGCCGGGACGGACGCTCACGCGGCCAGCGCACCGGCCCCGGAGGACGCGATCGCGTCTCCTGCCGCCACGGCGACGAGCCTGCGCCCCGCTGGGCCTGAGCAGACAGCGGCCGAGACAGCTTCGGAGTCGTCCGGCCCATCCCCGCTGGCGGGTCGGTCGACACCGCCAGCCAGCTCGAACGGTCACGCTGGGACTGGTCCTAGCGGCGCCTCGAAGTCGCTAGGCATGCAACTGGGTCGCTCGCAGAAGTTTGCCTTCCAGGCCCAGGCGGACGCCCCCAGCTGCGCGGACTGCGGCTCGATCATGGTCCGCAACGGCTCCTGCTACAAGTGCCTGAACTGCGGCAGCACGAGCGGTTGCAGCTGATTTGCGCAGCTGCGCGAATGTAAGCGAGACTGCGGCAGCGCCATCCGGCCGGTAGCGGCGACCCGGACGGCGGTGCGGCGACAGTGGTGGCCGTGGGCCGTCGGGCCTACCCTAGCAAGACGCGAGCGGCCTGAGGCTTGCACCCGCGCCGCCACGCGGTTGCCCGTACACGAGCAACCGGACGGGCACGTGCCCTATCCTTTCTGCGTGACGCTCTATCGGCTCGGCCAGATCCCGCAGCTCGACTCCCCAGCCCTGATCGTGGCGTTCGACGGGTGGGTGGATGCAGGAGCCGCGGCTACCACGGCGGCGAACCAGGTGGCCGAGGGCGGCGACGTGATCACCACCTTCGACGCGGATGCGCTATTCGACTACCGCGCACGCCGCCCCGCCCTCGAGATCCTGGACGGCAGGCCCCGCGAGATCACGTGGCCGGAGCTGGCTGTCCGGCGCGCCAGAGTCGGACGGCGGGACGTGCTCGTAATCGCGGGCCCGGAGCCGGACTATCGCTGGCATGACCTGTGCGAGTCGGTGGTCGACCTGGCCAGGCGCCTGGGCGTCGTCGAGTGGATCAGCGTAGGCGCGATCCCTGGCGCCGTCCCGCACACCAGGCCCGTGCGCGTGATGGGGACGGCGTCGAGCCCGGACATGCTCCGCGGCGGAGTGGAGGCTGGCCCCGAAGGCGTGCTGCGAGTGCCGGCGGCGGCCTTGTCCGTGCTCGAGATGGCGGTCTCGGCGGCGGGGATCCCGGCCGTAGGGTACTTCGCGAATGTTCCGCACTACGTCACGGGCCCGTGCCCGGCCGCGGCGATCGAGCTGCTCCGGGTCCTGGGCCGCCACCTCGGCGCCGAGCTCCCCCTGGGCAGCCTTCCGGACGAAGCGCGCCAGATCCAGGCTCGACTGGACCTCGCCGTCGCCGCGGACGAGACCACACGCGCGCACGTGGCGCGGCTGGAGGCCCGCGTGGACGCGGAGTCGCAGCCGACCGGGGACGACCTGATCGCCGACATCGAGCGTTTCCTGCGCGATCGGGGCAACGAAGGAAGCCAGCGATCCTGATCGTTTCAGCGGAACGCCCCGCAGAGGCGGTACTCTTGAGGCCCCGCGCCGCATGTCGGCGCCCATGCACACAGGGATCCTGAACACGCCATGACCTTCCGTCCGCCACGCGCCACATCGAACCGCAAGCGCCGCACATCCGTAAGCGACGACCAGCGGCAGCAGCTCCTCGTCACCTTCGGCTTCATCGGCGTCATCGTCGTGGCCGTCGCCATCCTGGCCGGTGGCGTTGGCATCATGTTCTACGAGGATCACCTGGCCGCCATCGCCACGGTGAACGGCGTCTCGATCAACAAAGACCAATGGAGCCAGCAACAGGCCGTTGACCAATACCGAATCAACGCAATCCTGGACGAGCTCCAAAGCGAGGTCGCATCGGGGGCGGTTGACCAGCAGACCGCCTCGCAGGAGCAGCAGGACCTCGAGCAGCAGCTGCAGTCGCTTCCTCAGGTCGCCGCGGGCGAGCTAATCGACGGCGTGCTCCAGGGACAGCTGGCACAACAGATGGGCGTGACCGTCAGCCAGGCCGCCGTCGACGCCGAGCTCAGGCAGGAAGCGACCACACCTGAGCAGCGCAAGGTCCTGGCGATCTTCGTCCAGCCGGGCGCGACACCCGCCGCGCTGGCTACGCCGTCGCCGTCCGCGTCGCTATCCGCGAGTGGCTCGTCCGGCCCTAGCGGCTCGCCCGCCGCGAGTGCCGCACCCGCCGCATCGCCTGGCCCCGGCGCCTCAGCGGCTTCCCCCCCTGCTCCGTCTCCGGCAGCCTCCACCCCGGCCGGCGCATCGACCCCGCCGAGCACCGCCCCCTCGGCGTCGCCCTCGACGGGGCCGACGGCGGCCCAGCAGGCAGCGGCCAAGGCGAGTGCCGACGCGGCACTCGCGGCCCTAAAGGCCGGGACGCCGTTCGCGCAGGTGGCAAAGCAGTACAGCACCGACCCAAGTGGGACGAAGGGTGGAGACTACGGATACATCTCGGCATCCGACACGACCGACCAGGCTTGGGTCAACGCGCTCTTCAAGCTTCCCCTGAACGGGATGACCGGCGTGATACTCGGGTCGGACGGCACGTACCGGATCGGGAAAGTCACCGACATCGTGCCGGCCAAGACCGACCCAAACTACGACAAAGGGCTCCAGCAAGCCGGCGTGAACGTGAACGCGTACCGCACCGCGATCCGCTATGACCTGCTGACGCAGGCGCTGCAGACCGCCGTCACCAACAAGGCGACCAAGGGCAACATCGAGCAGGCCCACGCGTGGGAGATCGAAATCGCGACCACCGATTCCCAAGGCAATACCATCACTGGCCCAGAGGTTCGCGCGTCGCACATCCTCTTCAGCCCCAAGGGCAACCCGGACAACGCGTCGTCGATCCCCACCAGCGATCCGTCGTGGGCAGCGGCGGAGAAGAAGGCGCAGGCGGTCGCGGACCAGCTGCGTGCGATCAGCGACCCCACGAAGCGCGCCGCGGAGTTCGCGGTGCTGGCCAAGTCGGACAGCAATGACACCACGTCGGGTGCGAACGGCGGCGATCTGGGATGGTTCACCCAGGCGCAGATGGTCGCCCAGTTCTCCGCCCCGCTCTTCACCGGCACGCATACGGCCGACGAGATCATCGGCCCGGTCAAGTCGCCGTACGGCTACCACGTGATCCTGTACGTGGCAAGCCGGCTCTCCCCGCAAGATAGGATCGGCCAGCTCCAACTGGAGCTGGCCGCACCCGGGGCGAGCTTCTCGGCAATCGCCAAGGCGAACTCCGACGCGACCGACGCGGTGGCCGGCGGCGACATGGGCTGGGTGGCGCCACTGCAACTCGACCAGACTATCGAGAACGTTCTCTTCGGCCTAAAGGTCGGAGGGGTCAGCGACCCGCAGAAGGAGTCGGACGGGATCTACCTGTACGAGGTTACCCAGAAGGAGTCTCGCCCGGTGGACGCGTCTCAGCTCACCACGCTGCAGGGATCTGCGTTCACGAACTGGTACGCAGCGCAGAAGGCGAAAGCCAACATCTGGCAGTCGCCGGATATCGCCAGCGCAACGCCTCCGGCCAGCTGACCCGAGGAGCTGGCCGGGCAGCACGAGATGCCGGTGTTCCACCGTGCCGTCAAGCTCGGCCATTGCGGGCCGTTCGGCACGGTCCATTGTCCCGCCTGACACGCGCGGCACGGGCGCCAGAGGTGCGAGCGTAGTGGGTCATGGACGGGAAGGATCCCCCGGGACGGTCAGGGCTGCCTGCGCCTCACGGTAGGTTGGCCGTCACCGGAGTTAGGCGGCCCGAGCGCGCCCGAGTTTCGGACGTGAGGTCCCGAGCGCGCAGTTGAGCTGGCTGCTGAGTGGCGCCTCGGCGCCGGATGCCGATCGCGGCGGACGCGAGATCGTCGATCCCGCCGAGACGTGGGAGTCGCCGGTCCCCCGCACGACCGTCTCCCGGGGCCGTCCCTACGCGCGTATAGCCGGGTTCCTCGCACCCACGTGCGATGCCGATCTGCCGGCCGGCGTGCTGCGGACCCTGCGGTTCGCCTGCGGCTCTCTGCCCCTGGATCGATCCCTCGTCCTACCCGCCTCCACCCGGCCCATCGATCGATCCTGCCGACGGTACGTGACAGGACGCCGACAGGTTCTGGGGTTCGGCGAGCGGGCCACCGGGTTGTGGGTCGAGGGCCGCGGGAGAGATCCGGCGGCGGTGGTCCCGGTCGACCGGATCGGTGCGATCGAGGACCTCGCGGTGCTCTACTATCGCCGACTCTCCGTGCGCAGCGCAGACGTCCGGCTCTCCGTGAGATACGCCGCCGACTCCCGGGCCCTTCTGTCCACGCCCCTCGCATGGTTGCGACGCAGGATCGAGGGGGATGCGCGCGGCGAGGTGCCGTGGCTCGGAGTACGCACGGTGGGGACCCGGACAGTGCCCGGGGAGTGGGCCACAGTCGCCGACGAGGTGTCGCTGGAGAGTGGTGAACGCGGCGTGGCGATGCTGTTTGGCCTGGTTCCCGCGCGCCTCGGCAATGGCCGCGGGCGCGGGGCCCTGCTCGCAGTCACAGCCGCGGAACTTATCGTGCTTGCCGAATTCGAGGGCGTGACCGCGCTAACGGGTGCGTGGCCGCAGACGCTGGTCGTGCCGCGCCGCACCCTCCAGCAGGCCCGCCAAGACGGCGACCGGCTGATGCTCCGTTCGGCGGGAGTCGACCGGATCCTGCGGCTGGGTCCCCAGCTCACTGCCGCAGCGGTCGAGCTGATCGAGAGCGCGGGGCCAGCGAGACAGGCGATCCGGCCTGCGGGCTGAATCCCATCCCGCCGTGGGCTCGGCCGGTAGGCGGGGTGATTCGACGATCGTCCGCACGGCGACCACGATCCCGCTGGACCAACCCTACGCGGGTACCCCCGACGTGACGCCAACCCCAACCAGCGCGACCGCGAACATGCGCCTTCGGCCATACGTATCAGAGAGCGCGCCGGCGATGACCAGCAGCGCGCCGAGCATGAGTAGGTACGCGTTGCGACGCACGTCTCGCCTTCCACCGCGCCGAACAGGTGGCTGGGCAGGTCCTCGCCGATCCTCCACAGGCGACGGTGACGACCGTCGAGTCGAGGAACACGATGCCCGACCCCAGAATCACCGCAAGGAGAGTGCCACGGCGTCGATCCATGGCTAGCCCTCTCTTGCCCAGTCGGCGAACCAGCGCAGTGCGGACTTCGCCCCCCGGTCCCCCGTCATCGCCCGGTCAGGCTATGCCCCGTCTACGTCTACGACGCCGGCTCGCTGCACGGTCCCGGCTATGACTCCCACAGCCACCGCATCGAGCGGCCCGTCCCGCCCGTCGTCGGCACGCTAACCCCCCGACGACAAACTCGAGCCGCTCTACCACCGCGCCGCCGCTGGACGCGGGCACGAGAAGTGGCGCATGCGCGCACCGCTTTCCGTCGTCCCATGGCTCGAAAGTCCTACCCCCAGAGGTACTGTCCAGACGCGGTCGGCACCACCGACCCACAACAGAGGGGAGACGAGATGATGAACGCGATCGAGGCCCTCGCACCAGATGTCTCGCCCGCCCCACTCGTCGAGCTGACGGTCTACTCGGACGACTCCCGGGCCTCCGGCCATCTGGCCCTCTCGGCTGACCGCGTGACCGACCTGCTGAACCAGCACGACGAGGTCAGGCTCGTGGACCCGTCGGTGCAGAGCCTCGAGGATGGCCACGAGCTGGCGCTTCCCGAGGTGGCCGTCAGGCGCGACGAGATGTATGCCGTGGCAGTCTCCGGGCCGCAGGGGAACGCACGGCGCCGGACGCGGACCCGGTCCTGCCCGGTGGAGCTCCGGCTCGGGCAGTACGACGTGAGCGGCAGCCTCCACGCCGTCCCCGGTCCTGACCCGGTCCCCGGCTTCTTTCATCGCCGGCAGGTCATGGTCCCGCTCACCGAGGCGACCATCGCTTACGACTCGCCAGCCGGCCGGGTCGTTTCCCGGTACGACACGCTCCTCGTCAACCGCCTGTTGGTCGATCGGATCGCGCCCGCGCGACACTCGGACGTCCGGCCGCCCAGGTCCGCGGACTGAGCTGCTTGGTCAGGGTCGCGAGGAGGACATGACCCCAGACCCGCTGCCGAGCTAGTCGAGAGCCGGGTACGTTGGGCAGTAATTCCGGGAGGTGCGCCATCGGCGCAGGACAGGTCACCCGGCCGCCCGTGGTGCCCCTGGCGGGTGAGTGGATGCGGCAGGAGGTCAAGGATTGCCATGCCGGGTGGGACGCAAGGGCTGGGCACCTTCCGGGCTGTGGCACCTGGCGACCGGAGACGTCCTCCTCAGCGGGCCGCTAGTCCCTGAGCTGAGAGCACAGGCCGAGGCACGCTGTGGTCGGCAGCTATCGCTGAATGAACTGGGGATCGAGGATGACGGCCACACCCGCGGCGTATACCGCCGGGGGCTCGTAGAGCGCGTCGAGCGATCAGCTGAGATACCGGCCGTCGGAGTCTGCCGCCGCTGCGCGCGGGCGCGGTCATGAGCGCGTGAGGCAACCATCGGTCGCCATGAAGCCCTACGCCCCCGTGGTAGACGCCACAAGAACGCGCACACGCCCGCGCAGGCCCGTGTGTGGATGCGTGGGCCCGCTCCAGCGGACCTCCCTCGCGTGAGCGTCCAGAGGCCACGGGCATCCTCGCCCCGTTCCGCGTCGCGGCCGGAGTCGTGCCGGCAGCGCGCCGCTAGCGAAGTGCCCGGCGCAGAAACACGACGGCGAACAGAACCAGAAGGGCGCCGGCTGCCAGGACGATCGGCGCACTGCTCGACGCGGCGCCCACCGCCCCGCTGAGGAGCCCGCCGACCGACGACCCCATCGCCCCGAACGCCCCGCCGATGGACGATCCGACGCCGCCGATCGCTGACCCGACGCTGCTCCCGTATTCGGCCATGCAGGCATTGTGCGCGGGCGACGCAAGCGCCAGTCGATCCGCCGCCACGGCCGGCTCCCAGCTAGCGCGACGATCCGGAACCACGCTGAAAGTGGTCGCGTCATGGTGCCTGGTGACTTCGGATCTACCTCCCCGGCGGTGAGGATGACCCGCACGCGCATCGCCGCTCTCGTCGTCTGTGGGGGCCTGCTCGTCGCAGGCTGCGCATCGACTCCGCTGGCCGTTCCGGGGTCCGCGAGGCCGACGAAGACGCCGTCCGAGTCCCAGCATGTGGTTGCTGGGCCTGTGTCTCTAGATGCCCCGTCGAGCTGGCACGTGCGGCCAGGGTTCTTGAACCCGAGCGGCAACGTGACCTTGATGTACCTGAGCCCTCTTGCGCTACCGAGCGAATGCCAAGACACGGCGCAGGGTGGCGTCTGCCATCCCTTGCCGGTCATGCAGCTCGTCCCGGGCAGGCTCGTGGTCGCGGTCCGCGAGAACGGGATGCCGAACTCGCGGCCGCCAACGGGAGGCAAGCCGATCACCGTCGGGGGTCATCCTGCTCGCCGCATCAGTGGATCGGCCGCCGAGGGGTGTCGGGCCATCGGTGGCTCAAAGTCGGTCGAAATCGTGCTGCCGTCGGTCGGCGAAACGACGGGCTGGATCGCTCTCGACACCTGCCTGGCGGGACCGGACGCGGCGGCCGCCGACGCCACCTTCGCTGCCATCGTCGCGTCTGTTGCGATCGCGCGGGGCGGGGCGTCGTCGTAGGGGCGTCCCTCCCGCACGAACGCTCGAGCGCCACGCGGCAACCTCATGTGACCACCGGCGACCGAGACTCCCTGAGCGAGCGAGACAGGTACGGCGCGAGGGAGAGCTCGACCAGCTCCGCGACTACGCCCGAACAGAGGTCGTCGATGAGCCCCGCTCCCCAGACGCTCCCCCACGACTGCAAGTGGGCTGGTGCGGGTGGTATCACAACCCGGCGCTAGAGAGCCTGCGGAAGCCGACGCGGTAGGCCTCGCGTGCTCCGAGAGCCGCTAGGACGGCCCAGGAGGCGAGGACGCGTGCGAGCCGACGCCCAGCCCCAGCCCGACCGGGCACGCCACCCCGGTGCCCCCCACACCGCAATAGCCCTCGGGATGCTTGGCGAGGTACTGCTGGTGGTAGCCCTCGGCGTAGTAGAAGGTCCCTGCATCGCGGATCTCGGTCGTGATCGAGCCGTAGCCCGCCAGAGTTAGGCGTTCCTGGTAGGCCTCGCGGGAGGCCTCGGCGGTGAGCCGCTGCTCCGCATCTGCTACGTAGATCGCCGACCGATACTGCGTGCCGACGTCGTTGCCCTGCCGCATCCCCTGAGTGGGGTCGTGCTCCTCCCAGAAGACGCGCAGCAACTCCTCGTAACTCACCACCGCCGGGTCGTAGACGACCAAGACGACCTCGGCGTGCCCGGTCCGGCCTGTGCACACTTCCTGGTAGGTGGGGTTCGGGGTGAATCCACCCGAGTACCCCACAGCCGTGCTGTAGACCCCCGGTGTCTCCCAGAACTTCCGCTCGGCACCCCAGAAGCAACCCAGGGCGAAGACTGCGGTGTGTAGGCCGTCCGGCCAGGGTCCGCTCAGCGGGCGCCCGCTAACGTGGTGCCGCTCCGCGGCGGCGATCGGCGTTGGCCGGCCGGGGAGTGCTTGGTCGGGTGACGGGAGGGTGGCAGGGGAGCGCTTAAAGATCCACATGGTTCCAGCAGTGTGGGGTGGCAGTGTGACTGGACGATGACGGCAACCGCGAGGCCCCGTCCAGCCGCTTTCGTAGCTTTGCCAGTCTACCCGGATCGGCCAATAGCGTGACACGGCGCGCGGAAAACCCTCGCGGAGGCTTTGGTGTGCGGTGGCGCGCAGCCGGACCGGTAGCGGACAGCGGCCCGGTGGCACAGCCCGGAGCGCCTCGCTGACACCAGAGATGTGTCGCGCGCCAAGACCCACGACGAGCGACGTTCCGGCGCCACGGATTCCACGTCCGTCGTGACGGCCCGCGGCCAAGGCTCGACCTCGGCCTTGGCCTGCACCAGCGCGTCTTGCGCAGCCCCCCGACTAGCCGACCCGCCCTACGCCCACGTGAGGGCGAGGCACCGACCAGGTCAGAGGCCGCAAACGCTCTGCTCTCTGGGCGTTTCGAACATCGGGGACGAAGTCGCGCAGCTGGTTCCGCGCAGCCACCTGCATCCCACAATCTCCCTCCTCGCAGTACTCGTCGGGCTGTCCATCTGGGGCATCCTCGGCGGCCTCCTCGCCGCTCCGGTTGCCGCCGCGCTTAACGACACGCTCGCGGTGCTGTACCCGTCGGCGCTGCTGCCGCCCGAGCCACAGGCCGAGCCCACGAACAGGAACGACGGCGCCCTGCCCTCCGGCCCCGGGTTGGAGTAGGCTGCAACGCGTCATGCGCATAGCGAACCCTCCCCTCCCGAATCCCACACCCACACCTCACGACACGCCCGTTCGCGAGCAGCTCGCCAAGCTCGTGCCGGGAATTCACGTCCACCTCCCCGCCGGCCGCATCGCCATCGTCCGCCTCTACGGGCCCATCTCCGGGGGCGGCCACAGCTCGGTGCTCGCCGAGCTGGCCGCGCACCTCCGCGGTTCACGGCGCGTGCCGGGCGTGGTGCTCGACATCAATTCGCCAGGTGGGTCCGCCTCGGCGTCCGACGACTTGTACCTAGCGTTTGAGCGGCTCGCGCGCGCCAAGCCCCTGGTGGCCGCGATCCGCGGCACCGGGGCGTCCGGCGCCTACCTCGCCGCGCTTCCGGCCCGCAGGATCCTGTCGAACCCGAACGCGATCGTGGGCTCGATCGGCGTGATCTCCGCGGGCCCACGCCTCCCCCGCCTGCTGGACCGCGCGGGCGTCACCGTCAGCGTGCGCAAAGCCGGTCGCCTGAAGGACATGGGCGCGCCATGGCGGGACGAGTCGGACGAAGAACGTGCGAAGGAGCAAGAGCTGGTCGACGCCATCTACGAGGCGTTCGTGACCCGCGTGGCCGCCGCCAGACACATGCCGGTGGAGCGGGTTCGGGAGCTAGCGACCGGCGAGGTCTGGCTGGGGAGCCGTGCGCTCGAGCTCGGACTCGTGGACGAGATCGGCGACCTCGAGCGGGCGGTGGAAGTCGCGGCCCAGTTCGCCGGGGTGGCCGCGAAGTCGTCGCGCGTGCGACTCCGGCAGCCGCTGCTGGGCAGGCTGGTGGACCGGTTCGCCGGACGGGCAGCGCTCGCCATCGCCGACGAGATCGAGGCGAGGCTGGAGGATCGCTACCGGGGCATGTGAGCCGCCGGAAGCCGCCCACTCGCCGCGCCCCTCAGTACACCTGCGGCACGAACGTCTGGTCGGACATCGGGGGACGGACGTAGCCCTCGTCGCGCTGTCGCGGCGGCAGCACGATCGGCTCTGGGGTCAGGTCCGTGTAGGGGACCATCGAGAGCAGGTGGTGGATGCAGTTCAAGCGGGCGCGTCGCTTGTCGTCGGAGGGGACTACCCACCAGGGTGACTGCCGGGTGTCGGTCGAGGCGAACATCTCGTCCTTGGCCTTGGAGTACTCGACCCAGCGCGCTCTCGACTCCAAGTCCATGGGGCTCAGCTTCCAGCGCTTGGTGGGATCGGCGATGCGGTCCTGGAAGCGCCGCTCCTGCTCCTCGTCGCTGACGGAGAACCAGTACTTGATGAGCCTGATGCCCGAGCGGATGAGCATCCGCTCGAACTCGGGGCAGGAGCGCAGGAACTCGCGGTACTCCTCGTCGGTGCAGAAGCCCATGACGCGCTCCACGCCGGCGCGGTTGTACCAGCTGCGGTCGAACAGGGCGATCTCCCCGGCCGCCGGCAGGTGCGCCACGTAGCGCTGGAAGTACCACTGCGTCCGCTCGCGCTCGGTGGGCGCCGCGAGCGCCACCACGCGCGCGTAGCGCGGGTTCAAGGGTTCGGTGATGCGCTGGATCACGCCGCCCTTGCCGGCCGCGTCGCGCCCCTCGAAGATCAGGGCCAGCTTCCAGCCCTGGACACGCACCCATTCCTGGAGCTTCGAGAGCTCGATCTGCAGACGGGCCACTTCGCGGTCGTACGTCTTGCCGTCCAGCCGCGGACGCGGCTGCTGATCCGAGCCCGACTCGAGGGCTGCGGCCGCATCGTTGGCGCGCGCGTGGCCGGCGTGCCCGTGCTCGACGGTAGTCGCGGGCGGGCCGTCCGCGCTCCCCTGCTGGCCGTGCCGTGCGCGTTGCTGGGGTTCGCGATCCTTGGGCATGGTTGCCTCCCGCGCGCCGGCGTCGTACGAGGGGATGCTACGCCGACCTCGCGCGGTCGTGGAGCGTGGTGGCAGAGCTCCCGCTCCGGCCGCCGACGTGCCCTCGCATGACAAGGACGCGGCACTCGCGTAGGGTGAGGGAGCAGTGTCGGGTCGGGTGGCCTGCTTCCAGCGCGAGGTGACAAGTGGCGGACGTAGTGAGGCGGACGGCGGGCGCAGTGGATCTCGTTCGGACGGTGGGGCTGCTCCCGGACGGTCCCGTGCGCTGGGGTGCCCACGTCCGCAGTGCCCGACCCGGCATCTACCTCATAGAGCTGCCTGGGCCGCTGCCGCGGGCGCCAGTCGATATGTCCCCGGTCGGAACGTGGATCGAACGGGTACCCACCCTCGCGGTAGATGGGATCCGGCCTACCGGCCGTAACCTCGCACACCGCCTGGCGGCGTTCTGGCTCCCGGATCAGGTTGTGCTCTTCGTGGGCTCCACGGACCGCGGGATCGGGCAGCGCGTCGACGAGCTGGTGCACACCCCACTGGGCGATCCCGCCCCGCATCCAGACGGCCGCTGGCTGGCGACGCTGCGGGGGCTTGAACAGGCCCGCGTCTGGTGGAGCGAGACCGACGCGCCCGAGGAGTACGAGGACGCGATCCTTGGCGCATTCGCGCAAGCCGTCGACCCCACCGTGGTCGCTGCGCTGTACGACCCGACGGTCGTTGTCCCATTCGCGAACATGGCCACGCCCGCTGGGCTCCCGAAGGATCACGGGATCACGGGCGATCTCCTTCCAGCGTCGGCCGAGTCGCTGCAGCCGGAGCGGCGTGTGGTCGACCTCCCGCCGGGCAACGCCGCGTCCAGCGAGCGCGCGATGACACCGCGGGCGCGCGCCGCGGGCGGCTCCAGCCGGAGCGGGCGCGTCGGAGGGCCGGCCGGAACGCCGCGCGGTTCGGCCCGCATGGACCTGTCCACGCCGCGCGGCGCCCCGAGACAGCCCGCGTCCACGCCGGCCGCCGTGACGCGCCAGCCCGAAGCCGTACACCTCACGCGCGACGGCCTCGCCACCCTGCAGGTCGAACTCGAGGAGCTCGTCACGGTTCGTCGGCCCGAGATCATCGCCCGGGTCCGGGCGGCGCGTGAGCTCGGCGACCTCAGCGAGAACGCCGACTATGAATCCGCGCGAAAGGAGCAGTCGTTCGCCGAAGGGCGGATCGGCCAGCTCGAGGCGATGATCCGTAACGCCTCGATCATCGAGGCGCAGCCCGGCGGCTCCGAGGTTGTCTTGGGCTCGACCGTCGTGGTCGACTCGGCGGATGGAAAGGAGATATTCACCATCGTTGGCTCGAGTGAGGCCCGTCCCGGCGAGGGCCGGATCTCCAACACGTCGCCGCTCGGCCGGGCGCTGCTGGGCACGCGGCCGGGCGACGACGTCGTAGTGCGGGCGCCTGCCGGAGAGCGCCACTACCGGATCGAGGAGCTACGCTGAGGCCGCAGCCACCGCGCCGGGTCTAAGGGCCTGTGGCCGAATTGCTGGTCCCCGGGCGCGAGCTGGCGGCCAGGAAGTGGGAACGGTGGCAGGGATGCGTCACCCAGAGCCAGCTCACGGCACGGGCGCCAGCACGGGGGGCCCGCCAGGGGGTTGTGGTCGCGCCGAGCGATGGGTTTTCGCCGCCGCCCCAGGGGGGGGCGGACGGCTGGCTCGGCTCGACCGGCCCGCTACAGCCGGCCCAGTAGGTAGCTGAAGGCAGCGACTTCGAGCCAGGCCTTGGCGCTCGCCTTGGTCCCCTCGTAGCAGCGGCTGAGCCGGCGCCAGCGCCCGAGTTGGGCGAAGGCGTTCTCCACCCGCCAGAGGGTCTGATAGGGCGCGAAGCCGACCTGGCCCGGGAGCGGCGCCTTGATCTCGAGGCGCGCGTGATGGTGTTGGGTCGCCTTCTCGAGCGCCCGATAGCCCCGGTCACCGAGTACCGCATGGACGCGCGGCAGGTGGGGCAGCGCCTGATGGAGCAGCTCGCGTCCCGCCCGCACGTCGTGCGGCCGCGCGGAGTCGACATGCGCCGCCACGGGCAGCCCGAGGATCTCGACGAGGATGCTCCGCTTCGTGCCGATCGTGCGCCCACCCCGACCACCGGCCTGGTGGAACGTCGGGCCGTAGCGGCGACCCTTCACGGTCTGCGCGTCGATCATCACCATCGAGGGGAGTGGGTCGCGCTGGTGCACCATGCGGATGTGCTGGGCCAAGCGGGCCATCGCCTCCTCCCAGACCCCGTTCGCGCGCCAGCGCCGCCACTGGGACCACACGGCGCTCCATGCGCCGAAGTGTTCGGGGAGGTAGCGCCAGTGGCACCCGGTGCGGGCGAGGAAGAGCATCGCGTCCACCATCTGGCGCCGGGGGATCTGCGCTGGCGCGCCCCGTCGACCCGGCGGGTCGAACAGGTCGGCGACGAGGCCCCACTGCGTGTCGGAGAGCGTGAGGCTGAAGGCCATGCCGTCAGCCTGCCGGTCGGCTGCGTCAGCTCATCTGGCACGCATCGGGCGAGTTGAACGGGATCTTTCGGCTACAGACCCTAAGTGCGCTCGACGTCGCGGATCGTCGCCTGGAGGACCTCCGCCGAGCGCTGGAGCCCCGCCCGCTCGTTGTCGTCTAGCTCCAAACGCAGCGGCTGGACCACGCCGCGCCGGTCGAGCACCGTCGGCAGGCTGAACGACACGTCGCTGATCCCGTAGTAGCCCTCGATCCGGCTCGATACGGAAAGCACCGTGCGCTGGTCGCGGAGGATGGCCTCCACGAGCCGCAGGAGTCCGGCGCCGATCGCGTAGTAGGTCGCGCCCTTGCGCTCGATGATCTCGTACGCGGCGTCGCGGGTCTGCCGGAAGATCTCCCCCATCATCGCCGGCTCGTAAGGGCGGCCCTGCGAGGCACAGAAGGCGGGCAGCCGCATCCCCGCGATGTTGGCCAGTGACCAGACCGGCACCTCGCTGTCACCGTGCTCGCCGATGATGTACGCATGGACGCTGCGCGGATCGACGGCGAAGTGCTCGCTGAGGAGATACCGGAACCGCGCGGTGTCGAGGATCGTGCCCGAACCGATCACCCGTCCTGGCGGCAGCTCTGAGAGCCGCCATGTCTCGAACGTCAGCACGTCCACCGGGTTGGTGGCCACGACGATGATCCCGTCCGGGTTCGCCCCGGCCACGGCCGGCACGATCTGGCGAAAGATCGCGGTGTTGCGCCGCGACAACTCGAGGCGGCTTTCACCGGGACGCTGCGCGGCCCCGGCCGTGATCACCGTGACGATCGCGCCGGCGCAGTCCTCGTAGCCGCCAGCCCACACGCGCACGGGGGGCGCGAACGGGACGCCGTGGACGAGGTCCATCGCCTCCCCCTCCGCCCGCGCCCGGTTCACGTCGACGAGGACGATCTCCGTGGCAAGCCCACTCAGGAGGAGCGTGTACGCGAACGTCGCCCCGACGTTCCCAACCCCGACGATCGCAACTCGGCTGGCCTGATGCTCGGTCATCAGGAGCGACTGTACAGGACCGCGCGACCCGGCGCCGGTCCGGGCGCTCGCTGGCAGTCAGCGCGATGCGCACCCTGCCCGCGCGGTGGACGGCGGTGCGCCAAACTACCTGCTGGCGGGAGCGACCACGGAGAGGCAGGGATGGGCGCGCAGGCGAGCAGCGACGGCGACCGCGAAGCCACGTTCGGGGTGGTCTCGCCGGACGACCCGGTCTGGGCAAAGCACGACTTCTACATGCGGCTGGCCGGCGTGGTGGAGAGCGGCGCCAAGTGCCTCGGGAGTCGCGTGGGCGCGGTGGCCGTCCGCGACGACCGCGTGCTCGGGATGGGCTACAACGGCACGCCCAGCGGGTACCCAAACTGCACGGAACAGGAACGCGGGTGCCGACGCTGTGCGCTCCGACACGACGCCCCGGCCGGGGTGCTGACGGGACGTCTGTACGACATCTGCCTGTGCGTCCACGCCGAGCAGAACGTGGTCGTGACGGCGGCCCGGTTCGGCGTGGCGCTGGCCGACGCCTGGGTCTACACCACGCTCCAGCCGTGCTTCGGATGCCTGAAGGAACTCATGCAGCTCCGCGTGCGCGGCATCGTGTTCCTGAGACCGTGGACCGCGCATCACCCCGATTACGGCTGGGTGGAGGCGGAGTATGCCCACCTCGTAACCCACTACCGGGCGCGGGCCGGGTTCCTCGCGCGCCTAGAAACGGGAGCGCCTGTCGAGCCGGTGGGCGCGTCGATCGGGGGGCCGCCGACGTAGGTGGTAGATCATCACCCAATCGTGCTGACTCCCCTCCCCAGGCGGCCGACCGGCGGGGTCGGCCCCGCCGGGTACGCATGACTGATCCGACCGCCGCCCGGCTGCTCCCCCGCTGCTGGTGGTTAGACGGCGCCGAGCCGACCGACCCGATGATGGTCGCGTACCACGACACGGAATGGGGCGTGCCGGCGCACGGCGACTCGACGCTGTTCGAGCGGCTGGCCCTCGAATCGTTCCAGGCCGGCCTCTCATGGTCGACGATCCTCCACAAGCGACCAGCGTTCCGCGATGCCTTCGCCGAGTTCGAGCCCACGAAGATTGCAGCATTCGGCGCCGAGGACGTGCGGCGCCTCGTCGAAGACGCGGGGATCGTGCGTAACCTCGGCAAGATCGAGGCCACCATCGGCAACGCGCGGGTCATCGTCGAGATCGCGCGCGAGGCAGGCTCGTTCGACGCGTGGCTGTGGGGGCAGCTCGACGGCCCACCTCGCCGCCTGCCGCCCGGCGCGACCCGCGAGGACGTGCCCTCGGCCGATCCGCTGGCGCACCGGTTGTCCCGGGACCTGCGGGACCGCGGCCTCCGGTTCGTCGGCCCCACCATTGTGTACGCGTTCATGCAGAGCGTCGGGATGGTCGACGACCACGTGCCGGGCTGCTGGCGTTACGGGGGCTGACGCGTCAGGTCAAACCCAGCCGGGTCCGCCAGCCGGCGGTCCATTCGGGAGCCGCACGTGCCAGCCGCGCCTTGCGCAGGTTCTCGCGAACGACCCACTGCAGGTCCGGATCGGCGGAGTTGGCCCAACCTTCGAGCAAGGCCGTCCCCTCCCCCGGCAACGCCGCCACCGCGACACTCCAGCAGTATCCCAGCGTCTGGCGCAGGACCCGGAACGCATCGCTGGCCCTGTCAGGCGCGCCCGCAACAGTGCCGGTGATCGCGTCGAGCACGAGGAGCGCCGCACGCGCGTGCGCGGCGCTCCGCAGCAGCACCGGCTCGCAGAGCCCGGCCGCAAGGGCGCGCTGGACCAGTCGATCGTCGCGCACCCATCCGCTCGTCAGAGATAGGAGCCGGTCCATGTCGGCTGCACCGACCCGCTGCAGCGCCATCGCGACCGCCTCGCGCACCCGCCAGCGGGGGTCGCGCGCGTGTACTCGAAGCTCCTCGACCACGGTCGCGTGCCCCTCCACCGCCAGGCGGCCCAGCCCGACCACCCCGCAGGAGGCCAAGAACTCACCCGGCGTGTTCGTCGGCGCCACGTCGGCGCCCATCGCGGCCCAGCGGCGAAGCTCGCTCTCCCCAGCCTCGTCGGCGGCGACTTGCAACAACCCGAGGTTGCCGCGCGGTCCGGGCAGGCCGGACCAGGCCAGCAAGAACGCGTCGCGGTCGGGGGCCGCGCCCAGCCTCGAGCGCCATTCTGCCGAGCCAGTCACCGGAGAGTCCTCCCGCCCCGCTCCGTGGGAACCACCGACGGAGCTGCCACTCGATGATGAGGCCGCGCCCCGTCCGGCACTATGGAACCCTTTCGCGTGCTGGATGCTCGAACAGACTCTACCCGACGGCGATTGCCACCCGTGCTCCAGCGTCGCACCCCGGGGAGCGACGGGGAGTGCCGGGCATCGAGTCAACCCCGGCGGGGTCGGCGGCCCGGCCGCCGCGGTGCATACTCAACTAATGGCGTTCCGCATTGTGCACTTCGCCGATCTGCACCTGGACGCGCCGTTCGCCTGGGCGGAGCCGCGGACCTCAGCGCAGAGGCGCGCGAACCGCCGTCGGGCGCTCGAGCGGATCGTCGGGCTGGCGGTCGGCGAGGACGTCGACGTGATCACGTGCGGCGGAGACCTGTTCGAGCAGGACCTGGTCGCGCCCGACACGGTCGAGTTCTTGCGGCGCATCTTCGCCGACGCGGGCAGGCCGGTGCTGCTGGCCCCGGGCAACCACGACTGGTACGGACCGGAGAGCCCGTACGCGCGGACGCGATGGCCATCCAACGTCCACGTGTTCGTCGAGGACGTTCCGGTGGAGATGGACCTGACCGACGGGATTCGCCTATGGGGCGTGGCGCACCGGGGTCCCGTGACGCCGCGGAATCTCCTCGCCGGGCTCCGCGCCGATGGCCATGCGGTGCACCTGGCGCTGGCGCACGCCTCTGAGATCGGGACCCTCGCCTGGCAGGGTGAGGGCAAGCAGGCGCACGCCCCGTTCGCTGCCGAAGAGCTCGAGCGGGCCGACATTGATCTTGCCCTGCTCGGTCACTACCACGCGCCCCGCGACGATCAACGCTACTCGTATCCGGGCAATCCGGACCCGCTCGAGTTTGGCGAGGATGGTGAACGCGGCGCACTGCTCGTGACGGTCGCGGACGACGGGGGGATCGCGCGGGAGCGCCGGCGCGTCGCGGTGAGCGAAGTTCACGACGTCGACGTGGACGTGAGCGGCGCCCGCGACCGGGACGAGGTGGCCAGCCGGCTCGCGGAATCATTGCGGAACCTCGCCGGCTGTGTGCGGGCGACGCTGCAGGGCGAGCTGGGGACGGACGTACAACTCGACCGGCGGGAGCTTGTCCGCGTAGGAGATCACCTCGACGGCCTTGTCGTGCGATCCGGGCGGCTCACGTGGGCGTACGACCTAGCGGCGCTCCGCTCGGAACCGACGGTGCGCGGACAGTTCATCCGAGACGCGGATGCCATCGAGGACGCCGACGTGCGGCGGCAAGTCGTCCTGACCGGCCTGCGAGCCCTCGCGGGCCGCGACGATCTGGACGTCGGGTAGATGCGGGTCGAGAGCGTCACTGCCCGCGCCTTCGGGCCGTTTCACGGGGAGTGGCTCGACCTGGCTCCCGGCCTGACCGTCGTGGCAGGACCGAACGAGGCCGGGAAGTCGACCTGGCACGCGGCCGTACGCGCGGCGATCTGCGGACTTCCGCGGCGGCGCGGCCGGCCGACCTCGGCCGAGCAGGAATTCGCCGACCTGCACCGGCCTTGGGACCGACCGGGCGAGTGGTCCGTAGCGGCGCGCCTTGCGCTCGACGCGGATGAGCGCCGGGTCGAGATCCGCCAGGACCTCGGCGAGCACCTAGACAGCACGGCGATTGAGCTGCCGATCGGCCGCACCGTTAGTGACGAGATCCTCACCGACGGATCGCCCGACGCGTCGCGCTGGCTCGGGCTGGATCGCGACGCGTTCGCGGCGACGGTCTGCGTGGATCAGGCCGACATCCTGGCCGTCACCCGCGCCGCCGGATCGCTGCAGCAGCATCTGCAGCGAGCGGCCGCGACGCGCGGTTCGGACTCGACCGCCGCCGAGGCGATCGACCGGCTGCGACGCTTCCGTTCCGAGCAGGTGGGCCTCGACCGGCCCAATGCCGTGCGACCACTTCGCCAGGCCACCGAATGGCGCGATGGCGCACGCCGGGTCCTCGAAGACGCACGACGGCAGCACGACGAATACCTGCGGCTGGCCGCCGACGCGGACGAAGCGCGGCTGGCCCACACGCGCGCGCTGATCCGCCTCCGTGTCGTGGAGGCCGCCGCCGCGCGCCGCGACGCGACGGACGCGGCTGAGCGCGCACGCCGCGCGCGTGCACTCGCGACGCGCCACCCGGCCGAACCCGACGGAGCGCCGGAGCGGGACCGCCTGGCCGACGAGGTCGCCGCGGCAATCGGCGGCTGGATCGGCCGACCAGCGGTACCGGTCCTTCAGGGGCCCACCGCGAGCGAGCTGGAGGCCCAGCTCCAGGCGCTCCCCGAGGTTCCACCGGGTGACCTCGCCGTGGACGCGGTGGTACGCGAGGCGCGCGAGGCCTGGATCGCGGCGCGGGACGCCGTCTCGCTGCTCGGGGAACCACCCGCCGTGCCGCCGGGTCCCAGCGTGAGCCTGTCTTCCGCCGAGCTTGGGTCGTTGGTCGCCGACCTTGAGGCACGGGCACCGGACGTCGACCCGGCACTGCAGCCCGTTCGCGATGTCGCGCGTGCCCGGAAGCAGACCGCGGAGCGAACGCGCTCCCTCGCGGGCCTGGGTGCCCTGGCGGCATGTGTACTGGCGGCGATCCTCGCCGTGGGCGGCATGTATCCGCTCGCGGCCGCCGGCGCGGTGGTCGCCGTCGCGGTCGCTGCAGCCTACGTGCGGGCTCGCGGCTCTGCCGCACTTGCGGCGGACGATCTTCGCCAGGCCGAGGCCGGCCTCGTGCCCTGGAACCTGGCGCGCGCCGCGGCGGACGCCCGCCGGGCCGATGGCGTGAGCCGCCTCGCGGCCGCCGGCGTTCCTGACCCGCTGCCCAGCACGGTACGCGCCCTCGCGGCGGAGGCGGCTGCCGCGGAGGCCGCGACCCGGGCGCGGGCCGAGTGGGAAGATCGCACGACACTGGCAGAGCGACGCGTGGGCGAAGCCGAGAGCCGGCTCCGGGCCGTATTGCTCGCGCGCGGGGTCCAGACCGGCGACGGCGTGGGCGCCTCCTTCCGCGACTACGAGGCGGCCTGTGCGCAGCGGGCCGCGCTGATGGCCGAGGCATCCCGCGCCGCTGCACTCGCCTCGGCGCTGGCCAGCCGCCACCAGGCGGAGGCGCAGGCGCAGGCAGGGCTGCAGGCGACCGCGACCGCCAGGGCGGCGCTCGTGCGCTGCGCCAGCCTCGCCGACTGCCCGACGGACGGCCGGTCTGAGGACGCCCTGGTCGAGGCGCTCCGTGCATGGCAGCGGAGGCGAGCCGAAGATCTTCGGGTCGCCGCCGAGGGGCGGACCGAGTGGGAGCAGCTACAGGCGATCCTGGGCGGCCGCTCGGTCGAGGAGCTCGAGTTGGTCGCATCCGCGCGCGCGCGCGCCGCCGAGGAGCGCGAGCGCGAGTTGGCCGCGCTGATCACCGCAGTCCAGGGCGACGCGGACCCCCGCCACGTCGATCGGCCGGATGCGCCAGCTGACGTCGAACCGGCGATTATCGAGGGTGACACGACCGCCCGCCTCGCTCGCTTGGCGGCCGAGGAGCGGGTCGCGCTCGACGCGGCGCGCTCACTGGCAGGCGCCGCAGAGGACCGGGCCGGTCGCCTGCGCGACGTGGCCGGGGCCGAGGAAGACCTCCAGCGAGCGCAGGCGGAGCTCGAGCGCGTGCGTCGCCTGGACGCGACCCTGGCGACTACGATCGCGCTCCTCGAGCAGGCACAGGAGCGCGTGCACCGAGACATCGCGCCCGTGCTCGCAGCCGCGATCCGCGAGCGGCTCGGGGAGCTGACCGCTGGCCGTTATGACGAGGCAGCGGTGGACCCAGCCAGCCTCGCGGTGCGGGTCCGCGAGCGGACGACGGGACGCTGGCGCGACGCCCATCGACTGTCCATGGGAACGCGGGAGCAAGTCTACCTGCTGCTTCGTGCCGCCATGGCGCAGCACCTCGTCACGACCGGCGAGACCGCCCCGCTCCTACTCGACGAGGTGACCGCGCAGGCCGACGAGCGCCGCAAAGTCGCCATGCTGGACGTGCTGCACACCATGAGCCGGGAGCGGCAGGTGATCCTGTTCACCCACGACCGCGAGGTCGTCGCGTGGGCGCATCGCCACCTCAACGGCGCGGAGGACAGGCTAGTCGAGCTGCCCG
This sequence comes from uncultured Chloroflexia bacterium, assembly GCA_963835945.1. Lineage (GTDB taxonomy): Bacteria > Chloroflexota > Limnocylindria > Limnocylindrales > CSP1-4 > JAJYNJ01. Next base: position 47,195 of record CAWIHR010000064.1, read on the forward strand.
ACCGGACGGCAGACGCATCCTGATCGGCGCCAGGCTCCTCGCGCGCCCGGCTAGGGACCAGGAAGAGGGACAATGGCGTCAGCGCGACCGCACCCCGGTCAGCTGCGCCGGGCCACCACGTTCAGCCGCACGTAGTCGAGCGTCGGACCGGGGAGACGCGCCACGACAGACCGCACGAACGGTCTGCGCTCGGCTTCCGGCAACCGGGCGACATGCTCCCGGAGCACCACCGTTTCGAGGAACGCTTCGAACGGCTCGCCCGGCTCGAACACGGTCGGCTCCGGCTGCAGCCACGCCTGTACGTCCTCGAAACCGGCTTCCAGCAGGGCGCGGCGCTCTGGGCCGGGCGCCGGGTACGTCCACCGTCCGCGCAGAGCGTCGCCGATCTCCCCCAGCGCGCGGACCACGCTTGCGATGTTGCCGGCGCCGCCGTATTGGGCGACCAGCTGACCCCGCGGGACCAGGACCGCCGCCAGGCGGCGGAAGAGTCCCGGATGGTCGGGAACCCAGTGGAACGTCGCGGTCGACACGATAGCGTCGACGGGCCGGTCGAGCGGCAGGGGCTCGCGGAGGTCGCAGCAGACGTAGTCCACGCGCGTCCCGAACCTCGAGAGCCGTCGGCCGGCCTCGGCGAGCATTCGCTCGGAGGCGTCGAGCGCAATCACGTGCGCGCCCGGCAGACGCTCCAGCAGCTGCTCTGTCACGCGCCCGCTCCCGCACCCCGCGTCGAGCAGGAGGCCCACGCCGGCCGGGTCGAGCCGACCGATCACCCCGGCGCCCCAGCGCGCCTGCGGCTCCGCTACCCGATCGTAGGCGGCGGCGTCCCACTCCCTCGTCATGGGCGCACGATACCCGGATCAGCCATCGCCCACCCGTCGGCCGGACTGCGCCCGTACGTCGGCGCCAGCGGGCTGTCTCGTCACCCTCTAGCCGGGCTAGCCCCCGTGCGTCGGCGCCAACGGGCCGCGGGCCCACGCGGGCGCCCATTGCTCGCGCCGGATCCGCTCCACCTCGACGGGAGCGATCTGTGGCACGGGCCGAAATGCGAGCGCACGAAGGTACGCGTCGGCCGCACCCTCCACCACCGACGCGGCGTTGTACGCGTGGTCCACTGTCGGCCCGATCGCCAGCACGCCGTGATTGCGCAACAGGCAGGCGCTGCGATCGCGGAGCGCCGCCGCAGTGAACTCCGCGACCTCGGCCGTGCCTCCCCTGGCATACGGCGCCGTGACGATCCCGCCGCCGCAGGCCGAGATCAGGCCGTGCAGGATCGGAGGGATGCCGATCCCGAGCGCGGCCACAGCCATCGCCGCCGGGCTGTGCGTGTGCACCACGCCGCCCACGTCCGCCCGACGCACGTACGCAAGAGTGTGCAGCGGCAACTCGCTCGTCGGTCGCCGCACGCCGTTCACCACCCGCCCATCGGCCCGCACGATCACGATGTCCTCCGGGCGCATCGTGTCGTAGGGCGTGCTCGCCGGGGTCACCGCCACCAAGTCCGGATCGCCGGGGATCCGCATGCTGATGTTGCCGGCGGTGAAGTAGACCAAACGCTCGGCGAGGAGGCGCCGGCAGAATAGCAGCACGACTTCGCGCGCTTCGAGCCAACCGGCGGGCTCGGTCACGGCGTGTGACCCAGCGGCAACGAGTGTCCGAGCCGCAGCGACGCGAACGGCGGGTGGATCACGCCGATCTCAGTGATGAAACCGGTGATCAGATCGTGCGGCGTGACGTCGAACGCCGGGTTCCAGGCCGGGACGCCCTCCGGCGCGCTCGGCCGCCCTTGCCACGTCCGTACCTCCTCGCCTGATCGCTCCTCGATCACAATCGCATCGCCAGAGAGGGTGGCCGGGTCGAACGTCGACGTGGGGGCCGCGATATAGAACGGCACGCCGGCGTGATCCGCGGCGAGCGCGAGCGAGAACGTCCCGACCTTGTTGGCCGTGTCACCGTTGGCCGCGATGCGGTCCGCGCCGACGACGACAGCCTGGACACGTCCGGAATGCAACAATGGGGCGGCCGCGCCGTCAGTGATCAGCGTGACGTCGATGCCGGACTTGGCAAGCTCCCAGGCGGTTAGCCGCGCGCCCTGCAGCAGCGGACGCGCCTCGCAGGCGAAGACCCGCACCGGTTCGCCGGCGGCCGCCTTGGCGTAGACCACGCCCAGCGCGGTCCCCCAGCCGAGCGTCGCCAGCCGACCCGTGTTGCAATGCGTGAGGATGACGCTCGATCCCGCCAGCTCGACCCGGCCGTACTCCCCGATCAGCCGGCAGGCCTCGCTGTCCTCGTCCACGATCAGCTGCGCTTCCAGGAGCGCCCGTTCACGGATGGCGCCCGGCGTGGGCTCCGCTGCCGCAGCGTCGCGCACCCGCCCGACGGCCCAGGAGAGGTTGACCGCGGTCGGCCGCGCTGCCCCGATCCGTGCGGCCAGGCGTCCCAGCGCCGCCCGCGCCTCTCCGGCCGACACGGGGCGTTCCTCGTCGAGCCCGACGACCATAGCGAGCGCGCCGCACCCTCCAATCGCGGGGGCCCCCCGCACGGCCAGCCGCCGGATCGCTTCCACGACCGCGTCGACGGTGGCGAGCCGGATCACCTCCAACTTCTCCGGCAGCAGGGTCTGGTCGATGATTTCGATGGCGTCGCCAGCCCAGGCAACGGTCGCCGGAAACTGCTCCGACTCGTACATCGGTTCCATGCCTCGCGCGGATCGGCAACTCGGGCTGGCGCGCTGCCGTGCGGAAGCTCGGGGAGCGTGGCCAGCCCGGGCCCACCGGATGGTCAATCCGGCCGCCCGTTCACGCGTCAGTATGCGCGGAGGCTCGCCGCCGTACCGGCGAGTGGGCACGGTCCCGGTTACTGCGTGCCGTGCATCGCGCAGCCCCGAGCGTCCGGATCGACGCCGCGCGTGGCACCCTGCGGTGCTCCGATATAGCCCCAGGACTGGCGCGGGCCCCGATTAGGCCGGCTGCGGCCGCGCGGCCACCAGCTCGACGAAGCGCCGAACCAGCGCGAGCATGCGCGGCCCGGCTGCGTCGCCCGCGGCGAGGACCTCCTCGTGGGTGAGAGGCTCACCGGTCACGCCGGCCCCGGCGTTAGTGACCAGCGAGATCCCGGCCACGCGGAGCCCGGCCCAGCGCGCCGCGATCGCTTCCACGACGGTGCTCATGCCCACCGCCGAGGCGCCCAGGGTGCGCAACATCTTGACCTCGGCGGGCGTCTCGAAGTTGGGGCCGAGGAGCTGCGCGTAGATCCCCTCCTCCACCGCGATCCCGGTCTCAGCGGCCGCCCGCCGCAGCAGCGAACGGAGCGCCGGGTCCCAAGCATCAACCATGTCGGGGAAGCGCGGCCCGAGCAAATCGTCGTTGGGGCCGACGAGTGGGTTGACCCCTGTCAGGTTGAGGTGGTCGCCGATCAGCATCAGGGTGCCCGGACCGTACGCCGGGTTCACACCGCCCGCTGCGTTGGTCAGCAGCACCGCCGGGGCACCGAGCTGACGCATGAGCAAGACCGGCTGCACGACAAGGCCCGCGGGATGCCCCTCGTAAAGGTGGAAGCGTCCCTGCAATGCCGCGACAGGCACACCGGCGAGCCGGCCCAAGATAAGCCGCCCGGCGTGCCCGGGCGCGGTGGCCGCGGGCCAGCCCGGCAACTCGTCGAACGGGATCGCCGTTGCGTCCGACAGGTCCGCCGCCAGCCCGCCGAGCCCTGACCCGAGGACGATCCCGAGCTCCGGGACCAGCAGAGTGCGACGCCGCACGGCCGTCTCAAGCGCATCCAACTGGGCGGCCAGCGTAGCGAGCGGGAGCCGGTCGGCGGTCACGGGGCACCTCGCACGGCACATGAAAGCGCCCGAAGGAACCGCTACAACACCACCCGGCGTGCGTGGCGATTGCTCGCTCGCTGCGCCCCACCTTGATGTGATCTCGGTGGACCGACGGGATTGCTCCCGGCGAACCGGAACCTTGCGGCCCCGGGGTCGATGCCTTGCGGCACCGGCGACACCTTGCGGTGCCGGTGGTCTCTGACGGCCCCTTCGGGCAATATGAACGATATGGGCGGACAGGCCTGTCGGTCAACGGCCTTATCCACGAAGTTCGCGTCCGACTCGCCCATTTCGTCCACGATCCACCGCCTCTGTGGACGGACGGTGGACAACGCGACTTCAGGCAGGAGCGGTGAACGGCCGCGCGGGGCGGTCGGCGCGGTGCAGCGACGTCCGGCGACGCTTAGCGCAACTGGGCCTTGACCACCACCGACTGCACATACTTGTCGTGGAACCCCTGTCGTTTCGGGTCCGTCGCCGTGCTCCAAGCGAGGTAGATGTACCAGAGCAACACGAGGAGCGAGAGGATCGCACCTGCTCCGGTGCCGTAGCTCACGAGAGTCGCGAGCGCCCCGGGGCCGGCGAGCACGAGCCATCGCATGGCGGCTTGGTTCGTGGTGAGCGGACTCCCGTCGGCGGCGTTCAGGACCATGATTCCGAGCAGCCGGTCGCCGGGTGAGGCACGCATGCGGGTCCAGGTGTAGATAAAGTAGGCGCCGGACAGGACCAGGTTGATCACGGCAAGCCCGATAAGCGAGCCGTAGCCGATCGCCCCCCCCGCAAACGCGGCTCCGACGACGATCGAGCCGAGGATCGTCTCGACGATCGCGAGCAGGATCCCGTCGATGATGTACGCGACGAGCCGGATGCCAAAGCCGGCATATGCAACGCCTGCGGCGGGCCCGGGCTGCGTGGGCGGCGGCGTCCAGCTCGGCGGAGACGGCGGCGCCTGCCACGAACTCGGCCCGGCAGGCGGTGTCTGCCAACCGCTCGGCGGAGGCGGCAACACCTCCTGCTGCGGCTCGGACGCCGGGCCGGCCGGATCGATCGGTCCTGTCATACCTCGAACCCTCCTGCTCCCTGTTGCCTCCCTGGGACGCCTCAGGACCGCGGAACCCGCGACGACGTCATGGAACCCCCGGTGCGTCGGACCGCGCGCGGACGAGAGGGCGATCGCCCCGTACCAGACGAGGATACCGATCCCCATCAAGAACGCCAGGCCGGGCAGTTCGCTGACGACCCACCGGACCACGGCACGAGGCAGCGTCAACCGCTCCCCCGTCCTCGCGTCGACCATGACGAGTCCCATCAGCTGCTGTCCCGGCGTCCGGCCTGGCGCCACCCAGGCGTACACGAGGTAAGCGCCGCGGAGCGCAACCAGGATGCCGCCGGCGAAGAGTGCCAGGCCGTACTGCTGGCTCGTCAGCGTCATGGAGCCTAAGGACGCGGACGAGAACGTAGACGGGTCAAACGCGCCCCTAAGGGTCAGCACCTCGAGGAAGAGCCACAGCGCGACGAACCACGCGACGACCACGATCACGGCGTCCACAAGCGTTGCGACGATCCGCGGGGCGAGCCCCGCAGGCACCGCGGGCGCCCCCGCCTCCCAGCCGGCGTCGACGCGACCCGGTGCGCGCCGTTCAGCTGTCTCGTGGGGCTCAGGGGTCGGAACCGCCTCGGAGCGCGGTTGGGGGGCGGCGGCAGACCGGGCCGTCTCAGCCGCGAGATCCGGGCCGCACGCCTCCGCTATGAGTCCCAAGCGCCCTCGTCCGAACCGGCAGCCCCGGCGGCTGGCCCGGGCTCCGCCGCCTCGTCGAGCGGCACGACCGAACGCAGGTAGGCGTGGTTCACAAAGGCGACGTCGAGTGCCGCGTCGTTCAACGACGCACCCTTGACACGAACATTCGCCCCGGTCACGGGAACGAACAGTTCGGGGCGGTACCCCGCCAGCTCGGCCGGCTCCGTGCCGGGGTAGACGTGCACGGTGCCGCACACCTGCCCGTCGTCGAGCACACAGCACACGTCGTACCGGGTCTTGCGCAACCGCATCGCCGCGTGGCGCTCCGCGCTGGCGGGTGGCTGGCTATCGGGACCGGCGGCGACCACTACCAGTTCGTACGGATCGAGCTCGTGCACGTTGGGCGCATCGCCCAGCTCCTCGCCGCCGATCGGGCCGGTGCGCACGGCGAAGACCGGGAGAGGCGTCCGCCGGTTGAGGGCGTCCGACAGGCGCCCTTCCACCCGCACGCGTCCGACGATCCTGGTGTCCTCCGTGAATGCCTGGAACGGCGCCGTCGGCGGATCGCTCGATCCGGCCTCGGTCTCGTGGACCAGCGCTGGGTCGCCGCGGTGGCCGGACGGGTCAGACATCACACGTCGATTGTATGCGCGGATCCTTGCAGCGCAGTGATCAATCGGCGCACCGTTTCAGTCGGCGCCGGCCGCAAGATCCTCGTCGGTGGGACCCGAGCCGGGCAGTTCCGCTGACGTGCCGCCGGGGGCAGAGAAGACGCGCTGCGCGCGAGGGATCTCGATGCCGTTCGCCTTGAACGCCGCCAGCACCCGCTTCCGCAGCTCACCCGCCGCGGACCACCGGTCGGCGGCCCGCACCGTTCCGAGGATCTTCAGGGTCACGCCGTACTCCCCGAGCGCCTCGACCCGCTCAATGTGCGGCGCCTCCAGGACACGGCCCTTCCAGGCCGGCTCGTCGGCCATCAGGCGGCCGAGCTTGTCCACCACATCGGTCACGCGGTCGATGTCCGTGCCGTAGACGACGGTGACGTCGAGGTTGATCCGCGCCCACACCCGGGTCAGGTTGCTGGTCACGCCGACGAGCCCGTTGGGGACGATGTGGACAGTGCCGTCGATGTCCCGCAGCGTCGTGCGCCGCAGGGTGAAGTCCTCGACCGTCCCCGTGACATCGGCGATCGTCACCACGTCCCCCTTTGAGTAGTGGTTCTCGATGAGGGCAAACGTGCCGGCCAGGTAGTCGCGGACGAGGCTCTGCGCGCCGAAACCGAGCGCGACACCAACGACACCCAGCCCAGCGACAGCGGGGCCAATGTTCAGCCCGAACTTGTCGAGCGCGGTGACGAACGCCACGATGAGGATCAGCGCGCGCACGAGGCCGTCGGCCAGGCTCTGCAACGTCTCGCTGCGCTTGCGAACCTCGATGGCGGACAACTCCTGCGCCGTTCCCTCGGTCGCCTCGCGGTTCACGAGTGCCTTCACCGTGCCACGCACGAGGCGACGTGACAGCCACAGCGCCACAATCGTTGCAACGATCAGCACGAGCAGGTCACCGATCACTGCGTGGGGACCGGTGAGGAGGCTGTAGCCGGGGACGTCTTGGAGGTTCACTGCGGCGGCGCCGGGCGAGCGCCATCGGGCAGGGGGCCGCGCTGGCCGCGTGGCAGAGACAGCATGAGCGCCGCGGGTGTGGCGTTCATGCCGCGGCCGGTTCCGTCCCGGCTTCGAGTCGGCTGCGCAGACATTCCAGCGTGCGCTGCATGAGCCCCGGCCCGTCGCGGTCGAGGTACGGCTGCGCCATCCCGGCCAGCGGCCCGGCGATGGACGTGTCCGCCGCCCAGCGCAGCAGCGTGCGCCCGGGCGTGGCCTCCTCGAGAGTCAGGACGACCGTGGCGTCGAGGGATGTTCCGGCGATCGATCCGCGGAGACCGGCCTGCGCGGCTGAGGGCCGCTCCAGCCCGGACAGGTCGACCTGGCCCTCCGCAGGCAGACTGAAGAACCCCTGCCCAATTCGGCCGCGCACGGTGAACGCGGTGGCACCAACACGCTCAATGACAAGGGAGTCCGCACCGGGCACGCAGGCGGCCAACGCCCCGGGATCCGTCACGATGTCCCAGGTCGCCTCGCGGGCCGCGGCGATTTCGAGTGCGCCCTCAGCGTGCATCCAACCCTCCCGTGCGTCGCGCTCACTGTAACGCGACAGGCAGACGGCTCGCGCACTGCAGCCTCGAAGATCCCCACCTGTGGACCGCGCGGCGTGGGCCTGGCGGATGAACCACGCCTCCCGCGAGACCGGCTCCAGCATCGCACCACGCCGGATCATGACGTCACCCACGGAGTCGGCGCCGCCGAATGCGTCGGACAGTACACTCCTAGGCATGTCGACTGCCTCTGCGTTCGATGTCCAGACCGTCCGAGGCCGCTTCCCCTCGCTGACTCGCAGGCACGCCGGCCGGCCTGTGGTGTACCTGGACGGGCCGGGCGGCACGCAGGTCCCCGACACGTGCCTAGACGGGATCCGCGACTATCTCACCTCGCACAGCGCCAACACCCACGGAAGCTTCCCCACCAGCGTGGAGAGTGACGCCCTGATCGCAGAGGCCCATGGCGCGGCAGCGGACTTCCTCGGCGCCGCGGCCGACGAAGTCTCGTTCGGGGCGAACGCGACGACGATCACCTTTGCCGTGAGCCGGGCCATCGGGCGGGCGCTCGGACCACGCGACGAAATCGTGGTCACGCGGCTCGACCACGACTGCAACGTGGCGCCATGGCTCGCCCTCGGCCAAGAGCGCGGTGCCACGGTCCGGTGGGTCGACGTGTGTGCCGATGACTGCACACTCGACGAAGCGGGCTTGCTGCAGCTGCTCGGGCCCCGCACACGGCTCGTCGCCGTGGGGCTGGTGTCCAACGCCGTGGGCACGATCAATCCGGTAGGACGGATCGCCGAGGCGGCGCACGCCGTCGGCGCTCGCGTCTGGGTGGATGCCGTGCATGCCGCACCCCACGTGCCCATCGACGTGGCGACACTCGGGGCCGACTACTTGGTGTGCTCGCCGTATAAGTTCTTCGGACCGCACATGGGCCTGTTCTGGGGCCGCCGGTCGCTGCTCGAGGCGCTCCCCGTGTACAAGGTCCGACCCGCCGACGACGCGCTCCCCTGGCGGCTTGAGACGGGGACGCAGGCGCACGAAGCGCAGGCGGGGTTGCTGGGCACGTTCCAGTACCTGGAGTGGGTGGGCGTCTCGCAGGGCGGCGCGGCTGGAGAGCCGGGCACGGCCCCGGGTCGGCGGGAACGCCTCCGCGCGGCGATGACGGCCGTGCGAGACTACGAGCGCTCGCTCACCCCGGGGCTGGTCGAGGGGCTGGCGGCGATCCCCGGCATCGAGATCCACGGCATCACGGACCCGGGTCGCGTCGACGAGCGCTGCCCCACGGTCGCGTTCACGCTACAGGGGCACCATCCGCACGCGGTGTCGCGCGCCCTCGGAGACCGCGGCATTTGCACCTGGGACGGCGACTACTACGCCTATGAACTCGTGCGCGCCCTCGGGCTGTCCGGGTCCGGGGGGATGGTCCGGGTGGGACTCGCCCACTACAACACGGTGGACGAGATCGCCGCGCTTGTGGAGGCCGTGGCGGACGTCGCCCGCACGTGATGTGCAGCCGCACCCTCGCGTCGGCCGCCGCGTGCGCTTCCCGGACGACTCAAGTCGCGTGCGTCAGTTGAACAGGGGCAGCTGCTCCCCCTGGCGCTCGATCTCGGGGTCCAGCCCCAAATAGGGCTCGAACCGCGCCAAGTCCGCCCCCTCGCGTGCCACGAGCGTCCGAAGGTGGCTCGCCTTGAGGATGTGCCAGTTGCCCTCCTCCAGAGCCGCGCGGAGGATCGGTGAGCGGGCCAGCTTGAAACGAACGAGGTCGACCCGCTCCGGGAGCACGACGAGGAACCGCACAAGCGTGTCGTCCTGCGGGATTAGCCGTCCCCGTCGAAGCACCGCCTCGCCGAGCATGGCGGTCCACTCGACTTCGAAGATCAGCGAACCCTTGCCGCGCTGATACCACATGCAGTCAACCGCCTCGAGGGCCTCGACGGGCCCCCTCGAGACGAGCGGGAGATAGGCGCGTTCCTCGACCTCCGTGAGCAGGGTGCCGAGCGGGCGGCCGAGATACGGCCGCTTCTGCTCCTTGGGGCTGACCCAGCAGCGCAGCCCCAGCCGGTGTCCGTACTCGACGAGCATCCCGACGAGCTCGGTGTGCTCCCGGTAGCGCGCCTGCAGGTCGTCGCCGGTCATCAGCATCTCGGGAGTGGAAGCGCGGCTGCGGTAGCTATCCAGGCACGCACGCACCAGTGACTGGTCCGGCGCGTCGTAGCCTCGGAACATCGCAGCGATGCGGTCGTAGAAGGCGCTCTCGCCGAGGCCCCCGGTCGTGGCAAGCAGACTGAAGACAGCCCATTCGAGCCGGTCGGAGAGCGGGATAGCGGCCGCCTGCACGTCCCGTGGATCGCGCAACCACCAGCGCCCGGGTTCGATCTCGGCGAGCCGGGCATGGTTGGGGCGCGCCAGCTCGCCCTGGATCAACTCGAGCAGCATTGAGACGTGGTCGCCGCCGCGCGCCACCGCCGGGGAGTCGGCCGGGGCCGAGGCACGGCCGGCGGTCGTCTGACGGGGCAGCACGGCGCCGCCACCGGGGACGATCTCGACGCCGTTCCCCAAGTCGGCGCGCCCAGGACCCGGGCTTCGGTCAGCGGGTCGCTCGCCCATTAGCCCCAGCGCCGCGGCGGTCCGCTCGGCGCGCGCGACCGACTCTCCGTACGTCCGCGTGCCGACGAGCCGACCGAGGTGCCCGGCCTGGTCCAGGCCCACCAGGATCTCCCCAAGCAACCGTTCGAACCGCGCAGGCTCCCCCCGCGCCTGCAGGATCGCCACGGCCGTCTCAGTCACATCACGCTCGACGGCCGACAGCTGGAAATCCGCCCACGTGCTCGGGCTCCGCCCCGGCGGACTCCGGGGCGCCCTCCTCACGCAACGGCAGGCCAGCGCGGGACCGGATCCCGGCGCCGGAGCCTGTGGTGAACTCGAGCGTCCCGCCGACCAGCTCATCCGCTTCGGCCAGCAGTGCGGTGCTCAGCCTGTAGCCTGCGCCGACCCCGCCCAGCGCGCCGGCCACCAGAGCCTCGGGGCCGCCGGGCTCGAGCATGACCACGGCACGCGCATCGGGCGCCAGGATCGGCCGAACAGCGCCCAGGCCGCGCTCGAGCGCGGCCGCCTCCCATCCCCACCCCGGCCTAGGAGCCGGCCCGACGAGGCCCTCAAGCGGCAGCGTTGCGGTCGCGTCCGGCCCCAGCACGAGCGCGGTGGCGTGGTAGGCGAACGACAGAGACTCCGTGGTCCAGCGCACCGGGGGCTGGGTCAGGACGAGGCGGATGCGCGGATCGGGGCGCTCAGGTCGCTCGGGACGGCCTCGCATGGCGCCGTGGGATTCCGGCAGGCCGCGGCGAAGGACGACGTTGGCGGTCGCGTCCGCGAGGTCGAGAACGTCATCGCCGAAGCGCGCCTGGAGCTGTCCCCCCGGCAACGCCTGGACGCGCTGGATGAAGCCGCGCACCAGACGACAGCCATCCTCAAAGAGCAGCCAGGGATTGCGCTCTCGCCACTGGTGGCCACCCGGCGCCCGCACGCGGCCGTTCGAGATCCGCAGCGCCGCCACCCGGCCCGGGTAGCTATTGAGCTTGCTTGCCGGCAGGACGGTGTGGAGCAGTGCGAGTCGCAGCGCCGCTTCGACCGGCGCAGCACGGAGGTCGTTGTCCAGCCGGTCGACCAAGGCGCCCAGCGCGCCGAGCGTGCGCGGTGTGTAGAGCGCGAGCAGCTGGGCCGGGAGCCCCTCCAGGCCGGGCGCGATCGCGTACCGGGACAGCAGCCGGTCAAGGTTGGCGTCGGCGCCTGGGGCCTCGGCGGCGCGTGCCACGTCCGCCTCGTCAGTGGCAGCCGTCCGCTGCTCTCCTCCGCCTACCTGGTCGCGGCACGTGGCGCAGCGGTAGCTCTTGCGGAACGGCCCATTGGCATCACCGTCCCAGATGAACTCGTCGACAACGACAGAGCGCCCGCAGGTGGGACACCGGGACGCGAACTGGCCGGCGATCGACTGGCGGAGGCTTGTGTCGCCTCGGGGGTGAGCGGCCAGCGCCTGCACAGCAGCGTCGAGGTGACGGATGTCCGGCGGGCGCAACACGATCTCGGCGAGCAGCCGGGTGAGGGGCGCGGACTCGAACGTGTAGCTCCGCCGGAGCTGCGCGACCGCAGTGCGCGCAACCCAGCCACCCCGCCCGAACAAGTCAACGACCACATCACCCGGGCGCGAACGAGCCTCGATCTCCGCCGCGACCACGTTCAGGGGTGGTGGCGGGGCCAGCCGCTCGAACATGGGTAGAACCGGCCCCTGCTCAGGCCGGATGAGGGACGAGAGCGTCTCTGACATCTCGGCGAAGTCTAGCGGGGCCGCGACCCCGGTTGCGGGAGTCCACCTGGCTCGCGCTCGCGTCGGCGGGGTCCGTCGTCGCCCCGGACGCCCCCACAAAGGGGGCATGACAGATCGGCTGCCTACGACTCCTCGTCGAGTTCGTCGGGTTCCTCCACGAACGCCTCGTCGTCGGTCACCTGCGACGGTACGACGCGGTCGATATCGTCGAGCGACTCGTCCTCCTCGTCGTACTCCAGGTCCTCCTCGAGGTCCACTTCCTCGCGGATCAGCGTGCCCTTGGTGTACGGGCGCAGATCGGACGCTCTGGCGGCGGTGGGGAACGAGACCTTGCCGTAGTTTCGCGGGTCCTGGTAGGTCTCGCGAATGATGATCCGGACGTCGCGCTCGCCGAGGCTGGTCACGCCGGCGGTGTACTGGTTGCCCTCGGCGATGAGCTTGAGGAGGCGCGCGGCGACCTTGGGATCGACTGTTCCGACGTGAACGCCGTTCGAGCGGGCGAGCAGGCGCGTGCCGTCCGGGACGAGCTGGACCAGGTCGCCCGGGTTGACCTGCGCCAGGTGCCGGGGATGCGCCAGCTCGTACAGCCCGGCGAACCCGGTCTTGCCGGTCTCCTCCACAAAGATATTGACGGGGGCCTTGTCCCCGACCTGGGCAGGTGTGGTGCGATCACCGGCTTCCACGAGCAGCACGCGGAGTCGGTCGATGTTGCGCTCGGCGATGCGGTTGGTCGGGTCGAGGGCGAGTGCCGCCTGGTAGTGCGCGCGCGCGGCGCCGAGATCGCCGAGTTCCCAGAGAGCCTTGGCGAGGCGGTTCTCCGAAGCAGAGTCCGGTCCCAGATCGAGGATGCGGCGGTTGATGTCCGCGGCGTCGCTCCAGTCGGCGCTCGTGGCGGCGGCGATGGCCTGCTCGACGAGCTGGCGCTTGAGACGGACCATCGACGCTCCGCCAGTGGCAGTGCCGGCGAGTTCGGGGAAGCTCATGGACTCCTTCGATCGGGCTCAGGTCCCGACGCACCGTGCGACGCCCATGACAACACGGCGAACGTGGGGCGCTTCTGTATGTACCATCCCTCGCCGTCACGTGTCAAACGCGGCCCAGTCGCGCCCATGCCTGACGCCCGCTGGGCGCGCGGCGGCGCCCAGGCACAGAGCGGGTATGGGGCGCTTAGCCGGTGCGGCAGACCGCGTCGGGGACGGGGCCCGTGGCGCTACTCTTCGAGGCGTGACGTCCGTGGCTCTCGTCACCGTCCTGTCCAGCTTCCTCGCCGCCGCCGTCGAGTTCGTCGAGGCCGTCACCATCGTCCTGGCCGTGGGCGTGACCCGGCAGTGGCGATCCGCGCTGTTCGGCACGCTCGCGGCGGTCTGCGTGCTTGCCCTCCTCGTGGGCGTCTTCGGCACCGCGATCGCCCTGCTGGTGCCGATCGAGATGCTCCGCCTAGGGGTCGGCGGGTTTCTCCTGATCTATGGGTTGCAGTGGCTGACCCGGGCCGTCCTGCGCGCCGGCGGTGCCGCCGCGAAACATGACGAGGGTGCTATCTACGAGCAACAGGTGGCCGCGCTCCGCGAGGAACCTCCCGTGCCCGCTGCCGGCATGGACTGGATCAGCTTCACCGTCGCGTTCAAGGGCGTCCTCCTCGAGGGACTCGAGGTCGCGTTCATCGTCGTCACGTTCGGCGCCTCGTCCAACCTGCTCGGACCGGCGGTGCTGGGCGCGGGAGCGGCCGGGTTCGTCGTGCTGGTGGTCGCAGCCCTGGTGCACCGGCCGCTCGCGCAGGTGCCGGAGAACGGCCTGAAGTTCGCCGTGGGCGTGATGCTGACGACGTTTGGCACGTTCTGGGCCGGCGAAGGGCTCGGCATCGCGTGGCCGGCTAGCGACGCCGCGATCCTCGCACTGCTTGCCGGGTACGTCGTCGCCGCCCTCGTCGGCGCTGCCGTCGTCCGGGAGCTGGTCTCCGAACCGCGCGGGCGCTCTGCCGCGGCTTCGCTGGGGTCCAGGTGATGCGGCACGTTCGGGCGTTCGGCGGGTTCTGGTACGACTTCCTGGTCGGTGACCGATGGGAGCTGTTCCTCGGCCCTGTCGCCGCGCTGCTGCTGGTGCGCATCCTCGTGTGGGCAGGCGTCCCGGGCGCGCTGACTGGCATCGTGCTGTTCCTGCTGATTGCAGGGACCGGGGCGCTCAGCGTCGGCTGGGTCCTGCGGCAGGTCCGCCGCGGTTCGGCCTGAGGCGCCCCCCAACCAGAGGAAGCACGTGAGCTGCACGCGCCCATGCCCGGGCGGCGTGAGTCGCCGCCGTCTTAGTGCAGCAGCAGATTCCAGGCCACGGCGACTGCCGCGACCGCGGCTAGGACCCCGTACTCCCAGAGCCACGCGAACGAGCGACGCTCCGACCCGGGCGCGGAGCGGTACGCCGCCCAGATCGCGAACACCACCGTGAGCACCGCCGGGCCGACCAGCCTGGGCAGCGCCAGCGCGCGCAGCGCCGCGGCTGCGATACCTACCACGACCGCGAACGTGCCCGCCGCGAACGCCGCGTCACGAACGCGCGTGACCCGCAGGGCGGCAAGCCGGTACCCGAGCAAGAAGGCAACGACACCATCGGCGACCGTCAACAGCGCGATGGCTCGCTGGTCGAGCGGCAGCGACGCGACGCTGCCCGCAGGCTCGGCGATGCCACCCGGCACAGCGCCAGCAATTCCGACGAACGCGGCGAAGGCCAGCAGGAGGCTCAGCTCCTGCAGCAGGTTGCGGCGCCGCTCGCCGATTTCGACGGAGGATGGCACCAGCCGACGCTCGACGGAGAGGGTGCCGGCCAGCAGCAGGGCGCCGACGCCCAGCGCGGGGATCGTCAAGACGCCGACCCCGGCGAGGTGCGCCACTCCGAGCATGCCGACGGCCGCGACAGCCGGCGGGGCCAGCGATTCGACCGGCACGCCCCGTGGCTCATGGGCCAGGAGCAGGGGAAACGCCCCGAACGCCACCAGTACGGCGATGGCGATGCCGGCCAGCCACAGCGGAGGTCCGTCGAGCAACATCCCGACGGCCGCCACCCCGGTCGCGAGCAGCACCAGTTCCATGGTGCGCGTCCGGTCGTCGTACACGACGTTCGATGGTACGCGCGGGGAGCCCCCGGCGCATGAGATCGGCGGCCGGACGACTCCCGCGCGGCGATGGATGCGCGCTCGACCAGCCGCTGCAGCCGCTCGCCCCGCCCGGTCAGCCCACCCGCTCGGCCTTCCGCGCCACCCAATCGAGCAACCGCGCCCGCGGCCACGCGTTGGCGACGCTTGGTACCTCCACCCACCCGCGCCGGGCCGTGGCTACCCCCCAACGCATCGCGTCGAGCTCCTCCACACGATGCGCATCGGAGTCGATGGCGAGCAGGCAGCCATGCTCGACGGCGCGCCGCGCCCGCTCGTCGGACAGGTCGAGCCGGTGGTCGGAGCCATTCACCTCGAGCAGCGTCCCTGTGCGGGCCGCCTCGGCGTAGACCGCATCCCAGTCGAGGTCGAGATCGTCGCGCCCGCCGATCACGCGACCGGCCGGATGGGCCAGGATGTCCACGTGCGGGCTGCGCAGCGCCACCATGACGCGGCTCATCAGGTGCTCGCGGGGCTGGCGTCGCGAGACGTGCAGCGAGGCCACCACGACGTCGAAGTCCGCCAACACCTCGTCCGGGAACTCGAGCCGGGCGTCGGCGCGGATCTCCAGCTCGCAGCCGTGGAGCAGGCGAAATCCCTCTGGCGGCGTCGCCCTGGGCGCCCGCCCGCCGTCCTCCTCCCGCGCGAACCGGTCGTTCAGGGCCGCCACGACCGAGCGTTGCAGCGCCACCCGGTCGGCATCGAGGCCGTGCGCGATCCCCAAGCTCACGGAGTGGTCGGTGAGCACCTGGTACGCGTAGCCCCGCGCCCGCGCCGATTCCGCCATCTGCTCGATCGCATGCACCCCGTCCGACCAGTCAGAGTGGGTGTGGCAGTCGCCGCGCACGTCAGACACGTCGACCAGGCGCGGCAGCGTCCCTGCCGCCGCAGCCTCGATCTCGCCGCGGTCCTCCCGCAGCTCCGGCGGGATCCACGCGAGATCGAGGAACGCGTACGCGGCCTGCTCGGTCGCGAACGTGCGCAGGTCGGCGTCGGCGCCAGTCAGCGGCTCGCCGTCCGCCCTGAGCCGAACGTACCCCTTCTCCGACAGGCTCCAGCCGCGATCCCGGGCGCGCGACCGGAGGCGGACGTTATGCTCCTTCGAACCGGTGAAATGGACGAGATAGGTCCCCTCCTCCCCCGGGGGCATCACCATCAGATCGACCTGCGGACCATCGAGGAGACGCACGGCGGCCTTGTGCGGTCCACTGGCGATGACACGCTCGACCGACGCCAGCCCGACGAACCGGTCCACGACGGCCTGCGGGTCGGTGGTGGACACGAGCAGGTCCAGGTCGCCGATCGTCTCCCGCCGGCGGCGGAGCGATCCGGCCGGCACGATCGACGCGACGCCCGGCGCGTTCCGCAACTCGGCCACCAGCAGGTCGGCCATCCTCTCCGCATCGCCCAGGTGGAGCCGCGGCTGACGACGCTCGAGCTGCCCGATCCCGTCGAGGATCGTCGCCTCCGTGCGCTCGGTCATGCCGTGCAGGTCGCGCAGGTGGCCGGCCTCCGCCGCGCGCAGCAGGTCGTCGAGCGATTCGATCCCGCGCTGCTCGTACAGGAGCTTGACGGTGCGGGGGCCGACGCCAGGGATCTCGAGCAGCTCGACGAGCGACGCCGGGACCTCGGCGCGCAGCCGCTCGTGGAAGGCGAGCCTCCCGGTCGTGGCAAGTTCCTGCAGCTTCTTCGAGATCGCTGCACCCACGCCGGGGATACGGGGCGGGTGACCCTCGCGGTAGGCTCGCGCGACTTCCACAGGCGAGCGGGCGATCGCGTCCGCCGCGCGGTGGTAGGCGACCGTCTTGAACACGAGCTCGCCCTTCACCTCCAACATGTCACCGATCTCGTGGAAGATGCGGGCGAGGTCGCCGTTGGCAAGGAGAGGTACGTCGGTGGAACCGGCGGTGACCCCCGGATCCTTGCTCTCTCCGAGGTCAGCATGTAGCTCGGGGGCAGTGCCCTTCCCCGCTGTAGTGCGAGCTCCCCAGCCATCGACTCGGCGCGCCGCCATATCAGCCGACCACGACCGGGTTGCAGCCCGTGCGTGTGGCGAGGCAGGGCGCCGCGTCCGCCCGTGACACGAGCGCCTGCGCGCGCGTCACGCCCGCCGCCACTCCGACACGCCGACCGGCCCGTCGACCCCGAGCTCCCTCGGTGTGAACGGCGCGCCGCAGCACGAGGAAGACCTGTGCGCCACCAAACGGCGCCGGCACGTCGTCCGCCCGAACCGTCACGCTGCGAGGATGGCGCGTCCTCGTGGCCGTGTCCAGCGAGGACGCTACTGGAGACGCGGGCGCCGAGCTGCAGTCGTCGCTCGCTCTCGCCCTGGCCCTCGTCTTCTCAGGTTCCGGCCGCGGGAAGCACGGGGGCCCGCTGCAACTCCGCTGCCGCCCCGTCCGACTCGACCCCGGACAGCGGCTCTGTACCGAACCCTGGCTCCGAGCCGGTCCTTAGCTCCAAGCCAGCACGCTTGGTCCGATACAAGTTCGCGTCGGCCGCCGCGATCAGCTCTCCTACGGTGCGCCCGTCGCCCGGGAACGCCGCTACTCCGATCGACGCGCCGATCGGCACCGGAGACCGTCCTGGAAGATGGCAACTCTCGGCCGCCAGGGCAGCCGTGATGCGCCCAGCCGCAGACGACGCCATCGCGCCGTCCGCGTCCGGCAAGATCACGGCGAACTCATCCCCACCGTAGCGGGCGGGAACGTCCGACGCCCGAAGCGTCGAGCGGATGAGGTCGGCCGCCCAGCGGAGCACTTGGTCACCCACTTGGTGCCCTAGCGTGTCGTTCACGAGCTTGAAGTCGTCCAAGTCGATCATCAGCAGGCCGACCGGCCGCCGAGCACGGCGCGCCCGCAGGATCTCCTCCCCGAGGCGCTCGTACAGGTAGCGGTGGTTGAAGAAGTTCGTGAGCGGGTCGCGGTCCGCCAGATCGCGCGCCGCCGCGTACAACCGCGCATTCTCAAGGGCCATCGCCGCCTCGTTGGCCATCGTGAGTGCGAAGCGGATCTCGTCGTCGTCGAAGCCCCGGGCCTCGCGTGTGCAGACCTCGACGAGGCCCAACGATTCACCCTTGACCACCAGCGGCACCACCAGACTTGCTCCCATCCCAAGCGCGCGCAGAGCCCGAACCTCCGCGGGATCTGCAGCCGGCCAGCCGACCACGTTCACGCTCGGGAGCTGGTGGACCAAGACACCGCGGGTCGCCGGGAACTCGGCGAGCACGGATGTGGCGTCGCGTTCGTCTTCACGCGGGAAGGCGCCCATCCTGCGCACCACGTCCCGCTCACGCTCCCACACGCCGATCACGACCCGGTCAGCTTGGAGGGCGGAGGTCATATGTGCGGCGATAAGGTCCGCGACCTTGACCGGATCCAGCGTCTGCGCCACTTCGCTCGACAGCGCTAGGAGGCTGCGCATCTCGCGTTCGCGGCGGTGCAGCTCCTCGGACGCGCGCGCGCTCTCGACGGCGCTCCCCGCGGCGTCGGCGAGCACGCTCATCAGCCGCAGGTCCAGTTCGTCGAACTGGCGAAGTCCGAGCTTGGAGAGCGTCACGACGCCGATCACCCGGTCGTCGAAGTGCATGGGCACGGCAATCATCGACTCGTCGATGTCGTCGGTGCCCGGGATCTTCGCTCCCCGCGGATCAGCGTTGGCATCGTCGACGAGCAGCGCCCGGTCGTGGCTGGCGACCCAGCCGGTGAACCCCACTCCCGTCCGCGTACGCAGCAGCTCCGTCGTGATCTCGGTGTAGGTGCCGACCTCACCGCGGAATGCGATCGGCTCCAAGAGGTCGGGCGGCTGGAGGAGGTAGACCCGGCAGTTGTGGTACGCGACGACCCTCCGTGTCTCCTCCACGATCGCGCGCCCCACCGACTCGACCGTGTTGAGCCGGTTCAGACGGCTGACCGAGGCCTGCACCACCGCCAGCTGGGCCGCCCAGCGTTCCGATTCGGCCACGACGTCCGCGTTGTGGATCGCGACCGCCGCCTGGCTAGCGATCATCTCGAGGAGCGTCATCTCCTCCTCGCTCCAGGCGTGTGGCGGGCGTCGCGCGGCCTCGAGCAGCCCAATCACGCGGGCGTCGTGCATCAGCGGCACCAAGGCGTGGGCGGCGTAGTCACGCCAAGCGACTAGGTCCAGTCCCGCGGGCGGCTCACGGCAGCTCTCGCAGGTCCAGCGCTCGCCGCGGAGCAGGCGCTCCACAAATGGCGAGTCGGCGGACAGTGGGACAAGGTGATCGATCTCGGCGGGCAGCCCATCCCATGCCACAGGTTGTAAGGTCCCTCCGCCCCACAGACTGATCACGGCGAGGTCCGTGCCGAGGGTCCAGTTCACGGAGTCGACGATGGTGCGCAGGATGGTGGCCCGGTCGAAAGTTTGGGTCAATTCACGCGCGACGCCAAGCAGGGTGCGCAGCCGTTCGTCCGGCGTGCCGGGCAGGCGATCACGCTCCGGGGAGCCTCCCGGCGGAGGGGCACCCTGCGTCGGTGTCGCGCCTGCGAGTTCCGGGCAGCCCGCCGGGCGCGCGCGTAGGGACCGGGACTGGCCCCGGTGCATGCTGTCCACACCAGGAGCGTAATTGAGAGGATAGGGGCGGCCGCGGACCCGAGAGTACCGGGCCGCACCCGGACGAAGGTACCGACCGGTCGCGGCGGGACGTTCGTAGGGGCGCTCGACGAGCGCACCGCTACGCCACCAGCCGGCGTTGACACTCCCGTCGTCGCGCCGCTATCGTCCGGGTGACGGCGTGCGTCTCGCGCACCGCGAATCGGTGTGCGCCGTGGTGGAACACGCATCGGAGCTCCAAAGTCCCCGTGGAACCTGGACCCAGTCGCCGCGGCGCTTCGGGCGCCGCGGCCATGGCGCCGGTCCGGTCCCCCCTGGGAACCCCGCGCGACCGCTAGGCACCGTCGCGCGCCACCCCGGGGCATCGGACCCGCGCCCCGCAGAGGTGGCAGATGCAGCTCTACCTGAGCCAAGTGATCGGCCGGCCCGTGCGCGACCGGCAGGGCGAGCCGATCGGCAAGGTCGCAGACCTGATCGTGGCCATTGGTGACCGCTACCCGCCGGTCACCGGGCTCGTCGTCTCGACCGACCGACGCAAGATCTTCGTCCCCTGGACCGACGTGGCCTCGTTCGATGCCACCGGTGCGCGCCTGTCCACGGCAAGGATCGACATCGCCAAGTTCAAGCAGCGTCCCAACGAGCTGCTCCTCTACGTGGACCTGCAGGACAAGCAGATCGTCGACATCGACGGCCGGCGCGTCGTCCGCGTGAACGACCTGCGCCTCGACGAGATCGAGGGCAAGCTCCACCTCGTGGCCGTCGACGTGGGCGCAACCGGCCTGCTCAGACGCCTCGGCATCGAGGGGCCGTGGCGGACCCTTGCCCGCAACTTTCATCGGGGCGTCCCCGAGCGTTACATCGACTGGGAAGACGTCGACCCGGTCGAGACGTCGATCGCGTCGATCCGGTTGCGCGTCCCCCACCAGGGCCTCCGGGAGCTGCACCCGGCCGACCTGGCGACGATCATCGACCAGCTGACCCCGCGCGATCGCGCCGGCGTGGTCGCCTCCCTCGACGACGAGGCGGTGGCCGACGCGATGGAAGAGATGGAACCGGAGACCCAGGTCGACGTCCTGGAGGACCTGAGCCCGCCCGAGCCGCCGACATCCTCGAGGAGATGAGTCCCGACGACGCCGCCGACCTGATCGCGGACCTCTCGGACGAAACACGGGCCGAGATCCTGCCCCTCATGGAGCGCGATGAGGTCGAGGAAGTCCAGGAACTGCTGGGTTACCCAGAGGACACGGCCGGCGGCATCATGACGACGGCCTACGTGGCGATCTCCGAGGACCTCACGGCGGCCCAGGCGATCGAGAAGCTTCGCGAGCTCGAGCCCGACGCGGAGACCATCTACTACGTCTACGTCGTGGACGGGCAGGAACACCTCGTCGGCGTGCTCTCGCTGCGCGACCTGATCGTGGCCCGGCCGGACATGCCGGTCCGCGAGTTCATGCACCCCGAGCCGGTCGCCCTGTCCGCCCTCACGCCGCAGGAGGAGGTCGCGCAGGTCGTGGCCCGCTACAACCTGTTGGCCGTGCCGGTAGTGGACGACCACGGCGCGCTGCTCGGGATCGTCACGGTGGACGACGCGATCGACACCGTCCTGCCCACCGCGTGGAAGCGCCGGCTGCCGCGCCTGTACAGCCGCACGGGAGCCTAGGCCGCGGTGATGGACCCCAGCGCCGGGGTCTTCCGCCGCACCGGAGGTCATCGCGCGCGGTTCGTCGCGCTGCTGATGGTCTTGGGCCCGGGCCTCGTCAGCGGCTTCGCCGACAACGACGCGGGCGGCATCACCACCTACTCGCTGGCTGGAATCCAGTTCGGGTACGAACTGCTGTGGGTGATCCTAGCCAGCCAGATCGTGTTGTTCTTCACCCAGGAAGTCGGCGCGCGCCTCGCGCTCGCCACGGGCCAGGGCATGACTGGGCTCGTCCGCGAGCGGTTCGGCGTCCGCTGGGCGACGTTCGCCGCGGTCACCATGCTGATCGCCAACCTGGGCACCACGATCGCCGAGTTCGCCGGAATCGGGGCGGCGCTGAGCCTCTTCGGCGTCCCCGTCCCCATCAGCGCCGCGCTCTCCGCGGTGGCCGTCATCCTCCTCATCGCCCTCGGCAACTTCAGCAAGGTCCAGTACCTCTTTGTGGCCGTGGGAATCGTCGTGTCGGTGGCCTACGTGGCCTCGGCCGCGCTGGCGCATCCCAACTGGGGACTCGCGGCGGCCAGCCTGGTGATCCCCCACGGCACACTGACCAACGCGTACTGGCTGGCCGTGGTGGGCACGGTCGGCACCACAGTCACCCCATGGGGACAGGCGTTCATCCAGGGCTACGTCGTCGACAAGCGCCTCGGCCCGGAGGACCTCACTGACGAGCGGGTGGACGTGGGACTCGGGACCTTCATCACCAACCTGATCGCCGCGTTCATCGTAGTGGCCTGCGCCGCCACACTCTGGGCCCACGGCGAGACCACCATCCCCGACGCCGCCACCGCCGCCAAGGCGCTCGGTCCGTTGGCAGGACCTGAAGCGACGGTCCTGTTCGCCGCTGGCCTGCTGGGGGCGTCACTGCTCGGCCTTGGGGTGGTCCCGCTCACCTCCGCGTACACGGCCTGCGAGTCGTTCGGCTGGGAGACGGGGGTCGACTGGCGCTGGCGCGAGGCCCCCGCCTTCTACGCGCTACTGGCCCTCTTCGTCGCCTTCCCCGCGCTGTTTGTGCTGTTCCTGGCGCCCAACCAGCTGGTGCCGGTCATGTTCTTGAGCCAGGTGTTGAACGGGGTGCTGTTGCCCTTCATCCTGGTGTTCGTGATGCTGCTCGCCAACGACAAGCGGATCATGGGCAGCCTACGGAGCGGGCGCTTCCTGTTGGCGGTCGGATGGATTAGCACGATCTTGCTGGCGGCCATGTCCGTCCTCCTTGTGTTCTCGTTCTTCGTCCCGCTGAGCTGACCGGCCATATGGGCAACCACCACCTTGGTGCCTATCGCACCGCGTCGCACCCGGCCACCGCGTCCCGACTATTGACGATGTGCGACCGTCCCCGTAGGCTTGTGGACGCGGGCACTGAGAGACCCGCGGAGCATCGCAAAGGGGATTAATAGCCGCCGACGAGAACCCCTCCTTCAACCTAGAAGCATCATCCGAGCATCCGGCGCCGGCCCCCGAGACCGCCGCAGCGGGTGTTCATTTGTCAGTGCCGCCGTCGGTGGCGGCCAACCGGCGCAATGCGCAGCGCTCCACCGGCCCGCACACCCCCGAGGGGAAGGCGCGGTCGGCCCAGAACGCGCTTGGCCACGGCCTGCGGGCTGTCTCTCCCGTCGTCCCGTTCGAGGACGAGGCCGAGTGGGAGGCGCACCTCGCCGGCGTGGTGGCGGCCCTAGCGCCGCAAGGCCGGCTCGAGGAGGACCTCGTCGACCGAGTCGCGCTCCAAGTCTGGCGTCTGCGGCGGGTCGCCCGGTACGAACGCGAGATCCTCGCTCTTCTCCAAAGGGACGCAGCCGCACTGGTGCATCGAGCGCGACCCGCTCGCCCTCGCGAAGCCGTTGACCTGGAGATCGCGCAGGTGGAACTGCGTGGCGCTCGCGCCACCGCCCGGCTCGCTGTCGCGTTCCCTTCGCTGCCGGACGATGCCACCGTGGTGGGCGCGGCCTTGGCGGAGCTGGCCTTGGTGTTCGAGCGTGCTGCTGGGGAACGTGCGGCGCTCGGGACCCTTACGGACCCCGAAGACGGCGAGCCCATCTCGGTGGACGACATGGCCGGAGACGAGCGCTACTGGCCAGTCCGGCTGTTGCGCGAGGCGCTCCCCCGGCTGGCCAGGGGGATCTCGCTCGAGGAGCTGCAGCAGCGAGCCCGCGAGTTTGCGTGTGCTTGGCGGATGCAGGCGACCGAGAAGCACGATGGGGCGCGAAAGGCCTACGAGGATCGACGGCGCGCCACTGAGGACGGGCGCCGTCGTGCCGAGGAAGCCCGGCGGGAGCACATCCTCCTCGGCGAGCACGAACGCGAGATGGTCTCGCGCTACGAGACCACGCTCGAGCGCAGCCTCTACCGCACGCTGGGCGAGCTCCGGCTGCTTCAGGCCGGCCGTGCCGGCGAGCCCACGGTCGTCGTCCTGCGGGGCGACGATGGCTCCAATCCCTAATGGCTTCGTTCGGCAGAATTGGCCGGCGCGTAGCCTAGAGGACCAATTCCCAGGGCGAGCCGCGGGCGGGAATCATGGCGCCGTCGATGGCAGTGGACCTTGGCCCGTGAGGCCGGTGCTTGCCGACGATCGGCTGCTTGCCACCTAGGATCACGCGCATCTCCGCGGGCGGGCGCCGGCTGGGCAACGGCAGCGTCATTGGTGCTGCGTCGCGACTCGCGTCCGATCTCCTGTCCTCCCTGCCCCGGCCCCTCCCTCCGCGCTGGCTTCGGTTTCCGCGCTCGCCCCGTTCAGCGAGCGCCTGGCGCAGGCCCCGTACCAGGCGGGTGCCACGGCCTCCTTCGATCGCGGCACGGAGGTCGTGATCGGGCGTGGCAAGCGGTGCCAGCGGGCGCTCGACGTCGATCCCGAGGCGCGCCGCGACCTCCTCTGCCGACACCCCGATGAGGTGCGCGAGGTGGGGCAGGATCGAACGAGATGGCCGTCCCCGGACTGTCTCCGATGCCCAATTGGCCACCGCGACACTCGCCAGGCCGAGGGCCCGCGCCAGCTCGGCCTGGCTGCGGTACTTGCCCGCGGCGGACCTTGCGGAACCAAGCGGCGGCGCTCTCGCGTATCCGCCACGTCGAGCTCGACGGACACGTCTGACCATGCTGCCCAGTCTTCACCCCGGCCTCAATCACCCCGGCTAGGAGCTGGTCGGTTTGGGCCTGATGACCCATGCCAGGAGCCGAGGTAGCGCGTACCGTGCGTATCGGAGAGTCGTCCACGGGCACCCTCTTAATGGATCACAGGATGGCCAGGTCGAGCGCGTCAGCGTCCTGCGACACCGGCACAGCCGGGCGTGGCGGCGTGGCATGGCTCCGGGTGGCCGACGGCGCGCGGCGGTCCGAGGGAGCCCTGCAGCCGTCCCGTGCGACGCTGCGGCGACTCGCGAGCCGCGCGGGGCGGCTCATCTCTCGGGGCTGAGCGAACTTCCGCAGTACCGGAACGAGCGCGATCCGATCGTTCGACACACGTGCCTTGGGCTTCGCGGTCCACCGGGCGGCTTTGCGGCCGCTTTGCGTCATCCGTGCATGCTGGGCGCAAACCTCGCACATGTGCCAGCGTTGTCGGACCAACGCGGGCCGCATGATGGGCGGTCAGGAGCATCGGATCATACGCGCGCGGCTCGCCAGCGGATCGGGGGGTAATCACGTGGCGCGCATCGATCGCAAGTACAACAGCGCGCCGCGTGAATACGGACGTTGAGGCCGCACGAGCCGCACTGTTGGCGGTGGCAGCGGTTGATCCCCCTCGCCCAACCAGACGAACTCAACGTCAGGCAGACCCTCCGCGGCAGCCTGCTCGGCGATCTCGACATCGCCTGGGCTATCACCGAACACGACCGCGGATTCGAGGTTCGCATCTTCGCGCAGCAAGTCGATGACCCGACGGGCGCCCACCCGCTTCGACAGTGCAGCGGGCAGCACATCCAGGGTGTACGTCGACGTGCGGGCCATGCAATCGGCTGCCATCAGGAGCGGCTCAATGGCGCCCCCGAATTCCGAGAGTGCGGCGGCGACAGCGCCCGGACCACGGCGCTTCGCCTGGGCATGGCGGGCTTCGACGGTGGCGATGCACTCCTTCGTCGCGTCCCAACTCGAGCAGGTCGGAGAAGGCCTGGACACGCCCACGCACGGCCTCTGCCAGCGCAGGGGGGACACATGGCCCCGCCACTGCCCACTGGTCGGGCATGACACCGCGCCCGTAGATGGCCCCGAATTCGCAGGCGAGGGCCAGACGGGCGGCGACTCGTGCGTCTGTCACGAGCCCGCTGAGGGGGCCGAGGATGTTGGCCGCGAGCCAGCTCCGCGACCGACCCGTCACCAGACCGACTGCTGCTCCCCGGCTGAGCTCGGCGGCGAGCTCGCGGAGCACGGCGACATCCGGGCGCGCGTACCGATCCGTCAGCACGCCGTCAACATCGAAGACGAGAGCACGAGCATAGGGAGGGAGACGGTCGCGCACTTGGCCAGTATCGACCACGGACGATCGTCCCAAAGCGCACAGTTGACGGTGCAAGGTGCGTGTGCTTGGTGACCTGCACGCTGCGGTGGGCCAAGTGGGGGTGGCCTCACGCCCCCCTACCGCGTTCTCGCTCGGCCAGCACGCGCCGCGCTGCCGTCTCGGCGGCCCGCGCCAACAGCGCTTCGAGTCAGGGTCACTGACGAACCGGGCGCATCCACTGGGCCCTGATCGCCCTGGTCGAAGCCGTCTGCGTCGGGCGCCTCGATATCGAGCGGCTCCGAACTAGGTTGAAGCTCCGTTCTCCGGCGCCCCTGCCCCCTGGGGTGCTCCCTCGGCGCTCGAGCCCTCCGCGTCGGCTGGCCCCTCGCCCCGCTCGGCCAGGGCCTCGCGCAGGCCCCGCGCCACGCCGCGTGCCACGGCCTCCTCGATGGCGGCCAGCAGCTCGGGCTCGGGAATGGCGGGCTGCGCCAGGGGGCGCTCCACGTCGATCCCGAAGCGCGCCGCGAGCTCCTCCGGCGGTGACCCCGAGCAGGTGCCCGAGGCGGGGCAGGATCGAGCGGGAGGGCCGTCCCCGGACTGTCTCCGACTCCCAGTTGGCGACCGCCGCGCGGGCCAGGCCGAGGGCCCGGGCCAGCTCGGCCTGGCTAGCGGTAGCCCGCCCGCAGGCGGGCCCGGCGGAACCAGGCGGCGGCACTCTCAGCCACGTCCCACATGCTACCAGCTGCGTCAGCATCTGATCATGGCGCTTGACATCGTGCCTGTCATATGTCAGACTCTGACGCATGCCACCAGAGCCGGAGACTGACGCCTCACCGCCACGACATGCACAGCGCACACGCATTATCGGCAGAGCTGATGCTGCGCGGCAATGATCCAGAAGTCAGCTCTAACGTCAGGCAAGAGGCCGCTGTCGCCTCTCCGGCCCTCGGCCTCGTGCGTGATGCCCGCCACCGCTACAGCTGGAACGGCGGGCCCTGGTATCCGTCCGTCACGACGGTCCTCGCCATCAAGGACAAGCCGGCCTTGGTGGGCTGGGCCAAGCGGGAGACGGCGGCCTGCGCCATCCGCAACCTCGCCGTCCTCGAGCGCATGGTGCAGAGCGGTGGAGCGCAGGCGGCCATCGACTGGCTGAAGAAGATCCCCGACTTCGCGCGCGACACTGCGGCCGACCTGGGGACGCGGTGCACGGCATGGCCGAGGCCCTCGGACGCGGTGAGCTCGTGCCGCTCGACGAGACGCTGCGTCCCTACCTCGCGGCCTACCGGCGCGACTTCCTCGACGTCTTCCATCCGCGCTTCCTGGCCGTGGAGGCGATGGTCTGCTCGCAGCGCTATGAGTACGGGGGCACGGCCGACGCCTTCGTCGAGATCGCGGGCGAGATCTGGCTCCTCGACTACAAGACGGGAGCGGGTGTCTATCCCGACGCGGCCCTGCAGCTGGCCGGTCTGGCCCGCGCCCAGTTCATCGGCCGACCCGGCTGATCCGGTGCAGTACCCGGTGCCGACGGCCACCCGCTTCGGCATCCTGCACATCCGGCCCGAGGGAGCCCGCCTCTACCCGGTGGTGGTGGACCGCGCGACCGTGGCGGCCTTCCTCGATGCCCGCCGCCTCTACGCCTGGGACCAGGGACCGGCGAAGCAGGTCATCGGGGAGCCGCTCACCGTCTCTGCGACACGCGCGGCCGCCTGAAGCGGCCTCCAGCGCCTCGTCGTCTCTTCGTCCTCCCATGCTGCGTCGCTACCCCACCCCGCACGGACAGCGGGTGCTGCTCCGACCCGACCCGGTCCCGATTGCCGTGCGCGACCACGTGCGGGCACGCGATGGCGGCTGTGTCTTCAGCCGCCTCGGGATCCCCCACACCTGCCTCGGTCGCCTCGAGCTCGACCACGTGCGCGCCTCGGGAGCCCTGGGCCGCAAGAGCGCAGGCACGGCCGACAACCTCGTGCTCCTGTGTCCCTGGGCCCATCGGGAGAAGACCCTCCATGGACGCCGCTGGCGACCCGTGCTGCTCGCCTGGATCGATCGGGCCGAGCGGGAGGGCGGGTGATCCACATCCAGAGGCGGGCATGAAGGGCTGCCTCGGCTGTCTCGGTGCGCTGGTCGTCCTAGGGCTCTTGGCCTGGCCGATCGAGGAGCTGGGGCAGCTCTTCGGCTGGTCGGACGCACAGGCGGGATGGGTCCTGCTCCTCGTGCTCGGGCTGCTGGCGATCGGTGCGTCCCGACGGCGACGCACCTCCATGCATCCGGCGCCGGAGACGACGCTGCCGCGCCTCCGCCCCGCGTCCGCGCAGCGTGAGGTGGGGCGGGTCAGGCGACACGAGGATGGGATGGTGCGCCCGGCTTGGGGACGGCCAGCGGAGCGGGTGGGTCGGCCGATGCACGCCCGACGGGAGCGACGCTGCCGGCCACGCGGCGATCCTCCGGCCACACGAGCTGGCGAGCGCGGTATACGGGCCCGCGACCCCCTGCCCGCACAGCTGCGCTTCCGTGTCCTCCAGCGCGACGGCTTTCGCTGCCGCTACTGCGGTCGCCCGGGCAGCGCCCCCGGCGTCGTGCTGCACGTCGACCACATCGTGCCGCTCGCGGCCGGCGGAGCCACGAAGGAAGACAACCTGCGCACGGCGTGCGAGGAGTGCAACCTCGGGAAGGGCACGCGGGCGGTGGCGCCGGCCGGATCCTGAGGCGGGCGCCCAACGGTGCGCTCGACGGATTGCATCGCGCCCTTCGCAGTCGAGCCGGAGGGACATCTCCGAGCGCTCCCAGCCTTGCTTGGTCGTCGGGGCGATGGTCGCCTCGACCAAGGGACGGCCGCCTCGGTCCACCTAGACAACACCCCCCAGCTGGCCCTGTTCACCGTGGTCCCGGCGACCCCTGCCAGTGCCGGTCCCCGAGAGGCGGTCACCAGGGGCTGCAAAGGAATGGCCCCTCGGATCGCTCCGCGGGGCCTGTTGAGGTTCTGACGGTTAGAAACGTCAGCCGATGCCGCCGCCCCCGCCGCCTCCCCCGCCGCCTCCGCAGCTGACCTTGAACACCTTTGACTTGGCCTTCACGTCGGTCAGGTCGGCCTTGCCGTAGAGCGTGGCCTTGTAGTGACCGTCGGCGAGGAAGAAGTACTCGGAAGCGAGATAGCCAGTCGCGTCGGCCGTCTCAGTGAAGGGCCCCTGGCTCACGCCCTGAGGGGCGTCGCCACCCTGCACGTCGAAGACGAGGTAGCCGGTCTGGTAGGGATCGAGCCCGAACCCCTCGATGTTGAACACGCAGACCTGAGGGTCGTTGTTCGGGGTGGCATCCGGTGTGCCCTGTTCGTGGATCTTCAGCGTGCCGTTGTTCCCGGCGAACGCGGCATTGGCTCCGACGAGCCAGACAAGGGCTGCTGCCGACAGCACCGCCCCGAGTCGGCGGGCGCGATGGCTGGAGGGAGCAATCATGGGCACGTCCTCCTGCGCTCCGTTATCGCGGGCCCAAGATCGCACACGTGCGAGTTGCCCGCGCCCTCCAGCAGGAGACGGCGATCAGCTGCTGTCCAGACCTAGTGGCGAACAGGCGGTGCTTCCTGTCAAACCACGCGGCAGCTCGTCTTCGGCGAGCCGCTGAGATCGCCAGAGGCCGCCTCGGGCCGTGCGCTGGGGACCTCCCCGCAGTGATTAGCAGCTACATTCCTGCACACTCGGGAAGGCAGCGCGGGCCGTTGTGACGGCCGGATCGTGATGGGTGCGCCACGCGGAAGCGACGTGTACTACCTGGTGTCCGACGTTGGCGAGGATGTCGGGACGGGTATGGTCCGCGAGCCGATGGACGATCGAGGGCTCGAGCGCGCCGAGGTCGTGATCGATCGAGCCCGTAGTAGGGTGGCTCATTGCTAACATAGGCATAAACGGTATCCTGGCATAAAAAGAAGTTAGGAGCATCCGGGGTGGAGATCACGAAGTCGTTCTACTCGCCCCGCGAGGTCGCCGAAATGGCTAGCCTCCATCCGTCCACGATCTTGAAC
Organism: uncultured Chloroflexia bacterium; assembly: GCA_963835945.1. Classification (GTDB taxonomy): domain Bacteria; phylum Chloroflexota; class Limnocylindria; order Limnocylindrales; family CSP1-4; genus JAJYNJ01. The sequence continues at coordinate 77,089 of CAWIHR010000064.1, forward strand.
TACATCGCGTCTGGCCGGCTTTACGCGGTGAAGCTCTCGGAGCGTACGTACCGCATCCCCGCTCGCGCGGTCATCGCTCTCCTCGAGCCCGAACGCCTCTCACGTTCGTCGATGACGGTTGAGCCCGATGCTGATGTTGAGCGCGAGGTTGCCGACGAGCCGGAAATGCTTGATGAGCCCGCGGCCGCGACGTTGTACGCGTGAGACCTCTCTCGTCCCGGGCCTACAACCAGCGCCGCGACGAGCTGTTCGGGCGCTGCGATCGCCTCGGTCGGGTCGACCTGCACGACCTCGGCGAGCACAGACGTGTCCGCAAGCTCGTGATCGACGTGATCATCCCCAGCCAGGAGGGTGAACCAAGGCTCCCCGACGAGGCCCACTTCCGGTACCAGGAATGGTGGCGTCGATCGTCCGTGGGCTGGGTCCGCTTCCGGTACGACTACGACTACTTCGATCTGCGCGACGGCGGACGTCGCGGCTGCCATCTCCACCCGCTGGCTGGTCGGGGACCTATCCCGCACGCTGTGTGCGTGCTCCCAGACGGCACCGGCAGGGGCCGCCATTACGAAGCACACGAAGTTGAACTCCTGACAGCGCACGAGGAGCTCGAGGCCCAGTACACGGCCGGCGGGCCGGTCGATTGCCGCGGCTTGCGGGCGATCGACTGATGAAAACCTCGCCCCTGCGGAGTGACCACGGCTATCGGACTGCCCTGTCGCCTGCCCTGGAGATACGAGCGAGCGCGATATATCGTGACGGGGCGCAACAGAGCGCGGTCTCTCGAGAGGAGAACGGAGTTCTGCTGGCGCTCCGGCTGCCGGGTCGCATACCTCCCGCTTCCACTGGGCCAGCATCGCCTGCGTGGTAGGCGCTGCCGGAATGCCGAACGTCCTGAGCCTAGTGTCCGAAGACGGGCGCATGGTCATCTCGAGGGCCCGCCCGCGAGTTGGCTCGTTGTTGACGAATCACGCGAGCAGCATGATAGTTCGTTCGTGGCACGCCTCGTCTCTTCCGAACTCGCGCTTCGCTCCCTAATCGCCACGTCCCAACGCCCGACGGGCGCGCGAACGGCCGACCTTGGGGTCATGCTCGATGCGCCGTTCTCTAGTACCGAACGAGCACTCGAGATGCTCGCCGAGGATGGCCTGGTCCAACGAGCCAACCGCCGCACGCGTCTAGTCGACTCCCCCCGCGCCGACGAAGCCGTCCGGTTCGCACTGTCCTACCTGCAGCCCGACGAGGCGCTGGAAACGCTGGCGAGAGCGAACCCGGCAGTCGAGTTCTGCGGCTCCGATAGCGAGGGTGTGCTCCTGGTCGTGTGGCGGTTCGCCGAGCCGGCCGACGAGGCGTGCCTCGACCGGGCGATCGAGCAAGTCCGCACGTTCCATCCCGACTGTCTGATCGAGCTCGTCAGCAAGGTGGACCTCCGCGAGCAACTCCTCGACGACCTCTCGCCGCGCCGCCGGGCACAGGCCATGCGCGTGCTCTCCGGCGGAGTCGATCGGACGTTCCCCGATCGGACTCGCCACGGCGACGTTGACGCGCCCGGGCTCGGACGGCTCCATCCGACGCTCCCCGCCCCGAGCCAGCGGCGCCTTCATGAACTCGCCCGACGGCATCGTCTCGGACGGATCTTGGCCTTCGGTTCGGCGACTCGGGCCGACTTCCGTCCTGACTCCGATGTGGACCTCCTTGTCGAGCCGGTCCCCGGGCATGCTCGCGGATTGCGCGAGCGGGTCGACCTGATTGTCGAGGCCGAGCGCCTGTTCGGGCGCGACGTCGACATCATTGCGGCTCCGGTGCGCCGGGCCTCATTGGCGGCACGTATCGCACGAGAGGCGGTGGTGCTGCACGACGCCACGCGATAGGGAGATCCTCGCCTCCATCGCCGAGAGCACCCGGCGGATCGGTGAGTATGTCGATCGTGCCGGGCCCTCGTGGGTCGACGATGGCATGGCACTCGACGCCATCGCGAAGCGACTCGAGCAGATCGGCGAGCTCGCGAAACGTCTCCCCCCGGAACTGCTGGGGCGCATGCCGGACGTCGACTGGAGGGGCGTGAAGGGGATCCGCGAGGTCCTCGTGCACGAGTACCAGGACGTGGAGGTCGAGGTCGTCACCGACGCGATCGCGCGCGAGCTGCCAGGACTACTGCTCGCGGTCGAGTCGCTGCTCGCCGACGCCGAGGTCTGACGGGCTGGCGGAGAGATTCCAATTCGCCACGCGACCGACCCCTCGCCCCAATCATCGGCCTGCCCCTGGCGCTGTGTACGTGGGCATCGGGTCGATCGCCAGCGCGAGTTAGCGCTGTCTCCTCGTCCCTGGGTCGGACCGGGCGTCATGGAAGCGCCCTGCGCACTGCGGGCCTCGACGGGCGTGTGTGACCCGCTCCCGTAGCCGACCGATGCTCAGATGACGTAGTACTGGTCGATCTGGCTCCAGGCGCTGTCGGCGTTGGCCGTGGTGGGGTTCGCCATGGCGCGCACGTACCACTCGCCGGACGAGCTGAACTTCCAGGTCCAGCTGGCCGCGCCGCTGGCATCGACGTAGACGTTGCGCGAGGCGCTGGAGACGACGACCTTGCCGCGCTTCAGCGTGAACGTGAAGGTGACCCTGGCTTTCGGCAGCTGCTGCCCCGCCGGACGGACGGTCGTCGTGAACGTCAGGCTCGACCCACGCGCGATCGTCTTGACCGTGCCCGAGACGGTCGGCCGCAGCAGTACGACCTGTTGGACGATGACCCGGACGGGCGCGCTCATCGCCGGGCTCAAGTCGGGCGCTCCGTCGAACACCAAGCGGTAGTACGAGTTAGCGGACGGGCGGTCACTCGAGGTCGCCGTGCCAGTCGCATTGGTGACAAGGTCGGTCGCTGGCACCCAAGTGATCCCGTCGCTCGAACGCTGCAGGTGCACCGGGCGCCCCGCGGGTGGTTCGGATCCCGGCGGGGCGAGTTTGGCCGAGAGCGAGACGGGCTGATCCCAGGTGATCACCGCAGCCGGCGCCGACAGCGAGAGTGCCGGCGCGGGAGGTGCGACGGCGAACGGCGACGTGCTCGCCGCCGCGAGACCTGGCGCGCTGGCAACGAGGACGAGGCCCGATGCCGCGCCGCTGACCTGGCACCCGTCGAACGTCGCGATCCCGGCGACAGCAGCCCGGCTGAGCCCGCCCGTGCAGGTCAGGGTCGTGCCGGGCGTGGACGCCAGGGGCGCCAGCGTGACGGTCGCGTTGCTCGACGTCCCGCTGGCGACGGTCTGCCCGGTCGCATCGACCACGGCGACCACGGGCTGGACCGGGAATGGCGCGTCGCCGGTTCCGCCCGTCGGCTGCGCCCGGAAGGCCACCGCGACCGCTCCGCCCGGCCCCGGCGTCTCGGTGGAGCCGACGATCTGTACGTTCGGTCCGTAGTAGGTCTGGAGGATAATGTCCGCCGTCATGCCGCCCGCTGCACAGTGCTCGGCGCTGATCTGCAGCAGCTGCCAGCCGTCGGCGTTGGCCCCACACGGGACATCGTCGCCGGCGTTGTAGTGAGTCGCGAACAGGAGCCCGCCCTTCAAGAGGCTCTCGCCCCACGTGGCCTGCACCGCGGCGATCTCCGAGGGAGATGGCACGCGCGTCTCGGGCGAGTACTCCTGGTCCAGCGTCGAGTCGACCACGTCATAGCAGGAGCCGTCGGGCGCCGTCCCGCCGCGCCAGATGATGGTCCAGTGCCAGGCGTACTGCTTGACGGCGACGGCGCCCGCTTTCAGCGCCTCAATCGGGTCGTTCGCACCCCATTCGGCGGCCATCACCACATTCACGTAGGCCTGGAACGGCACCACCTGGACGGTCCCGTCGGCCGGGCCGGCAGTCCGGAGGACCCGGATGGTCGTGGGCGGGACGCTGTCGCTCGGCCAGCCGGTGCAGCTACCGGCGGCGCGAACCACCGCCGGCGCGAACGGCGCGGCAGCGGACGCGATCGGGCCGGCCGATACGCCGGCCCCGAGCAGGAGGCTGACGAGGAGGCGCACCGCCGCGGGCATGGCCCGAGGCCGGTGCCGCGCCGTCACCGGGGCAACGCCACTCGACTACCCCGCGGTCGCGGCCGGCGAGGTGGGGGGTTGCGGCGCGGGCGAGCTCGCCACCGGCTGGGTTTCCTGCCCCGCGGTCGGGACGGAAGCGATCGAAGGAACGGCAGCAATCGGGGCGGTCGACAGCGGCGCTGCCGGCGGCACAGTCGGCGGAGGGGCGGCGCCGGCCTTCACGGAGTCCCCGAACTCAGTCGTGGCCTTGCGGAACTCCCGGATGGACTCGCCCAGGTTCTTGCCGATCTCGGGCAGCCTCTTGGGACCGAAGACGACGAGGAGCACGGCCAGAAGCAGGACGATGTGCCATGGTTCGAGTCCGAACATGGGTTTCCCTCGCTTTGCCTGGGCCAGTAGCCTCCGGCTACGCCGGCCAGCGTACCACTCCGAGCGCCGCTAGTGTCCGTTCCGGGCTTGAGAACAGCGGGTCGCTGTGGGCGCCGCAGCGGCTTCGCTCACGCTCAGCAGCGCGTTCACCGACGGGAGCGTCCGGGACGGGGCCGAGCGAAAGGCAGCCAGCCAGCGCCTGGCGCGACGCCAGATTGTCGTCGCCTCGCCCCCGAGAATTCAGTCAGGCCGGCGTTCGAACAGCCGGGGTAACCCTGTTCGATCGCCGATAACCGATCTGCTGCCCGACTGATGAGAACCGGGTGACCTTTCGAACGCATCGCCACGGAAGGCCCGGCTAATGGGCGCAGCAGCGGGTCGGCCACCCTCGTGGTTGGGCGCTGTTTCGGCAGCACGGGCAGTGGCCCTACATCGACGCGTCCCGTGGCCTCGCAGCTGCTCCCACCGGCCTCGTTGGCCGTCGCGACAGTGCGCACTGGACCGCCCTGACACGGGATCGCCGTCGCCACTCGGGTCGGTGTCGCCGCCGCCCTACTTCGGGAGGTCCGAGCCTCGCGCCCGCTGCTGGGCGCGGCGTCGTCAATGACGGGATCTAGAACGGTCCGATCGTCAGGCCGGAGTAGTCGAGGCGAGTGACCTCGCCAGGTGGCACAGGCGAACTCAGGTCTGGTGCTTCGAGATCCTGGGCCGCCCAGATGGCGCCATCCGTCGCCGCGATCGCGTAGACGGGCGCGTCCAGCGTGATCTGGGCCAGCACCGTGTTGGTGATGGCGCTGACGCGCACAACCGTCGGCGTGCCGGCCAGTCCGATCCAGAGGCTCCCGCTCGTGAAGGCGACGGCCCACGGCTGAGACCCCACGGGGACGCGGGCAACCACCGCATTCGTGGCCGGGTCGATGCGCGTGACGGTGCCGTCCGCGGTGTCCTCGTCACCCTCGTTCGCCATCCAGATGGCGGTGTCGCCGGCGGCTACCCACCCGCCGGTCGTCCCGGCGTGGATCGTGGCCACCACCGCATTCGTGGCCGGGTCGATGCGCGTCAGCGACCCATCGGCACAGGCGACCCACACCGCGCCGAAGCCGGACGTCACCCCGACCGGGTTGGTGCACACGGGGATCGTCGTCACCGCGTCGGTGACCGCGTCGATGCGCGCGAGCGTGTTGTCGTCGGCGGCCGCGACCCATACGGCCCCGGGGGTGACCGCGATGGCCAGGGGCGTGCGGCCGACCGCGGTCACAGCCTGCACCTGGCCGTTGCTGGGATCGATCCGCAGAAGCGACCCGGCGAGCGGGTTCCCGCTATCGTCAAAGTTGGTCACGGTGACCCACAGGAACCCCTCGCCGAAGGCGAGCGCCTCGGGTCCGGCGTTCCCGCTGAGGGGAAGGCGCACCGTCTGAAGGACGTCGTTCGTGGCTGGATCGATGCGCGAGAGGGTGTCGTCGAGGTAGTTCGTGACCCACACGCCCGAGGGTGCCACGACGATCCCGTGCGGGAGACCGCCGACCGTCATGGTGGCCGCGACGTACGGCTGGACCGGGAAGGCCCTGAATTCGCCGCAGGCCGCCGCCGAGCCCGTGCCGACGCGGAGCGCGAAGGTGCCGGCACCCACGGTGGCGGCGCTGATGGCGCTGGTCTGGGCTGCCGTGAGGCCGTTCAGGCGCGCCGCCGCGCCGGCGCTGCTTGTGGTGATGGGGGGCAGCTGCAGGAGCACTGACCCCGCGGCGGCGCAGGTGCCCGCGGAGAGGCTGACGGGCAGCCTTGTCGCGGCCGGCAGCTTCTGCAGCCGCAGGACGAGCCATCCCGTGCCCGTGGTGTACAGCTCGATGGTTGCCCACCCGTTGGCCCCGGCGCTTCCGATCTGGGCGCTCCAGGCGTCCGATACCGCGGCCGCGTTGACGGCCGCCGGCGTCACCGTGAGCAGCGCTGCCGCGAGCAGCGACAGCGAGACTGCGGCAGACACCCAGCGCGCGACTCGAGTCTCCGTGCTCATCCTCTCCCAGCCCTCGCCCCCGATGCTCGACGCCTGGCGCATCGGGGTCGCCAGTGGCTCGGCGCCGTCGTCGCGCGCCAGCCTACGACCGCGGCATCACCTCCGCAAATGGCGGCCTGTCGCACTGGAGTCGATGCTTCAGGTTCAGTGGTCGAGCTGGCCATCGGCGCGCTCGGCGTGCTCTTGAGAGAGCGTCATCGTTCGGGATCACCCCCGGGTAGAGTGAGCCCGGCGCACGTGTCCTGCTGGGACATCTCCCGCCGGCTGCCTAGGTGATCGAGTCCGACTGCCGCTCCGCGTCGCCCGACTCGCGGGCCGCCCCGTTCGTGGCCGGGCCGGACAGTACTAGGAGGCGTGCCTCGAAACGGGCACCGCCCTCGGGTCGGTTGGCAGCCGAGATGGTGCCCCCGTGGCGTTCCACGATCCAGCGCGCGATGGAGAGCCCGAGCCCCGTGCCGCCCGACGGTGCGTCGTCGGCCCGCCAGAACCGCTCGAACACCCGGCCGAGGTCCGTATCGCGGATGCCGGGACCATCGTCGAGCACCTCGAGGGTCACGGTCTGCTCCTCGCGTCGCACGCGCACAAGGACGGTGCCTCCGGCGGGCGTGTGCCGGATGGCGTTGTCTACGAGGATCGTGACGAGCTGGCGGAGACGCAGCGGATCGCCGACCATCTCCGCCGGTCGCGGGTCCACTTCCACTCTGACGCGGCCCTGCTCGGCGACGGGCGAGAGCGCGCCGGCCGCCTCGGCGGCCACGTCGGCGAGGTCAACCGGCTCACGGGCGATGTCCACGACCCCAGAGTCGGTACGCGCGAGGAGCAGCAGATCATCGACGAGGGCGGTGAGGTGCGAGACCTCGCTTTCGATGTCGTCGAGCGCGTTGCCCACTTCCGACACCCGCTGCGAGCGGTTGCGCCGCAGGTCCGCGGCACTGGCGCGGATGACGGTCAGCGGCGTCCGCAACTCGTGGCTCGCGTTCGCGGTGAACTCGCGCTGGCGGCGCAGCGCCTCCTGCCGCCGCTCGATCGACACCCGGATTGGAACCAGGGCTCGGCCGGCGTAGACGTACCCTGCAGCGACCGCGAGGAGCACGGCCGCGAGACCACCGAACACCAGCACAGAGAGGAGTGTCCCGAGCAGACGCTCCTCCGAGGTCCGGTCGCCGACGACCTGGACGACGTACGTGCCGTCGGAGCCATGGACGGCGACCGAGTAGACCCGGACAGGGATCCCGGAGATCGTGTCATTTCGCACGTCGGTGCCCGATTGCTGGGATGCGGTCACACCCTGTGCGTCGGGCAGCCCGGCTGGCAGTCCAAGGTCGTCGCCCTGCACGGACCCCCCGGGGCCAATCACGAACGCAACAGTGCCTCCCGCTTCGCCGCCGAACGCCACGCCGACCTGCGGACGCTGCGGGAAGCCGCTGTTCGTGATGAACCGGCTGAGTTCCTGGGCGCGGCGCTGCAGCTGCGCGGTGGCGCTCGAGTCGAGGTTGCCGGCGACCGCGCCGTAAAGGGCGACCCCCAGCACAACCAGGATGAGGAGCGTCAGCCCGCCGCTCCAGGCCATGAGCCGCCAACGGGTCCGACGAAGGAGCGGCGCATCCTCGACCTCGCCCGGAGGCTCCGGATCCCGGATCGCGGAATGCTCGGGCAGTTCAGTCGTCACGCAACCGGTACCCCACGCCCCGCACCGTTTCGACCCGTTCGGCCGCGCTGCCGAGCTTGTCGCGCAGCAGGTGGATGTACGCCTCGACCGTGTTGGGGGTCAGCGCGACGCCGTACGGCCAGGCATAGTCGAGGAGCTGGTCCCGCGTGAGGACCTGGCCGGGACGTCGCAGCAGGCACTCGAGGATGGAGAACTCGCGCTGGCTCAGGTCCACCGACCGGCCGTCGACGGTCACGCGTCGCTTCGCCTCGTCGAGCGCGATCGGGCCGGCGGCGAGCCGGGCCGATCGCCGGGCGGGCGGACGGCGTCCGAGCGCCCGCAGGCGAGCCAGCAGCTCCTCGTAGGCGAACGGCTTGACGAGATAGTCGTCCGCGCCGGCGTCGAGGCCCTCCACGCGGTCGTTCACCGCGTCTCTCGCGGTGAGCATGAGGATGGGAACCTGGCAGCCGTCGTGCCGGAGACTGCGCGCGACCTCGAACCCCGAGCGGTCGGGCAGCCCGATGTCGAGGATGATCGCGTCGAGCTCGACCGTCGACGTCGCGATCTCGAGTGCGTCGGCGGCGGTCGACACAGTCTCGACGACGTGCCGGTCCTGGGTCAACAGCCGCTTTAGCAGCCGCACCAAGCGGGCGTCATCCTCGACAACGAGCAGGTGCACCGCAGGCTCCTACGGCCCGACCACGGTCACGTCGCTGGCCGTGAACGTCCTGGTCGCACCACTCGCAAGCGGAGCACCACCGGCCGGCGCACCGCTGGCGCCTGCACCTGCGACAAACCCCGTCCGGTTGAACGCCACCTGCACGACCACCTGGCTGCCCGTGGTGACGTCGCTCGCGGTGGCAGCGGCCTGCTTGTGGTAGGTCGTCGAGCTGCCGAGGTTGACGGTGACCGTGCTCCCGCTGGCGGTCTTGACGATCATCGTGGTGCCGGTAATCGACTGGACGGTGCCGCTCAGGGAGATGGCCGCGCCACCAGCGAGGCCGCCAGCCCCTGTGCCGCCGCCGAGGAGGCCACGCCCCGCGCCCGGCGCGAAGCTCGAGCCCGCTCCGAACTCAGCGCGAAACGCGGCAGCCCCGGTCCCGAAGCGGCTCGTGCTGGCCGTGGCCGCCGGTGCTGTCACGCGCCCGACCGCGAACGCGACCCCGCCGACGGCGATGAGGCCAGCGACGATGTAGAGGATCGTGGTGCCGCGCGACGATCCGCCCGATGCCTTCGGCCGGCCGGGGGCCGGTGCGGACGCCTGGGCCGGACCTGGCGTGGGTGTCTGGGCGGGTTCGGGCGCGTTGGGGTAATCAACCATGGGAGGCTTCCCTTTCACTCGTAACTCAGGGCCACGACGGGATCGAGGCGGGCTGCCTGGCTGGCTGGCCAGACACCGAAGATGACCCCGATGATGAGGCTGAAGACCACGGACACGACGACCGTGATCGGGTTAAAGGTGAAGGCCCAGCCAGCGAACAGCGCGATCACCGCTGTGGCGGTCAGGCCGACCACGATCCCGATCAGGCCGCCCGAGACCGAGATCATCAGGGCCTCGAAGAGGAACTGCAGCAGGATGTCGCGGCCGCGGGCGCCGATGGCCTTGCGGATACCGATCTCGTGGGTCCGCTCGCGGACCGACACGAGCATGATGTTCATGATCCCGATGCCGCCCACGAGCAGCGAGATCGAGGCGATGCCGGCCAGCAGCACGGTCAGCAGGGTGGTGATCGAGCTGACCGTCGAGAGCAGCTGGGTCTGGCTGGTGATCGTGAAGTCCGGCGTGCCGCTGGCGCCGATCCCGTGCCGCTGGTCGAGCACCGCGGTGATCTCGGCCGTGGCCGCGGTCATCTGCTTGGACGAGGCGACGCTGACACCAATGGCGCGCACGCTGTCGGTGCCCACGAAGAGGTCGCGCGCCGTGGTGACCGGGATGAGGATCTCATCGTCGGGGCTGACGAACCCGGTGCCGCCCTTCGGCTGCATGATGCCGACCACCTCGAAGGGCAAGCCGCTGATGTAGACGGTGCTCCCGACCGACGACGCCCCGAGCCCCAGGTTCGTGGCGGTGGTGTTGCCGAGCACCGCCACCCGCAGCGCGTGGTCGACGCTGGGCTGGGTCAGGAACGAGCCCTGCCACATGTCGTAGGCGAAGACGAGCGGGTAGGCCGGCGTCGTGCCGATCACCGTCGTCGTCTCATTCTCGCTGCCAGCCACGATTAGATGGGAACTCGAGAGCTCGGGAGCGACGCCCGCGATGTCTGGCTGCGTGGAACCGCGGACGCATCCTCGATCGTGAGGGTGGTCGCGGAGCCGAAGGCGCCCCGCGTGGCGCCAGTGGTCGTGGCCCCCGGGGTGACCGAGAGCAGGTTCGTGCCGAGTCCCTGGAGACGGCTGTTGATGCCCGAGGTGGCGCCTTCGCCGATCGAGACGAGCGCAACCACCGACGCGACGCCGATGATGACGCCGAGCATCGTCAGGGCGGTCCGCAGCTTGCCGGTCCCGAGTCGGGAGAGGGCAAGTCCCAGGAGATCGCTGAGCTTCATGCCGCGATCCTCCCGTCCCGGATGTGGATCTGGCGGTCGGCCACTGCCGCGACGTCCGGGTCGTGGGTGATCAGGACGATCGTTCGTCCCGCCGCATGGAGTTCGTGGAAGATCCCGATGACCTCGTTGCCCGCGTGCGAGTCGAGGTTGCCCGTCGGCTCGTCGGCGAGGAGGAGGGCGGGCTCGGTGACAAGCGCGCGGGCGATCCCCACGCGCTGCTGCTGGCCGCCCGAGAGCTCCGTCGGCTCGTGGCGCAGCCGGTCACCGAGTCCCAGGCGCTCAAGAGCCGCCTGAGCCCGCGCCAAGCGCTCGCGCCGGGCGACACCCTGGTACGCCAGGGGGGTCGCCACGTTCTCGAGCGCGTTCGTGCGGGGGAGCAGGTTGTAGGACTGGAACACGAAGCCAATGGAGCGGCTGCGGAGGGCCGCCAACGCGTCATCGTCGAGCTCATCGACCGGCGTGCCCTCGAGGACGTAACGGCCGGCGGTGGGCCGGTCGAGGCAGCCCAGGATGTGCATCATCGTGGACTTGCCCGAACCGGAGGGCCCAATGATGGCGACGAACTCGCCCTGCGCGATGGTGAGGTCGACATCTACGAGGGCAGGCACCTGGACCTTGCCCGTGTCATAGATGCGGGAGACCTTCTCGAGATGAATGATGGGGTCGCTCATGGCGCACCTGCCGCACCGCCGGCCGCGCCGCCGCCCGTTGTCGTGCGGGTGCCGCCAACGGTGACGCCGGCGCGGAAGCCACCACCACCCCCGCTGAGGGCACCGATGCCGCCGAAACCGCCCGCAGCGCTGGTCGTGGTGGTGGAGTTGAGCGCAGTAACCGTGCCGGTGATCACAGTCTGGCCGGCGGTGATGCCGCTCTGGATCTCCGCCAGGGAGCTGCTCATGAGGCCGACCTGCACCGGCACCAACTGCTCCTGGCCGGCGCTACTGAGCACGCGGACCTCGTAGTTGCCGGAAGACCCGACGACCGCGATGGCGGGCACCGTGACCACGTTGAGTGCCTGCGCCGTCGTGACGGCCACGCTGGCCGACATGCCGGAGAGCACTGTGGACGGCGCGTTGGTGAGCGCGACCGTGACGGTGAACGTCACCACGCTGTTCGAACCGGAGCTCGTGCCGACCGGGGTGATCGAGCTCACGGTGCCCGGGACGGCCGCGCCCGGGGCCGTGACGGTGACCGTTGCCGGCTGACCCACCTTCAGTCCGACCACGGCCGACTCGGCGAAGCTCGCCGTCGCCTCGAGCGAAGTGGTCTGCATCGTGATCGCCCAGCCGACCGGGGCGATCGTATCCGGCTCAATGTTGATGGCCACGATCTGGCCGTTGTCCGGAGCCGTCAGGGTCGTGTGCGCCGCCGTGCTCTCGGCGTTCGTGAGGTTCGACTGGGCCGAGGAGACGGCAGCCTTGTCACTGGCAATGGTGGCAGCCGATTGTGGCCCGGTCGACGTGGCCGCGTTGGTCTCCGAGGACGCCAGCGACTGCTGCGCCTGTGCGAGGCTGTCGCCCTGCTGGGTCTTCGCCGCGGCGAGCCGCTGCTGGGCCGCGGTGAGGTTCTGCTGGGCAGTCACGACCGCCTGCTGGGCGTTCTGGACAGCCGTGCTCGACGGGGTGGTGTTGGCGTTGTAGTTGGCCTGCGCGCTGCTCAGCCCGTTCTGTGCCTGGGTGACCGCGTTGGCCGCCTGCTGCTCGGCGGTCTGCGCGTTCAGCTGCGCCGACGCGAGCGCATTCTGGGCCGTCGTCACGGCCTCCTGGGCTTTCGTCACCCCGGCCTGGTCGGCGAGGATCGTGGTCTGATCCGGCGGGTTGGCCTGCGCGTCCTGGTTGAGCTGGCTCTGGGCGTTCGTCAGCGTGGTCTGGGCGTCGGTGACGGCCTGCTGGGCCGCCTGGAGGGACAGCTGGTCCTTGGCCTGCTGGGCCGTTTGCGCCTGCTGGGCCTGCTGGAGAGCCAGCTGGGCGTTGCTCAAGGACGCCTGCTGCGCGGCGACCGTGTCGGTCGCGGGGCCGGCCTGCGCCTGCACCAGGGCCGTCTGCGCGTTGGACAGCGCAGTCTGGGCCTGCTGCACGGACAGTTGGTCCGTCTGCAGCGTGATCTGCGCATTGTGCTGGGCGGCGGCCAGGGACAGGCTGGCCTGGTTAATGGAGTTCTGAGCGGAGGCGATCACGGTGGCGGCGGGATGGCCCTCGTCGATCGTGAGCTTTGCCTGCGCCGCAGCGAGGTTCGCCTTGGCGACCGCGACCCCCACGTCGGCGTTCGTCGGGTCGGCCGTGGCGAGGACCTGACCTTTGGTCACGGTCTGGCCGACGGTGACCGACACCGTCTGGACATTCCAGGTAGTGGCGGTTGTGGCGGAGGACGTGGTCGTCGTGGACGCGCTGGAAATGACCTCGGGGTCCGCCCCGAAGCTGAGCCCGTAGGCAGCGGTGGACTGCACAGTCCCCGTAGCGACAGCCTGCACCGCGACTGTCCCCGTTGCGGCCGTGGCCGTCAGGTACTGCGGGGCGGAGGATGCAGTCAGATTAGGTCCGAAGACCGCGAACCCGATCGCGCCCACGCCGATGACGATCAGCGCAACGGCACCGATTAGTTTGAGGTTCATCGACTATCCCTTCGATGCGAGTAAATGGTTGGCTCCCGTCCCTCGACGGGGCCGATGTCCGCGTGGCAGCCGGGCGAGCTGGTTCCGGCCACGGATCCCGGTGCCCGTGCCGTGCGTCGTGCCGTCGATCGCGCTAGACGTCTCTCCCTGAGATTCGGTACGCCGTTCCGCTACGCGGCCGGGGCACTGGCCATCAAGGTCTTGGCCGCGTCGATCGGCACGGCGAACCCGACGCCCTCGGCCCCACTGGCCTGGGCCGTGATCAGCCCGATCACGTTGCCCGACGCGTCGAGAAGAGGTCCGCCGCTGTTGCCCGGGTTGATCGCCGCGTCCGTCTGGATCAGCCCGGACAGCTGCGTCTGGCCGCGGGATCCCGGCTCGGACACGCTGATGGTCCGGCCGAGCGCGGACACGATCCCGCTCGTGACGGTGTCGTTGAACGTGCCAAGCGGGCTGCCGACGGCAACGGCCAGCTCCCCGACGGTCAGGTTGCTCGAGTCTCCGAGCGGCAGCGGGACGAGCCCGGACGCCGATGCCCGGATCAGCGCGACGTCGTGCTGCGGGTCCGAGGAGACCACGGAGGCCGAGACCTGGCGGCCGTCCGGCAGCGTCACGATCAGCGACGAGTTGCCCGCCACGACGTGGTTCGCGGTCAGGATCAGGCCGGTGGTCGAGACCACGAACCCTGAGCCGACGCCGGTCTCCGGCACGGAGAACGGCGAGAAGTCGCTCATGCCGGTGGTGGTGATCGTGACTACGGACGTGCTCGCCTCGGCGGCCACGCGGACGATCGCGTCGGCGGAGCCGACCACGGCCTGTGCGGTTGTCGCCGTGGCGCCGGTGGTCGTGAGCCGCGCGGCGGGGGCGGCCGCAGGCTGCGGCGCAGCCGTCAGCGTGACGACCGCATAGGTGCCACCGGACGACAGGATTGCCGACAGGAGCGCGGCCGCGAGCACCGCCCGGACAGGGATGCGGCGACCACCGCGCCGCGTCGGGGCAGGTTGTGGGGGCTGCCATTCGGGCTCGGCGATGGGCCCGGCGTGCCCGACAGGCGCGGGCTGCCGCGCGCCCTCGGCGGGCCACGCGGGTTCTGGTGAGTTGCCCGCGAGCATCAGGGAACTCCTGGCGGCCATCATGCCGCCGCTGGCGGACGCTCGACCGACGGCACCCGAGGGAACGGCCAGGTCACTTGTGGATGGCTCCGTCGGGATCCTCGTCTCTTCTTCTGCCATGTTGGCGACTCCCACTCGTGGGCATAAGTCGAAGCTCCTCGTCTCTGCCGCCTAGAGTACCCCCGCATGCTGAATTAATTCTGAAAGCACAGGATCCTCGGACGAGGTCGCCCCCTATGGGACCGCGGGTACCTGCCGCAGCCTCAATTCGAACCTGTCCGCCAGCCCGGCCTCGAGGGAGGCCCTTGTGAGTCAGCGCGCGACCAGCTGGACACCCGTCCGCGCATGCCAAGCTGAGCAGCGTTAGGGCCGCGGCCGAGCTCGCGGGACGACCCACAAGACCGTGGGCCGGGTTGTGGAACGCCGCACGCAGTCGCTGCTCGGATGACCCGACCGACCGAGGCCGACCGTTCCGTTCGTGCCGCTATCGCCGAGAAGATCCGCGCGACTGACGGCCGGATAGGCGCGAAGCGCCTCCATCCGCTCTGCTGGCTGACCGCAATGCGGGCCCGGGCAGGCATCTCCGGCGGGCCGTCGCCGAGGCGAAGACGGACTGGCGTGCCAGACGCCGGACGTATCGACCCTGGGCAGCCCGTGAGTGGGCCGGGACCTGCACTGCCAGCCAGAGCCGGTGGCGGCGAACCGCGCCGAGGGTAAGTTGTTGGGACCCGCTTTCGCCGGTGCCGCCAGCGTCATACGCATCACCCACGAAGTCGAACCCGCCTGCCACCTTCGCGTTAGGGAATCCGCTCCCCGCGAGCGTGACGCCGTCGTTTGCCGTGTAGTCCGTCGGGTTGCCCGAGCCGCCGAAGTCGGCGTGGGTGTAGTCGATGCCTGTGTCGATGACGGCGATCTTCACCCCCTGCCCGGTGAGGCCCGTCCCGACCGACCAGGCGGCGGGGACGCCGGTGAACAGTGAGCTCGTGACGTTCGCCATCTGGTACTGCGGGAGCGCCTGCACGCTCACCACACCGGGCAGCGCCGTGAGACGGGCCAGATCACGCAGCGCCACGCGCACCTTGACCCCGTTGTAGGCGTCCTGGTACTGGCCCAGGACGTGGGCCCCGAGGGCGGCGAGCTGCGGGCGCAGGGCGTCCTGCGCGGTCGCCAGCGCCGATCGAACCGTGGCGCTCTCGAAGCCGGACAGCACCATGCCGCGGCTCCGTGCCGGTCGAGCTCGCTGCCGGTTGGGCTCCCCGCCCGGCGGCCGGGGCAGCCGCGACGATAGGAACGACTGCAGCCGGGACGGGCGGTGCCGGCGCCTCATATGTGGGTGACGCCGCGCCGCTCTCTACCGAGTTCCCGAACTCGGTCGTGGCCATGCGGAACTCTCAGATCGATTCGCTAGGTTCTTACCGATGTCGAACAGACGTTTTGGACGGAAGACAATCAGGAACACGCCGAGAAGCTGTCAGTTCGCTTGGCTCGCTCCGATGGTCACGCGCTCGGGGCCCGAGATGCGGGTGGCCGCACGAATCCGCACCGCCCCACAGTCAGGCCGCTCTGGCCGACGCCTCGCCGGAGAACGGCCCCTCGCCGTTCCCGTTGACCGCGGTGATCCGGTAGAAGTACACGGTCCCCGACACCGTCTTGGTATCGCTATAGCTCGTCGATCTGCTGCTGAGCTGGACCAAGAAAACCTCGTCGCCCGAGGTGGTGGCCCGGTAGATGCGATAGGCCGAGATCGCGCTGCCGTTGTTCGCAGGGACCGTCCAGTCGACTTCAACGCCGCGGTGGGCCGTCGTGGCGGTGAGCTCGGGCGCGCCGGGGAGTCCAGCGCCCGTCACTGTGACCGCCACGGTGGTCGAGTGGATTGCGGCGCCCTCGGTGCCAGTGACGGCGACCGTGTACGTCCCGGCCGCCACGCTGGAGCCGACCGTGACGGTAAGCGTGGAGCTGCCACCAACGGTGACCGAGGCTGGGCTCAGGCTCGCCGTTGGGCCGGTCGGCGAGACGCTCGCCGTGAGCGTCGCGGCTTGCGCGCTCCCGGACGCGACGGCAGTGCCGATCGTCGAGGTGCTCGATCCGCCCTGGGCGATCGTGAGCGAGCTCGGGCTCGCGCTGATCGAGAAGTCATTGGCGCTGCCCGTCACTGTGACCGCCACGGTGGTCGAGTGGATTGCGGCGCCCTCGGTGCCAGTGACGGCGACCGTGTACGTCCCGGCCGCCACGCTGGAGCCGACCGTGACGGTAAGCGTGGAGCTGCCACCAACGGTGACCGAGGCTGGGCTCAGGCTCGCCGTTGGGCCGGTCGGCGAGACGCTCGCCGTGAGCGTCGCGGCTTGCGCGCTCCCGGACGCGACGGCAGTGCCGATCGTCGAGGTGCTCGATCCGCCCTGGGCGATCGTGAGCGAGCTCGGGCTCGCGCTGATCGAGAAGTCATTGGCGCTGCCCGTCACTGTGACCGCCACGGTGGTCGAGTGGATTGCGGCGCCCTCGGTGCCAGTGACGGCGACCGTGTACGTCCCGGCCGCCACGCTGGAGCCGACCGTGACGGTAAGCGTGGAGCTGCCACCAACGGTGACCGAGGCTGGGCTCAGGCTCGCCGTTGGGCCGGTCGGCGAGACGCTCGCCGTGAGCGTCGCGGCTTGCGCGCTCCCGGACGCGACGGCAGTGCCGATCGTCGAGGTGCTCGATCCGCCCTGGGCGATCGTGAGCGAGCTCGGGCTCGCGCTGATCGAGAAGTCATTGGCGCTGCCCGTCACTGTGACCGCCACGGTGGTCGAGTGGATTGCGGCGCCCTCGGTGCCAGTGACGGCGACCGTGTACGTCCCGGCCGCCACGCTGGAGCCGACCGTGACGGTAAGCGTGGAGCTGCCACCAACGGTGACCGAGGCTGGGCTCAGGCTCGCCGTTGGGCCGGTCGGCGAGACGCTCGCCGTGAGCGTCGCGGCTTGCGCGCTCCCGGACGCGACGGCAGTGCCGATCGTCGAGGTGCTCGATCCGCCCTGGGCGATCGTGAGCGAGCTCGGGCTCGCGCTGATCGAGAAGTCATTGGCGCTGCCTGGTCGGGAGAATGCAGCCGTGCCGTTGGGCGTCCCGAGCCCGGTCGGCCCGTCGTAGCCCAGGCCCGCGGTGCAAAGGTACAAGCCGCGGCAGCTGCCATTGCTGCCGCTGGTCACGTCGTTGAGGGCACCCGGATTGGCGTACGGATAGCTTCCCGGATAGGTGCCGTTCAGGGGCGTCCCTGCCAGTGCGTACGTCGAGGCGATGATCGGCGAGGCGACGCTCGTGCCGCCGACCTCGATCCAGCCGCCGTAGCCGTAGGTGTCGTAGACCGCAACCCCCGTGTTGGGGTCGGCCACCGCGGAGACGTCGGCCACGGTCCGCTTGACGCAGCCCGTGTCCTTCTGCCAGGACGGCTTCGACTCGTAGGCCGAGCAGCCGCTCCCGGCTCCGGACCAAGCCGTCTCGCTCCAGCCGCGCGTGTTGGTCGCCCGGCTCAGGGTCGTCCCGCCCACCGCGACCACGTCCGGTGAGGCTGCCGGGTACGCGACGCCGTACCCCTCGTCGCCGCTGCTCGCGGTGATCGCGACGCCAGGGTGGTTGTAGTAGACGCTGTCGTAGCCGCTCTCACCCGAGAACTCGCCCCCGCCGTAGCTGTTGGAGACGGCGACCGCCCCGAGCGCGACCGCCTCGTTCACCGCTGTGCCGAGATCGCCCAGTGAGTTCGAGTTGGCCTCAACGAGGAGGATGTGGCAGTTCGAGCAGATGGCCGAGACCATCTCGATGTCGAGGTCGATCTCCACGCCCCAGCCGGAGTTCGCGGCCGGGTAGCTGGTGCCGCCGGTTTGATTGACCTTGCGGAAACACCCGTTGGCCGTGGTGCACGCCGAGAGCCCGTACTGGGTCCGGTACGTTGCAAGGTCCGTCTCAGCGGTGGGCTGGTCGTATGCATCCACGACCGCCACGGTCTCACCGGCACCGGCAGTCGATCCCGGCAAGGCGTACGCGGACTGCAGATCCGTCGGGCCGTACCCTGGCGGCGCCGTCGAAGGTGTGATGAACGATCTCGCCCGCGCCGGGACATCGGTTCGGCGCAGCGACAGACAGCTGGCATAGCCGGGGGCGGCTGGTCCGCACACGGCCTGCGTCGGATGGGCCGCTGGCGCCCCCGGAGCGGCGGGGCTCGAGCCCGCCACTGCCCCCGGTGCCACTGCCGCGGCGAGCGAGACGAGCAGCACGCCCAGCGCGAGCCGAGCGCTCGTCTGGCCAACCAGCCGTCGAGCCGAACGCGCGCGCACGCGCAGGTGCATTGGCGGGCGCACGCGCGACCGCCAAGCGGAGCGGAGCGCCGAAGAGAGCATCTCAATCACGATCACGTTGCACCGCTGACAGCATTGGGTTGAACAGGGCCCGCGTATATGGCCTTCCGCAAGCCGGTCCGCCGCACCGGAGGAGTAACCGCCATCGTACCGAGCGACCAGCCACCTCACCACGGCCGCGGTGGTACCGCTGACCCACGGTACTTTGTCACCATCGCCGCGGCAGCGCTCGTATCCCTCGTGGCAGGCTGTACCAGCGGGGGATCAGCCACATTGCCTGGCGTGCCATCTCGCCAGTCAGGGCCGTTCTGTCCGCTCCGCGGGTCCGTCCCGCACCGCCAGCTCGCCCTAGACGGCGGCAAGACCACCCCTCACCGACCAAGCCCTGGGTCGCCGGCTCCCTCACGGAGACGTCGGCGGCAGCACGACGGGGATTGTCTCGGCCTGGGCTGGCCCGCTTGCGTCGTCCGCGCTGACGATCATCCACCCGAGGGCTGGCTCGCCGGCGAGCGCGACTGGGTCAACCCAGAGCGGGAGGCTGCCGCGCTGTCCAGGCGCGAGGTCGAGGCGGTCACCCTGGGAGATGGCGGGGGCGAACGGGTCGAAGGACGCGGTCCCGGCGATGGTGTCGCCCGCCGCGGAGACCAGCGACACGGCCTGCACCGCGTAGCCGATGGGCCCCGCCCCTGGCGTAAGGCCGAGGGCGCTGGCGAGCACGCCGCAGCGCAGCGTCGAGCTGTTGTCCGGCGCCTCCCCGAAGGCTGCCGCGACAAGCTTCTGGTCCGACGCGCGGAATAGGAAACAGGCCGCCCTGCCATCGGGCTCTCCGGCGGTAACAAGACCATGGTCCACCGCGGCGAGGACGTACTCCGCACTGCCCGAGTGGTCGGTGTCGATCCCGATGTCGAACTCGTCGGTGGCCGCCGAGTTCCAAGGCTCGTAGGTGTTGATCGCGAAAACGAGCAACCGGTCGGAAGAGGGGAGCGCCGTGCCATCCAGCCCTGTTGTCAACGACTGCACGCCGACCGCTCGGACGTCGACCGAACCGGCGCCTACCGGACCACTGCGCAGGCCCCAGGCGTAGACGTCGGCCACGCCTGCGTGGACCCCGGTATTCGTCAAGGACGCGGTTCCGACGTCGCGGGTGCTCCCCGCCTGAGGCGCGAGCGGCACCGTCGCCGGCGCAACCACGTTGGACAGGGCGCGCGGCGCGATGAGGAAGGGGACGCGCAGCGGATAGACCCCGGCCCCGGCCTGAGTCGGCATGGCGAGCACCGTGCCTTGAACCGCGGTGAGCAACGCCGACGCGTTGTCGGACGGCTCCACGCCGGGGAGGGCCGCCGCGGCCGAAGCGGTGAGACGGAGCGAGACGCCGACGCTGGAGGTCCCGTGAGGCGGCACAGTCACCCGCGCGGGCCGGATACGCACGTGGACGCCCAGCGCAGGGCCCGCGAAACTGGCGCTGAGCCGATAGGTGATGGGATGGCCGCTCAGGTTCGCCAGCTCGATCGATTGAGAGACGTTCAGCGGGCCGTCCAGCTCGGGCGCGCCGAAGGACAGGCTCGCGGTGCCCGCCCCGGTCGTCGCCAGCGCGAGCGTGTCGACGGCCCGGCCGGGCTGGACCAGGCCAGCCCCGTCGATCCGCGGGTCGTAGTCACCGATCGAGCCGGGCGCCGCAGTGTTCATCAGCGCGGCCTTGATCTCCTCGGGCGTCCAGCGCGGATGCGCCTGCAGCACGAGTGCCGCCGCTCCCGCCACCTGGGGCGCGGCCATGGAGGTCCCCGATTCTCGTTCCCCGCCGATGCCGGTGCCGGCGGCGGCAGAGAGGACCGACACGCCCGGGGCCGCGAGGTCAGGCTTCAGCGCACTGTCTCCGCTGCGCGGTCCGCCAGCCGAGAAGTCGGCCGTCTGGCGGAAGGTGGGGTTCGGCATAGCGATCGGCCCCGCGACGGTCACCGTGGTGCCGTCCGCGCCCTGCAGCGCGGCGCCATCCGCTGGCGGCACCCCGAGGAACGGGATCGTCACGCCCGCGACGATGCCCTCCTGCGGCGGGTACGCCCCTGCGGTGGTGTTCACCATGACGACGGCCGCGGCCCCCGCCGCCTGCCCGAGGGTCGCCCGGTCCACCCGTGGGCACGTCCCGCGCAGCGTCACCACGATGTCGCCCGGCTCAACCGCCGCGTAGTCGGACGCCGCGCAGCCGAGTGCGATTCCGCCTGAGCCATCCTCTAGCACATCGAGGCGACCGGTGATCGGGAAATCGGCCGCCTCGTTCGCGTCGATGGCGCGGATGCCGGAACCGATGCCAAGGATGGCACCTGGAAGACTCGAGATGGCGTCCACCGCCGCCACCTCGATGGCGCTCGACGCGATGCCCGGCGTGCTCTCGGTGTACGCGGCGGACCCCTCGTTCCCGCCGGCCGCGACCACGACGATCCCGGCCTGCGCCGCGTTGTCAGCCGCCACGGCATCGGGCGAGTCCGGCCCGCCGAACGGCGAGCCGAGCGATCCGAAGGGCGCGCCGAGCGAGAGGTTGATGACGTTCATGTGGTTCTTCACGGCCCAGTCGATGGCATCGATGACGGCGTCGGTCGATCCGCTGCAGCCGAACACTTTGAGCGCGTAGAGCTGCGCGCCCGGCGCGACGCCCGGGCCCACGAGGAAGTGGACCGTCGAGAGCGTCCGAGCGTCATACGGGCCGTGGTACGTCTGCCCGTCCGCAGTCACGCCGTAGCCGGCGATCGTGCCCGCCACGTGGGTGCCGTGCCCCGCGCAGTCGATGGGGTTCGGGTCCGGGTGCGGGATGACGGCATCGCCGGTGCCGCCAGCGTCATACGCATCACCCACGAAGTCGAACCCGCCTGCCACCTTCGCGTTAGGGAATCCGCTCCCCGCGAGCGTGACGCCGTCGTTTGCCGTGTAGTCCGTCGGGTTGCCCGAGCCGCCGAAGTCGGCGTGGGTGTAGTCGATGCCTGTGTCGATGACGGCGATCTTCACCCCCTGCCCGGTGAGGCCCGTCCCGACCGACCAGGCGGCGGGGACGCCGGTGAACAGTGAGCTCGTGACGTTCGCCATCTGGTACTGCGGGAGCGCCTGCACGCTCACCACACCGGGCAGCGCCGTGAGACGGGCCAGATCACGCAGCGCCACGCGCACCTTGACCCCGTTGTAGGCGTCCTGGTACTGGCCCAGGACGTGGGCCCCGAGGGCGGCGAGCTGCGGGCGCAGGGCGTCCTGCGCGGTCGCCAGCGCCGATCGAACCGTGGCGCTCTCGAAGCCGGACAGCACCATGCCGCGGCTCCGTGCCGTGGCCTCGACGAGCGACACGGGCGTGCCGCTGAGCTGCAGCATGACGGTGGCCTGGCGGGTCGGATCGAGGAGGAAGGGCCGGAGCTGGGGATCGATCTTGGCGATGTCGATGGAGCCGAATGTGGGGGCGCCGGCGTCAGGCCCCGCCGCGGCTCGGGGTGCCGCGTCGGCGGGAGCGGAGAACGTCAGCAACAGGCCCAGGGTGGCGACGGAAGCGAGAAGCCTTCGCACGGCGTGATCCCCCGATGTCCGGGTCGGTGCGGCGCCCCGGGGCCCGGACCCCAACGATAGCGCGCGCACGCGAACCACGCCCCTGACCTGAAGAGCATGCAGCGGGTAGAGGAGAGAGCGTGGGACGTGACCGCACCGACGCCTCCTGGCAAGCCCGAACGCGACGCTTCGGTCATCGGGATCTGGGCCGCGCGCGGCGGGAAGGAACCCAGCGGAGCCCCGGAGATATGACCATGATCGGTCAGTGCCGCGTTGTTTCGTGCCAGGCGATGCCCCCCACGTGCTCCCAACAAGCACCGGCTGCCCGTCTTCGACCGCACCATGATCCGATCACTCCATTGAGGACCTGGCCGGCGTGGGTATCCGCGACGTGCTGGTGATCGTCGGCGGCGAGAGAGCGCGCACGCGTGGACGTGCGTCCCGGCGCGGCCAGGTGACTCCCGTCGGCCTGCCAGATCGCGGGCGGCGGATCGAGGCGGAGCACACCGGCCCAGGCCTGACCGGCGGGCACCGCCCTAACCCCCAACTCCTGCCCTAGCCCCCCTAAGCCTCGCCGACGGCGGTCAGCATGGCCCCGTGGTCTTGGTGGCCGCGTCTATCCCCTTCGTGCCGTGCGCTGAGACGTCACCTGACCCGCCTCGGCAATGGCGACCTGGCAGAAGTCGCGGCCGACGTCACATCCGATCGCGCGCCTGCCGAACTCCTCTCAGGGGGGCGAGACGGGCGAACGACAACTCGGGATCCGTGCTCACAGGACACCCGGGCAGTCGCAGGGGCGGCGAGCTACAAACTGCGGGCTCTCGGCCCATAGGAACGTCACCGCCTGCTCGACCACGCTCTCCTAGGAACCCTTGTCCCGGTTCTCGGGGCAGCCTACCCAGCCGGTGCTAGTTCGGTCTCTGAGTTTCATGCCCCACCACGAGGACCGCGCCCTATACGGGCCGGCGCGCGAACGCGCAGACGCCCCTGTGCCGGCCTTGATCGGTGGCCGGCAGATGAGGCCACGACAACCAAGATGCATCCCTACATCTCGGAGGCTGTTCAGGCTAGGCGCGGTAGTGCGAACTCCGAGGCGCTTACGAAAGGCTGTGTCGAGTCTCGATGCCTCGGACGACGGGCGCCCGGACCACGTTACGCTCGCGAGCCGACGATCCGTAGCCCGATCCACCCGGCGACGCCAATGGCCAGGAGGAGGCAGCCCAGAAAGATCATCATCGCAGGCAGGGCCTGTCCCGCACCGGGCGTCCCGGGTGCCGCATCGGTGGGGGCCAGCGACGGCACGGTGCTCGCCGTGCCTGCGGGACCAGTCGCGACAGCCGCGGGTGTCTCGCTGGGGCCCGCGACGACGGTCCCCGGCACAGCGCTCGGCGCGCTCGTCAGCGGCGGTGTGCCGCTCGGGCTGGGCGCGCTGGTCGGCGTCGGCGTGCTGGTCGGCGTTGGCGTACCGCTCGGGCTGGTCGCGGCGGTTGCCGGTGCGGGGCTGGAGCTCGAAGCCGTCACGACCAACACGGCTTCTGCTGTGCAGACAGTCGCGACCGCGGCCATCACCGTCGTGCTGCCAACGTCGCCAGTATCGACCTGCAGGCTAAGCGTAAAAGAACCGCTCGCGTCGCTCTGAGCGGTGAACTCGGTGGGCGCTTCACCCGCCTTAGTGAGCGTGACGGCGACGGCAGTGTCGGCGGGAAAGCCGGATCCCACGATCGAGACCTGAGTGCCCACGGGGACCGGCGCCGCCGGCGCGGCGAGCGCGCAGTCGGCGCCGAGCGCGGGCGGCGCAGCGACGATTAGCAGAATCCCGCTTGAGAGCACCGGAATCAGCGCAAGTCGCCACCCTCGCCCGAGCATCGATCGGTCCCTCCTGTGAGCCAACATGAGCTACTGATCCCAACGGTGATAGTAGCTGCTGTCGCCCCACCTGACGGGGGTATTCTGCCGATGGTGGGGTCACCCGAAGAGGCGAGTGAACGAAATGGTCATGGCAATGCGGCCCGACCGGCGATGAAGGCGCAACCATCGCGACTAGGCTGACCATGACCACCGTTACCGTTCGGGGAGAGTTCCCGGCCACGGGTCTCCGGACCTCGATGACCAGGGCTTCAGGGGATGTCCAGTTCTTCAACCGCGGGCCGTGGGAACTCGTCGTCCCTGCCGGGACGCTCGTAGCCACGCGATCTGGGATCAGATATGTGACCCAGCGGGAGGCGACAGTCCCCCCAACTTCCGCAGGGCGCGCGGGTGTCGCCGGGGTGCCGGTCGTGGCAGTTGAACCCGGTGCCACCGGCAACGTCGGAGGCGGGGACATCACGATCCCCCTCGTGGATCCTCTCGTCTTGCTCGCGGGCGCCTCGAACCCGATGCCCACCCAAGGGGGCGGCTGCATCGAGGCGCGTTTCGTCACGGCCGAGGACTACGACGCCGCACTCGCGGTCCTCGCGCAGCGCTTCTGGGTCGAGCTCGACCAACGGCACCTCGGCGCGATCCCGGTCGCCGAGGAGCGGCGGCGCTGCGTGGCGGGCGCGGTGGTGAACGACGCCGTCGTGGAGCCCTCGAGTGCGGCTGTTGTGGGCAGGACGGGCGACTCGTTCGAGCTCAGCCTGCGGGTCACGGCGACGGTACGGAGGGACGACGAAGTATCGCTGTCGCGGGTCCGCGACGTCCTTCCGCGGCCACGCGCGCTTGAGGCTGGCCCGGTGAGCGAACCAGTCGCCCTGCTGCGCGCGACGAACAGCCGGCGCAGTCTCAGCCAGGTGTCCGCGCGTCGCCGCGAGCTGTGGCGCGATACGTCGATCGCACTGGTCTTGTTCGGCGCCGCCCTTGTGCTCGTCGGCGGCCTCGCCCAATCCACGGCTCCCAGAGGGGCTGTTCTGGGCTTAGCCCAGACGCACGCGCCTGCGACCGTGACTCTCCCGACCGGAGCATCATCGATGCCTCCTGGCACGCAGTCGCCATCGACTCCGACGTCTTCACCGTCGCCGGCGCAGTCGCCGTCTCTGGCTCTTGGGACACTAGCAACACAGGCATCGCCGGCGCCCGGCACACTCCCCGTCCACGGAGGCTCGGTCCAAGCGAGCATGGTGCAGACCGCCCCGGGACCGGACGGGGGTCTCTACGTGGCAGTCACCGCGAGCGCGCCCGTCAATCGCACCGTGCTCGCGCTGCTCGACACGGCCGGCAGACCGCGGCCGGGCTGGCCGATCGCGCTCGCCGGCTGGGCGTGCGGCTCGTCGAACGGTGGCCCGTGGTACCCATCGGTGGCGGCCGATGGCTCGGTGCGGGTCATTTGCCATGCCGAGGATGGCCGCGGCAACGCGCTGCGCACCGTCGCCTTCGCCTTCGACGCGCACGGCCAGGCGTTGACCGGCTGGCCAGTAGAGCTGCCCACGCTCATTCGGAACCAACCGCGAGTCGTCGGCCAGACGCTATACGTGACTGATGGGACGCGGATCATGACCGTCGCGCCGGATGGTGTCCTCAGGGTCGGCAAGCCGTGTGCCGCGCCAGGGACCGGACTCTGGCTTGAGACGGTGCTCGGGCCCGATGGGACCGCCTACCTCATGTCCATCCCGTCCGACTATCCCGCAGATAGACCGGTGATCACGGCCTTCGACCTAGACGGTGTGCGCAAGGGTTGGTCGATCCGCTTGGCGGGCATCCCGTCGGGCCTCGCCTTCGGACCAGGCGGGCGACTGTACGTGTCCGTCAGCCCGCCCGGTGCAGATGCGACGCGGATCCTCGTGTTCGACCGCCACGGACGGGCCGTCCCGGGCGGCTCCGACCCGCTGCCTGTCATGGCCGCCGGCGAGCTGAACGGGGCCGGGCCGGCTGGGCACCCCGCGTCCCCGCTCGTAGCCGTGGACGGGACGTCCTTCGTCATCGGTCAGGTCCAGGGCCAGGCGACCGTCTTCCGCCTGGACCCGTCGGGGAAGGTCATGGCCGGCTGGCCCTATCGGGCTGCCGACGGGCTGCAGTGGCAGGGAGAGTGTCCTGCCGGTGTGACCGGCTGCGGCGTGTGGCTCGCCAACCCAGCGGTTGGCCCTGGCGACGTCCTCTTCCTGCCGCAAGCCGCCCCAGACGCGACGGCCGGCGGGAGCCTCGTTGAGGTCGGCTCGGACGGGCACGTGCCCCTCGGCTGGCCGATCACATTGCGACGCCCCGGAGCTGCCGTCTGGTCGGTAGTGGTCGGGTCCGACGGGACCCTCTGGGCGCTGGCTGTGGAGCCGGAGGCAGCAGGCCAGAGCTCGGCGACGATCCTCGCCATCGCCCCGGACGGCACCGTGCGCTCCCGCGTCACCGTCGTCGAGCCGTAAGGGTGGCGTGATGGCTCGCAGCGGGTACGGGGTCAACGACGAGGGTGGCCATCTGCTTCCGCGCCAGTTGGATCAGCTAGGAGGCGGGCAGGCCTATTGGCGGAGACCCACCGAACCGGGCCGGTGGAGCTCAGCGGGCGGAGCGCAGGCTGGCTAGGGTAGCGCGGTAGCGCTCGATGGCACGACCAAAGGCGGCGACGGCTCCGGTCCGACTGGCGGCATTCTCGGGTGAGAGGTCGGCGTAGGACGGGTCGACGACCAACGCGCAGTGGCTGATCCCGCGCTCATCACCAAAAGTTGCCCAGTAGGCGATCCGGCCGGACGCCTGTTGGGCGGCCAGCCGAGCGATGAGCACCTCGAGCCTGACGGCGCGGACCTGATTGGGGTCTGCCGACGTGCTCGCAATCGGCGGGGACGGCCTTGTGGGCATGGAAGTACGGTACGGTGGGCCCGAGCCGGTCCGCCAGCCTCCGGAGGTACCGCCGCGGCGCAGCCAACGAGGGTAGCGGGTAGTAGAGGCGGCGTGTCACGACCCGTCGCCTCCCCTCGGCTCGTGCGATCTGACCCGGCTGGCGCCTCGTTCGGAGGCCCACAACCGGCAAGGCGTCGGCCGTAAGACGCACCAGATGATGCTCGAGCACTCCACGCAGACCAAGAACCTGCTCGTGAGCTGCAGCCTGATCGCGCCGAGAGCCGCAAGGCATCAGGTGCTGGCGCGGCTGCGGCAGACTCGATGCCCCGGCCCCTTGGGGGCGACCGGCAATTTGGGCGCACCAGTGGAGTACGCAATGCAGGAGGCGTGTCAAATGTGCCAATGCCAGTGACACCGAGTTCATGCTCCCGCTGAGCCTCGTCCTAACCGCGGTGTTCCTCGAGGTCTCTTCCCGTTTCGGCGCCGCTGGCACGGCTTCCGAGGCCTCGGTGGCGATCTGCTCCGCTTCTGGCCGCATCGAGACCGCGGTCGCCTGGTCCAGAGGACGGCGGCCGGTTTGGCGCAGGTCTGGCGCTGATCGGACGCGCAGACCTACGGTCTCATGCTCGCGCGGCTCGGGCTGCTGGCGCTGGGTGCCTACGGGCGCCAGGTGCCCTTCGTGACGGCATCCCCGACTTCGTCGACGTCCGGACCCGACTGCCAAGACGCCGACACTCTTTCGCCCCATCGCAGCGTCCGAGAAGGCCACGTTCAAGCGTCGGAAGTTATCGTGGGAGGCGCCGCGCACGTATGATCTTGCTCGGTGTCCCTCGAGCCCGCCACGTGAGGGAAAGCTCCTCGATGCGTCGTGCCATCGCTGCCGCCATGGGCCTCCTGCTGTTCGTGCTCGGCGCGCAGGTTGCTCTTGCCCAATACACGTCGTCTGGGCCGCTCAGTCTCTCTGCGTACCAGCCACTAGCTGGCGGAACGGTGACGGTTGCGGGCAGCGGGTTCGCGCTCGACTCGAATGTCTACGTGACGTTCGAGTCGACTCCCCTGCTGCTGGCCACGGCGACCGCGGACGCATCGGGCGACTTCTCAGTGGACGTCACGATCCCGTACTCGTCCTCGGGCCAGCACACTCTCGTCGCCACCGGCCTCGATCCGCAAGGTTCTGCGCGCGTCTTGACCAGCATCATCCAGGTCCGCTCCGCAACGCGGCCGCCAACGCCCCAATCGACGGCTCCGACGGGTCTGATCCTCGCGATCGCGGCTGCGGGCATCGTGGTGCTGGCCGGCGTCATCTTCCTGGTCGTGCGCCGTGCGCCCGGTCGCTAGTGCGGACGGATCGCCCGAGTGCCTTGGCCAAACGCAAGCCCCGGCTCCTGGGCACAGCTGCGACAGACGCGAAGGCTCCTAATCAGACAGGTCCCTGTGGAGAGTCAGCACCGGCTTCCAGAGAGGCGCATCCTCCTCCACAGTTCTCACTCGCGAGCCACGGTGAAGGCGTTGACAAGCCGGCGCCGACCCCATATCTCTCGTGGGCCTTCGGCTGGCACTGACCCCCCGCAGTGCCGGGAGGAGAACCGACCCCTCAGGGCGTCCCGGGGACACGCCCAGAGAAGTCGGACTGACACATGGTCAGGACGCGGCGGGGTACAAGTGCAGCGCGGCGTGTGGACATGAACCAGCCTCTCGTGACCATCGTGCTTCCCTGCCTCAACGAAGCCGGCTCCGTCGCGTTCGTTGTGCGTGAAGCACTCGATGCGTGTGCGGCATCCGGCATCGCGGGCGAGGTGGTCGTGGCAGACAACGGATCGGACGACGGATCGCCGGAACTGGCGCGCGCGGCAGGGGCCCGCGTGGTCGATGTGCCCCTCCGAGGCTACGGCGCCGCCTTGGCGGCCGGGTTCAAGGCAGCCCGCGCCGATGTCTGCGTAATGGGCGACGCGGATGCTACCTATCCCTTCGACAAGCTCCCCGAGATGGTGGACCCGGTCGTGCGAGACGAGGTCGACATGACGGTCGGATCGCGCTGGGTGGGCACCACACGCAAGACGATGCCGTTCTGGCATCGCTTTGTCGGCACGCCTGTCCTCACGTGGCTGGTCCGTCGCGCGGGGGGCCCGCGCGACTTGACCGACAGCCAATCCGGATTCCGAGCGGTCCGCAGGCAGGCGCTTCTGGAACTGGGCTTGCAGACGACCGGCATGGAATACGCTTCCGAGATGCTCATTGTCGCGGGTCGCGCTGGCTGGCGCATCCGCGAGATCCCCACCGGCTATCGAGAGCGCATCGGCCAAAGCAAACTCGATGCGTTCCGGGACGGGTGGCGCCATCTCCGCGCCATTCTGTTGTTGGCACCGGATCTCGGGGCCACGCTGCCGGGTGCAGCTCTCGTTGGGGCAGGCGTACTGGGCGTGGCCTGGGCGCTCGTTGATCCCGACATTGCTCGCGCCGGCTCGCCTGCCTGGCTGGCATCACTGCTGGGCCCTGCGGCCCTCGTGCTCGGCGTTCAGGCCATATTGCTCGGGTTCCTCCTCTCCGTCTCGTCGCCTCTCGCGCGGGGCCAGCGGGCACCGAGGGCCGAGCGGCTGCTCGTCTCGTTTGCTGTCGGCGGTGCGTGCGCCCTGGGGGCCGGTCTGGTGCTGTGCGCGGCGCTGGTTCTCGGGTGGGTTCTTGGACGGCCGCCTCCGCTGCATGCCCTGCAGCTCGATCTGGTCGCGTTGGTGCTCGTGCTCGTAGGGGGAAGTGCGATCGGGGGTGCGATCATCGGCGGGTTAGTCACTGAGGGCCTGCGTCGCTATCGGCGAAGCCCTTCCGTCCGCCCGTCGGTCCGCCCTGCCGCGCCCATCGACCAGCCGGAGGATCCCGTGGAGCGGTGAGCAGATCGCTTCGGATCCTCGTCACTTGCGACTGGTTTTCGCCGACCTCGGGAGGCGGCGCCGAACGTGTGGCGTTCGAGATCGTGCGTCGCTTGCCCGAGTTGGGACACGACGTCACTGTCTTCGCCACCCGACCGGGCACGGACAGCGGCTTCGCTCTCCCGCCCGGCGTCCGGCTGATTTCTGTACCCGCATCCAACCTGACTGGCCTCGTGCGTGCGCAGGTGAGCGTGGCGCCGACGCTACCAGCGGCAATGATGCGGGCCATCCGTAGCGTGCGTCCGGACGTTGTCTGGTCGCACAGCCTCCAGTTTCAGACGACTCACATCGCTGCCTGGGCCGCGCGACGCGCCCACGTGCCGCTCGTGGTCACTGTTCACATTGGCGACCTTGACGCGGTGGGGGGTGCTGTAGGGCTTGCTGCCCGGGTGCATGAGGCCACACTGGGGCGGTGGATCCTGCGCCGAGCCGCGCGCGCCATCGCCGTCAGTGACGCAGTCGCAGAGCATCTCCATCGCCTAGCTCCCGACCTGGCCATCGACGTTGTCCCAAACGGCGTGGATCTCGAGCGCTTCCGGCCGGTCGAGATGCGGCACGACGGCTTCCGGGTCGGGTTCCTGGGCCGCCTCGTGCTGAACAAGGGGCCCGATACGGCGGTTCGCGCGCTCGCCGTGCTGACCCGCCGGGGCGTGGACGGGACGCTCGCCTTCGCGGGCGACGGACCCGAGCGTGGCCACCTCGCACGTCTCGCGGTCAAGGAAGGCATAGGCGGGCGAGTCCAATTCGAAGGGTTCCGCTCGGACCCCGAGCGCTGGTTCGCGACCATCGACGTGCTCGTACGGCCCTCCCTCACGGAGGGCATGCCGCTGGGACTCCTTGAGGCGATGGCGGCTGGTGTGCCGGTCGTGGCCTCCAATGTTCCAGGTAATGCGTCGCTGGTGCGGGATGGAGAGACCGGCCTGCTCGTGCCGCCCCACGATCCTCTCCGGCTCGCGGATGCGCTCGGGGCCCTCGCCGCTGCACCGGCGCTCCGCCGTCGGCTGCGTGACGGCGGGATCGCGGCAACTGCCGAGATGACGTGGGCCCCCGCCGCGTCGCTCACCGCCGCGTCGCTCGCCCAGGCGTCCCGCTAGTCGGAGGCAGCGCGCGCATGTTCCGCGTCGGCGTCATCGGGACTGGCTGGGTCGCTCAGAATCGCCACATCCCCTCGTTCCAGGCCATCCCGGGTGTCGAAGTCGTCGGCGTCTACGACCGACACGAGGATCGTGCCCGTCAAGCCGCGCGCCGCTTCGGGATCCGGTTCGTGGCTCGCCGGCGAGAGGATCTCTTGGCTGCGGATCTGGATGCCGTGAGCGTCGCCACGTCACCGTGGTCGCACGCCGAGCACACATGCGCTGCCCTGGGGAACGGGCTGCATGTCTTCTGCGAGAAGCCGATGGCGCTCGACTCCGTCGAAGCGCGGGCGATGGCAGGGGCCGCCGCGGCGGCC
Organism: uncultured Chloroflexia bacterium; assembly: GCA_963835945.1. Taxonomy (GTDB): domain Bacteria; phylum Chloroflexota; class Limnocylindria; order Limnocylindrales; family CSP1-4; genus JAJYNJ01. Next base: position 108,363 of record CAWIHR010000064.1, read on the forward strand.
GCTAGGATCCTCACCGTCAGCCACAACTTCCTCTACGCTCGCTCGACGCGGCTCGCGCGTCGGTATCTCGGTGCGGATCCCGGGCTGCTTTGGGCTGGCGCGACGCAGCTCTCGTCGGAAGCGCGGCGGCTCCCCGTGTGGTATCGAGATCTCCCCGGGGGACTGCTGTTCGATGAGATGCCGCACCTCTTGTACACGCTGCGCGACTGGTGCGGGCCGCTCACGCTGGAGCGCACGAGCGCGACCTGGCGCGAGGACGGGCACCCGGGCGTCGTGGAGGCCCTCTTCTCGGGTCGCGTACCAGCCCAAGCCACGATGGTCTTCGGTGCGCCGCTTTCCGAATGGCATGTAACGCTCGTCGGACGCAGGCGCGCCGTCGACCTTGACCTGTTCCGTGACATCGCGGTGCGTGTTCCGTCGGATCACGCGCATACCGCACCGGACATTGCGCGGACGAGCGCCAAGGCCCTGTTCGACCACAGCGCAGGGTTCGCTGCGTCGGGGCTCAACCTCATGCGCGGCCGTCAGCGCTGGGGACATGACCAACTCATCCGGGCCTTTGTGCGAGCCGCCCGCGGTCTGGGACCCAACCCGGTGCCCCTGCCGGATGCGCTGGATGTCGTGCGCCTCGCCGACGCCGTGCTGGAGGCGATCGGGGCCCGCAACCCGACGTCGACCCGCCCGTCACAGCCGTGAGCCGACTGTCGGGAGCCGCGGCCGGGAGTTGTCGGGCTCCTTGCGATGGTCGTTCTGCGGGTTGTGGCGCTCGCAGGCCCGGTGCCGAGCGGGATCGATAGCGGCAACTGGCTGGCCTTCGGCACGTTCGTACGGCCCGGCCTCGCCTATCCACCCTTGGTGCCATCGCTGCTTGCCGCGCTCGCGAGTGCGGTCGGGCCTGCTGGTGCAACGACCGCGGCCGCCGTCATCGCCCTCTGCGTCCCCGCGCTCGTCGTGCTCGCGATTGCGCTGTGGTCCCATCGGCCGATCGCGGGTGTGATCGCGGCCCTGGCGATTGCGGGGAGCGGAGCGCTCGGTGAAGCGGTGGCGTGGGGCGGCTATCCGCAGGTGATCGCGGTCGGCACTGCGGTCGGCGCTCTCGCTGCACTGGCCGCGTTCTACGAGGGAGGGGAGCGTCGGTTCCTCGTGTGGTTCGGGCTGCTGTTCGCCGCCACCGTTGCCACGTCGCACCTAGAGGCCGTCCCGGCCTTCGCCGCCGCCGCGCTCGTCACGGCGTGGTATGTGCTTTCAGCCGGTCGTCCCATGCTGGCCCGTGCGGCGATAATCGCGATCGTCGCAGCGCTCCCCATGCTTGTCCTTGCGCCGACCTATCTTGCCCTCATCGCGACGCTCGGCACGGTGCCGCCATCGCCGGTGGACGTAGCGCGGATCCTCGGGCCGGCCTGGCTCCTGTATCTCGTGGCTTTGGCCGTGGCGCCGGCGGGGATCGTCATCCTGCTGTTGCTGCGCCGGGCAGGACATCCCGAGCCCGAAGAACCGGCCCGCGCCCTCGTTGTCGCCGCGGCTGCCGCGACAATTGCCTGGGCCCTGGCCTTGCTGATCTCGGGCGAGGGACGCCTGCTGTACGACGCCGCGGTCATCGCCCCCTTCTCGCTCGTGGCCGCGGCCCCGATATTCTGGAGAAGGCTAGGCAACCGTCGGGCCTCCATTCCGGCTGCAGTCGTCGCCGTTGGCGCCGCGGCGCTCGTGGCGGGCACGGGCCTTAACGCCTTCCCCGATCAGGTTGCCTACTATCGCGTGCTGACCCCCGGCTCATTCGCAGCGATGCAATGGCTGGCACGACAGCCGTCACTCCAAGACGGCGACATCGCCATAGCCGATGTGGGCGGCGTGCCCGCGGGGTGGTGGACGGAAGGCATCGTTCACCACGAGGCCATCTATGCCTCAGACCTGCGCTGGCTGCGGTTCCCGTCCGAGCGGACCCGCGCTCGGAAGGCGAACGCACTGCTGTATGCCTCGGGGTTCCCCACAGGGGCAAGTGCGTCGCGAGCCAAGGCGGACGGTGTTCACTACGTCCTGTTACCACAGGCCTCGGCGTTCGGCGTCTCCCCCGCGTCACCGCCGCCGGGTTGGAGGATCGCGTTCTCGTCCAGCAACGCGGTGGTAATGCAGCCGACCTGAACGAAGGTCGGATCGTGAGCGCTTGGTGCGACGGGGCGCTCGGGATCTTGGGGCTCGGTCAATCGTTGATCACGACGCTGCCCGAGGTGCCGGTAGCACTCCCCGAGGTGGCGGTGAACGTGCCGGTCGCGGCGTTGCCGCTGTAGGTCATGCCGAGCGCCGTGAGGTTGGCCACGCCGCTGCTGAAGTCGGTGACCTGGTCGAGCACGTTGTCGGCGCCGGAGCCGAGGCCGCTCACGCTGCCGCTGAGCGGCGCGTTGACCGTGATCGTTACGTTGTCGGCCGAGGCGTCAAAGGTGGTGACCGTGTTGCCGTAGGCGTCCTCGGCGGTCAGCGTGTTCGTGCCGATGAAGGCGACCCCGTTGGTCTGCGGGCTGGCTAGGACGAGGGCGAACTGGGCGAGGCCGGCCGGGCCGACGGTCACCGACAGGTTGCCGCTGCCGGACGAGCTGATCGAGCCGTCGGTGACGGAGATCGTCGCGCTCTGGGCGTCGTAGAGGGTCATGACCCCGTTGCTCGAGCCCGAGACGGTGGCGACGCCGTTCGTGAAGGTGATCACCGTCGCGGACCCGAAGGCGATCGCCGTACCGGAGCTATTCACCACTGTCGGGCTGGTGGCCGGAGAGGGCGAGAGGCTGGCGCCCGAGAAGATGAGACTCTCGGAGCCGGTGTACGACGTGACGGTGTTGCCGTCAGCGTCTTCGGCCGTGATCGTCAGGTTCTGGCCCGTCCCGGCTGTCTGGCTGGCCGAGCCAGTGATGACGAGCTGGGTGGCGCCGCCGGCCTGGACGGTGAAGGTGGCCGACGTGCCGGCCGTCAGCGTCGGCGCGCCGCTGGTCTGGGTGGCGGTGAGCGAGACGCCCGTCTCGGCCTTGGAGTAGGTGACGCCGCTGATCGTGACCGAGTTCGCGCCGCTCGCGATCGTGCCGCTGAGGGTGCCGCCGAGCGTGCCGCTGCCGGTGGCGCGGCTCAGTAGGACACCCGTCGCGCTCGTGACGTTGGCCGGGTTCCCGGAGCCGTCCTGGGCCTGGACGGTGACGCTGAAGTTGGCGCCCGCGGTCGGGCTGGTCGGGCTGATCGAGGTGATGACGAGCTGGGTGGCGCCGCCGGCCTGGACGGTGAAGGTGGCCGACGTGCCGGCCGTCAGCGTCGGCGCGCCGCTGGTCTGGGTGGCGGTGAGCGAGACGCCCGTCTCGGCCTTGGAGTAGGTGACGCCGCTGATCGTGACCGAGTTCGCGCCGCTCGCGATCGTGCCGCTGAGGGTGCCGCCGAGCGTGCCGCTGCCGGTGGCGCGGCTCAGTAGGACACCCGTCGCGCTCGTGACGTTGGCCGGGTTCCCGGAGCCGTCCTGGGCCTGGACGGTGACGCTGAAGTTGGCGCCCGCGGTCGGGCTGGTCGGGCTGATCGAGGTGATGACGAGCTGGGTGGCGCCGCCGGCCTGGACGGTGAAGGTGGCCGACGTGCCGGCCGTCAGCGTCGGCGCGCCGCTGGTCTGGGTGGCGGTGAGCGAGACGCCCGTCTCGGCCTTGGAGTAGGTGACGCCGCTGATCGTGACCGAGTTCGCGCCGCTCGCGATCGTGCCGCTGAGGGTGCCGCCGAGCGTGCCGCTGCCGGTGGCGCGGCTCAGTAGGACACCCGTCGCGCTCGTGACGTTGGCCGGGTTCCCGGAGCCGTCCTGGGCCTGGACGGTGACGCTGAAGTTGGCGCCCGCGGTCGGGCTGGTCGGGCTGATCGAGGTGATGACGAGCTGGGTGGCGCCGCCGGCCTGGACGGTGAAGGTGGCCGACGTGCCGGCCGTCAGCGTCGGCGCGCCGCTGGTCTGGGTGGCGGTGAGCGAGACGCCCGTCTCGGCCTTGGAGTAGGTGACGCCGCTGATCGTGACCGAGTTCGCGCCGCTCGCGATCGTGCCGCTGAGGGTGCCGCCGAGCGTGCCGCTGCCGGTGGCGCGGCTCAGTAGGACACCCGTCGCGCTCGTGACGTTGGCCGGGTTCCCGGAGCCGTCCTGGGCCTGGACGGTGACGCTGAAGGTGGCGCCCGCGGTCGGGCTGGTCGGGCTGATCGAGGTGATGACGAGCTGGGTGGCGCCGCCGGCCTGGACGGTGAAGGTGGCCACGTGCCGGCCGTCAGCGTCGGCGCGCCGCTGGTCTGGGTGGCGGTGAGCGAGACGCCCGTCTCGGCCTTGGAGTAGGTGACGCCGCTGATCGTGACCGAGTTCGCGCCGCTCGCGATCGTGCCGCTGAGGGTGCCGCCGAGCGTGCCGCTGCCGGTGGCGCGGCTCAGTAGGACACCCGTCGCGCTCGTGACGTTGGCCGGGTTCCCGGAGCCGTCCTGGGCCTGGACGGTGACGCTGAAGTTGGCGCCCGCGGTCGGGCTGGTCGGGCTGATCGAGGTGATGACGAGCTGGGTGGCGCCGCCGGCCTGGACGGTGAAGGTGGCCGACGTGCCGGCCGTCAGCGTCGGCGCGCCGCTGGTCTGGGTGGCGGTGAGCGAGACGCCCGTCTCGGCCTTGGAGTAGGTGACGCCGCTGATCGTGACCGAGTTCGCGCCGCTCGCGATCGTGCCGCTGAGGGTGCCGCCGAGCGTGCCGCTGCCGGTGGCGCGGCTCAGTAGGACACCCGTCGCGCTCGTGACGTTGGCCGGGTTCCCGGAGCCGTCCTGGGCCTGGACGGTGACGCTGAAGTTGGCGCCCGCGGTCGGGCTGGTCGGGCTGATCGAGGTGATGACGAGCTGGGTGGCGCCGCCGGCCTTATACACCCCCGTGACGCTGGTGGTCTGCCCGGCGCTGACCGTCGCGATCTGACAGGCCGGGGCGGTGAAGTGCGCCACCGGGCCGAAGCACACGGTATGCGAGCCGACCGGCAGGTCGGTCCACATCCCCCAGTCGTCGCGCGGGGTCCCGTCGACGCTGATCTGCCCGGCCACTGCGGGCGAGGTGGTCACGTGGAGCTCGCCGCGCTGGGTGAAAGTGCCAGTGACCGTGGTGGTCTGTCCCGCTGTGACCGTGGCGAGCTGGTCGGCGGGCTCCGTGTAGCCATCCACGTGGCTGAAGTGGACGGTGTAGGAACCCGGGGGCACCTCTACCCAGTTGAGGCCCCACGAGTCCGCGATCTGGCCGTTGAGTGAGATCTGGGTGGGCACGGCGGGGCTGCTGGTGACACGCAGCAGGCCGAGGCCGCTGGCACCCACTCCCGAGGAATTGGCAACGTACACCCCCGTGACGCTGGTGGTCTGCCCGGCGCTGACCGTCGCGATCTGACAGGCCGGGGCGGTGAAGTGCGCCACCGGGCCGAAGCACACGGTATGCGAGCCGACCGGCAGGTCGGTCCACATCCCCCAGTCGTCGCGCGGGGTCCCGTCGACGCTGATCTGCCCGGCCACTGCGGGCGAGGTGGTCACGTGGAGCTCGCCGCGCTGGGTGAAAGTGCCAGTGACCGTGGTGGTCTGTCCCGCTGTGACCGTGGCGAGCTGGTCGGCGGGCTCCGTGTAGCCATCCACGTGGCTGAAGTGGACGGTGTAGGAACCCGGGGGCACCTCTACCCAGTTGAGGCCCCACGAGTCCGCGATCTGGCCGTTGAGTGAGATCTGGGTGGGCACGGCGGGGCTGCTGGTTACACGCAGCAGGCCGAGGGCTTCATAAGTGAACTGGTCGGCGGCGCTCGTGGCGCTCGTGCCACTAATGGTCGTCACGGTGATCCCGACAACGCCCGAGCCCGCCGGGCTGACCGCCGTGATCGAGGTATCGGACGCCACGCTGAAGCTCGCCGCCGGCGTCACTCCGAAGGCGACCGCGGTGGCCCCGGTGAACCCCGTGCCGGTCAGAGTGACGCTCGTACCACCGGAGAGCGGCCCAACGGTGGGGATGATGGCGGTGACGGTGGGCGCACCGGCTGCCGCGACCGAGGTGGAGGACAGTGCGACGACTAGCAAAGCCCCACCCAGAACCCCGGCAAGGCGGCGACTCGATCTGCCGAGCATGGCGCATGCTCCTTAGCGCAACTCGGGCGAAGCAGCCCCGGGCGCAACCGAAGGGCGGATCGACGGCCCCGAGATAGCGGCGCTATGACCCACCCCCACTCTATGCTTTCGTGGGTGGTGACGCCATTGCAACTTACGCAGGATCTCGGCCAGACTTTCCCCGATCACGACGACCTTGCCTTGGGGCGCCGATTGGCGAGTCGCTTAGCAACGCCTTGAGGGGCAGGGAGCTTCAGGTAGCAGGTGCCGCGCGGTTCGGGTCTGCGCCTCGGCTGCCGCAGGCCCATCATAGGTTCGACCGCCTGGCTGCGTACGCGCCAGCACGACGGAAATCGCTCGACGAGCCGAGATTCGCCGCACCCGGACGAGCTGACACTGCTAGGGTTTCGTGTGGCCGCGCTTCGCAGACGGATGACGATCTCCGCTCGCGCCCGGTGGTGCGAGGAGCGGCGTCGGCGGGGCGCTGTTATTGGGGTCAAGCGCATCCGGACTCGGAGACGTGGGCACGGGCGGCGTGGGCGAGGCAACCGCCGTCGCGACCCCTGGCTGCTGTCGTCGGATGAGCCACTCGAGACCATCGGGCGTGATATTCCGTCCGACGGCGCGAGCCAGCGCCTCGACAAGGTCATGCTCATCGAGGTCGGCGGCCTGCCACGCTGGAGAGCCCGACGGTACGGCCTCCTTCTCGGCTCGCCGCGCGGAGATCTGACCGATCACCTCGGAGGGCGAGCGTTCGCTTGGGTGGCCGTCAGACGGAGCCCTGAGGCCCGGGTCGCCAGTTGCGCCCAGACTGCCGGCAATAGGGCCGGACTTGCCCGGTCCGACAGCGACGACGGATCGGCCCAGCGGATCCGCACGCTCTGCCACGATGAGCGGCGGGGCATCTGCCGCGGGAGGCTGAGGCTCCGCTGATGTGGCCAAAGCACCCTCTTGAACCCTGCCAACCGCCTCCACGGGCCCCGCCCACCGGAAGCCAGCCTCGGCGGCTCGATGGCGTGGGCGACTGGATCTGTCCGTCCACCCCGCCCAGGCTCGCTGGACGCCCAGCACGGCCAGAACGACGGCCACGGCGACCACGATTGACATGAGGAGATCTGCCACCGCCCAATATTGTCTCCATCGGGCCAACACGGGGCAAGCTTCGCTAACTTAAGGTGCGTGTGCGCACCTCATTGTGTGAAACGCCCGGGTCGCGGAGAGGGAACGGGGCTCGATAGAGGGACGTCCGCAGCAGCCAACAGCCCGCCCCGAAATCCGCCAACCGAGCTGTCGCACGCACTCCGACGCGTCGCATCGCTCCGCCGAGGCTATCGACCAGGTAAGGCAGGCACCAGGGTCAAGTCCCGAGACGCATGGTGTCACAGCGAGTCGTCCTAGCGTGTGATCGTCAGCTCGCCATGAGCAGTGCCGGACTCCCCTCCTCGTGCTCGATGGTGTCGATAGCCGCCATTGACTCGGACGGAAGCAGCGCCGCCCGTCATGCCACGCACGTCGTCCTGCTCGGCCAGGACCATCCCGATGAGGCGGATGACGGAGGCGCGGGCGGGGAAGATCCCGACGACCGCGGTGCGGCGTTTGATCCTTGTTCAGGCGCTCGAGTGGACTTGTCGAGCGGATCTTCCGGCGGTGGGACTCGCGGAACGCCATGTGGGCGAGCAGGTCCGCCCGCGCGGCGGGACCGCAGGGTGCTGCGCCGCGCGCCGCTCCGTGTCGCTGAGCTCGATGTTCAGGGCATCGCCGGTATGCATACAGGCAATTCTCTGGTCCTTGAATGCCTCCGCGGGCTCTTGCGGCGCGGGATCGGCTAGCGCAGCACTTGAGACGAGTGACCGCCGAGTCCTGCGACCCGCGCCGAGAGCACAGGTGGTGCAAGCCACGACCGCGCTGGGCTAGCGCGTGGATGGGCGAGGTCTTCGGAGGCTCGATGAGCGTGGCTTGAGCGATTCGCGCTTCGCCAGGAGGACCACTCCGACAGTCTGCCGTGTGGTGGCGACAGTCTACGTGGCCCGCTGGTTCCCAATTCCGTCTACGGGCACTCAATCGAGCGCTCGATGGACCTGACCACGATCCCAACGTGGTCGATGATCATCGTGCCCTCCTCCCCGACGACGCGTCAGCTAGCGGCCGCAGACTGCTTTCGGGCGACGAACGCGGCGATCCGGGAGATCGACTCGAGATTCTCGGGGATCGTTTCGGAATCCTCGATATGGATGGCATACTCGCCTTCGAGGAACAGGATGATGTCCATCATCCCGGTGGAATCGACAATCCCGCTGTCGAGCAAGGTCCGGGCGACAACGCCGGCTCGCAGCGCTCAGGCTAGAGTTCGGTCCACCCCGGTTCCGTCGCCGGCCGGTCGCTCCACCTGAAGGGTCCGGGCGTCTATTCAAGGAGTGCGGAAGTGCCATCGGAAGTAGTCGACGACGTCCCCATACCGCGCGCGCCCACACTCCTGACCGTCACCGCCCACCCCGACGATGAGACCCTTTGGGCCGGGGGAGTGATGGCCCGCTACGCCGCCGAGGGGCTGCGGGTCCTCTGCGTGACCTGCACGGGCGGTGAGAACGGCAGCATCGTGCTGCCCGAGCTGGACACGCCTAAGAACCGCGCTCGTCTCGGCGAGATCCGCGCCGAGGAGCTGTCTCGTGCCCTGGCCCGCCTCGGCTCGATCGAGAACCGGTGGCTCGGCTACCGCGACTCCGGGATGATGGGCACCCCGGAGAACAACGACCCGCGATCCTTCTGGCAGGCCGATCTGGAGGAAGCGACCGGGCGTCTCGTGCGGATCGTGCGCGAGGTCCGGGCCGACGTGATTGTCACCTTCAACGAGTGGGGGGGCAATGGGCACCCCGACCACATCCGCGCAGCCCAGATCGCTAGGGCGGCGTTCGACCGCGCGGGCGACGCGACCGCCTTCCCTGAGCAGCTGGGTGGGCTCGACGCGGTCGCGCCTTGGACGCCGTTGAAACTCTACGAGCGCAGGATGACCGCGAGTCGTCGCCAGAAGGTGGCGCGACTGCTGGCCGATGAAGGGATCATGGCCGCAGTACCAATCCTTGTTCGCATCGCGTTGCAGTGGCGACCTCGCAATGAGCGCACGCGCAGGATGAAGGCTGACTCGCAGGGTGCGATTGACACGGAGGTCGACGTGGGGCGGTGGGTCACGGAGAAGCAGGCCGCTCTCGCGGAGCATCGCACCCAGATGCCTGCGGACCCCGCACAGCTGCGGTATCTCTCGTTCGCGGTCGAGCAATTCACGCTCCGCGAAACGCGCGTGGAGGTGCATCTTCCCGAGACCGACCTCTTCGCAGGGCTGCGTTCTGGCCAGCGCGCCTAGTGTCGCGAATCTCAATGGGCGTGATGCTTGCCGTTGTCGCCGGGTAGCGCGGAGCCTGCACGGCCCAGCCCCGGTGGAACATGGCACGGACCCGGAAGACCGGCGGCCGGCCGGCTCGGTCTCCCGGTGGGAGCGCGAGGGACGAGGAGAGCCGCACGCGTCGGCTGCTGAGCGGCGCTGAGGACCCGATCGCGCGGCCAAGTGGTCGGTCATCTCGAGGCGGCGGCGTGGCCGCTGGGCCTAGGCGATCAATGGTCTCGCGGCCTGCGCCGCAGCCCAGTGCCTCCTGGTCTCCTTACTCCCGTCCCCGCGTGCACGATCAATCTCCCCTTGCACGCGCACTGTTCGACAGACTTGACGCCAGCGGAGGTCCAGGTAGCTGGAAGCAGCTGGAACGCGGTGGCGTGGTGCACCCACGCACCAATGACGGCAACCCAATGGCATCCACCGCACCGGAACCGGAGCCCGCGCGGCGGGACCGCAGGGTGCTGCGCCGCGCGCCGCTCCGTGTCGCTGAGCTCGATGTTCAGGGCATCGCCGGTATGCATACAGGCAATTCTCTGGTCCTTGAATGCCTCCGCGGGCTCTTGCGGCGCGGGATCGGCTAGCGCAGCACTTGAGACGAGTGACCGCCGAGTCCTGCGACCCGCGCCGAGAGCACAGGTGGTGCAAGCCACGACCGCGCTGGGCTAGCGCGTGGATGGGCGAGGTCTTCGGAGGCTCGATGAGCGTGGCTTGAGCAATTCGCGCTTCGCCAGGAGGACCACTCCGACAGTCTGCCGTGTGGTGGCGACAGTCTACGTGGCCCGCTGGTTCCCGAAGTCCGTCTACGGGCACTCAATCGAGCGCTCGATGGACCTGACCACGATCCCAACGTGGTCGATGATCATCGTGCCCTCCTCCCCGACGACGCCTCAGCTGGCGGCCGCAGACTGCTTTCGGGCGACGAACGCGGCGATCCGGGAGATCGACTCGAGATTCTCGGGGATCGTTTCGTAATCCTCGATATGGATGGCATACTCGCCTTCGAGGAACAGGATGATCTCCATCATCCCGGTGGAAATCGACAATCCCGCTGTCGAGCAGGGAGAGCTCGTCCGTGAGCTCCTCGGGGTCGCTCACGTAGAAGTACTCCAAGATGAAGCGCCGCATTCGCTCTTGGATCGTCATGTCGACAACATCTCCTGGGTGGCAGTCCACAGGAGCGTCGCCCGCGCACCGCACGGCCAGCCGATCGACGACCGTCCGAAACTGCATGGTGGCGGACCTGTCCGGCGCGCCGCGGACAAGCTGCTCGAAGAGCAACCCGGTGGAGAGCACGCCCACCAGCGCCATGTTATCGGCGTTGGAGAACTGCTCACCGCTCGGGTGGCTCCGGCACTTGCGCCACAGGCGGCCGACCGCCGCGGGGTCGAAGACCCCGGCCTCCGCCACGGCGCGCTCGCTCATCACCTCGGCGACCCAGTCCGGGGCTCCGGACTCCAACGAAGGACAGCGCGTCCGGGGCGCGATAGGGTTGCTTCGGGCGGCGGATGATCTCCTCGGGGACGAGCCCCGTCGCGGCGCGCTTCAGGACGTGCTTCTCGTCCAGGCCCGGCAGCTGGTAAGACGGCGGCAGGGAGTTCGCCAGCTCCACCAGCTCCACGTCGAGGAACGGGAACCGACCCTCGACGGAGTGGGCCATGAGCATCCGATCGCCCTGCGAGGAGAGGAGGTATCCGGAGAGCAGGGTGCGCACCTCGAGGTACTGGTCCTGGGCGAGAAACGACCACCGGTGGAACTCACCCGGCAGAGCGGCGAGTAGCCGTTCGGTAACGTCGAGCCGGCTCGCATCGTGTCGCAGCTCGGCCGCGAAGAGTCGCTGCAGCGCTGCGGCGGGTTGCCAGCGCGTCTGGTGGGCGAACCCGGGCTCCGCCCAGGCCTCGCGGCCCCGGCCGAAGAACTCGCTGCGCCATGGCCCGCTGGGCGACCGGCGATCGAGCGAGGTAGGGGTAGAGCCGTTCGAGGAGGCGCGGCCGGAGCGTCGAGGCCGGCTGGCGACCCCAGAAGCGGCGGACCTTGCCCTCGCGGAACAGGTCGTAGCCTGCGAACATCTCGTCGGCGCCTTCTCCGGTGAGCACCACCTTGATGCCGGACTCCCGCACCAGCCGCGACAGCAGGAAGAGCGGCGCCGGCGCGGTCCGCAGCAGGGGACGCTCGGCGTGGTACACGACCTCGGGGAAGGCGTGCCGCGATGTCCTCGCGACGCACCATGATCTCCCGGTGCTCACTCTCGATGAAGCGCGGCCATCGTCCGCTGGAACGGGGTCTCGTCGTACTCGGCGTCCTCGAAGCGGAGCGAGAAGGTGCAGAACCTGCTCTCCGGTCACCTGGCGTCCGAGCGCGGCGACAAGCGAGCTGTCGAGCCCGCCGGACAGGTAGCTTCCAACGGGCACGTCCGCGCGGAGCATCCGCAGGCGAACGGAGTCCTCGAGCGTGGCACGCACGCGCGCCGCGGCCTCGTCGAGAGTCCCCGAGAATGCCGGTCCCCTCGTCGACCGGGTACCGGGGTTCCCAGAACGCCCGGTCCTCGGTGCGGCCGCGTGAGATGGTCCGAACGTGGCCGGGCTCGAGCTCGCGTCACGCCCGCGAACACGCCCTGGGGCGCCGTCGTCGTCCAGAAGGTGAAGGTCTCGGCGAGGCCTAGCGGGTCGAGCCCGCGGGGGATCGTGCGGTCGCCGGCGAAGATGGCCTTGACCTCGCTCGCGAACCAGAGGCGCCCGGCGTGCTCGCAGAGGTACATCGGCCGAACCCCTAGCCGGTCGCGCGCGAGCACCAGCGTCTCCGCGGCGGAGTCCCACAGGGCCACCGCGAACTGCCCGTTGAAGCGCGCGAACGCGCCGTCGGCCCACTGCTCGTAGGCGTGGACGATCACCTCGGTGTCGCTGTGTGTGCGGAACCGGTGGCCGAGGCCCGCGAGCTCGGCACGCAGCTCCACGTAGTTGAAGATCTCCCCGTTGAAGACCACCCAGAGTCGAGCCGCTCTCGTTGGACAGCGGCTGCTGGCCGGTCGCGAGGTCGATGATCGAGAGCCGGGCATGTCCCAACCCGGCGCGCCGGTCGCGATAGAGGCCGAACTCGTCCGGGCCCCGATGGCGCAGCGCCCCGACCATGGCAACCAGATCGGCGAGCGTCGGAGGCGGCACCTCGTCGCGGAGCGCGACCGAGCCGCCGATACCGCACACGGCTAGGATCGGCTCATCGGCGCAGGCACGTGGTGCAGGTAACGGCTCATCCGTCGCTTGGCCTCGATGTCGCGGAAGACGCGAACGACCTGCTCCTCGGTAAGTCCGATGGCCGAGGCCACCTCCCCGGCGGGCACGCCGTGATCAAGGGCCCACAGACAGAGATCCATCTCGCGATACGGCATGGCGAAGTAGAACTCCTCCTGCGTCTGGGAGAGGGAGTAGGTGTCCGTGGTGGGCTGCCGTGCCCGGATCTCCTGCGGCACGTCGAGGTGCTCGGCAAGCGCGTAGACCTGGGTCTTGTAGAGGTGGGCTATGGGCTTGAAGTCGGCAGCCCCATCCCCCTGCTTTACGAAGAAGCCCTGGTCGTACTCGACGAGGTTCGACGTTCCAGCAACCGCAAGACGGAGACGATCTGCGTGGTAGTACTCCACCATCATCCGTGTTCGTTGCTTGAAGTTGGTGGCTGCCACGAGCTGGAGGTATGCAGCGGGCGGCATGCGCGAGGCTCGCTCGTTGCCTTCCGGATCTGCAACGATGAGCCGCGCTACGTTGAGGCGAGCGCCCTCGAGCAACGGCGGCAGCACAAGCTTGAAACGCCAGCCTTCTCCGTACGCAGGAAACACCGCCCGGATTGCCGCGATCTGCCCCTCGTAGCAGCCGAGCTCCGCCAGGGTTCCCGAGATGTCTGCCACCGCAAACTGGATCCCGAGCTGCTCGGCGAGCATCCGGCCCAGCCGCAACGCGTCACTGGACGAGTCTCGCTCCGGCATGAGGAGCCCGAAGACCCGCTCGCGCCCGAGCGCCCGAGCGCACAGGGTGGCCACCACGGAACTGTCGATGCCACCCGATAACCCGACGACAGCTCCCCGCCGACGCAGGTCACCAAGGACAACTCGCCGGATGGCTGTCTCGACCTGCTCAGCCACCTGCCGAGGGTCGATCTGAAGCACCTCTCGTGAGAACACGTCTATCAGCTCCAGCGGAGTGCGTCATCGGAGGCTCGCGCTGCGGGTCGAGGCAGTGACGCAGCGATCGATCGGAGTCTACGGTACTGTGCACCCGCACGAGGGACGCCCGTTGGGGATCGATCGCCAGCCGCAGACTGGAAGGGACTTCGCTGGAACCTCGCGTCCCGGCAGCGCATTTCTGCCCGAGTGGCTCTTCTTTCACGCCGAGCGGTCGCCCGGCGCCCCGGCCGTCGCCAGCACGACCGCGCGGCTGTCCTACGGTGAGCTGGCCGACCGGGTTCGCGCCCTCGCGGGCCACCTCGCGGCGCGTGGGATCGGTCCGCGCAGCCGAGTTCTCCTGGCGCTCCCCAACACGCTGGCCACAGTCGTCGCAGGCCTCGCGGTGAACGCGCTCGGAGGCACCTCCGTGGAGGTGAACCGCGAATGGAGCGCCGAGGTCCTGGGCGATATCGTCTCGGGAAGCCGGGTGCGTCAGGCGTTCATCTGGGCCGGCGACGCTCGACGGTGGGGCCCTGCGCTCACGGGACGCCCGATCGACCACCTCTGGGGGGTGCATCGCGGCGCGCTCCCTAGGGCGTTCAGGGACGCCATAGCCGGCATCCCGGCGACCCTGCTCCTCGAGGACGGCCGCGTCGACCCCGACCTTGGGGCGGCCGCCGGGCCCGCGGCGCCGGAGCTGTCACTGGATTGGCCCGCCCTGGTCCTCTACACGTCCGGCAGCACCGGCAAGCCGCACGGCGTCGTCCAGACATTCCGCAACGTTGATGCGAACACCCGCTCTATCGTCGACTACCTCGGCCTCACCGCAGATGATCGCGCCCTCCTCACCCTGCCGCTCTATTACTGCTACGGCCGCAGCGTCCTCCAGACCCACCTGTTCGCCGGCGGCTCGGTGTTCCTCGACAACCGCATGGCGTTCCCGCGGGTCGTCCTGGAGACCCTGGCCTTGGAGGGGTGCACCGGTTTCGCCGGCGTCCCTCTCACCTTCGAGATCATCCGGAGGCAGGTGGATGTTCCGGCGATTGGCTTCCCTCGGCTGCGGTACGTCACCCAGGCCGGCGGTGCCATGGCGCCCGACACGATCGCGTGGGCGCGCACGGCGTTCCGGCCGGCGGAGCTCTTCGTGATGTACGGACAGACCGAAGCCACCGCCCGCCTCTCCTACCTGCCGCCGGGTAGCTCCGCGGACAAAGCAGGCTCCATCGGCATCGCGATCCCCGGTGTCGAGCTGCAGGTGGTGGATGAGCACGGCCGCGAGTTGCCGGTCGGAGAGGTGGGCGAGCTCGTGGCCCGCGGCCAGAACGTGACGCCCGGGTATCTCGACGAGCCATCGGAGACGGCGGCCATCCTGCACGACGATTGGCTCTGGACCGGCGACCTAGCGTACCGCGACGCCGACGGCTTCTTCTTCCACCGTGGGCGGGTGAAGGAGATCCTCAAGATCGGCGGCCACCGGGTAAGCCCGGTCGAGATCGAGCAGGTCATCGAGCTCCATCCCGGCGTGGCCGAGGCTGCCGTGGTCGGTGTGAAAAACGCTCTCTGGGGCGAGGTTCCCAAAGCCGTGGTCGTGCCCAGGCCAGGAGCAACGCCGCTCGCGGCAGAGCTGGCGCAGTTCTGCCGCGAGCGGCTGCCCGCGTACCAGGTCCCCGTCACCTTCATCCTCGTCGAGGCGCTCCCGCGAAACGAGTCGGGAAAGCTTCTGCGGGCCGAACTTGCGTTGCGCCATGGCGCGGGATGAAGGCACTTCGCTCGACGTCAAGCGCAGCCCTCCGATCGATCCCTCTTGCACAGGGCCCCAGCACGGGCGGCGCTCGAGCACCACCGGCACCGCACGCGTACACTGCTCTCCGTCGCCGTGCTCCAGCACCGACGCTGTCGATTGACGCCTCACGGCGCCCGATCGGGCAAACTGCCATCTATTCGCGGCCCTGATGGTAATCAGCCGAGAAGCGGCACGCGACAGAGGTGATCGGGTCCCATGGAGCGGCATCGCGGTACTCAGGTGCGCGCCGACCGGGCGACGAAGGTCAGGACCAGCCCGCTCACTCCGCTCGCAATCATCGGTGCCGGCGGCTTCGGTCGCGAGGTCCTCGACCTTGTGAAGGACATCAACGCGGCAGCACCGACATTCGATTTCCTGGGTTTTGTGGATGACGGCGGCGTCCAGATCGATCTTCTGCCGGGACTCGGGGCGCCTCTTCTTGGCCGGTCCTCGATGTTGGTTGATCTCGCTGCGAACTACGTAATCGCGATCGGCGCGGCCGAGCCGCGGCGCCGCATCGATGCTATTGCGCGCTCATGGGGTCGCACCGCGGCCACTCTGGTGCACCCCTCGGCGACCATCGGTAGCGATGTTCAGGTCGGTGAAGGGGTGATCATTGCGGCCGGTGTCCGTCTGACGACACACATCGTCCTCGGACGTCACGCGCACCTCAACCTCAACTGCACCGTCGGGCACGACGTGATCATCGAGGACTATGCGACGCTATTCGCCGGGGTCCACTTGGGCGGGGGCTGCGTGATCGAGGAGAGTGCCACACTCGGCACGGGGTGCGTCGTCCTGCCGAACGTTCACGTTGGCCCAGGAGCGGTCGTCGGAGCAGGAGCCGTGGTTGTGCGGGACGTCGCGCCGGATACCACCGTGGTCGGGGCCGTCGCTCGTCTGACGCTCCGATCTGAATGGCACCGCCGGCAACCCACGAAGACGGGAGACCTCGACCGCTAGTAGAAAGTCCTGGGGGTCAAGTACCGCGACGTGGTGTCGCTGCGCGTGGTCCTCGCGCCTAATCGTCAGCTGGCCCTAACCAGCGCGGGGCTCACCTCTTCGGCGTTGGCACAGCCCAGAGCCCTACCGACGCCCCTGTCGGCGGCGAGACTGCTGATGGCCGAAGGAGCCGACGCCGAGCAGGCACGCAGGCAGTCCACGCGCCACCATTACGGCGCGACGCCGAGAAACCCGGGCTGCTGGTCGGCGAGCGCACGGAACGCCGCAACGGCGTCCGGCGCCGACGCCTCGGCGTGCGCCATCGCGGCTCGACTCTCGTTGGAGTCGCCCACATACTCCAGAAGCGCTCGGCGGAGCGCGGCTTCGTCCTCCCCGGTGGCGAGCGCCAACAGCTGTCGGACGTCGTCGCGCACCGATAGCGGCGGCGGATCAGCTACCGCCCGGAGGACCTTGTCAGTCGGCCGTGCGTTCGATGTTCTCACTCGCGTAGAAGAGCTCCTCGTGGAGCTTCTCGCCGGGTCGAAGCCCCACGATCTCGTAAGGTTGGCTCTCGGGATCTCGTCCGGCTAGCCGCACGAGGTCGCGGGCGAGATCCATGATGCGGATCGGCTCACCCATGTCGAGCACGAAGAGGTCTCCGGAGCTGCCCGAGTGCCCCGGCATCGAGGATCAGCCACGCCGCCTCTGGGATCGTCATGAAGAAGCGCGTCATGTCCGGGTGGGTGATGGTGAGCGCCTCGCCTTTCTCGAGCTGCTCCTGGAAGATCGGCACGACGCTCCCGTTCGAACCGAGCACATTGCCGAACCGCACGGAAACGTAGGGGCGCCCGGTACGCCGCGCTGCGTCGGCGACGAGCATCTCGGCGATCCTCTTGCTCGCGCCCATGACGCTCGAGGGGCGGACCGCCTTGTCGGTCGAGACGAAGACGAACCGCTCGACGCCGGCCGCGGCGGCAGCATCGAGCAGGATCAGGGTGCCTCCGATGTTGACGTAGACGGCGTCTGAGGGATGCTCCTCCATCATCGGCACGTGCTTGTAGGCGGCCGCGTGGAAGATGACATGCGGCGACTCCGCCTCGATCAGGCGATCCATCGCGGCGCGACTTGCCACGTTGGCGAGGTGGATCCGGAGGTCTCCGCTCCCCTTGCCGCGGACACGCCGTGCGTCGAGCTCCCGCTGCACCGCATAGAGCGGGCTCTCGGCGCGATCCACCAGGACGAGTCGCCGCGGTCCGATGGCGTAGACCTGCCGTGCGAGCTCCGATCCAATCGAACCGCCCGCGCCGGTGATGACGACTGTTCGATCCTTGATGATGTCCCTCACAGCGCCGCCATGCTCCGTCACCCTCGGTCGGCGGAGGAGGTCCTCGACGCGGACCCGGCGGACGCGGTAGGCGTCCAGACTCCCGTCGAGCAGGTCGTTGATCGAGGGAACCGTGCGAACATCCAGGCCGAGGGCCAGGGCGGCGTCGACCACCCGCCGCACGGCCTGGCCCGACGCGCTCGGCATCGTGATGAGGAGGGCCCGCGCGCCCGTTCGGCTAACCGCTTCTTCAAGCCTCTCAAGGCCCCCGAACACCCGGATCCCGGCGACGCTACCGCCGGCGAGCGTGCGGTCATCGTCCAGGAACCCGACTGGCAGTACGCCAGCACCTGGCGTACGCAGGGCGGAGCGGGCCACCAGCACGCCTGCGTTGCCGGCACCGTACAGGAGCGTGGCGCGTTGACCCGTCATCGCACTTGGGCCCGCGTACCCGGTCCCCTCTGCTCCGGCTCGGATGCCGAACCGCACGCCCCCGATCATGGCGAGTGCGAACAGCGTCTCGCCTGGCCAGAACGAACGCGGCAGGCCCTTCGTCCACTCGAGTCCGAGGAGCACCGAGGCCCCGTATGCGAGGACCGCAGCAGCGAGCGAGCCGACCAAGACGGCGACGACGATACGCTCAAGGTCGGCGACGCTGGCGGAGCGCCAGCGACGGCTGTACAGACCGAGCCGATGGCTGACGGCCGTCTGAACCGCCAAGAGGAGAACCAAGATGGGGAAGTCCGCGACGAGAACATCTGGCGAGATCAGGCGGTCGTAGCGGAGGGCGAGTGCGACGTACGAGGCGATGACGATGCTGACCAGGTCGATGACAAGAAGATGACGCCCACGGATGCGGGGGGCAATCCACGTCAGAGAGCGCTCGGCGCTCGCGGTGACCGTGTCCACCGCCTCCGTGACCGCTCTGGCCACGGACGAAGGAGATGACGTCGGTACGAACCAAAGGGACCGGCGGACGGCCAATGGATAAGTCCTCGGATGCGGGATGACAGCGATAAAATAATGACCAATCATAGGCCGCTTAGGCCAAGACGCCTAGTACGAATGGGCCTCGACCCGAAGGTTGTGGTGCGTTAGCGCACCAGTGGAAGCGCGCGATCGTTGACTGTCGCCAAGCTCCCGCCGTTTATTGCGTCCTCCTGCCTCCGACCCACGCTCCCGGCCGTCGCGGTCTTCGGGGCCCAGGCGAACCGGCCACGAGTAGGTAAGGGCTGGGTGGCGACGAACGCGATGGTAGTCCGGCGGATCGTTCCGTCCGGGACCCGGCGCAGGCATCCAAGAACCGAGGGATCCCATCACCCGCCGTATGGCCCGTACTAGCGGACCGTGCACCCCTGACGGGCGAGGGCAGTCTGGAGTCTGGGCGGCCGCCGTACAGCTTCTGGGAGTCTCAGACGCTCTTGTCCGGGCCGATCGTGTGGTGGATCGTTCGGAACCCATCGATCGCCCCCGCATCGCGGGTCGCCAGGATAGCTCCGAGCACCCGGATCGAGGAAGCCGGAGGATACCGAGCGTCACCTACGGCGCCGCGCCATCTATCGGGGGCCCAGCCACGTCGGGCTTCCCGATCTGACCGGCTTCGACCCCGGGAAGGGGAAAGCCCAAGGCCAAGTCCTCGGTGGGGGAGACGTTGGTACGACGCAGCACCTGGATCGCCGTCAATGCCAGAATCCTGATGTCGAGCAAGAGGCTCCAGTGGTCGACGTACCAGACGTCAAGCTCGAGCCGGTCCCTGAACCGAAGCGCGTTGCGCCCGTTCACGGCCGCCCAGCCCGTGACACCCGGTCGCATGTTCAGCCGTCGCCGCTCCTCTTGCGTGTACTTGTCCAGGTACTCCATAAGGAGCGGACGAGGGCCGACGAGGCTCATGTCGCCCCGGAGTACGTTCCACAACTCGGGCAGCTCGTCGAGGCTAGTTGAGCGCAGGAACCGACCGAGACGCGTGATCCGGTGCTCGTCCGTGAGGTACCAGACCTCATCCGCGCGAGGCGTGCGCATGGTCCGGAACTTAACGATCGTGAAGGGCTTGCCACCAAGACCCGGCCGTTGTTGGCGGAAAAGGATGGGCCGGCCTTGCCTGACCGCGACCGCCAGCGCGACCCATGCCAGCACGGGCGACAAGACGATCCCGGCACCGACGGCGCCAATGACGTCAATCGCGCGTTTGGTAGCGAGCCGCAGCCACCTCGAGTTCGTCGACCCAGCCTCCCGCAAGTGGCGATCTCCTACTGTCTGCCCGCCCAGCTCACCAGTACCGCTCCCATTCCGAGGGCCTGGCCAGCACGCCAGAGCGGGCGCACCACTGGCAGGCCCTGCGCGCGGGCCTCGTTGTGCGACGTCACGTAACGCACATCAGTCGGAGTCGTGGTGAATGTCGCATAGGGGCGAAGCCCGGCCCGGCGCATGGTCCGAACCAGCGTGTCCGGGTCGAACGAATGGAGGTGATGGGGCGGCGGAACCGTCGCGACCTTAGTGCGCCTGCGCCGGAGGGAAACGCGCGCCCGGGTCGCGAGGCTGCCCTCGTTGGGCGTGACGACGAGCGCGATGCCGTCGGGCGCCAGCAGCTGCCTAACGCCTACGAGGGCGTCGTATGGATTCGGGAGATGCTCGATGACGTCCCGGAGCTTCACGAAGTCGAACTGACCGTCGGGGAGGCCGCTCGCGAGGATGGGGACGCATCGAAGATCCACCTTTAGGTCGTCCCGCCCTTCCTGGACGAGCTGGGGGTCGATGTCGATGCCAATCGCTTCCCACCCCAGGTCGGTCGCCGCTCGAACGGAGGCGCCTGAGCCGCACCCGATGTCGAGGAACCGTAGCCGCCGAGCGGGTTGCACCTTGTCCGCTGCCAACCGGACCATCTCGGCCAAGTTCGCAAGAAGCTGCCGCCGCTCGAAGGCCAAGATGCCGGCCGAAACGGGCTGGTGCATGTACTCCGTGTACTCGAACTCGCGCGAGATCCTGGAGAACTCGTCGGTCGGCTCAAAGAACGGCGCAGGGTTCACGTACACGAGCCCGCACGTTCGGCAGCGCCCTATGGTCCACTCCCCAACCGCGGAGAGTGGGACAAAGCGATCGTCCCCGCAGGCGCTGCACACGATGTGCCGAGTCTCCATCCTAGCGACCCCTCCCTGTCACGTATCGTTGCGGCTGCCGGTTCGCGCCCATCTAGCTGCCAAACGCTCGGCGGCATAAACGCTCACCTTGCTCTGGACGCCTGCACCGCTCGGCCAAGATTGCGCAGTAGGTACCTGAAGCGGGCCCAGAACGGGCCCATGTCCCGCCGATCGAGAATGGCATCGTAGTGCCGTCTGGCGTATGGGGCGATGTAGTCCGGCAGACCAATGTGCTCCCTGCCGAGGTAGGAAACGCTGTATCCGGCGTCCCGGAAGACATCGGTCCAGTAGACGCCGGACCGGGCCGTCGTGCCCGTCGGCACCACGCCTTCTGCCAGGTGCCGGTAGTGCATGAGAGGGAAGTTGACGCCACAGCGGACGGCTAGCAGCCCAGAGAGATTGTGCCGCCCATTGACCTCCATGAGCTTGTAGACGCCGTCGCGACCATCCAGCTTGAACTCGGTGCACGCGAAACCATAGAACCCTATGGCCGCGAGGATCTTTCTGCCAGGCTCGACCACTTCCGCGATCCGCTCGCTGATCGCGACTCGAGGCGATCCGAACGCCGGTGGTGCCTTGCGGAGCTGGCGAGCCGTGAACTCTGCACGCACGTGGCCGTCCCACAGGTAGGCGTTGTAGTTGACGACCGACGAGTCTGAGCCGGGAATGATCTCTTGAACCATGACCGTGAGCTGGGCCTCGTCGGCGCGCGAGAAGAGGCTCCCGAGCTCTGCCATCGTGTCGACGCGGAACATCTTGCGCTGGAAGTGCGCGTAGAAGAGGTGGCTCTCTGCTGGCTTGAGCAGCAGAGGAAAGCCGATCTCGGTGGCGCAGGACTCCAGATCCTCCTGGCCCCGCGGGACTATCGTCTTCGGAAAGGGCACACCTGCGACCTGAGCGAGGGCATAGGTCTTCGTCTTGTCTATCACCCGCTCGGCGATCTCCCGATCAGGGCATGCGACGCGGTAGTGCTCCTCGAGGAGCGGCTTATGGCGCGACACGGCGACGGTGCTCTCGTCGGATGCAGGGATCAGGACTGCGCCGTCGAACCGCCGGCCTGCCTCGATGAGCGCCTCGATGAACCCGCCTTCATTGCGGAGTGGATCGGGGATCCGAATGTCGGCTACGACGTATCTCGACGCCTGGGCCATGTCGCGGTCGTCGTAATGGAGGACGGCAACCGGCACGCCTGCCTCACCGAGGGCTCGCACCACCGCGAGCGCCATCGTGTGGCCGGAGACGACGACCGCGGGCGTGCGCAGGGCCGACGTCATCCGACCGTCTCGATGAGAGCGTTTGCAGCGAACCGAACGCCCTCGTCCGCGAGCCGGCTCGGGAACGGGAGCGCGAGCGTCGAGGCCGCGACCCGCTCGGTCACGGGGAAATCGCCCGGCTTGAGCCCGAACGGCGACCGGTAGTACGGCTTCAGATGGAGTGGTGAGAAGTGGGGCCTCCAGGAAACCCATCTCGGCCAGCCGGCTGATGACCTGGTCGCGGTCGATCTCGGGGTGAAGACCGACCACGTAGACGAACCAGTCGACGATGTCGTCGGCACCGGCCCGGGGCAGGCGAAGCCAGTCCTGGTCGCCGAGCACCCGCTCGAAGGCGGCCGCGACGCGGGCAAAGTGAACCGCCCCAGCAGCGCCACCCCGACGGCAGCTGACATCTCGCCGAGCCGATAGCTGTGGCCAAGGCGCACATGGCGGAGCCAGGTCCGCTCCGCGTCGCGGACGTGGTTGCGGAGACTGCGCATCGTTCCGGCGAGGACCGCGTCGTCAGTGACTACCATCCCGACCTCCCCGGTCGTGATCTGGTTGTTCGGGTCGAAGGCGGAGACGACCACGCCGCCGAAGCTGCCGAGCGGTCGCCCGGTGACGGGTGATCCAAGGCCCGCACAGGCGTCCTCAATCATCGCCCTACCCCATCCGGGGCGGTCGGCGACCGCGGCGATACGCGCCTCGAAAGGACGCTTGAACGGGCTCGTCGCCAGGACGCCGCTGCGCAGGAACATGTGCCGCTCAAGCTCTCGCTCGCCGATGTCAGGCTGCGCGAGCGGGACACTCCGAGCGGAGGTTCGGGCGAGGACATGACATCTCCCGGATTCGAGCGGCAGGGCACGCGGGATGACCCGGGCGGGCCGTTCCGCACGTTACCACGCAGCCCCCGACGGGTCCTGCACAGGCGTGCTCAATCATCGCCCCACCGCCATCCGGGGCAGTCGGCGACCGGGGCGACACGGGTCTCGAAGGGATGCTTGAACAGGCCCATCGCCAGGACGCCGCTGCGTAGGACTAGTGTGAACGCTCAAGCTCTCGCCCGCCGATGTCAGGCTGCGCGAGCGGACACTCCGAGCGGAGGTTCGGGCGAGAACACGACATCTCCCGGATTCGAGCGGCCGCGCGCGCCCTCGGGATGACCCGAGCGGGCCGTTCCGCACGTTACCACGCGGCCCCCGACGGGTGAACCTACCCCAACGTCGCAGCCTGGCGCGCAACCGCCACAGCGCCATCAATGGATTCCTGTAGAGCCCGGCGACGCCGCTCGGGCCGCGGCGAGTAGGATGACGTCATGCGTCGCCAAAGTCAGCCTTGAGCACACCTCCGCGCACCAAGCCGGACCCGTTTCGAGCGTCTGATCCAAGGGGTCGAGGCGTGCTCAGCTGCCCGCCCGAAGGGGCCACCCCAACCACCGATCTCGGCTTGGAGATTACTCACCTGACGTTTGAACGTGCCCAACACCTGGCCCGCGCTCCCATTCTGCCCGGGCTGTCGATCGTTCCTCAAGGCCGCACGCCACCCGGGCTGCCGTTCGCGGCTTCAGCGGCACTCTCGAGGGCCCGTCCTTGAACGTCGAGTTTCGGGTCGTGAGGCCGGCGGACGAAGCGATCCTTGCCGACGTTTTTGCGGACATCGACGAGGCGTTCTTCCGTCCTCACCCCTTCACGCGTCACGAAGCTCGGTACATAGCCAACCACGCTGGGCGAGACGCCTACGCAATTCTTGTCGAGGACGGTCGAGCGGTCGCGTACGGCATGCTCCGCGGCTGGGACGAGGGCTATCCATTCCCGTCATTGGGCATCGCCGTCCGGACCGGCGCCCAGGGTCGTGGCCTCGGGCGGCTGATGATGGCGCACCTGCATGCAGAGGCGCGGCGGCGGGGAGCGACCGTGGTGCGGCTCCGCGTTCATCCGGAGAACCTCAGGGCGCGGCTGCTGTACGAGTCCCTCGGCTATGCCTACGCGGGCCAGGAACGTGGGGAACTAGTCATGCTGGTAGACCTTGAGCCCAGCGCCGAGATTCGACAGGATATCGGTCCGGTCCCTCCGACACTGAAGGGGGCGCTGATCGAGGTCGACGCGCCGGAGTGGGATACGGCGCTCCGGGCGACCCGATATGACTTCTACCATGTGCCGGCGTATGTCGCGCTGTGCGCCGCGCAGGAGGGAGGTCGGCCTCGCGCCCTATACGTCACGGATGGCCGGAGGGCCATGTTGCTGCCGCTTGTGATCCGCGACATCCCGGGCGGCGGATGCGACGCAGCATCGCCCTACGGATACCCCGGCCCGATCGGGTGCGGGGTCGGTATCCTTCGTTTCTCAGGCTCGCACTTGCCGCCGGGCTCCACGTGCTGCATGAGGCGGGTGTCGTGTCGGCATTCGTTCGCCTTCACCCACTGTTGAACCCTTGCCCGCCGCAGGGCGTCGGCACACTCATACCGCACGGCGAAACGGTGAGCGTCGATCTGACCCTTCCCACCGAAGAGCTCTGGGCACAGACTCGCCTCAACCATCGCCGGAACATCGCCCGGGCCGTTCGGCTGGGGTACGTCGCCCGCATGGACGAGGACTGGAGGCACTTCGAGTCGTTCAAGCAGTTGTACCGAGCGACAATGACTCGTCGCTCGGCCAGCTCGTTCTACTTCTTCAGGGACGCCTATTTCGATGGTTTGCGTGATGCCCTTGGCGAGGCCCTCCACCTCTGCGTCGTGGAGAAGGAGGGCATTCTGGCGGCGGCGGGCCTGTTCGTCGAGTGCAACGGCATCGTTCAGTACCACCTCTCCGGAACGGGGGACGCGTTCCACCTGGTCCAGCCGACGAAGCTGATGATGCATTTCGTGCGAAGCTGGGCGAAGGCCCGGGGGGATCAGGTCCTGCATCTCGGAGGCGGTGTCGGGGGCGCGGACAATTCGCTGCTGCAGTTCAAGCTTGGCTTCTCGCCGCGTCACCATACGTTCTTCACCCTTCGGATGGTCGTCGACGAGCTCGAGTACGGCCTCCTCGTGGGGCCCGCGACCCACTGATCGACCCGGCCACGCGCAATAGCTGCCCTTTATCGGACCGCGTGACGGGCGCTCCAGACCTCAGGGCGGCGGTCGCCCTCCGACGTGCGGCCTGCGGGCGGCGCGCGGGCTGTCGGAACGGGGAGTTCAGCTGGGGCCAACATTGTCACCAGTGGGGCCCGGTTTGGGGCCCAGCGACGATGCTGGGCTCCGGGTCGGTGATCGCGACCGTGACCCGCTTCGGGGCTTGCGCACCTTTCCTCCTAGTGAGTTGTCCGCCCGCTTTCGCGCTGGCGCCGGCTCGGTCGGAGTTGCTGGCCTGATGAGGAGCTTGACCGCCGAGATCGACGCTCGGCCTGTCTCATACCGCCCTGCCGTCTCCGCCCGAGCCGGACCCGACACGTGCCTCCGGCCAAGGAGACAACGCATGACCATCGTGGCAGAGACGGTCGACGTCGTCCTCGGCTTCGACACGCACCTGCACACCCCATTGCAGGAGGTGGTCTAACGTCGACAGGCGGCCCTCTGGAGGCCCATACGGTGCCTGCGGATGCCGATGGGCACACTGCCCCCCGAGTTCGGCCAAGCGCACGTAGGTCTGCGGGCCTGGGCGCTGGAAGGGACCCAGAGCTACGGCGCCCGGCGCATGTATGGCCCTCGTCGCCGACTGGCCCAGGCGCGCAGGGCCTTCGGTGACGGTACGGGACTCTCGCCGAGACAGATCCATCCTCGGCGCGGCAGGCCCACAATGTCAGTTGCTGGTTGG
>CAWIHR010000065.1:0-15769 GCA_963835945.1 uncultured Chloroflexia bacterium
GAACTGGCAGCGGCGGGCGAACATGGCGATCAGGTCTCGCAGCGCTCGCGGTGCGCCAGCTGCCCGCTGAAGGCTTCCCAGCGCGCCACCGCCACATCGACGTAGCGGGGATCGAGCTCTAAACCCGCACAGCGTCGAGCGGTGCGCTCGCAGGCCATGAGGGTCGAGCCTGACCCGAGGAATGCGTCGAGGACGAGATCGCCCGGGTGACTCGACGGGTTGGCGATGGCGCGTTCCACAAGGGCGAGGGGCTTCATCACCGGATGCAGCGGCGCCTCGGCCGGGTCGGGCGATCTGCCACACGTCGGACTGGTCACGGTCGCCGCACCAGAGGTGCGCCCGCGCCTTCGCGCCAGCCATACCAGATCGGCTCATAGCCGCGCTGGTAGTCGGCGCGACCGAGCACGAAGTGATCCTTCGACCAGATGATGGTGTCCGACCAGTGGCCGCCTTCCTCGGCCAGGACCCGGGCCAGGAGCGGCCATCTCCTTGCTCGACATGCAGACATTACAGCGCGCCATCGACCCACCGCGAGGAGCGTCACGCGCCCAGGCTCGCACGAAGGTTCTCCCAGGCGGCCGGATCGAGCGCGTCGTTGGCGATGCGCCGTCGCCGTGTCCCGCGTTGCTGGCCACCGTGGTCGCCCAGAGCCCACGTTGTATGGCGGACCAGGAAGGCCATGGCGGGTCGCTGGCTTTGGCCAGCAAACGTGCCCAAGGTCGTCGGTCCATGCGGCGTCCCCGCAGGCGATGATGTGGTCACCCAGGGTGCCACATATCCCCCGACGCGCGTGCGCGGCTTCACGTGTGGCTGCGTCGAGCGCGCCCTCGAGATCAAAGGACTCACGGAACGCTCGCGCTTCTCCCGCGCGTCGAGGCTGCGGAGGAGATCGCGGATCTCATCCTCGCCGAAGCCGCTCAGTGACACATCGACATCGGGGGTCGCCTGTAGTTCCCCCAGCAGACGGGCCAGGAGGGCCTCGTCCCAGCTGCCCGAGATCTTGTTGAGGGCGAGCCCCAGCAGGCGTGCTTGCTCGACGCTGAGGTCGAGCCAGATCACGGGCACGCTCGTGTAGCCCAGTCGACGGGCGGCGACGAGGCGCTGATGGCCGCCGATGACGGTGCCGTCCTCGCGCCGGGCAATGATCGGCTCGACCAGGCCGTAGGTGCGAATGCTGCGCTCCAAGGCATCGAGCTCGGCGTCATCGATACGCCGGGGGTTGGCCGCGTCAGGGTGGAGGTGCTCGATGGGCACGTCCGCGATGGCGAAGGTGGGTGTGGTCGTCGTCGGCGACATGGCAGTCCTCCCTGCCGGGCGATGAGGTTCCGAGGCAATGGCGACGCCGACCGCGCCTGGGGCGGTCTCGATGTCGGCCTGGAATGGCAACTCGCGGGGCATGCGAGCACGGTAGTCGAGCCGCCGCGCTGGTCTGGGATACGAACTCAGGCCCAGCTGGGATGCAAACTCGCGGGCAACTCGCGCAGGACGCGGCGGTTCGTCGCGCAGACCTCGTCCTCGAACGTGCGCCAGAGGCGACTGTGCCGCTTCACGAGCGCCTCGAAGTAGTCGACGTTGTCGAGCGGGCCATGCAGCTCGTGCTCGCAGCGCATCCAGATGCGAACCGCCTCTCGATGGGGGACGTGTTGTCCCACGAGGGCGGCGCAAAACAGCGCGCGCGCCAGCACGGCGGCGCTGTGCCCGGAGCGCCAGGAGTCGCCGGTGCGCGTGGAGGCGCCCTCGCGCCGGCCCGAGGGGAAGGTCTCTGCGACGAAGGCGCGGATGCTTTGCAGCCCGGCGTCCTCGCCCTGCGGCAAGAGGCGCAGGGCTGCCTCGCGATCGCGCGTGGCACTCGTGGCGGTGAGGACAGCCGGGCCCGACGCGTCGATCGAGAGGACCACCACTGCGGGGTCCGAGCTCGGCCGGGGCTCGATAAGCCCCGGGAACACCCACCAGCCCCCATCAACGTCCTGGAGGTATCGCTCTCGGTGCGCGGCGAACTGCTCGGCCGACGGAGGCCCATCGATCGGCCACCCGATGGGACGCACGAGCCCCCGCCACGAGGCGATCAGGTCACCGGGCCCTATCACATCGAGCACAGGGACGACGCGCGTGTACCACTCTCGAACCGCAGCGATCCGTGGGTCGTCCTTCCGCATCGGCTCATTGTGGGCGCCGCCGCCCGCGGGCGCGGACAGGGTCCGCACCTGACCGTCGTCTGGTGCTGTAGTTGCGCACGCAACGAACTGAGCAAGTACGGCACCGGAGCCTACCTTCGCCTACCAATCCCTACCTCTGCTAGGCAGCCGGGTTGGTAGGGTGACCGGACCTCGGATTTCGTAAACAGCAGGTCCTCGGTTCAAATCCGAGTGTCGGCTCCATAGATTTGAACTCAGAGGCCGGTCTTGGGGCCGGCTTCTTTGTTGACGGGTGGCGGTTTGACCACCACGTTGACCACCACGGCGCTGGACATCGAACCCGAACCCATGTCCTCCGGTACTGGTCAGCGGTTCGAGAGGACGGCCTCCATGCGGTCAGCGGCTTCCCGCTGGAGGGCAGGGACGACGTGGCTGTAGGTGTTCATCGTCAGGCTAGTCTGCGAGTGGCCGAGCGTCTCCATGACGACTCGGGGCGGGACGCCTCTCGCGGACCATCAGCTCGTGGTTGTCGCTCGCGACGACGACTACTTCTTCGGGGTGCTTCAGTCGAAGGTCCACGAGCTGTGGTCTCTCGCTGTCGGCCCTAGGCTGGAGACAAGGCCGCGATATCCGCCGCAGACTACGTTCGAGACGTTTCCGTTTCCCGATCCATCAGATCAGGTCCGAAGCGAGATCGCGGCGTGCGCGCAAAGGCTCGTCGAGCTCAGGGACGGCTGGTCAGATCCCCCAGGAGCGACGGAACCCGAACTCGCCTGGCGGACGCTGACGAACCTCTACAACGAGCGCCCGACCTGGCTTGCGACTGCTCACGCCACCCTCGACCGGTCCGTACTGGCCGCCTACGGCTGGCCGCCGGACCTCCCTGATAACGATGTTCTCGCCCGGCTCCTAGACCTGAACCTGGCGCGCGAACCGGCCTGAGCGGCCAGACACGATGGGTGCGTCGTGTCGATGGGGTGCACCCGCGCCATCTTCCCGCCCGTGCCGACGTGCCAACCCGTGACGGCAGCACGGGCGGGAGACCCAGCCTGCGGTTGCGGGTCACGACGCGCCGGGGTTGGGGGCGAGCGGCACTAGGCAGCGCCCGCGGCACCAGCCATGCTCACTACAGCTTCGAAGGAGGCGCTGACATGGACACCGGGTCATGCTCCTGGCGAGCCTCGTCCTGGCCGTCGTGCTGCTGCAGGCCGTGTTCTCGATCCGGCGCGTCTGGCACCGGCGCTGAGGCTGCCGACCGATGAGTGCCGCCGTTCCCGGGCGCCTCGAGACCGTCTTCGCTTGGTCGGGCGGACGGCGCCTCCACCTGCTCTCCTGGGGAGTGCTCAGCGCGCGGCGGCGGGCGGCGGTCGTCCACGCCATCTCCCTAATCGCCGACGTTGACGACCTGGAGCGGGCGCTCGGGCGCATCTTCCGGCACCGCATCCAGCGGCGCCTGCCGGCACCCGCGGGACCGGACGTCTGGTTTGAGGTCGGGCCGTAGCCGTCGCCCGCCCACGTCCGGCTCTGCCGGCCGCGCCGCCAGCTCCATCAGGCCATCGTTGATCGGGTGGCGACCTGGGACCTCCCCGCCTGTGGTTCCCTGAGAAGTGAGCGGGGCTCGACGCCCGAGGCGATCCCTACTCCAATCGGGGAGGATTAGAGCCGAGCCTTTACGGATAACCGTCCGGGTTGGTGACTCGGGGGGCCAGGACGGTTCTGGCTCAGGCGGGTTGACCCTCGGAGCGGCGTGTGGGGGTTTCGACGCTTCTCTCAAGCCAGTTCACCCGCAACGCGCAGGGCTTCCCGGTCGCCCGCTCGGGTCATCTTCGTGCCGTCGGGCACTCCCGCGTGCGAGGTTGCCGGCGCAGCCTTCGCTGGGGAGGGCCCGTCACGTGAATACTCGGCTTCCGGCCTCGTCGACGAACCGCTTGGGGCGCGCCCGTCCACCCTCCGCGGTGGTCCTCGCCGCGCTTCTCCTCGCGGCCGTCGCTGCCGCCGCCGTCCCGCTCGTGCGCGTGGCGGCGACGAACCTCTCTGACTTCACGGTGACACCCGCCAGCGGCGGGACGGACATTCCGCCCTCCACCGCCGGCAGGGCCTGGACGACGCTCAAAGGGCCCGCGATCGACATCGCGCCCTATTCGAATCCCGACGTCTTCCCACCCGGCCTGGCGTTCACGCTGACGCTGCCCACCAACTTCGAGTGGAACACCACGGTGACGACCGCCCCTGTCGTGTCTGTCGCAGCGGGCATGCCGGCCGGGTTCTGCACGCTGGTCCCCTCCGGTCTCATCTACGCAGGCTCGGGTACTGCGCCACGGACCGTGCGCTTCACGCTCGCCGGCACCCACGACATCGGCTGCGTCGTCAGCCTCCGCGGGCTGCAGGTCCGGCCGATCAGCGCGGAGGCGAGCGCCGGCACGGGCGGAAAGCTTACGGTCGACTGGGGAGCCCCGAGCCTCGGGGTGAGCCGCGCGATTGGGGGCGTCGTCTCCCTGGCGGTGACGTCGGCGTCCTCCCTACCTCCCACCGACACGGCCCTGGAGCGGGGCGCAGCACCCGTCCTGCCGGGCGCGGCGGTGGGGCTGGTCGCACTTCTCGCTGCCGGGTGGGCGCTGCTCCGTCGGGATGCGCCGACCCGCTGACGCGAGCGGGCGAAGTCAAGGGTCGAATGTATTGCTGGGCTGCTTGCCGGCGGCGACTGGTTGGTCACGGCCTACGGACTTGAGGCCGAGGTAACAAGCGAGCCCAGCTCGCCTGAGCACGCTGTCGCCTGACCGACGTCAAGCGGCTGTACCGCCCTGGACTCAGGGCGACCCCGATGGCCGCTCGTATCACAAGATGGGTTCCGAGGTGCCTATACCCGGTTCGTTTGCGAGGGACGCGAGCCGGTCGCCCGCTCCATGCCTTCGAGGCGGCGAAGGTCCTCGCGGACGGCAGTCACGTCGCGCTGGATCTCCTCGAGGAGGCGGATGATGCGACGGTTGCTGGGCGCTGGCTCCCCGACTGCTGCATCCGCTGCCGAGGCTTCCGTATTGGTATCGACGACAGGGACCTCGCCCGAGGAGGCGGAGGGCACACCAGGCGCGGCGTCTTCTGGGTAGCCGGCCAGCTTCATGAGCTCCGGGTACGGAAGCTCCAGGACGGCGCTGAGGCGGTGCAGGACGCGAGGCGACGGTGTCCGAACGAACCCGCCCTCCAGCTTGAACTGGTACCCGGCCGAGATGCCGGCTCGATCGGCAGTGGCCTGCATCGACAAGTGCCGCCCCTCTCTCCCGTCACGGATTACCTCCCCGAGCTGAAGGGTGGGCCGGGGCGGCGTTCTCTTGGCGGGATGTTGCTCGCTGATCATGTCGGACCCTCCGTCGTTTACCATTCACCATAGTGTACACCATACTATAGTGAACACCCTCGACGGACGGGCATTCGCGAGTCTCTCGCTGAGTCCAGGCGCGCGACACTGGTCGGCCACGTACGAACGATGCATGGCTGGGACGGATCGGGCGGCTCTCGCGGAGCTTGCTTATGCCCCGAGGGTGGCAGCTTCGGCGCCATGGACGCTCGAACGCCCAACCCGATAAGGGAGCCTCGCTGCGAGACCTGATCCGCTCGGTGGCGAGGCGTCGCCGCGACCCGGACCAAAACGAGGAGCGGGTTCAACCGGTCTTTCCGCAACGCGCCGCCGAGTGTACCGGCGTCGCCAGCCGCTGGGACGGGTCCGCCGGGCGCGGAGGCGACTTGCGGCTCTCGACGCGCGACGACGAGGGCGCTACGGTGATCGCGTGCAGGTCGGCGCCGACCCGGCAGGTGGACCTCGCCCGGATCGTACGCATGAACCACGGTGCGGATGGGGATGTCGGTGGCAGGGCAGCTCGCGGGACGATCTGCAGGGGGAACGCCGCAGAGCGGTGGCGCCTCGGTGCGCCTGCGGGTGGCCGGCATGGTCATCTTCCTCCCGGTGACCGTCGCCTGGCTCCTGGTGCTCGGCGGCGCGTGGCTACCGGCAGGGGTCTTAGGAATGCTCCTCGGCCCGCCGTTCCTTGTGCTCGCTGGCCCCGCCTGGACGCACCCGACCGACAGCGGCATCCTGCTGGTGGTGGTCTGGGCGATCGAGGCGTTGATCGCCCTGCTGGCCCTGTGGGAATCGGCGTCGTTGCTTCGGGCTGAGGCGGCAATGACCCTGCCGCTCTTGCTCGCCGGGTTCCTGCTACTCACCGGTTGGGTCTGGCGGAGGCGAGCTCGCGCCTGAAGCCTGGCCTTCGTGGTCCGCGCCGAACACGGATGTCCGCCGGAAACGGGTCGTTGCCGCTCGTCAGTGCGTGCGCTGGGGCCCCTTGGACGCCCCAGGCTTCCCCCATGTCAGATCAGCGGGCCTGGCTCCCGGCGACCGGCGGTGGCGGCCGACAGCTCTACCCTGCGGGCCGCCCGTATGACCCTGGCGGCCGTGTGGCCCTGTCGGGCGCCCGCGCGACGGCGCGCGGCCTCAGCGCGGCTGGCCGGTCTCCGCCTGGCGCTCGAGCTGCTCGCCCAGCTCCTCGGTCCGGCGGAACGCGGCCCAGACTGCGTCGGACAGCACGGTGCGCAGCCGACCCGACTCCAGTTCGTGCAGCGCCGCCGCGCTGGTCCCGCCGGGCGAGGTGACCATGTTCCGGAGCTCCGCCGGGTGCATCCCGCTGGACTTCGCGAAGAACGTGCTGCCCTCGAGCGTCTCGATCACCAGGTCGTGCGCGATGTGGCGGGGGAAACCCAGGTGCACGGCGGCGTCGATGAGCGCCTCCATCACCAGGAACACGTAGGTCGGTCCGGTGCCGCTCACGGCGGTCGCCATCGCCACCATCCGCTCGTCATCGACCGACAGCTCCGCGCCCAGCGCCTTCAGCAGGGTCGAGGTCTGGTCGCGCTGCTGCGGCGTGACCTCGGGTGTCGCATACCAGACCGTCATTCCCTTGCCGAGCCGGGCGGGGGTGTTGGGCATGCTGCGGACGATGGCCCGGTGCCGGAGAACCGTAGCGAGCGCCGTGGTGGTCGCGCCCGCGATGATGCTGAGTACCAGCTGCCCCTCTTGCAACTGTCCGGCCAGCTCGCGGCCGACCCGTAGGAGCATCTGCGGCTTGATCCCGAGGACGACGATGTCCGCCGACTGCGCCGCCTCCTCGTTCGACGGGCAGACGCGGATGGCGTAGTCGCGCTCGAGCTGGGCGCGCCGGTCGGCGCGCGGATGGCTGGCCACGATCTGGGTCGGCTCGACCTGGTGACCACGGAGGAGGCCGGCGATCATCGCCTCGGCCATCACACCCGAGCCCACGGTGGCGATGGTCCGGTCACGCAGGGGAGACATCGCCGGAGTATAGCGGGGGCCAGATGGCCGGAACCTGACCCGCAGCCGGCCCTGTCCCGCCCGGATGCCGTCCCGCGGGCGTCCGCGGCTGGATCGCGCCGTGCGGCGCCTAGGAGCGCTCGACCTCGTCGATCGTCGTCCGCAGGATCTCCGCCGAGCGCTGGAGCCCCGCCCGCTCGTCATCGTCGAGCTCCAAACGCAGCGGCTGGACCACGCCGCGCCGGTCGAGCACCGTCGGCAGGCTGAACGACACGTCGCTGATCCCGTAGTAGCCCTCGATCCGGCTCGATACGGAAAGCACCGTGCGCTGGTCGCGGAGGATGGCCTCCACGAGCCGCAGGAGTCCGGCGCCGATCGCGTAGTAGGTCGCGCCCTTGCGCTCGATGATCTCGTACGCGGCGTCGCGGGTCTGCCGGAAGATCTCCCCCATCATCGCCGGCTCGTAAGGGCGGCCCTGCGAGGCACAGAAGGCGGGCAGCCGCATCCCCGCGATGTTGGCCAGTGACCAGACCGGCACCTCGCTGTCACCGTGCTCGCCGATGATGTACGCATGGACGCTGCGCGGATCGACGGCGAAGTGCTCGCTGAGGAGATACCGGAACCGCGCGGTGTCGAGGATCGTGCCCGAGCCGATCACCCGTCCTGGCGGCAGCTCTGAGAGTCGCCAGGTCTCGTACGTCAGCACGTCCACCGGGTTGGTGGCCACGACGATGATCCCGTCCGGGTTCGCCCGCGCGACCGCCGGGACGATCTGGCGGAAGATCGCCGTGTTGCGCTTCGAGAGCTCCAGCCGCGTCTCACCAGGCCGCTGGGCGGCGCCGGCGGTGATGACCGTCACGGCGGCCCCCGCGCAGTCCTCGTAGCCGCCGGCCCACACCCGGGCGGGCGACGCGAAGGGGACGCCATGGGCCAAGTCCATCGCCTCCCCCTCGGCGCGCTCGCGGTTCACGTCGACCAGCACGATCTCGGGGGCGAGCCCACTGAGGAGGAGCGTGTACGCGAACGTCGCGCCGACGTTGCCGACGCCCACGATCGCGACGCGGCTGGGCTGCTGCGGTCCGCTCATCTCCAGCGACTCTACAGGAGTCTGCGGCCCGGTGCGCAAGCGACCGGCCGGCGGCGCCGGCCTCAGCCGCCGGGGCGATACGTCCGGGTTCGATGCGCCTCCCCGTCGGCCGCGACAGGTACCCGACGCGCGGAGCTCGTGCACGCTGCAGAATCCCGCTATGGTCGCTCGGCCGTGCGCGCTCGTGGCCGACGTGAGTTCAGACAACCCGGCCGCACTTGAACCGCTCCTACGTCGGCTCGTCGGCGGGGAGGTCACCCCGACCGCGGACGGCTTCCATGTCGTGGCGACGCTCTCCGGTGAGCGCGCCCAGGACCTGAACCGATCCCTGCTCTCCGCCCTCCGCCGCGTCGAGCGGCGTACCCGCCTGCGGGCGGCCTGGACGGCGGGTGGGGTCACCGAGCGCTTCTTCGACTACGTCCCGACGGGACCCCGGTCAGCACCGCCATAGCGACGCCGGCCGCCGCCCGACGCTGGTGGCGCGGCGACACGATGCGTGCGTCAGATGGTGCGAGAGAGGCTCCGGAGCCGTGCGGAATCGTCGGCGCACAGCCCCTTCCAACTCGCCGGGGGAGCCGCGCGCATTTCGACGGTAGGACGGCAGGATGGGTGCCGAACGTCCCGCCGCCAGCGGACCTTCGGTCGCTACACTCGACGGGTCCGAGGTACCATGGCTGCCTGATGGCACCTCGGTGGTTCTCCTGCTCGTGCTCCTGTCCCCGGCGGCGAGCTCGCCGCCCGGAGTAACGCGCCTGAGCGCTCAGGACCATCCCTGAGCTTCGCAGAGAACCCCTGCCAGCTCCCCCCTTGATCGCCCGGGAGCCCCGTTCCTCCAGAGCTGCGTCGAGCGAGCGCCGCACCCCTCGACCGCGCCGTCCGCGCCCATGCCGCACGCCCCCTGGAGTTCACTGCCATGCTTTCCTCTGACCTCTCCGCTGCCGGGTCGAGCGACCCACGTTCCCCGGCCGCCCTGGCACCTCCGACTGCTCCACGGGGATCTCCCGAGCGGCTCTCCGCGCTGGCCGGGCGCGTCGCCGCCGCGGAGGCGACGAGCTTCGGGCGCCTCCCCGACCGAGAACGTGTGGCGGCCCTCGGCGACCGGGTGGTGGGGCTGCTCTTCCCCGATGGTCGCCGCCCGCCCCGCTCCGCGGTACAGGTGCGGGCCGAGCTCGACGACCTCTGCCCGGAACTCGGCGAGGTGCTCCGCCCACTGGAGGACGCGCTGCCGCAGACAGCTGCCGACCTCTGCGAGCCGTTCCTCGCCGAGCTGCCCGAGATCCATCAGCGCCTGGAGCTCGACGCCGCCGCCATCGAGGCCGGCGACCCGGCCGCGCGCAGCGTGTCCGAGGTCGTGCTGGCCTACCCGGGCTTCGCGGCCCTCGCCTTCCACCGCATCGCTCACGCCTTCCACTCACTCGGCGTCCCGCTCGTGCCGCGGCTCCTGGCCGAGATCGCTCACTCGCGCACCGGCATCGACATCCACCCGGGGCGCCGTCATCGGGCATTCGTGCTGCATTGACCACGGCACTGGGTTGGTCATTGGCGAGACAGCCGTCATCGGCGACGAGGTCAAGCTCTACCAGGGCGTGACACTGGGGGCCTTGAGCGTGGCCAAGAGCGGCCGCCGGCACGAAGCGCCACCCCACCATCGAGGACCGCGTGGTGATCTACGCCA
This sequence comes from uncultured Chloroflexia bacterium, assembly GCA_963835945.1. Taxonomy (GTDB): domain Bacteria; phylum Chloroflexota; class Limnocylindria; order Limnocylindrales; family CSP1-4; genus JAJYNJ01. The sequence continues at coordinate 10,215 of CAWIHR010000065.1, forward strand.
ACGCCACCGTCCTGGGCGGCGACACCGTCGTCGGTCACGACAGCGTGATCGGCGGGAACGTGTGGCTCACCCACAGCGTGCCGCCCTATTCGCTCGTCTACCACACCAGTCGGTCCGGGTGCGGAGCGTCGCCGAGGCGTCCGAGCCCTCCGACTTCGTGATCTGATCCGAAGGAGACCCCCATGAAGTACCCGTCCGTCCTCGAGACGATCGGCGACACCCCGCACATCCGGATCAACCGCCTCTTCGACCCGCGCGTCGAGGTGTGGTGGAAGCAGGAGCGCGCCAACCCCGGCGGCAGCATCAAGGACCGCATCGCCCTCGCCATGATCGAGGACGCCGAGGAACGAGGCATCCTGACGCCGGACTCGGTGGTCGTCGAGCCCACCTCGGGCAACACCGGCATCGGCCTTGCCCTCGTCTGCGCCGTCAAGGGCTACCGGCTCATCCTGGTCATGCCCGAGTCCTTCTCGATCGAGCGCCGCAAGCTCATGGGCGCCTACGGCGCGGAGCTCGACCTGACGCCCCGCGAGCTGGGCATGCAGGGCGCCATCGCGCGGGCCCAGGAGCTCGTGGCCGAGACGCCCGGCGCCTGGATGCCCATGCAGTTCGACAACCCGGCCAACCCGGCCGTGCACCGGCGCACCACGGCCGCGGAGATCCTGCGCGACTTCCCCGAGGGCCTCGACTACCTCGTCACGGGCGTCGGCACGGGCGGCCACATCACGGGCCTGGCCGAGGTCCTCAAGCCGCGCTGGCCCGGGCTCAAGGTGTATGCCGTGGAGCCGACCCTCTCGCCGGTCCTCTCGGGGGGCACCCACTCGCCCCATCCCATCCAGGGCATCGGCGCCGGGTTCATCCCAGGCGTCATGCGCACCGAGCTGCTCGACGGGATCGTGCAGGTGGCTCCCGCCGACGCCATGGCCTATGCGCGGCGCGCCGCGCGCGAGGAGGGCGTCCTCGTGGGCGTGTCCTCGGGCGCCTCGCTCGCCGCGGTCGCGCAGCTGCTGCCGCAGATGCCCGACGGCGCGCGGGTGCTGACGTTCAGCTACGACACGGGCGAGCGCTATCTCTCGGTGGAGCCCCTGTTCGGGTAGGCAGGAAGGCGCGACCGCAGGCACGAGGTGCATGTCGCTCACCTCGTTGAAGGTGTTCACGGCCAGGTGAAGCGCCACGAGGCCGACCAGCGCCACCAGCTGCGAGCCGGGCTGAACGTGCCCTCCCGGGCGCCCGCAGCGGCCCCAAGGGCGACAAGGGTGACCGACAGGAGGAGGAACGGCGCCCGGGTCACTCCCAGGTACGGCTTCAGGTCAAGCATCGGTCAGGGCACCTCCGCGAGGACACTACTGCGGTCGGCACCGCAGCCGACTAAGAACGGCGCAACGGCGGGCGCCCAGCCAGTTTCACGCGTGAGAAATGGAGCCGACACTCGCGGAGCAGGAGCCCGGTGTCCACGGCAGCGCCTCCTTGACGCGCAGCTAGCATCACGCGCTCGGCGTGCTCGGCGTAGTGCCGCTCGCCCTGAACGGCCGGAGCGTCGGTCACGCCGCAGGCTGGCCCCCCTGGGAGGTGCTGTGACCGCTCGGCCCCTGCCCTAATGCCAGCTCGGAGTCACCCGATCTGCCTGCAGCGTTGGGGCTAGCGCCGGATCGCCCACGGCGCTCACCGGCACCATCGCTTGATGGTGTCGGGGCGCGTCGCACAGGCTGAGCGCGTGACGCCCGGTGGCCCACGGCTACCTGCCGAGATCAGCGACTTCGTCGGCTCCCGCGGCTACGCCCGAAGGCGGCACGACCACACAACACGCGCAGAGCAGCGGCGCAGAGTGAGCCGGGCCCGCTTCTCACTTCCCGGAGCCGGCCGCTGCCGCAGCGACGGGGACGAGCCCTTCTGATGGATCCACCTGTAGGCCGAGGCGATCCAGCGCGCCCAGCAGCGCCTTCAGCGAAGCCGTGGTGATGTTCGGGTCCATGCCCACGCCCCAGCGCACCGCAGCACCGGAGCGTGCTTCCACGTAGGCTACCGCTATCGCCTCTTCTCCGCCCCCCAGGGCGTGCTCAGCGTAGTCCAGCACGTCGAGCGCAAGGCAGAGCTCCGTACGAAGGGCGTGGACCAGGGCCGAGATCGGGCCGTTGCCCTGGCCGCAGATCGTCCTGGCCGCCCCATCGGCCGACAGCCGAGCCTGCAGCCTGAGCCCACTCGGGCCCGACGAGGTCTCGTAGCCCAAGAGCCGCGTGCGTGGCTCCGCGGGCAGGTACTCGGCCGCAAAGGCGTCCCACATCTCGTGCGCCGTGATCTCGGTGCCGCTGCCCTCGGTGATGGCCTTGATGCAGCGACTGAACTCGATCTGGAGTCGCCGCGGCAGGTCCAGGCCGTGCTCGCTCTTCATGATGTAGGCCACGCCGCCCTTGCCCGACTGGCTGTTCACCCGGATCACGGCCTCGTAGGTGCGTCCGACGTGCTTGGGATCGATGGGCAGGTAGGGCACCTCCCAGACCTCGTAGTCGGGCGGGAGCGCCTCCATGCCCTTCTTGATCGCGTCCTGGTGCGACCCCGAGAACGACGTGTACACGAGATCGCCGACGTAGGGATGCCGGGGCCCCACGGGCAGGCGGTTGCACTGCTCGGCCACGCGGCGCAGCGCGTCGATGTCGGAGATATCGAGCCCTGGATCGACGCCCTGGCTGAAGAGGTTCATGGCCAGGTTGACGAGATCCACGTTGCCGGTCCGCTCGCCGTTGCCAAAGAGCGTGCCCTCGATGCGGTCCGCCCCGGCCATCAGGCCGAACTCGGCGGCCGCCACAGCCGTGCCCCGGTCGTTGTGCGGGTGCAACGAGAGGACCACCCGCTCGCGGTCCGGCACGTTGCGGTGGAACCATTCGATGGCGTCGCCGTAGAGGTTGGGCGTGTACATCTCCACCGTGGCCGGCAGGTTCAGGATGATCTGGCGCTCGGGCGTGGGCTCGATGACGTCCATGACCGCGGCACAGATGTCGCGCGCGTAGTCGAGCTCGGTGCCGGTGAAGCTTTCGGGCGAGTACTCGTAACGGATCTCCGTCCCCGGGACGCTGCACTCAAGGTCGCGGCAGAGGCGCGCGGCGTCGACGGCGATCTGCGTGACGCCCGCCTGGTCCAGCCGGAAGACGACGCGCCGCTGCAGGATCGACGTCGAGTTGTAGAAGTGGACGATGGCCCGCCTGGCGCCCCGCAGGCACGCGTAGGTGCGCTCGATCAGCTCGCGACGGCACTGCGTCAGGACCTGAATCGTGACGTCGTCGGGCACGAGGTCCTGCTCGATCAGCTGGCGGATGAAGTCATAGTCGGGTTGGGAGGCGGACGGGAAGCCGACCTCGATCTCGTGGAAGCCCATCTCCACGAGGGCCCGGAACAGGCGCAGCTTGCGGGCCGGGTCCATGGGGTCGATGAGAGCCTGGTTGCCGTCGCGCAGATCCACGGAGCACCAGCGCGGGGCATGCTCGATCTGGCGGTTGGGCCATTCGCGGTCGGGCAGGCGCAGCGGCAAGGGGCGGAAGGGCACGTACTTCTCGACCGGCATCTTCTTCGGGAGGGCTGGTGCTGGAGGCATCGCTTCGGTCCTTCTCTTGGTCTGCCATGGCTGCGGGTTTGCCGGGAAAACGAAAACCTCCTGCGCTCACGCAGGAGGTCGTCGGCGAGCACCCTGACGGGGCTCGCCTCAGGTAAGGAGGAGGCTGCTGACGAGACGGTTGGTGTCCACGACGCCAGACAGTGTAGCCCCGTTTGCTCCTCACAGGAACCAGTTCTCGCGGTGGATCGTCTGTTCGCCGCCCCGCACGGCCCCGGCACCATGGCCCGGTCGTGTGCGGTAACCCTGGACTGCTCCGACGGACCGCTCTGGCGCGGCGTCGCGCCTGCTACGCTCCGTGTCGATGAGCCGCTTCGATCCGAGCGCAGCCGACGCCCAGCAGATGCTGGCCGGTCTCGAGGAGCAGCTGCTCGCCTTCCTCGCCGCGCGATCGACGGCGCCGGCGGTCGCGCTCGACGGGGGGGCCGAACTCGGGCTCGAACTGGCCGCCTGGCGCCCGGGTGGCCCGCGCCGCTTCGCGGAACTGCTCGCAGTGCTCGAGCGGGCGGCCGCCACGGCGATCGACACGGCCGGTCCGGGATACCTCGCCTACATCCCCGGCGGCGGCTTGTGGGCGACAGGGCTGGCCGATCTGTGGTCCGACGTGGTCGATCGATACCTCGGGTTCGCCGAGTTCGCGCCGGCGCTTGTCGGGATCGAGGCCTCGGTGATCGGCTGGCTGACGGAGCTGTTCGACCTGCCGTCCACGGCAGGCGGGGTGCTGACCTCAGGCGGCTCGCAGGCGAACTTCGGGGCTCTGGTGGCGGCGCGTCACCAGCTGCTCGGAGACGACCTTGCTCGTGGCACGCTGTACGTCAGCCCGCACACACATCGCTCGGTCGCCAAGGCGGCCCGTCTGGCCGGCCTGCCAGCCGATGCGGTGCGGCCCGTCGCGGTGACGCCGGCGCTCGCCATGGACCCCGTCGCGCTTGCCAGTGCGGTGCGTGACGATCGGGCCCAAGGCCGTCGACCGTTCCTCGTCGTGGCCAGCGCCGGCACGACCGACACGGGCACCGTCGACCCATTGCCCGAGCTTTCTGGCATCGCCGCCGATGCGGGGCTCTGGTTGCACGTCGATGCCGCCTACGGCGGCTTCTTCCAGCTCACCGAACGGGGCCGCGCGCGGTTCAGCGGGATCGAGCGGGCCGACTCCATCACGCTCGACCCGCACAAGGCGCTCTTCCTCTCGTACGGCACAGGCTGCCTCCTCGTCCGAGATGAGGCCCGCCTGCGCGCCGCCCACGCCGGCGAGGGCGACTACCTCCAGGACGTCGCACGCGGGGCCCGCCTGCCTGACTTCGCCGATCTGTCGGGTGAGCTGACCCGTCCGTTCCGCGGCCTGCGGGTCTGGCTGCCTCTCCATCTCTATGGACTCGAGGCATTCCGCGTGGCGCTCGATGACGTGCTCGATCTGGCGCAGCGGCTGGCGGACGGGCTGCGCGCCGACCCGCGCATCGAGCTGGCGGTCGAGCCCGAGCTCTCCGTCGTGGCGTTCCGCCTGCGGGAAGGCGATGACGCAGCCAACCAGACCTGGCTGGCGCGCATCAATGCCTCACGCCGGGTCTACCTCTCGAGCACTCGCATCGAGGGGCGCTTCACCCTACGGGCCTGCGTGTCTGTCGCACCGCACGGATCGAGCGCGGATCGAGGAGGCCATCGAGATCATCCGCGCGACGGCTCCCTGAGCGCTCGGCCAAGGCGATCCTGCGAGGGCTCGCCGCGAGTGACCGCTCCCGGCTCCCGCGACGATTGCAGGTGCGCCTCGACGCCCACGGGCGCGATCCAGACGAGTCGAGGGGCGATCGACCCGGCCTGGGCGCGGGAACTGCGGCTGCTGGTCGGCGAGCTGGGCACGAACCTCGCGGGGGACTGCAGCGAGGCGCGAATGATCAGGACGGGCGGGGGCTGAACGCCGTCGAACCCGCATCCGAATGAGGCCACATGGCTCTAG
>CAWIHR010000066.1:0-8768 GCA_963835945.1 uncultured Chloroflexia bacterium
GATTAGGACAGGTGTCACGGTGATCGGAGGACTCGGCGCCGCTCGCGAAGGTACGTCATGGCCAACGAGGATCGACACAACGCCAACGGACGACGACGCGCGACCGCTTGCCTCACTCCTGTTCGTCGCGACCGTGGCGCACACTATCCGCCACTTTCTCGTGCCGTACGCAACCCATTTCCGGGCGCTCGGCTGGAGGGTCGATGCGGCCGCCAACGGTGTCACCAGTGAGCCCGTCCTGCATGCCGCGTTCGATCACGTCTACGAGCTCCCCCTCTCGCGATCGATGCTCGATCCTGGGAGCCTGGTGCGTGGCGAACGGGCCATCTCGAAAGTTGTCGAGGCCGGCTACGACATCGTCCACGTCCACACGCCGATCGCGGCGTTCATCACCCGGTACGCCGCTCGACGGCTGCCGGCCGAGCGGCGACCGGTCGTCGTCTATACCGCGCACGGTTTCCACTTCTATAGAGGAGGACGAGCGGTCACAAACGCGGCCTTCTTGACAGCCGAGCGGATCGCCGGCCGATGGACGGACCGGTTGGTCGTGATCAACGCTGAGGACTACATCGCTGCCCGTAAGCACCGGATCGTTCCCTCAAACCGACTCGTGCGGATGCCCGGGATCGGCATCGACACGTCGTGGTTCTCACGGGAGGAGCTGGGAGCCGACGCCGTGATGCAGGGGTGCCAGGCGGCCGGGTTGAAGCCAGACGCGCCGCTGTTCGTGGTTGTGGGCGAGGTCAACAGCAACAAGCGGCACGCAGACGCGATCCGCGCTCTCGCTGTGTTGCGCCACCCTGGCGCGCAGATGGCAGTCATCGGGCCGGGGGACACCTCGCGTCTGCGGGCACTCGCGACCAAGCTGGGCTTGAGCGATCACATCCGAATTCACGGGCTTCGTTCAGGACGTCCGGCCCCTCGTCGCCGGCGCGACCGCTCTGGTACTTCCCAGCAGCCGAGAGGGCCTAGCTCGATCCGTCATGGAGGCCCTGGCCCTGGGGGTTCCCGTCGTGGCGTCGACCGCTCGTGGGAACCGCGAGCTCATCGGCGCAGATCGCGGGTTCATCTTCGTAACCGGAGACGTGGGCGGCATCGCCAAAGCATTGGACTGGCTGGTGGAGCATCCTGATAAGGCGCGCGACATGGGTCGTCGCGGCAGGGAACGAATGGTTGAACGCTACGATCTCCGTAACCTGATCCGGCTCCACGAAGACCTGTACGCCGATGTCTTGGGCGTGCGCGGAACGATCCGCCGCTGACGGGGCAGAATCGGCGTCTGGATTCCCCAAGGCCCGTGGCTGTCGCCTCCAGGCCGCCGGGACGTGGTAGGTCAAACCCGAACTCGTGCTATTGAAGCGCGTCGGCGTCGAACCCGATCGCCCAGCACGCCATGAGCCTCCTTTGGCTCGGCTGCGGCTCCATTCCGCCCATCGTCTCCAGCCGGAAGCAGCGCCGCCCGTCCTGCGCACGTCGTCCTGTTCGGCAAGGTCGATCGCGACCTGGCGCATGACCGAGGCGCAGTTCGGGACGATCCCGACGACCGCCGAGGTCGCCGTCCGCGCGCGCCGTGCGGAGCCCACCGAGCCGAGACGTGGTGTCGTCAGCCATCGTGGCTTCCCTCTATCGTCGGCGGATCGTCCGGCATCGTCGGCCTGCTTGGCCCAGCGCCGGACCGACTCCCGGGCGGACGAACACCCGGCCGTCGGGATCTTGGGCCCAACTACTACGATCGGCGCGATCAGTGGCACGTCACGCGACGACTCGTGCGATGCATCGAGGCCCTCAGCTGTCAGGTCGCCCTCTCACCCGCGAGCGCCTGAGCCGCCAGTCACGAGGCACGCGACGGCAGGGAACACTTGGTAGCATCATCGCACGCTTGCGCCTAGACCCGCTACTCTCGATGCTGGACGTTGTTGGGGCGGACCCCTATTCAGATGTGTGGTTGGAATGCACCGAACGCGCGGGGGTCTGGGCTGCGCATGCGAGCGTGCGCTGAGTGCAAGCGGCGGCGCAACCAGCCGCCCGACTCGAACGTATCGAGCTCACGGCCGGCTCCAGGGCCGCCGGTCATAAGCCTCGACGCCGGGCCCGCGAGTCAAGCATGCAAGCGGCTCTTGTTCGTGCCTGTCAGTGAACCGCAGTGACGCCGACCTTCACGCTCACGTTCGACACCGAGCTGATCTGGGGGAGCTTCGACCAGATACCCGCCGAACAATTCGCCCGGCTATACCCGGACGTCCGCGGGACGATCGGCTCGGTGCTCCGGCTCCTTGAACAGTACGAGGTGTCAGCAACCTGGGCCGTGGTCGGGCACCTCTTCCTGTCTGAATGCCAGCGGGACAGTTCCGGCATCGCCCATGCGGAGCTCGTCCGTCCGCGTCAAACCTGGCGACGCGGGGACTGGTACGCAGCGGATCCGTGCACTGACCGGAGCCGCGACCCGCTGTGGTACGGGGACGACATCTTGGATGCCCTGCAAGCAACGCGCATTCCACAAGAAATCGGCTGCCATTCCTTCTCGCACATCCTCTACGGCGATCCGGCCTTGACCCGAGAGGCGGTCGATGCCGACCTGCAGGCGTGCGTCACCCTTGCCGCCAGGCGCGGCATCACGCTCCAGAGCTTCGTGTTCCCTCGGAACTCCGAGGGACATCATGAAGCCTTGAAGGCCCACGGATTCCGGGCGTACAGGGGCGCCGCTTCGAGGTGGTACGCAGGTCTGCCCGGACCACTCTGGCGACCTGCTCACTTGATCGACCAAGTTGCCGGGCTTCCCCCACCCGTTTCGCAGCCGACTGAGTCACTGCCCGGCCTCTGGAACATCCCCTCTTCGGGCCCCCTGATCCACCGAAATGGCGTCCGTCGCCTAACACCGATGACCTCCCGCATCCACAAAGCCAAAGCCGGGCTACGTCGCGCCGAGGCAAACGGGGGGGTCTTTCATCTGTGGACCCACCCGTTCAACCTGGCGAGTGATCCTCGGTTCATGATCGCCGCGCTCGATGCTATCGTCCGAGAAGCCGTCGATCGCCGCGATCGCGGCACCATCGTCATCGAACCGATGGGGACCGTCGCGGAACGGCTGTCCGTTGCATCCAAGCAGACCGATTTGCAGGTTCGGTGACGTATCCGGGCGTTCATGCCGCCAGCTGTTCTTCCCAGGTAGGTTGTTGACGGGCGTCCGGCTGATCGGTGGCCCTCCCGCGAGTGATCAGTACGGCCGGCTTCGATAGAGAAGTCGATGAAACGGGCAGACTGGGCATCCGCTCGACGGTGTCGGCGAATGGTCGGGCATAGGCCAACTCGTTGAGCAGCGTCCGCACCATCCGCTCGGCTTGCCCTTGGCCTGGGGTCGATACGGCCGAGTCCGACCATGGCACCGGAGCCGAGCTCGTCGCAGGCCGCCGCGAACCAGCCGCTCCGGTGGCAGCCGCCGTTGAGTTCCCAATCGATGTCAAGCCGTCGCAGTGATAGCGTGACCCGCGAACGGGCCGGCCGATGAGGCGCTTCGCGACCTTTGTTTCGGCGGCCCGTTCGCCGTGGCCGAGCCACGGTGGTCTGGCGGAGCCGCACCTCACTCGGGACCGTGTAGCGGGCGGCGATGATCGCTCATGCCTGGGTAGTCGCGACCGGGCGGCCGTCGACGTCGCGCAGGACGTAGGGCTCGCCGCGCTTCCAGCAGGCGATCACCCTGGTCAGGAGCGTCGGAGCGATGTGGCAGATCGCCGAGGTGTGATGCTTGCCCGCCACGATCATCAGCCGGTGGTAGCGCGCCGCCAGTGTGGGGTCGAGGCGCCGGGCGTGATCGGCGGCCAGGAAGAGCGCTTCACGCAAGACGGCGTCGCCCCGTTTCGTCGGACCGCCGTGATGGCCGGATTGGCCCGACGCATCGAGGAGGGGACCAGACCGGTGAACGAGCGCGCCGCCGCCAGCGATGAGAACCGGGCAGGGTCACCCAACCGCCCCAGGATGGCCGCAGCGGTGATCGCGCCGACCCCGGGCACGGATCGGACGATGCCAGCTGGGTCGACTCGCGCGAGCAGGACGCCGATCCGCTCGTCGAGCTCCTTGATCTCCGCCGTCAGCTGAAGTGCCAGGCGGGCCTCGAGGTTCGATGTCCTCGGCGAGGTCGGGGTACTCGAGCTCGCCCTCCCACAGGGCGAGCGTGTCAGCCGCTGCCCGCAGTAGCTCGTCGGCCTCGGCCTCGCCCCAGGCACCCCGGGAGTGACGCGCGAAGAAGTGCGCGAGCCGGGCACGCCCGAGCCGCCGGATCGGGTCCGGGTCGGCGTAGCCCGCGGCGACGAACCGGAGCGGTGTGGCGTTCCCCAGGTCGTTCGGGGCGGCAAGCCAGCCAGGGCCGAGGATCTCGAGGAGCGCGTCGAGCCGCGCGAGACTTTGGCGCGCCGCAGGGCATCCCCGGGTCCGAGTCCGCGCTCGGCGTGGAGGCCGTCCGGATGGAGCAGCGGCAGGCGGGCGAGCAGCCGCGAGTCCAGTCGGCCGGACTTCGTGTGCTTCGCGTCGTAGGCCCGCAGGTCCGCGGCGCGCTCCGGCAGCACGAGGACGACGGTGGCACCGCGGCGGCGGAACCACGCGGCGAGCGGAACCCATGCGTTCCGAGTGGGTTCCATGGCGACGGTCACGTCAGTCGAGGCCACCGTCGCCGGCAGCATCGACCAGAGCCGCTCGAGCTCCTGCGCGCTCGTTCGAAACGACCGCCCCGACCAGATGAACTCGCCCCGCTCATCGGCGAGGCTCGCCTGGTGGGCGGTCCGACAGGCGATGTCGACTCCCAGCCTGAGTTGCACGGTGCCTCCTTCAACGTTCCGGTGGCTCACCGGCCGCCAGCCGCCACGTGAGGCAGATCGGCACCAGACATTCGCTAACGGGATCCGCGATCCAGCCTGGCGGTCGTGTCCCGTAGCGTGGTGTAACAGCGAGGCAGGCCGTGAACGAGAGCGGCCACCACGTCATCCTCGCGTCGTTGGAGTGAGAAACCGACGACACGAAGGGAGGCCGCGATGGCCGAGGACAGGATGGCCGTGCTCGACACGGTCCGCAAGGCGATTGGCCATGGGGACGTCGACGTCCTGCGCGAAGGGCTCCGCGTCCTCGCCCAGGCGGTCATGGAGGCCGAGGTGACCGAGCTGACCGGGGTGCCGCATGGAGAGCGCGACCCGGAGCGCAGACTGACCCGCCGCAATGGGTACCGCGAGCGACGGTGGGACACGCGGGCCGGCACGATCGATCTGTCAATCCCCGCGTCCGCGACGGCAGCTACTTCCAGAGCCTCCTCGAACCACGTCGGCGCGCCGAGCGGGCCCTCCTCGCCGTCGTCCAGGAGGCGTATGTGCTGGGTGTCTCGACCCGCCGCGTCGAGGATCTGGTCGAGGCGCTCGGGATTGCGTCGCTCTCGAAGAGCGAGGTCAGCCGCATCTGCACAGCGCTCGATGCGGAGGTCGAGGCGTTCCGCCATCGCTCGCTGTTGGGCGAGCGCTACCCCTACCTGTTCCTCGACGCCACCTACGTGAAGGTTCGTGACGCGGGGCGGGTGGTGAGCATCAGCGTGCTCCGTGGCGATCGGGGTGGCGGCCTCGGGCGAGCGGCGTGTGCTGGGGCTCGATCTGGCGGCCGGCAACGACAAGGGCAACGCCTGGTCCGCCTTTGTGCGGGGGCTCCTCGAGCGCGGCCTCGCCGGCACCCGGCTCGTCATCAGCGACGCCCACCGGGGCATCGTGGAGGCCGTGCGCAGCCAGCTCCTGGGCGCCGCATGGCAGAGGTGTCGCGTGCATGCCACACGGAACGCCCTCGATCTCGTACCCCGCGGCTCCCAGGATATGGTGGCGGCCGCCATCCGCAGCGTCTTCGAGCGGCCTGACGAGACCTCGGCATCCGAGCAGCTGCGCCGGGTGTCGGACGGCCGTCTGCTCGCTTCCCTGCCGTCGCCGAGTTGCTCACCGATGCCGAAGCGGACCTCCTCGTCCACTTCACCTTCCCCGAGGCCCACCGCCGGCAGATCCGCTCGACAAACCCGCTCGAGCGCCTCAACAAGGAGGTCAAGCGCCGCACCGCGGTGGTGGGGATATTCCCGACCCGAGCGAGCGTGCTGCGCCTGGTGGGCATGGTGCTGGCCGAGCAGGATGACGAGTGGCAGGACGGACGCCGCTACTTCAGCCCCGAGTCGATGGCCTTGATCGACGCGCTTCCTCACGAGGAGGTGCCGGCGCTGCTGATGGCGAGCTGATCAAGGCAGGGCGCCAGGATGACGCGCTGTGACACCACGTGCTGGGACTTGACCAGCCTGGCTCGCGGTCACCGGGTTTCTAACAGGGCGATCCGTCCTCCGGCGTGGCCCCTCCGCCAGCGTGATCAACAGGCCAGGAGTCGCTGTACGCTCCGTTCGGTCAATCAGCGACGACGGACGGGAGCCGGCCATCGCATCCTCCCACGGCCCGGCCGGACCGGCACGGCGCGATGGCCCACCGAGTTTGAATGTCGGTCAGCGGGCGCTCGACCGTAATGCTGTGAACGGCGTTGAACCTCCAGGCACGTCGGAAGAACCCTGCCGTCGTCGCCGGACTCTCGTCGGGACGCCACGGTCGGCGAGGCACGGCGTCGCCCCCCGGGACCGCCTGCCGGCGGTCCCGGGCACTGTGGTTCAGGGGTAGGTCACGCCCGTGCAGTCGGTGATGCTGGCAAGTGACCCCGACGTGAGCGGCTCGACGTTGCCCGTGACCGTCAGACCGTCAATGTGGGCGAAGGTGAGCACCGGCCCATAGCCGGCAACGGTCGAGGTGTTGTTGGTGAACACGATGTTCTGCATCCGCGACGTGCCGCCGTTGTCGATGACCGTGTGCAGCGTCCCGCCCGTGACCGTGTTTCCGCTGATGGTGATGCCGTTGATGGGGGCCCCGGTGTGGCTGCCCTCGACGGCGGCGAAGTCCTGACCCCATGTCCCGGCCGTGTTGTTGCGGAAGATGATGTTGGTGGATGCATCGGTGACCACGTCGGCCTCGACGTCGAAGGTGACGTAGCCGACCGTGTCGAAGGCGTTGTTCTCGGTGGTGATGTTCGTGCCGGCGATGACGGTCAAGCCCTGGCGGCCAGCGGTGACGACGTGGTTGTTGTGGAGCCAGACGTTCGTCGGTCCATCAGCGAACAGGCCATCGCCCCAGACCGCACTGATGGTGCAGCCCGAGACCTCGACAGAGGTCGTGCCGATGATCTGGATCCCCGATTGGCCCTCTGTCCCCTGCGTATACACGCCAGGCGTGGGATCGTTGCCGACGAGGTTGAAGTTGTAGATCGCGATGTTGGTGTTGCCGCCGGCCCAGTACTGAAGGGGATAAGAGAACCCGAGCACGAACGGGCTAGCAAGCTGGTCGCTCCCCGCGCCACTCGGTCCGACCTTCAGAGTCGCCCCATTCCCCTGGAAGACAAGGTCGTGGCGGTTGGCGATCTCGATGCCCTTGTTGAGCAGGTAGACACCCGTGGCCGGGAAGGAGATGACCGACCCGTCCGGCACCGTCCCGATCCATCTGTTGAGTGCCGCCGAGACGTCCGTCGCCCCGGTGGCAGCGATGGAAGACGGCACGGTGTAGGTCGCCGTGGTGACCGGAGCCGGGAACGGACGCGACCCCTGGGGCGTAGGCGTGGGTGCGGCGTCGGCGTGGGCGTCGGCGTGGGCGCGGCGGCGTGGGCGTGGCCCTGGGCGCCGGCGTGGGCGTGGCCCTGGGCGCCGGCGTGGGCGTGGCCGTGGGCGCAGCCGTGGGGCTGTCCGTGGGCGCAGCCGTGGGGGCGAGCGTGGGCGCAGCCGTGGGGGCGAGCGTGGCCGTGGGCGCCGGCGTGGGCGCCGGCGTGGGCGATCCCAAAGCGGTCGTCCTAGCCTCGACGCCCACGATGACGACAAGTGCGATCAAGACCACCGTACCGACTACGTACCGCGACAGTGGTTGTCGATTCGCTCGCTGGGCGTCACTCGGGTCAGGCAACAGACGCGCCTCTGCTCAACCGGAACTCTGGCACCGCGATGCGGCGACGGAGAGACTGGCGGCTCCGGCAGGGAAGTGGACCAGCCTGTCCGATGAGTGTGAACCTCGTGGCAGGAAGGCGCATGCATGGCCATGGCGGGTCGGACCGGCGCCCGTTTGACGAGGGCGCCAAGGGAGTGGCCACGAGCCGCAATTGCGCGGCCGACCGGCAACAGGCTGCCGGGAGCGACGGTCTCGGTTGGTCCTGTTCGGCTGACTGGTCAGCGGGGGCGGCACCCGACCACCCGATCTGGTCCCTCGCAACTGGGAGCGCGCGCGCTCTTGGGGTGACGCGAGCGCCGCGAGGCGACTACCGTCGGGGATCGATCCGCCGAGGACGGCCCCCATGTCGATAGTACAGGCCTCTATGCACGCGGCCGGAGCCGCGGTCGAGCACGCGCCCACTGATGCCGGACAGGGGCGAGACGCTGCGATCGGGCGCGGTGCGGATCGTGGTCGGTGTTCATGCTGCTATAAGAGGCGAGGGTGTGGGGGGCCCTGGAGCGCCGCCACCGAGCAGATCCCGTCTCCGCCGTCTTGGCGCGACCACACTAGAGGGTGCCGTTGCCGGCATCGCGCCATCGAGTGCGCCACATACGGGAAGCCGGATGCCGGCGACCGGGCTCCCGCCTGCCGTGACGCTCCCGCTGATCTTGTGGCTGGCTGACACAAGCAAGTTGACTTGGGGACTCGCCGTGCCAACCGAGATGACCGACGCGAGTAGTGCCCGGAACCGCC
>CAWIHR010000067.1:0-5071 GCA_963835945.1 uncultured Chloroflexia bacterium
TCCAGCCTGCCCCGTCCTCGCTGGTCACGAGGTCGAGGCCCAGGATCTCCCGATAGCCGTCGGCGTTCACCGCGGTGGCAATCACCGCCGCGGGCTGGGCAATCCGGCCGCCCTCCCGCACCCGCAGGGCCAGCGCGTCGAGCCAGAGGTAGGTGTAGGGCGCGCCGTCCAGGGGCCGAGAACGGAAGGCCGCCACCTCCTCATCGAGCGAGCGGGCGAGCTCGGACACCTGGCTCTTGCTGATGCCGCTGATGCCGAGGGTCGCGATGAGGCCCTCCACCCGCCGGGTCGAGACGCCCCGCACGTAGCACTCCGCGATCACCGCCACCAGGGCCCGCTCGGCGCGTCGGCGGCGCTCCAGGAGCCAGTCGGGGAAGTAGCTCCCGCTGCGCAGCTTGGGCAGGGCGAGTTCGAGCGTTCCGGTCCGCGTGTCGAAGGGCCGCGATCGGTAGCCGTTGCGGGTGTTGACCCGCTCGGGCGAGCGCGTCCCATAGGGAGCGCCGCACAGCGCGTCGGCCTCCGCGCTCATGAGCGCCTGGATGAACGTCCCCAGCATCTCCCGCAGCAGGTCGGCGTCGGCCGTCTCGAGGTGCTTGCGGAGCCAGACCGCTGGGTCCATCGTGGCGTCGACCACCGTGTTCCTCCTCTCCGAGTCCGTTGTGCTTGGTTCTCGGTTGAGGATGAAGCGGTGGTCCCCGCGTTCGAGGGCCCTCAGCTCACTCGTACACCACGTCCGTGGACTCTATGGGATCTGAGCACGTCATCATCTCCGATCACGCGCCAGTCGTGCCGCGCCAGCATTAGCTACTCGGCGGGTGCGTGCCCGTCACGGCAATCCGAAACATCACCCGAACGGAGGCGCCTATGACCGGCGCTTCGAGCGACCACGTGCGGACGATCACGCTCGTATCTGGGATGACCTAACTGGCAAGCGCCCGAGGAGGCGGACCTGGGACGTGGCGATCGTGATCTCGCCCGCGCGGTCTGGACCCCAGCGGGGCGGTGGCCATTGCGTGAGCCAGCCCCCGCTGGGTCCGCTCGTAGCGGGCGCGCCCGAGAAAGGCCACGACTCCGTCTTCTGCGGCTCGCCGGAGGATGAGCGCGGCGTCCGGCCGGCTGAGCGGCTCAGGCGCGGCCTCGATGACCGGTCCGCAGACCGTCGCAGCGACCTCCGAGAAGCGCCGCAGCCACTTGTGGCAGGCCTGATGGATGATCCCGTGGCAAGAACACGTCTTCGAGGCGTGGCGGGTCACCTTCTGGGCATGGCGGATCACCGCCAGCCGGTGGGCCGCGCGCCGGTCTGTCTGCCGTTCGGTCATCGGTCCTCCTTCCGGTCATGGGACCCGATGTGACACTCCACGTCCGTCAGTTCCAACACCTAGGACCGACATCGAGCTCGTGCGCAGGGGCGACTTATGACAAGCAGCATCGTCAGCGGAGCGAGCACCGGGCGGCCTTCAGATGCTGCAGCAGAGCGATCAGAAATTCGTGCCTGCCGGCGGTCCCGGGCACTGTGGTTCAGGGGTAGGTCACGCCCGTGCAGTCGGTGATGCTGGCAAGTGACCCCGACGTGAGCGGCTCGACGTTGCCCGTGACCGTCAGACCGTCAATGTGGGCGAAGGTGAGCACCGGCCCATAGCCGGCAACGGTCGAGGTGTTGTTGGTGAACACGATGTTCTGCATCCGCGACGTGCCGCCGTTGTCGATGACCGTGTGCAGCGTCCCGCCCGTGACCGTGTTTCCGCTGATGGTGATGCCGTTGATGGGGGCCCCGGTGTGGCTGCCCTCGACGGCGGCGAAGTCCTGACCCCATGTCCCGGCCGTGTTGTTGCGGAAGATGATGTTGGTGGATGCATCGGTGACCACGTCGGCCTCGACGTCGAAGGTGACGTAGCCGACCGTGTCGAAGGCGTTGTTCTCGGTGGTGATGTTCGTGCCGGCGATGACGGTCAAGCCCTGGCGGCCAGCGGTGACGACGTGGTTGTTGTGGAGCCAGACGTTCGTCGGTCCATCAGCGAACAGGCCATCGCCCCAGACCGCACTGATGGTGCAGCCCGAGACCTCGACAGAGGTCGTGCCGATGATCTGGATCCCCGATTGGCCCTCTGTCCCCTGCGTATACACGCCAGGCGTGGGATCGTTGCCGACGAGGTTGAAGTTGTAGATCGCGATGTTGGTGTTGCCGCCGGCCCAGTACTGAAGGGGATAAGAGAACCCGAGCACGAACGGGCTAGCAAGCTGGTCGCTCCCCGCGCCACTCGGTCCGACCTTCAGAGTCGCCCCATTCCCCTGGAAGACAAGGTCGTGGCGGTTGGCGATCTCGATGCCCTTGTTGAGCAGGTAGACACCCGTGGCCGGGAAGGAGATGACCGACCCGTCCGGCACCGTCCCGATCCATCTGTTGAGTGCCGCCGAGACGTCCGTCGCCCCGGTGGCAGCGATGGAAGACGGCACGGTGTAGGTCGCCGTGGTGACCGGAGCCGGGAACGGACGCGACCCCTGGGGCGTAGGCGTGGCCGTGGGCGCCGGCGTGGGCGCCGGCGTGGGCGATCCCAAAGCGGTCGTCCTAGCCTCGACGCCCACGATGACGACAAGTGCGATCAAGACCACCGTACCGACTACGTACCGCGACAGTGGTTGTCGAATTCGCTCGCTGGGCGTCACTCGGGTCAGGCAACAGACGCGCCTCTGCTCAACCGGAACTCTGGCACCGCGATGCGGCGACGGAGAGACTGGCGGCTCCGGCAGGGAAGTGGACCAGCCTGTCCGATGAGTGTGAACCTCGTGGCAGGAAGGCGCATGCATGGCCATGGCGGGTGGACCGGCGCCCGTTTGACGAGGGCGCCAAGGGAGTGGCCACGAGCCGCAATTGCGCGGCCGACCGGCAACAGGCTGCCGGGAGCGACGGTCTCGGTTGGTCCTGTTCGGCTGACTGGTCAGCGGGGGCGGCACCCGACCACCCGATCTGGTCCCTCGCAACTGGGAGCGCGCGCGCTCTTGGGGTGACGCGAGCGCCGCGAGGCGACTACCGTATATTCTGCCGATGTTTCGCCGTCCCTGCCGAGCGATTACGCATGCCGAAACGAACAGATATCTGTCACCATCCGTCGATGGTGGCCCCGCCTTTGAACGCCGCGGCTGCGCAGGGGGCCGCCTTACGGCCCTTGACAGTGCTTCGTAGTGACGGTCATCGGCCGCCGTGCAACTGCTGACCAGCGCGACGGTGCCGGGGCTACTCCCGTCGAGGTCGTCGGCAGTGACGTCGTGGTCGAGCCTATTGAAGGGGGAGGGAAGCAGTGATTGTGGGCAAGCCGACGAGCAACAGCATCGCAGCTGCCGACGCCCACGAGCATGTTGATCAGCAGGTTCGTGGTCGCGAGCCTGAAGCATGTGGCCGGCCGCGGGAGCCCTTTCCTGTTCGAGTAGGAGGTGTAGCCTGTTTTCTGGGGCAGCGCCATCGCTGGCCGCACGGTCGCGCAATTGACCGGTGATGCTCGGCCCGCCTCAGCCGTCCACCGTCGGGCGAGCTGGATCGTCGTCCCGCTCGCGATCGCAATGGCATCGCGGCTCTTCTCGGGCGCCCTCATCTTCGCGCTAAACGCCCTCGCGCATCCCCATTTGATCAACCCGTACGCCGCCTGGGACGGCTCGTGGTACCTGGAGATCGCGCAGCACGGCTACCACGCACTACCGCTTCAGGTCGGTCCCCCCCCCGCCCAATACGACTTCGCGTTCTTCCCCGCGTGGCCTGCCCTTATCCGGGTCGTCTCCCCCGGAGGAGTGGCCCCTGGGCTCGTCGCGGTCGTGCTCGCCAATGTGCTCTTCCTGGCCGCCGCCGTGCTCCTCTGGCGCGTGCTCGCGGACCGCGTGAGGCCGGCTGCCGCGACCGCCGGCCTCGCCCTGCTCGCGTTCAGTCCCGCGGGCTACGTCTTCTCGATGACCTACTCGGAGCCACTGTTCCTCGTCTGTGCCGGCCTCTTCTTCCTCACTCCGCGCAGCCCGGTCTGGCACGGTGTCGCTGCCCTCCTTGGGATGGCGAGCCGGATCACGGGAGCCGCGCTGGTCGTCGCCTCTCTCGCGTCGGCGATCCGCTCGCGGGGCGTGGAGCGTCGGTCGTCACTCCTCGCAGCGGCCATGGGGGCGACGATGTTCGCGATCTGGTGGGTCGCCATCGCCGTCCTCGTCGGCGACCCCCTCGGGTTCCTTAGAGCCACCCCGAGCTGGGGACAAGTCACGGGAGTTCACGGGTACCTCGTCGCGCTCCTCCACCCGACGCCGCGAACCCTCGCGTGGCTCGGGTTCGGCGCGCTGGTCGCGGTGGGAGCGTGGCTGGCCCTCCTGGGGGACCTCGAGCTCGGAGTCTATGCGCTTGCCTGCTTGGCACTCCCCTTGCTGCCAGGTGGCATAGCCAACTCGGTGCCCCGGTATGCCGTCGTCGCGTTCCCCGCGTTCGCTGCCCTCGCCGAGCGCCTTGGCCGGCGCTGGACGCTCGTCCTCCTCGGGGTGTTCATGCTCGGGCAGGTGGTCTTCGCCCGCTGGGTGTTCGAGGGGCCGATTGGGTCGGCCCCGTGACCACCACCATAACCAGGATCGGCATTGAACGGCCCGCGCGCGGAGCCGGGTCGATATCAGGGTCGACCGAAACCCGTAGGTGATCGGGGATCGATCCGCCGAGGACGGCCCCCATGTCGATAGTACAGGCCTCTATGCACGCGGCCGGAGCCGCGGTCGAGCACGCGCCCACTGATGCCGGACAGGGGCGAGACGCTGCGATCGGGCGCGGTGCGGATCGTGGTCGGTGTTCATGCTGCTATAAGAGGCGAGTGTGGGGGGCCCTGGAGCGCCGCCACCGAGCAGATCCCGTCTCCGCCGTCTTGGCGCGACCACACTAGAGGGTGCCGTTGCCGGCATCGCGCCATCGAGTGCGCCACATACGGGAAGCCGGATGCCGGCGACCGGGCTCCCGCCTGCCGTGACGCTCCCGCTGATCTTGTGGCTGGCTTACACATGCAAGTTGACTTGGGGACTCGCCGTGCCAACCGAGATGACCGACGCGAGTAGTGCCCGGGAC
>CAWIHR010000068.1:0-67975 GCA_963835945.1 uncultured Chloroflexia bacterium
AGAAGCTCATCAACACCCCTGACTCAGCAGTCGACGAGGAGCTCGCCGGGATGGTCGCCGCGCACGGCGACCTGATCCGGGTGATCGAGCCCCACGTCGTGGTGCGCAAGGACGCGCCCCGCCCCGGAAAGGTCGGCGTCATCTCCGGTGGTGGCTCGGGCCACGAGCCGATGCACGGCGGTTTCGTGGGCATGGGCATGCTCGATGCCGCGTGCCCGGGCGCCGTGTTCACCTCGCCGGTCCCCGACCAGATGCTGGCGGCCACCAAGGCCGTCGACGGCGGCAAGGGCGTTCTCCACATCGTGAAGAACTACACCGGCGACATCATGAACTTCGAGCTTGCCGCCGAGATGGCGCGGGCCGAGGGGATCGATGTCGCGTCGATCGTCATCGCGGACGACGTGGCGGTCAAGGATTCGCTCTACACCGCGGGTCGCCGCGGCGTGGGCGGAACGGTGCTGGCCGAGAAGATCGTCGGCGCGGCGGCAGAGGCCGGCGCGGACCTGAAGACCGTCACGGCCCTGTGCCAGAAGGTGCAGGACAACGTCCGCTCCATGGGCATGGCGCTGACGAGCTGCACCGTCCCGGCCGCCGGCAAGCCGACCTTCGAGCTCGGCGAGGACGAGATGGAGATCGGGATCGGCATCCATGGCGAGCCGGGACGCACCCGCATGAAGCTCGCCACCGCCGACGAGATCACCGAGATGCTCGCCGTGCCGATCCTCGACGACCTGCCGTTCAAGAGCGGCGACTCCGTCCTGGCGTTCGTCAACGGCATGGGCGGCACCCCGCTCATGGAGCTCTACATCGTCTTCAACAAGCTGTCCCAGATCCTCAAGGGTCGCGGCGTCACCATCGGCCGAAGCTTCGTCGGCAACTGGATCACCTCGCTCGAGATGGCCGGCTGCTCGATCACCCTGCTGCGGCTCGACGACGAGCTAACCAAGTTCTGGGACGCGCCGGTGAAGACCCCGGCACTGCGCTGGGGGATCTGACGCACCCGCAGCTCGGGGCTGATTTCCTCGCACGAAAGGGAAGGTGCGCGGGCGGATGAGCGGGGCGACACCGATCACGTTCGACGACGTCGTCGCCTGGATCAACACGTTCGCCGCAACCGTCAGGGACCAGAAGGAGTACCTCACAGAGCTCGACTCCGCGATCGGTGATGCCGACCACGGCATCAACATGGACCGGGGCTTCCAGGCGGTGCTCGGGAAGCTGCCGGGCCTGCCCGGCCGGGACGTCGGCGCGGCGTTCAAGTCGGTGGGGATGACGCTGGTCTCGACCGTCGGCGGGGCGAGTGGCCCGTTGTACGGCACGTTTTTCCTGCAGTTCGGGACGGCCACCGCGGGCCGCGACGCCATCGGACTCGACGACCTTGTCACGGCGCTCGACGCCGCGGTCGCCGGGATCCAGCGGCTCGGCAAGGCCGAGCTAGGCGACAAGACCATGGTCGACGCGCTGATGCCGGCGCGCGACGCGCTGCGCGAGGCCGCCGCTTCCGGCGCCTCGCTGCAGGACGCGCTGGCGCGCACGGTGGCCGCCGCCGAGCAGGGCATGCTCGCCACCACCCCGCTCGTCGCCCGCAAGGGTCGTGCGAGCTACCTCGGAGAGCGCAGCGCCGGGCACCAGGACCCGGGCGCGACGTCCTCCTACCTTCTCTTGAAGGCCGCCGCCGACGCGTGGTCCGGGGCGGCGGCCGGGGATTCGGCCACATAGCCGGCACCTGGGCCGGCAGGCAATCGCAGTAGCTGGGAGACACCATGGCGAGATATGTCGGCGCCCTCGATCAGGGCACGACGAGCACCCGCTTCATGATCTTCGACCACGCTGGGGCCGTGGTCGCGGTGGATCAGAAGGAACACGAGCAGATCTACCCCAAGCCGGGCTGGGTCGAGCACGACGCGAACGAGATCTGGACGCGCAGCGTCGAGGTCATCCGCGGCGGCCTCGCCAAGGCCGGCATCACGGCCTCCGACCTGGCGGCCGTGGGCGTGACCAACCAGCGCGAGACCACGGTCGTGTGGGATCGCCGCACCGGGCAAGCCCATCCACAACGCGATCGTCTGGCAGGACACCCGCACCGCCGACATCTGCAACGAGCTCGCCAAGGACGGCGGGCAGGATCGCCTTCGCCCGAAGGTCGGCCTGCCCCTCGCCACCTACTTCTCCGGCCCCAAGGTCAAGTGGATGCTGGAGAACGTCGCCGGGGCCCGGGCCAAGGCCGAGGCCGGCGACCTGCTCTTCGGCAACATCGACACCTGGTGCATCTGGAACCTCACCGGCGGCGTCGACGGCGGCGTCCACGTGACGGACGTCTCCAACGCCAGCCGCACCATGCTGATGAACCTCGCGACCCTCGACTGGGATCCCGACATCCTGCAAGCTCATGGGCATCCCGCGCGCCATGCTGCCGGCCATCAAGGCCTCCAGCGAGGTGTACGGGACGGCCGTCGGCGATCTGGCCGGCGTGCCCGTGGCGGGCGACCTGGGCGACCAGCAGGCGGCCCTCTTCGGCCAGACGTGCTTCAGCGCCGGCGAGGCGAAGAACACCTACGGCACCGGCTGCTTCATGCTCCTGAACACGGGCACCAAGCCGGTCCAGTCCAAGAGCGGCCTCCTCACCACCCTGGGCTACAAGATCGGCAAGGAGCCCGCGGTCTACTGCCCTCGAGGGCTCCATCGCGATCACCGGGGCGCTCGTGCAGTGGCTGCGCGACAACCTCGGCATGATCAAGACCTCGCCCGAGATCGAGGAGCTGGCGAAGACCGTCGACGACAACGGCGGCGTGTACTTCGTGCCGGCCTTCTCGGGCCTCTTCGCCCCCTACTGGAAGAACGACGCGCGGGGCGTCATCGCCGGCCTCACGCGCTACGTCAACAAGGGCCACATCGCCCGGGCCGTGCTCGAGGCGACCGCCTGGCAGACCCGCGAAGTGCTCGACGCGATGAACGCCGACTCCGGCGTCGCGCTGACGGCCCTCAAGGTCGACGGCGGCATGGTCTACAACGAGCTCCTCATGCAGTTCCAGTCCGACGTCCTCAACGTGCCGGTCATCCGCCCCAAGGTGGCGGAGACGACGGCCCTGGGCGCCGCCTACGCGGCCGGCCTCGCGGTCGGCTTCTGGGCCGCGGTCGAGGACCTGCGCGTCAACTGGCAGAAGGACAAGGAGTGGACGCCCAACGATGGACGCCGCCACTCGCGACAAGGACTACAAGCTCTGGAAGAAGGCCGTCACGCGGACCTTCGAGTGGGTCGAGTAGTCCCCTAGGCAGCGACTCACAGATCCGGGCCCCGCAGGGCCGGGTCGGAGACCGTCATGACCGCCATCGCTCGTTCGCCCGCCCCGCACGTCGTGATCGTCGGCGGGGGAGGCACCGGTGGCGCCCTGGCCCTCGACCTGGTCCTCCGGGGCCTCCGGGTCACCCTCGTCGAACGCGGCGAGATCACCTCCGGTACCACCGGGCGGCACCACGGACTGCTCCACAGCGGCGCCCGCTACGCCGTCAACGACGCCGAGTCCGCCGTGGAGTGCATCGCGGAGAACCAGCTGCTGCGGCACGTGGCGCCGGGATCGTTCGAGGAGAACGACGGGCTCTTCGTCGGGATCGACGACGAGGACATGGCGTACGGCGAGAAGCTCTTCGCGGCCTGCGGCGAGACGGGCATCCCGGCTCGCTGGCTGACGGCGGCCGAGGCGCTCCGCCTCGAACCGAACCTCAACCCGGCGCTGAAGGGCGCCATCCAGGTCCCCGACGCGACCTTCGACGCGATGCGCCTTCCGCTCCGCTGGTTCGCGACCGCCAAGTCTCTCGGGGCGGTGATCGAGCCGTTCTGCGAGGTGACGGCATTCACGATGCATGACCACTGCGTGACCGGCGTTCACGGGCGGGACCACCGCACGGAGAAGGACTTCGAGATCGGGGCGGACCTCGTCGTCAACGCGGCGGGCCGTGGGGCGAGAAGGTGGCTGCCATGGCCGGCGTCGACGTTCCCGTCCAGCCGTCCCCGGGCGTCCTCCTGGCCCTGCGCGGCCGGCTCTGCAACATGGTCGTCAACCGCATGCACAAGTCTGGCGACGGCGACATCGTCGTTCCGCAGCGCGCACTCTCGATCGTGGGCACCAGTTCTTGGGTCGTGGAAGATCCCGACGACCTGCCGGTTCCCGAGGACCACGTCCAGAAGATGTACGACGAGGGCTCGAAGATCATCCCGGCCGTCCGGTCCGCGCCGTTCCGCCAGGCCTGGTCAGCGGCCCGCCCGCTGATCGGATCCCGCGGCGCGTCTACCGGGCGCGAGCTCAGCCGAACATTCAAGTGCTTCGACCACCGGGAAGAGGACGGCGTGGAAGGCTTCGTCACTATCTCCGGCGGCAAGGGGACCACCGCCCGCGCCATGGCGGAAACGACCGCCAACGTCGTGTGCGCCAAGCTCGGGATCGACGCGCCGTGCCGGACGCGCGACACCGTCCTGTTGCCACACACCGCCTACTACGCTGAATGAGCCAATGAGCGACACGACCACCTTCCGCGTGCACCGCTACAAGCAGGGCGATGCGACGTCCCACCATGACCGCTTCGAGGTCCCGATCGGGCCGCGCACCACCGTGCTCGACGCGCTCACCGCGATCCGCCGCACGCAGGACCCAAGCCTGACCCTCCGCCACTCGTGCTTCCACGCCTCGTGCGGCACATGCGGCATGAAGGTCAACGACCGCGAAGTCCTCGCCTGCGTGACGAACGTCCGCGAGCTCGCAGCGTCCGAGGTCGTCGTGGAGCCGCTGGACAACGCCCCGGTCGTCAGTGACCTCGTGGTGGACATGGGGCCGTTCTATGCGCGGTTCAACGCAGTCGGGCGGCCGCTGGTGCGCGAGAGCGAGCTCGTCCCTGGCTCGTACCCCGCGCCGGGGATCGCCCACTCGATGCGCTACGAGGACTGCATCGAGTGCGGCATCTGCGTCTCCGCGTGCCCGATCGCCGGCACCGATCCGGCGTACCTGGCGCCGGCCGCGCTGGCCGCCGCCGACCGGGTCAGGGAAGAGCCGCGCGGCGGCGACGTCCCGTTCGTCATGCGGCTCGCGGACGACTCCCACGGGGCGTGGCGCTGCCACCTCGCCTTCGAATGCAGCGAGGCCTGCCCGTCGAACGTGGAGCCCGCGGTCCACATCGCGCAGCTGCGCCGCTCGCTGATCGGGCGCCGATGGCGACGGCCGTCAGCAGAGCCAGTGGGAGCACGGCGATGAGCGAACGAACCGTCGGCACAGAGCGCCCTGCCTCGCGCGCGGCGGGTCGCCGGGGCGTTGCCGGCTGGGTCGACGTCCGCGGCCGCCGGCTCGGCGGCTGGGCGTTCATCCTCAACCGCTTGGCTGGCCTGGGCGTGCTCTTCTACCTGTACCTGCACCTTGATCGTGCTCTCGCAGCTCGCGGTAGGCGCCGCGGCGTGGAACTCTCTGCTCAAGAACTGGTTCCTGAACCCCGTGTTCCTCGCCTTGGACGTCGTGCTCCTGGCCGGGCTCCTGGTCCACGGACTGAACGGGATCCGCCTGGCCCTCGTGGGCTTCGGGCTGGTGGTCGATCGCCAGAAGGCGCTGCTGCTGGCGCTGACCGTGATCGGCGGGATCGTGCTGGTGATCGGCGTCCTGATGCTCCTCGTTCACGGGGGTTGAGGCGATGACAGGACGGGTCGAGGAAGGGCCTGGGACAACCGGACGGCCGTCGGGGCTGCCGGAGCGCTGGGCACCCGAAGAGCGTGACACCCTGCCGGGAATCGGGTGGGGCTGGCAGGCGATCACGGGCGTCGTCGTGCTGTTCCTCGTGACGCTCCACATGATCGCCAACCACTTCGTGGTCCAGGGCGGGCTGCGCGACTACCAGCAGGTCATCGACTACATCACCAACCCGGTGATCCTGCCGCTCGAAACGCTGTTCCTCGTCGTCGTGAGCTGGCACGGCCTGCTCGGGCTGCGCGCGGTGATCTTCGACTTTGGGCTCAGCGCCCGGGCGGAGCGCATCGTCACCCGGGCCTTCGTCGTCGTCTGGCTCGTCACGATCATCTACGGCCTGGCGCTCCTGGCCATTCTCGTCACGCGACGGTGAACCGAGAGGGGAGCGGCGCGGCGGGCGAAGCGGAGAGCCGTCGGCGGTCACGCGTTGGTCGGTGTCGTGGTCGCCTCGCACTCCGCGCAGGTGGCGGACGGCTTGGTCGAGATGGCACTCCAGATGGCCCGCGAACAGGCGCCCGAGATCCGGGTGATCGCGGCGGGGGGAGCGATCGACGGATCGCTCGGCGAGGACCCGGCTCGCATCGCCGAGGCTATCGGGGAGGCGGACGCCGGGGCGGGAGTCGTCGTGGTGGTCGACTTCAACGGGGCGGTCCACGCCAGCCGCTTTGCAATCGAGAACCTGCTCGAGCCCGCGCTTGCCGAGCGGGTGCGGATCAGTGGCGGCCCGCTCGTGGAGGGGGCGGTGTTCGCGGCCGTGCAGGCGAGCGTCGGCGACAACCTCGAGGCGGTGCTCGCTACAGCCGAGGCGGCATCCTCCTACGACAAGCACGTCGCCGACTGAGTTCGGCGCGCGTCCCGTGCGCATCGCCGTCATCGGCGCGGGTGCCGTGGGCTCCGTCCTCGCCGGCTGTTTAGCGTCGGCCGGCCACCGCGTCGTGCTCGTGGGCCGATCCGGCCCGCCCGAACCCACGCCCGGTACGCTCGAGCTCGTCGGGCCCGGGGACCGCCGCCGGTCGCTGCGGGTCGAACGCCTCGCCGCGTCCGGCCGGTTGCCGGGCACGGATCTCGACGCGGCGGTGCTGGCGGTCAAGCGGTATGACCTGCCGGAGGCCGCGGCCATCCTGGACACGTGGCCAGCCCTGGTCGCGGTCACGGTGCAGAACGGGGTCGGCGCCGAGGAGATTGTCACGGCCCTTCGTCCAGGCAGCCCTCTCGTCGCGGCCTCGCTGACCGCCGCCGCGGAACTGGGGCTCGAGGGCGAGGTGCGATGGCTGAGACGCGGCGGCATTGGGCTCGCGCCGGTGTCTCCGGAGGTCCTGGCCCGCCGCGCCGCCCGCGCGCTGGCAAGCGCCTTCGCGGCCGGTGGGATGCCGGCGCGGACGTTCCAGAATGCGGCGGCAATGAAATGGTCCAAGCTGCTCGCAAACCTCGTGGGCAACGCCACGAGCGCGCTGCTCGACCTCGACGTCGGAGCGATCTACGCGGATCGCGCGCTCTTCGACGTCGAGCGGCGGCAGGAAATGGAGGCGCTAGCCGTCATGGACGCGCTCGGTCTCCCTCTCGTGGCGCTCCCCGGCGCAGACGTTCGGATGCTGGTCCGGGCCTTCCGCGTGCCAGCTCCGATCGTCCGACCGATCCTCTCCCGAGTCCTCGGCGGGGCCCGCGGTGGCAAGGTGCCATCCCTTCGGATCGCCCTGTCGGAGGCCCCTGGGCCAACTGAAATGGCCTGGCTCAACGGCGCGGTGGCGTCGGCTGCCGAACGGCTGGGCGTGAGCGCCCCCGTGAATACTTCGCTGCACCGACTGGTCGAGGAGGCTGCCGCCGACCCGGTGCGGCGGGCTTGGTTCCGCGGCCGCCCCGACCGCTTGCTCGCCGAGCTCGCCGATACTGCGGCGGCAGGCTGAGTTCGGGGCGCGCCACCGTATACTCGTTCGCGATGAGCCTCGTCACCCTGGTTCGGGACATCGCGATCGTGGTCGCCGCGTTCCTCATCGGGGGCATTCCCTGGGGCGTGATCGTGGCTCGGGCAGCAGGTGGTCCGGACCCGCGGTCGATCGGGAGCGGCCGCACCGGCGGCGCGAACGTCGCGCGGGCGCTAGGGCTCAGGCTGGCAGTGCTGACCGGGTTCCTCGACGTCTGCAAGGGCATCGCGGCGGTGCTGATCGCGCGGGCGCTCGGTGCGGGCGCAGCGGTGGAGATCGTTGCGGCGCTGGCGGCGATCGTCGGGCACAGCCGGTCGCCATTCCTGGGCATGCAGGGCGGGCGTGGTGTGTCCGCCGGGTTCGGCGGCCTGCTCGTCATCCAGCCGCTCGTCGCGCTGCTGATCGTCCCGGTCTTCGCGGTCGTGTTCCTCGCCAGCCGCTACTCCTCCCTCGCGTCGCTGACGGGCTCAGCGGCAGCGGGACTGGCGCTGGTGGCGATCGCCGCTATCGGCAGCCAGCCGCCCGTCTACTACGTCTACGCCGTGGCCGGGCCGCTCCTGATCTGGCTGTTCCACTACGACAACATCGCTCGACTCGTGGCCGGCACGGAACGCCGGTTCGGCTCGCCGCCGGCCGCGCACTAGCGCGACAGCCGGATCGAAGCGGCGCCGGCCGCCGGTGCAGCGGCGTGCCCGCCGGTGCAGAATCGCGACCATGCGAAGACTGTTGGGGACCCCCGCTTCGAGCGGGGTCGCACGGGGACCCTGGGCTCGCGTCGAGGCGCCGCGCGAGCCGGAGACGCGCGAGATCCTTCCCGCGCAGGCCACGGCGGAGCGCGCCCTGCTGGGCGCGGCGGCGGAGCGTGCGGCCGCCGAGCTCGAGGCGATCGGGGAGCAGGTCGCCGCGGAGGGGCACCCGGAGGAGGGGGCCATCTTCGACGCCCAGGCGCAGATGGCGCGGGATCCCGCGCTCGCCTCGCTGGCGGAGCAGGCCATCGAGGAGCGACACCTCGACGCCGTCGGGGCGGTCCTCCAGGCGGGACGTGAGCTGGCCGAGCAGCTGCGTGGGCTCGGTGACGAACTGCTCGCGGCCCGGGCGGCCGACGTGGCCGACGTCGCTCTGCGGATCGCCCGCCGAGCCGCTGGCGTGCCGGACCCCGGCCTGCCGCGCCTGGACGTGCCGGCCATCGTGGTCGCCGAAGACCTGCCGCCGTCCGTGACCGCTACCCTTCGCCGGGATCGTCTCCTGGGGTTCGCTCTGGAGTCCGGCTCAGCCACCGCGCACGCCGCGATTTTGGCGCGTGCCTACGGGATTCCGGCCGTTGTTGGGGTGCAGGGGCTCCTGTCCGCGCTGGCTCCCGGCGACCTCGCGATCGATGGCAGCACGGGCGAGGTCTTCATCGAGCCCGACGCCGCGGCCAGCGCCGAGCTCGAGCGGCGCGCCGAGCAGTCGCAACGCGCGGACGCGCAGGCGCGCAGTGAGGCGTCGCTGCCGGCGATGACCCGCGACGGGGTCGAGATCACGCTGCTGGCCAATATCGGGACTCCCGACGAGGCGTCCCGCGCCGTGGCGCTCGGAGCCCGGGGCGTGGGCTTATTCCGGACGGAGTTCCTCTTCATGGAGCGCGCGAGCGAGCCGACGGAGGACGAACAGGCGGCGGCGTACCGGGCCGCTGTCGAGGCCTTCTCGCCGTACCCGGTGACCATCCGACTGCTCGACGTCGGCGGGGACAAGCCCATCCCGTACCTGCCCATGGCTCCGGAGGCGAACCCGTTCCTCGGCGTGCGCGCCCTCCGGCTGGCGGCCACACGACCCGACATCTTCCTAGCCCAGCTGCGCGCGACGATGCGGGCCGCCGTGGCGGGGCCCGTGAACGTCATGGCGCCGATGGTCGCGGATGCCGGCGACGCTGCCACGCTGCTGTCCCTCGCGGCGCAGGCCCGCGCCGAGCTTGAGAGGCGGGGCGAAGCGTTCGCTCCCGTCGGGCTCGGTGTAATGCTCGAAATCCCCGGGGCGATCCTCGTCGGCGACAGCTACTTCGGGCGCCTCTCGTTCGCCAGCCTGGGCACGAACGACCTGCTGCAGTACACGCTCGCCGTCGACAGGGGGAACCCGGACCTCGCCCGGTACCAGGACTCCCTCCACCCCGCGCTGCTGCGCCTCGTGCGCGAGGCCGTCGAGCGGGCCGACCGCGCCGGGATCGAGCTGTCCGTCTGCGGCGAGATGGCGGGCGACCCCGCGGCCGCGCTGGCGCTGGTGGGTATGGGGATCCGCAAGCTCAGCATGGCAGCGAGCAGCCTGGCCGCCGTCCGGCGCGCCATCCGCGGTGCGGACGAGGCGCGGGTGCGCGAGGAGGCGCGCGCCGCGCTCGAGGACCTGTCGGCGGCCGCGGTCCGCGCCCGGTTTGGCGCGCTGGTCGGTGGACGAGACGGCGCCTAAGCGAGGCGCATGCACGCGCCGTGACCGTGCCCGTCGGGCATCGGCTGCGTCGGTCGACGGGTCCTCGCCGCGTCGGCTCCCAGCGGGGACGGTCGTGGGGTGCGGTAAACTTGCCGGGCCATGACGACGCGTGAGGTGAGGGGGCAAGGATCAGTGTCCGCCGACGATCTGCGCGCGAAGATCCGCGAGATCCCCGACTTCCCGAAGCCCGGCATCCTGTTCTACGACATCACGACACTGCTGAAAGACCCCGATGCGTTCAAGGGCGCGATCGATTTGCTGGTCGATCCGTACCGCGACCGACGCGTCGACGTCGTGGTCGGGATGGAATCGCGCGGCTTCATCTTCAGCGCGCCGATGGCCTACATTCTGGGGGTCGGGTTCGTGCCCGTGCGCAAGCTGGGCAAGCTGCCGGCCGAGACGGTGAGCGTGGAATACGCGCTGGAGTACGGCACGAACACGCTCGAGATCCATCGTGACGCGATCACGCCGGGCCAGCGCGTGCTGATCGTCGACGACCTGCTGGCAACGGGCGGGACGGTCAGCGGGACGATCGATCTGGTGCGCCGGATCGGTGGCGAGGTCGTCGGGCTCGTGTTCCTCGTCGAGCTGCGGTTCCTCAAAGGCCGTGAGCGCCTCCGCGGCTACGACGTGCACAGCATCATCCAGTACTGACCGCGGGGCGCCCGGGTGAGCGATCGGGGTCGGGGCGACGCTCCGGACGACCGACGCCCGGGCGGGCAGGCGGAGCTGCCTTGGGCGGACAAGGGCTCCACCGACGCTGATGCAGCGATTGATCCGACGAGTCGAGCCGGCACCCAGCCTGCACCGTCTGGCGAGGCCGCAGCTCCCCCCGCTTTCGTCGCTACCGACGCGGTGCCTGAACCTGCTCCGGCCGACCTCGGCCGACGCAGCTTCTTCCGCGCGTTCAGCCGCGAGGCCGTCCAGGCGGCAGCGCAGCTGGTCGGCGCCGCCACGGCCCTGCAGCGCAGTTCGCTGGCTGCGACTGGAGAGCTCCTCGGCGGACGCCCAGCGTCCGGCGATCCGATCGGGCAGTTCCTCGAGCTGGACGACCCGCCGGCGCCGCCTCCGGTGGCGCAGTTCCGCAGCCCCTACCGGTACCGGGAGGGTGAGCTGACCCTGGTCGACCAGCGCCGGCTCCCCGACGAGCTGGTCGAGGTCACCTGCCGCACTGGCGCGGAGGTGGCTGGGTGCGTCCGCGACCGGCTCGTGCGCGGTGGTCCCGTCCTGGCGCAGGTTGCCGCGTACGGTGTGCTCGTCGCGGCCGAACGCATGCGCACGTCGACGCGGTTCATTCGCGTCGCGACCCTGCACGGCACGATCAACGCCCTGCGCTCGTCGCGACCGAGCTCCCGTCCGATGGAGGCCGCGCTCGATCGGGTGCTGGCGACGTGGCAGCGCGTGGGCGAGGAGGCCTCCGGCGACCTGACCGCAGATGTGCTGCGCGAAGAGGCGGAAGCGATCTCGGACGAGGCCATGCTCGACCATGCCGCGCTCGGGCGGGCCGGTGCGGCCGCGCTGCCCGTCCCGCTCGAGCGGCATCTCGAAGTCCTCGTGCACGGCCCGGTGGGGGCGCTCGCCGGCGGAGCACTCGGAACCGCGGTGGCGGTCCTGCAGGAACTGCAGGTGCAGGGCCGCGACGTCCACGTGTGGGTTCCGGAAGGGCGCCCCACGCTGCAGGGAGCGCGCATCACGGCCTTCGAGCTGGCCCGTCTCGACATCCGGCACACTGTCCTGGCCGACGCTGCCGCGGCCGGGATTATCGCCCGGGGGCGGGTCGATGCCATCTTCGTGGCCGCCGATCGCATCGCTCGGAACGGCGACGTGTCTGCGACGGTCGGCACGTACACGCTGGCGGTCGTCGGCGCTCGGCACGCTGTGCCGGTCTATGTCTGCGCACCGCTCTCGACAGTGGACCTGCGCGTGAATGACGCGTGGGGCTTCATGGAGGAGGAGCGCCCCGCCGACGAACTTGCCGATGTGAACGGTCGTCGCATTCCGCCGGCCGAGAGCCTCGTGCAGAACCCGGTGCTCGACGTCACGCCGGCGGCGTTGATCCGCGGGTTTGTCACCGAGTTGGGCGTGCTCGCACCGCCGTTCGAAGAGTCGCTCGAACGCGCCGTCAAACTGCGACAGTCGGGCCCGCCCGCCCCGCCCTCGCCCGAGGAGTCGCTACCGCCCGAGGCGTCGGCACTCGCCGCGGACGCCGCCGTGGACCACGAGGCCGGGTCGGAGGGCTCCGAAACGACCGCTGCGCTGCCGTCGCCGCCGGCCGAGGATGAGGACGGCTGGGAGGGCTGATGGTGACCCTCGCTCGAGCCCAGTCCAGCGAGCGGGGACTCGTGGTTCGGTTCACGACCGACCGGGTGCTCCTGCGCCAATTCCTCGAGCGGGACCGGCTGTTCGCCGCGTACGCCCTGTGCGACCTCGACGACCGGGAGTTTGCCCGAACCCGCTGGGGCGTCGCTTTCGACGGCCTAGTGCCGGAATCCCTCGTGCTCGAGTACGCCGGGCTGGCGCCGCAGCCCGTCTTCGTCATGGGCAATTCCGGCGGCGTCGAGGCCGTTCTCCGCGACCTCATCAGGCCCCGTGCCGCCTACGTCGCGATGTCGTACGGGGTGCTTCCCGCCGTGGAGCGCCTCTACCGCGTCGAGCCGGGACCCGAGATGATCCGCATGGCCGTGGATCGGGTGACGTTCCGCCCGCACGCTGGCCTGGCGGCGCGGATGGTGCCGGGCGAGATCGGCGACCTGAACCGCCTGTATGACCTTGGCTTCACGTCGTGGCTGCCGGCCTCGGCGATCGAGGAGGGCGTCTACTACGGGATCCGAGTGCACGGCACGCTGGTCGCGGCCGCAGGCACCCACGTCGTCAGCCGCGAGGCGAGAATGGCGGTCGTGGGAAACGTGCTGACGCACCGGGAGCACCGCGGTCGCGGGTTCGCCAAGATCACGACCAGCGCGGTGACGCAGGAGCTGCTGCGGTCGTGCGACGAGGTCGTGCTGAACGTTCGCGCCGACAACGCGCCCGCGATCGCCGCATATCGTACGCTTGGCTACGGCGAACACTGTCGCTTCGCTGAGCGGCTCGCCCACAGGCGTGCCTCGACCCTCGATGGCATCATGGCACCGCTACGGCGCCTCTTCCCAGCCCGGAAGGAGCCCTGACCTTTCCGGCCCGCAGGAGTTCCACACACATGTCCGTCGCCCAACTGCCGGCCCACGATGTCGCCGACCTTGCGCTCGCCGCCGAGGGGCGACGTCGCATCGAGTGGGCCGAGCGAGAGATGCCGGTGCTGCGCCTGATCCGCGAGCGGTTCGAGCAAGAACGCCCCTTGGCGGGGGTGCGGATCGCGGCCTGCCTGCACGTGACGGCTGAGACCGCGAACCTGGTGCGGACGCTCCAGGCGGGCGGTGCGGCGATCGCGCTTGCCGCTTCAAACCCGCTCTCTACCAAGGACGACGTGGCGGCGGCCCTCGTAGCGGTATACGGCATCCCCACCTACGCCAGGCATGGCGTGGACCGCGACGGCTACTACGCGCACCTCAACGCGATCGCCGACACGCATCCGTTAGTTACCATGGACGACGGGTGCGACTTGGTGACGCTGCTGCACACGGAGCGCCCCGGGCAGGTCCCCGAGGTAATGGCGGGCACCGAGGAGACCACGACCGGGGTCGTCCGGCTCCGCGCGATGGCCGCCGACGGAGCGCTGGGCTACCCCGTCGTGGCGGTCAACGAGGCCAAGACGAAGCACCTCTTCGACAACCGGTACGGGACCGGCCAGTCGGCCGTCGACGGGATTCTCCGCGCCACAAACATCCTCCTGGCCGGTCGCCACGTGGTGGTGGCCGGGTACGGCTGGGTCGGACGGGGGATCGCTTCCCGGTTCCGGGGAATGGGCGCGCAGGTCGCGGTCACGGAGGTCGACCCGATCCCGGCGATCGAGGCGCTCATGGACGGCTTCGTGGTGCTGCCGATGGCCGACGCGGCGCCCTGGGGAGAAGTCTTCATCACGGCCACGGGCGACCTCAACGTCATTCGCGAGGAGCACTTCCGCGTGATGCGCGACGGCGCGATCCTCGCCAACGCCGGACACTTCGACGCGGAGATCGAGCTCCCGGCCCTCCGCCGCCTGGCCGACGGCCGCGTCCGCGAAGTGCGCCCCGACGTCGACGAGTACGACCTCGGCGACCGGCGCCTCAGGCTGGTGGTCGAGGGCCGGCTGGTCAACCTCGGAGCTGCCGAGGGCCACCCCGCCGCTGTCATGGACATGAGCTTCGCGAACCAGGCGCTCGGTGTGGAGTACGTGGTGGCACACCACGGCGAGCTCGATCGCGCGGTCTACGCCGTGCCCGACGCAATCGACCGGGAGGTGGCCCGCCTGAAGCTCGAGGCGCTGGGGATCGGGATCGACGAGCTGACGCCCGAGCAGCGGGCGTACCTCTCGTCCTGGACGAGCGGCACGTAGGCAGGAGTCGCAGATGGCCGGGATCAGCATCCTCCAGGACGCCACCTACCTGTTCACCTCGGAGTCGGTTACGGAGGGCCACCCCGACAAGCTGTGCGACCAGGTGAGCGACGCGATCCTCGACGCGATCCTGCACAACGACCCCGACGCGCGCGTGGCCTGCGAGACCGCGACCACCAACGGCGTCGTGTTTGTCCTGGGCGAGATCACCACCAGCACCTACGTCGAGTTCCAGACCATTGTGCGCGAGACGATCAGGGACATCGGCTACACCGACGCGCGGTACGGCTTTGACTACCGGACGTGCGGAACGATGGTCTCGGTGCACGAGCAGTCGCCGGACATTAAGCGCGGCGTGGACGACGCCCTCGAGACCCGCGGCACCGGCGGCGAGGTCCACGACCAGGGCGCGGGCGACCAGGGCATGATGTTCGGGTTCGCCTGCCGCGAGACGCCCGAGCTCATGCCGCTGCCCATCGCGCTTGCGCACCGGCTGGCCCGGCGCCTGGCCGAGGTCCGTAAGGATGGCACGCTGCCCTACCTGCGCCCGGACGGCAAGACCCAGGTCACCGTGGAGTACGAGCGCGGCCTGCCGAAGGCCGTGCACACCGTCGTGATTGCGGCGCAGCACGACGAGGAAGTCGCCACGGAACGTCTTCGGAACGACGTCATGGAATGCATCGTCTGCGAGGTTGTGCCGAAGGAGCTGCGGCGTCGCGACCCGGTCGTGCACGTCAACCCCACCGGCCGCTTCGTCATCGGCGGGCCGATGGGCGACGCGGGCCTGACCGGCCGCAAGATCATCGTCGACACCTATGGCGGCATGGCGCGCCACGGCGGCGGTGCATTCAGCGGCAAGGACCCCTCTAAGGTCGACCGCTCCGCCGCCTACGCGGCGCGCTGGGTGGCGAAGAACGTGGTGGCCGCCGGGATCGCGGACCGGTTCGAGCTGGCGCTCAGCTACGCGATCGGCGTGGCCCGTCCGATCTCGGTTTCGATCGAGACGTTCGGTACGGGGCGCATCTCCGACGAGCGCATCGAGGCGTTGATCCGGGCGCACTTCGACCTGCGGCCGGCGGCGATCATCCAGCGCCTCGACCTGAGACGCCCGATCTACCGCCAGGTGGCGGCCTACGGCCATTTCGGCCGGCCGGACCTCGACCTGCCCTGGGAGCGGATCGACGTCGCCGCGGCACTAGCCGACGACGCCGGCCTCCCGGCCCCCGGGGTCGTCCCGGCGGAGGCGACCGTCGAGGCCTGAGGGCGGATCGCCGGAACCCGCACCCGCCGAAGGCGGAGGCGAGCGGCGACCGGAAGAAAGGGAGGGCGGCGTGTACGTCGTGATCCTCGCGGGAGGGGGCGGGACGCGTCTGTGGCCGCTGTCGCGACAGGACCGACCCAAGCCGTTCCTGCCGCTCTTGGGCGGCGCGACACTCTTCCAGCGAACCGTGGCGCGGGCCTTGCCGCTGGTCGGCATCGATGGGATCTACGTGGTGGCAGAGCGGCGCCACGGGCCGCACGTGCTGGAGCAGGTGCCGGCGCTTCGGCCCGACCACGTGCTCGGCGAGCCGATGGGTCAGAACACGGCGCCGGCCATCGCGCTCGCTGCGGTTGCCGTCGAGCGGCCGCTGGGCGAGACGATGGTCGTGCTGCCGGCCGACGCCTGGATCGCCAACGACGATGCGTTTCGCGCTGCGCTGCGGGCAGTGGCGGAGGCCGACGGCCTGACCGGCGGCGCCCTCGACGTCGAGACACCCCTCGTGACGCTGGGAGTTCGGCCGGATCGTCCCGAGACAGGCTTCGGATACCTGGTGCCCCGCGCCGGTGTGGCGGCCCCGGGCGAGCTCCCCGCGTACCGGCTCGCGGCCTTCGTGGAGAAACCGGACGCGCGCCGCGCTGCGGATCTCCTGCGGATGCCTGGCATCGCCTGGAACGCGGGCATGTTCGCCTGGCGTCGCCGGGCCATCCTCGGCGCCCTCGAGCGCTTCGCCCCCGACATCCTCGAGGGCGTCCGCCTGGCGCTCGCGGCGCCTGGCGCGAACGAGCAGGGTGGTCTGCTCGACGGCCCCGAGGCCGCGCGCCGGTACGCGAGCGTGCGCTCCGTGTCGATCGACTATGCGGTGATGGAGGACGCGGCGCGGGCGGGCACGGTGCTGATGGGCAGCCTCGATGCGGGCTGGAGCGACGTGGGGAACTGGCGGGCCGTCCGCGAGCTGCAGGCCACGTCGCCCGGGGGATCGTCCGGCACTGCCATCGACCTCGACTCCCGGGATATCCTCGTGCGCGCCCTGGGCGGCCGGCTGGTGGCGACCATCGGGCTGTCGGATACCATCGTGATCGACACGCCCGACGCCCTGCTCGTCTGCGCCGCCGACCGGGCGCAGGACGTGAAGGCCATCGTGGAGCGCCTCAGGGAGGCGGGGGAGACTGACCACCTGTGAACGAGCAGAGCGTGCAACGGCCACCCATCGTCTTTGGGACGGATGGATGGCGCGCACGGGTCGCGGACGAGTACACCTTCGAGAACGTTCGACGGTGCGCCGAGGGTGTGGCCCGCTATGTCACCCAGGAGGGAACCGCCGCGAAGGGCGTGATGGTCGGCTACGACCGGCGCTTCGCGAGCGAGTACTTCGCGCAGGCCGCCGCCGAGGTCCTGCTCGCGTTCGACATCCCTATCCTCTACGCCGCCGCCCCGATCCCCACCCAGATGACCTCGTTCGAGGTGGTCTCGCGAGGGACCGCCACGGCGATCATGATCACGGCCTCGCACAACCCCTGGACCGACAACGGCTTCAAGGTGAAGTCACCCTCGGGCGCCGCCGCCGGGCCCGAGATCCTCGCGGTCCTCGAGCGCACCATCTCGGAGCATGCGGGCTCTGCACCGCCGCGCCGGCCGTTCGCCGACGCCGAGGCAGCTGGCCTGGTCGAGCGGGTGGACCCGTTCGAGGGCTACCGCGATTACGTGGCACGCACGCTCGACCTTGAGCGGCTGCGGGCCGCAGACGTCAGCGTCCTTGTGGAGCCACTCTACGGCTCCGGCGCGGGCTGGATCCCCCGGCTCCTCGAAGGCGGCCGAATCCGGATCCGCGAGATCCACTCCGAGCGCAACCCGTACTTCGGCGGCATCAACCCGGAGCCGATCCGCCCGAACGTGGACGAGGCACTGGGCATCCTCGCCGCGGGCGGCTATGACCTCGGGCTCCTGCTCGACGGCGACGCGGACCGCGCCGGCGCGGCTGACGAGCGGGGGAGGTTCATTCATCAGCTGCAGGTCATGGGCCTGTTGATGTACTACCTGCTCGAGCACCGCGGCATGCGGGAGCCGGTCGTGTCCACGGTCAACGAGACATCGATGGTGGAGCGGCTCGGGCAGCGCTATGGCGTGGCGGTCCACGAGACCTCGGTCGGGTTCAAGTACGTGGGCCCCAAGATGATCGAGACCGGCGCGATGATGGGCGGCGAGGAATCCGGCGGCTATGGCTTCGGCATGCACCTCCCGGAGCGCGACGGGATCTACGCCGACCTGATGCTGCTCGACCTGTTCCTCCGAGAGCGGGAACAAGGCCGCTGGCCTGTCTCGAGGGCGGTCGCGCACCTGCATGAGATCGCCGGACCGTCGTACTACCTGCGGACGGACGTGCACCTCGATCGCGTGACGTATCCGCAAGTCAAGGATCGGCTCTGGAAGGAACTGTCCACCGAGCCGCCGGCCCGCATCAGCGGCGAACCGGTCGCGCGGAGCGTCACTCTCGTGACCAACGATGGCTTCAAGTGGTGGACGCCGGACGGATCGTGGCTGCTGATCCGGTTCAGCGGCACCGAGCCGCTTGTCCGCGTCTACGTCGAAGCAACGTCGGAAGCGAAGCGCGACGCGATGCTCGGCGCCGGCGAGCGGCTCGTCCGCGGCACCGCGTGAGGAGTGAGACCGACATGGGTGGTGTGCTCGACGACGCGACCGCGATCGGGCGCTACGACAGCGAGGGCATGCTGGCGGCGATCCCGCGCCTCGCCGAACAGCTGACCGACGGCTGGGCGCGCTCGCGAGCGCTCGACCTGCCGGCATCGCACCGGGGACCGTCCGCCGTCGTGGTCCTCGGCATGGGCGGCTCGGCGATCGGGGCCGACTTGGTCCGGGGGATCTTCTCGGATCGCCTGCGGGCCTCGCTCGTGACGGTGCGCGACTACGATTTGCCCCGTTTCGTCCAGCCGCCGATGCTCGTGGTAGCGGCGTCCCACAGCGGTGCGACCGAGGAGACGCTGAGCGCGCTCTCGCAGGCGATCCGCCGCGGCTGCCCGGTGGCGGCCATTAGCACCGGCGGGCCGCTCCTCGTCGCGGCTCGCACGGGCGGGCTTCCGTACCTCGAGTACATCGGCGAGTCCCAGCCACGTGCCTCCGTCGGCTCGGGCGTAGCGCTCTTGGCAGGGCTGCTCGAACGGGCCGGGTGCCTAGACGCCAGCGAGCAAGAGTTCGTCGACGCCGCGGAGGCGGTGCGCGAGATGGTGGCCCACTGTGAGCCCGGAGTCGCCACGGAGTCAAATCCCGCCAAGCAACTCGCCTGGTCGCTGGTCGACCGCCTTCCCGTGGTGGAGGCGGGCGGCTTCTTAGCGGCGGTTGCGCGGCGCTGGAAGACGCAGCTCAACGAGAACGGCAAGTCCATTGCCTGCTGGGAGGAACTGCCCGAGGCGACCCATAACGCGGTGGTCGGCTACGAGCAGCCAGAGACGCTGCACGAGCGCACGTTCGTCGTGCTGCTCGCGAGCCCGGACGATCACCCCCGGGTGGCTCTGCGGCGCGGCCTCTCGGCCGACTTGCTGGCGGAGCGCCAGGTGGGGCACGAGGTCGTGGTGGTGGGCGGTCGCGGACGACTCGCGCAGGCGGCATCGGCCATCGCGCTGGGTGACTTCGTGAGCGTCTACCTGGCCATCCTCTATGGGCTGGATCCCACGCCCGTGGCGGCCATCTCGTACGTCAAGGAGCGCCTCGCGTTGGCCGATCCGGACATGACCGAGTAAGTCGTCCGCCCCGATCTTCTCTTGGCGCGAGGTGTAGTCTGGACGGACAAGCTGGTCGGCGACGGCCGCCCGAACGAGCGGTTGCCCGGCTGATGAGATGGGCTCGCGGACGGCGTTCGCGGTCCCCGGAGGTGTTGCCCAGATGCATTCCACCCTCATCGGCAAGATCGAGAAGGCGAACCGGTACGCGCGCGAGACGGATCGGATCACGTTCCAGTCCCTGTCCCTGACGTTCCGGGGAGACAACGACACGCACGTCGTTTCACTCGATACCGATGGGTGGCATTGCTCGTGCCACTTCTTTGAGAGCTGGAAGAGCTGCGTCCACGTCCTGACGCTCCAGAAGGTCCTCGGGGCGATGCTGCCCGAGGAGGCGCAGACGTCGATCTACGCCGCTGTCGAGGCGGCGGCCGTCTGACCTTCCGTCCTGGAAGACAGCCCTGCGGCGACGCCGCCGCAATTGGCGCATGACGAGCCGGCCCGGAAGCGGGCCGGCTCGCTGTCGGCGGTGGGGATGTCACGCCCCAGAGCCCAGTTCGCCCGTCTTGGTCCCCCGAGAGCGACCCCGCGAGGAGACCGCGAACGCGCGTCAGGACGGTTGCCGTCGACGACGGACACGGCGGGGCGAAGCCGGCTGCTTGAGGTTCGTCGACTGCCCGAAGGACGTGAGCATCGCGGGCGGAAGGTGTGTGCCGCGCGAGGCGGAGAAGGTGCCCATCGAGCACCCTAATCGCGGAGGCGGCCGTGGTGAGCGTCCGACATGTGACTCCGGGAGGTCTCCAAGGCGTCCGTTGCCCCGGCGCCTGGCGCGTTCCTCGCGATCGACATGGTCCTGGAGCACGGCGCGGTGGCCCCTTGTTGGGCACAAGGGGCCACGATGGGTCAGACTCGTCGCAGAGCTGCCGCGAAGCGGCGTCGGCAAGGTGCCCCGGCGCCGCCTGGGGGCTGCAGAGTAGACTGCACGAAACGACAGAACAGGACCGCGGGATCCGCGAAGCCGGTGTGAGTCCGGCACAGTCCCGCTACGGTGACCAGCCACGCGGCCTGCCGGGCCGCGGCTGGAAGTCCGGTCGCCGGACCCGCGGTCGTGCTCGTACCTTCGTAAGAAAGGGAAGGCACCGTGTACCCCGCTCGCCCCGGCCCGCGTCCCGTTTCCCCTCTTACCGCGCTGGCGCGTGGTCGTGCGCTGGCGGTCGCGTTGCTGCTGACCCTGCTCCTGGCGGGGTGCGGCTCGGCCACCACCCCGGCATCGGCCCCACCCGTGGCGGCTACCGGCGCGGCTCCGGCTTCCTCGTTCCCGCTGACGCTGCGCGACGACGAGGGTACCAGCGTCGCCATCCCGCACGCGCCAGTCCGCATCGTCAGCCTCGCCCCATCGATCACCGAGACGCTCTTCGCGCTTGGGGAGGGAGGCCGCATCGTGGGCGTCACAAGTTCCGACGACTACCCGCCGGCCGCGAAGTCGCTCCCGGAGGTGGCGAGCTACACCGGGGTGGAGACCGAGAAGGTCGTCGCCGCGCGGCCGGGCCTCGTCATCGCCTGGAAGGGGATCACGTCGGCGAGCGACATTGCGCAACTCCGCTCGCTCGGATACCCAGTCGTCGTCCTCTATGCGACCACGCTGCCCGCCGTGTTCGCCGACATCGTGCTGGTAGGC
The DNA here is from genome assembly GCA_963835945.1 of uncultured Chloroflexia bacterium. Taxonomy (GTDB): domain Bacteria; phylum Chloroflexota; class Limnocylindria; order Limnocylindrales; family CSP1-4; genus JAJYNJ01. The sequence goes on from CAWIHR010000068.1 coordinate 21,247, forward strand.
GAGGCGACCGGTGAAGCTGGCCCCGCCGAAGCCCTCGCCGCTCGCCTCTCGGCCCAGGCGTCCGCCATCGCCGCCGCGGTCGCAGGCGAACCCCGACCGCGCGTCTTCTACGAGCTCGATGCCACGAAGTCCATCTACACGCCGGCGCCGGATGACTTCACCACCGACCTCGTGCGCAGGGCGGGCGGCGACCCGATCACCAGCGGCGTGGCAGGCGTGTACTCGATTTCGCTCGAGCGGCTGGTCGCCGACGACCCGCAGGTGATCGTGCTGGGCGACGCGAACTACGGCACCACGCCCGCGATCGTCGCCGCACGACCGGGCTGGGGGGGCATGACGGCGGTCGTGGACCATGCCGTGCGCCCCGTCGACGACACGATCGTCACGCGGCCCGGGCCGCGGATCGTGGAAGGGCTGGCTGCGCTGGCCGAGGCGATCCACCCGGGCGTGGCGCTCCCGTCGCTCGGGCCCGCGGTGCCCTGATGGTTGCCACTCCCCGGACGCTGCCCGCGATCTCGCCGGGGGCCCGGGAGGCCGCCGCGCTGCTGGCGCGGTCGCGCACGCGATCCGTCGCCCTCGGGGTTGCCGGGGTCGCGGTGCTGTTGGTGGTGCTCGTGGCCGGTGTCGGGCTAGGCGAGGTCGTGATCCGCCCAGGCGACACGGTGGCGATCCTCGCCCACCGCCTGCTGGCCTGGCCGGTGGCGCGGACGTGGAGCGCCGCCGACGAGACGATCGTGCTGCAGCTCCGCCTCCCGCGCGTGCTCGCGGCGATCGCCGTCGGCGCCTCGCTGGCGCTGGCCGGGACGGCGCTCCAGGGCTTGTTGCGGAATCCACTCGCTGATCCGTACGTCCTGGGCACCGCGAGCGGCGCCGCGCTGGGCGCCGCGCTGGGCGTGCTGGTCCCGGTGCGCGGGCTGATCTTGGGGTTCGGGCTCCTGCAGGGCCTGGCGTTCGCCGGCGCGCTGGGCGCCGTCATCGTGGTCTACCGGCTGTCGCGGACTGGCCCGCTCTCCTCGATGACTGGGGTGCTGTTGACGGGCTACGCCGTGAGTTCGCTGTTGGCCGCCGGGCTGGCGATCACGATGTGGCTGTCCGGTGACAACCTGCGCCAGATCTTCTTCTTCCTGCTGGGCGGGTTCGACGGCGTGGCCTGGCCGCAGCTGGCGGCGGCGCTGCCGGCGATGCTGCTCGGCGGCGCCCTGCTCTTGACGCGCGGCCGCGCGCTTAACGCACTGCTCCTCGGCGAGGAGACGGCCGCCCACCTCGGGCTCGACGTGCGACGAGAGCGGGTCTTGCTCCTCGCCGCGGCGTCGCTGGTGACGGCCGCGTCGGTGGCCATCGCGGGTCTGATCGGGTTCGTGGGACTCGTCGTGCCCCACGTGGTGCGGCTCGTGGTGGGTCCCGACGGCAGGTCCGTCCTGCCGCTGTCGGCGATCTGGGGCGGCGCCTTCCTCGCCGCTTGCGACCTGCTGGCGCGGATCCCTGGGGACATCCCGGTCGGGGTCGTGACGGCCCTGCTCGGCGCCCCCTTCTTCCTCTGGATCCTGCGCCGATCTCGCTCGGGGTACGAGCTGTGAGTGCCGGAGGGGTTGAGCTCCGGGGCGTTCGTGCCGCATACCGCGGCCGCGAAGTCCTGCACGGGATTGACTTGTCCATCCGGTCCGGCGAGCGCGTCGCGCTGATCGGACCCAACGGCGCGGGCAAGTCGACGCTCTTGCGGTGCGTCAGTGGGACCGCGCTGGAGCGTCGCGGCGAGGTCCTATTGGACGGCGTGCCCCTCGCCGCGCTCTCACGCGAGGCGGTGGCGTGCCGCGTCGCCGTGGTGCCGCAGCAGGCCACCGTGCCGTTCGCCACGAGCGTCGAGCAGCTGGTGGCGCTGGGACGGATCCCGCACGAGCACCCGTTTCTGGGACTCCGGGACGCCGATCGGCTGGCCGTCGCGCGGGCCATCGAACGGGTCGGGCTGGCCCACCTCGTCGGGCGTGACGCCCGGGAGCTCTCGCAGGGCGAGCGGCAGCTGGCGCTGCTCGCCATGGCCGTCGCCCAGGAGGCCTCGTGCCTGCTCCTTGATGAGCCCACCGTGCACCTCGACCTTCGGCACCAGGTCGCGACGATGGAGTTGCTGGCGGAGCTCAACGAGCGTGACGGGGTCACGGTCGTCGCCGTCCTGCACGACGTGGTGCTTGCCGCCCACTTCTTCCCGCGACTGGTGGTGCTCGACGAGGGGTGCATCGCGGCCGACGGGGGAGCGGAAACCGCGCTTGCCCCCGAGCTTGTTCGCCGGGTCTTCGGCGTCGACCCGGGCCTCGTGGCACACGGATCAATAGTGCCGTTCGCGCCCGCGAGGGCGGTGCCCGCGGTCGCACCCGGCCCTCCCAGTTGACCGGGGCGTTCCTCCGACGCTACGCTCGCACGCGATGACCCGAATCGCGCGCTCGGCCGGCGTCCTGGCGCTGGCGATCGCGCTTTCCTGCGCGTGCGGCGGGACCACCGCAAGCGCACTCCCGGCCTCGTCCGGCGGTTTGTCTGCCGGGTCGTCCGCGCCCGCGCCGACGGGCATCCCCGCGCCGGGATCGGCGAACCCGGCCGACGCGTCGCCCGTTCTCGCGTCCGGACTGCCGGCCTCCGCATCAATCGAGCCCGGGATGGCCAGCCCGTCGGTCGAGTTGACGGGAGCGTTGGGATGCAGCGGGAACCAGAACAACCGCGTGTTCTTCGAAGCGATCGCCGGGCAGGTCACGTGGACGGTGTATTGCGCGGTCCTGCCGACCGGCTGGTTCGTGCAGGCCGGTTCGTTCTCGCTGCGCAACGGCGGGCGCCTGGACATCACGTACCGGGGCCCTGGCGGGGCGCTGCTGACGCTCGTAGAGGGCAACGTCTGCGGGGGACAGACGAGCGGGTGCCCCGTGAGCGGGCAGGCGGTCGGAACAGCGTCGTTCGGCGACCAGCCAGGGACGCTGCTGGCGCTCCCCTCGGGCTCGGGTTACGCGATCGACGTCAACCCGGGCACGAACCCGGCATGGTCGGCGACCGGCACGGGCCTGGATGAGGCCGCGTTCACGGGGTTGGCCGCCGCCCTCCTGCGCGTCGCGGGCTGATCTACCGTCCTGCCCCTGCGCCGTGGCAGGGGATGACATAGCCCGCAGGGAGGCGCTCACCCGGGGTCGTGCGGGTCCTGCTCGTGGTCCGGGTCCTCGTCGAGGCTAGGCCGCAGGTCTGCGCGCGCGTGAATCTCTGTTAGCGAGTCGTGCAGTGGAGGCGGGACCGGGACGCGCACGCCGCGCCCCTCGCGCTGGGCAACCCGTCGAGCGGCCCGCACGGCGACCGTCCGCGGGTCCGCCGTCGCCCGGTTGAGGTAGTAGAAGAAGAAACTGGAGATGACGGCGGCGACCGGGATGCCGAAGATCGCGCCCGCGACGCCGGCCACCTTGCTGCCCACGATCACCGAGCCCAGCACCACGAGGGGGTGGATCCCCACCGTGTCGGCCATGAGCCGTGGCTGGACGACGTTCATCACGACCAGCCAGCCGGCCGCCATTACGATGAGCGTGGGAACGACGGACGCGGGCTGCGTCAGGATCGCGTCGATCACCGGGGGCGCCCACGAGAGGAACGGCCCGAAGAAGGGGATGGCCTGCAGGACGCCGGACGCGGCGCCCACGACTGGGGTGTACGGCAGGCCGAGGAGCATCCCCAGCAGCGCGGCGAGCGCCCCGTACATCAGCCCCATGATCGCCTGCCCGCGCAGGAACCCCCCGAACGAGCGCGACACCGTCCGCTCGAAGAGCCGGAACTCCTCGGCGTATTGGGGCGGGACCAGCCGCGCCCCGAAGGTCAGGATGCGGTCGCGGTCGAGCACCATGTACAGCGACAGGAACAGGATGATCAATAGGTTGCCCAGGACCCCCAGCCCCGCCAGTGCAAAGCTCGACACGGGTGCCGCCACCGCCGGGAGATTGTGAAGAAACGTCTGCACCTGGGCCGCCACGTCGACCTTGATGCCCAGCCGGTCAAGGCTGCCCTGGTTCGACTGGATGACGTCGAGCAGGCGTTTCTGCAGGCTCGGGGCGTTCGCGGCCAGCGCACTAATCGAGCCCGACACCGCCTGCGCGGCATAGATGGCCAGCAGCGACAGGGCGACGAGCAGGAGCCCGTAGGTCAGCAGGACGGCGAGCCCACGCGGCAGGCCCGGCGTGATCCGCTCCAGCACGGTGGCGACGGGAGACAGCACGAAGGCGAGCAGCCAGGCCAGGAAGAAGACGAGGACGATCTCGCCGAAGTACAGGAAGACATTGGCGAGGAGGCCGACGAGGACCAGCGAGACGGCGAATGTGCCGATGACCAGCAACGCGTCCAGCCAGCGGCGCTCGCGCTCGGTGAAACCCATTCCCGCCCGGGGAGACTCGGGCACCATGACGTGAGTCTACGACGTGGCACGGGGCGAACGGAGTCGGCCGGCCCCCGTCAGCGCCCGATGCGGCCCAACCCCATCCGGTCGTGGCAGACGGCCAGCGTCTCGCGCGCCATCGGTGCCAGCCGCTCGGCGCCCGAACGCAGGATCTCCTCGACGTAGCCAGGCCGCTCCAGCAGCGCGCGGCGCCGCTCCCGTGCCTCGGCGAAATACGCGACGATCCGCTCGGATAACAGCCGCTTGGTGTCGACGCAGCCCGTGCGGGCCGTGCGTTCCCCGTCCCAGATCGCCTCGTAGTCGGCCGGGCTGAAGAAGCGATGGAGCTGGCAGACGTTGCAGACGGCCGGGCGGCCGGGGTCCGTGCGGCGGATCCGCTCGGTGTCCGTGACCATACTCATGACCTGCCGGTGGATTACCTCGGGCTCGGCGAAGATGTCGATGACGTTGCCGAGCGACTTGGACATCTTGTTGATCCCGTCGGTGCCCCGCACGACCGGCGAGTCGCTGAAGACAGCCTCGGGCTCCACGAAGTACTCGCCGTAGCGAGCGTTCCACGCCCGCAGGATCTCACGGGCGAGCTCAAGATGGGCGGCCTGGTCCTTGCCGACCGGCACATACCTTGCGTGATAGATGGCGATGTCGGCCGTCTGCAGCACCGGGTATGTCAGCAGCCCCTGGTTCACGTCCTCCGGCTGCGTGCGCCGCTTCTCCTTGAACGAGGGCGTCCGCTCGACCCACGTCACCGGCACCACGGTGCTGAGCAGCCAACACAGCTCCGTATGTTCGGGCCGGTCTGACTGGCGGAAGAGGACGGCGCGCTCTGGGTCGAGCCCCAGGGCGAGCAACCCGAGCGCCATCTCCTGCGTGTTGCGGCGGATGAGCTCGCCGTCGTGGGTGCTCGTCAGGGCGTGATAGTCCACGATGCAGTAGATCGCATCGTGCTGCTCCTGCATCGCGATGTATGAGCGGAAGGCGCCCAGATAGTTCCCCACGTGTGGCAGCCCGGAGGGCTGGACGCCGCTGAAGACACGACTGCGGGGCAGGCTAGCGGGTCCCTGGACGGGGGCGGCCGTGGGCTCGGGCGAGGTCGTCATCGGCCCGGAGTGTAGCGGAGCGCGCCGGGTCCCGATTCGGGCCACCGCAGGCATCGGCGGAGCACTCGGGGCGATCGGATCGTCGGCAAGCGGGCTCGTCAGCAAGCGGGCTCGTCAGCGGAGCGGTGGACACCGTCTCGAGCAGCATGCCCCTCGTACTGGTCGGCGGCGCGCTGCTCGTCCTCTTCGCCGTCGTGTTACTGCACCGGCACTCCGATTGCGGCTCACGCTCGGCACAATGGCCTCGAGACCGAGGCTTCTCCGACTCTCTGCGGTTGCCGAGTGCGGCTTAGCCTAGGGAGCCATCGCGTCACCGATTACGCCCGGTGAAGGCGCGGACCCGATCTGGCCAGTGATGCTCTCACTCACCGCGTCGTTCGCGGCATGCGCCACGCTGAAGGCCACGTGCAGGCACTCCTGGCTGGGACCAAGGGCAACAGTGCCTCCAGAAGTGGCGCACATGCCGGTGGCCGCGACCGGTGCGACGGGGACGGATTCGGGGTGTGCACCCGCGACCGCGAGAGCGCCTGGGACGAACGCCGGGCTGCCCGCCTCCTGGGTCACGACGACAAGCTGGGTGCCCGGCGCGCTCGCGGCGGCGAGGGTACCAACCGCGGTGGCCGAGCTGCCGCCGAAGTAGGCGGTGTCGTTGCCAAAGTCGGTCGTGTACGCGGCAGTGATCGTGCCGGGCATCGCGCGAGTGTCCGCCTTGATGCGCAGGTCGCTGACACTGAACGACTCGCGGTAGGTGGAGCTGCTCGTGCCAATGGTCACTTCGAAGCAGCCGACTCCGAGGGCGCCTCCGACAGACAGGCCGGCACCGCTCGCGGTGAGACCAAGCGCATCCGGTCCATTGACAGTGCCGCCGGCTAGGCTCAGAGCGGAGGTCGACCCGGCGACCCCGGCAAGGCAGACCCGGACCCATTGGTTGGCCGCCCAGTCGCCGGCAGCGCCTTCGGTGAAGGTGTAGGTGCCGAGCGTGACGGCACTGCCACCGCGTGGTACTGACACAGTCTTAGAGACGGTGATTGTGCCCGGCGTCGCCGGTGCAGCACGCTCCGCAGCCGTTGGACTCACGGTCGACGCGACCGGAGCGGCGGAGAGCACCGGAGCCGCCGTGAACGGCGTTGGCGCCGTTGAACCGCATGCTGCCGCTAGCAACATGCCTGCAAGCAGGACGATGAGGGGACCCATCGCTACCGCACATCTGGACGGATCGATCGCGATCTCGGTTCCGCGCGGGCCCTGCCGGCTCATGGGTACTGCCCCCATAGCACTTCCGCTGAGGCGATTGTCCCACCATCGTCGATGGTTCGACCTCGGCGCGCGGGTTCCACGGAGCAATGCCCGGTGGGCGCGGCCGGCGGATTATGTCAGCGCGCACCGCAGGCAAGCCCGCTGCGCCGCTGATGCCCGGTCCACCACGACCAACTTCGGAGGCGTTGCCCTGCGACCTGTCACGCGGCTGCAGCTCCACTCGATACCATGGGGCGCGGTGGAGATCGGGCACCCATGTTCATCCTGTACGCGATCGTCCTAGGGCTGCTGTTCGGGCGGCTGCTGGGCGGCCGGCTCGACGGCCTTGCCGGACTCTCGTTTCGGTGGGTCGGCGTCGCGATCGCCGGCCTCGCCGTGCAGGTCGTGCTGTTCAGCGCGCCCGTGGGCCGCGAGGTGCGCGACATCGGTCCGCTGCTCTATGCGGCATCCACGGGCGCCGTGCTCGTCTTCGTCCTCGTCAACCTGCGCATTCGGGGCATGGCCGTCGTCGCCCTGGGTGCGGGTCTTAACTTGCTCGCGATCATCGCCAACGGAGGCACGATGCCCGCCAGCCGAGCCGCGCTTGCGATGGCCGGCCTGGGGAAGAGCGGCGGGTATGCCAACAGCAGGGAGCTCGCGTCGCCCGTCCTCGGCCCGTTGGGGGACGTCTTCGCCCTCCCAGCCGGCGTGCCGCTGGCCAACGTGTTCAGTGTCGGGGACGTCCTGATCGCGCTGGGAATCATCCTGGTGATCGTGGCGGCCATGCGTTCGCCGCTGCCTTCGCCGCCGGCGTCGCCCCCGACCGGCGGGGGTCCTGGTACTTCCTTCTGATCCGCACGCCCCTCGCCTGGTACCTGTGACTCATTGCCGGTGCACCTGCCGGGCCGATAGCGTGCGCCTGCAGCGATGGGCGCTGCCCGGCTGAGCCGGAAGTCGAAGGAGAGCACGAGGGCGATCCTGGCGCGCTTCGTGTTCGCCGCGACGGCGTCAGCCGCCGCGGGCAGGTCCTCATCGCCGGGGGTGCGGTGGTGGCATGAAGCACAAGGCCCAGCTGGCGAAGTTCCGTATCCTGCTCGCGCTCGTGGCGATCGGCAGTTCAGCCCTGGTTCTCGAGGCGGGCCGCCGCTGGTAGCACGGGGCGCGCAGGCGCGGCCGGATGCGGCCGCGTGACGTTCACCGAGGGACCGCCGGACAGCCGGCGGTCTCGCGGTTTCCGGGGCGCCGCACATTTCGCGCCCGCGCTGGCCCTACAATCCCCCCGATGACCGCGCCATCGACGGCCACCGGACCCAGCGCCACCGCGCGCCCGCTCCGCGTCGCGCTCCTCGGTCTCGGGACCGTGGGCCGGGAGGTGGCTCGCGGGCTGCTCTCCCGTGGCGGGCGCTTCCGTTCCGTGACAGGCGGGCGCGAGGTCAGCCTGGTCGCCGTTGCGGACCGTGACCCAACGCGGCTCGAGGGGCTGGACCTCGCCGGCGTCGAATGCGTCGACGACGGCGCGCGTCTGATCGGGGGACCCGATGTCGACGTGATCGTCGAGCTGATCGGCGGCGTGGATGGTGCCGGCCGGCTCGTGGCCGCGGCGCTCGATGCCGGCCACTGCGTGGTCACGGCGAACAAGGCGCTGCTCGCGCGGCGGGGTGCGGAGCTCGAACACTTGGCGCGCACGCGCAACGTCGCGCTGCGCTTCGAAGCGGCGGTCGGCGGCGGCATCCCCGTGCTCTCGCCCTTGGCGTGCGACCTCGCCGCCAACCGGATCACCGCGGTGCGCGGCATCGTCAGCGGGTCCACTAACTTCGTCCTGAGCTCGATGACAAGCGCCGGCGCTTCCTACGACGACGTGGTCGCGCAGGCGAAGTCGCTGGGGTTCCTGGAAGCCGACCCGAGCGCGGACGTTGAAGGCCGTGACGCGGCCGACAAGCTCGCGATCCTCATCAGGCTCGCCTTCGGTGTCTGGCCGGACGTGTCCGCGATCCGCCGCGCCGCGCCGGCGCTCTCCGGCGACGCTAGGCCAGGGATCACGGCCGTCGACGGCCCGCTGCTCGACGCTGCCCGGCGCGAGGGCCTGGTCGTGAAGCTGGTGGCCGCCGCGACCCAGGCTCCCGACGGCCACATCGGCGCCTGGGTGCTTCCGGCTGCCGTGCCGTCGGCCGATCCCCTCGCCCGGACCGAGGGGGCGGAGAACCGCATCGAGGTCGACGGCGCACCCGTGGGGACGGTCGCGTTCGTCGGCCCCGGCGCGGGCGGCGTGGCCACGAGCAGCGCCGTGCTCGGCGACGTCTTGGCCATCGCGCGCGGCCGGGGATCGACCTGGAGCTGCTTGCCCGAGGCCGTCGCCCTGCCGGCCGACCGGCTGGTCGACGGCATGGACGCCAGCCGCCGCTGGCTGGCCCACGGCGCTGGCGGCACTTCGATGGTGGGGCCCGTGCCGCTCGCGGACGCGAGGCGCCAATTGACGACCTCTTCCGACATCACGCTCTTCCCGGTTCTGGAGATGCGCTGAGCGATGCGCATGAGCGAGGTGCTGCGGCACCTGCGGCAGCAGCAGGCGACCACGGGCGCGCGGCCACGACTGCTCCACCGTTATGCCGGCTTCCTGCCGGTGAGCTCGCTCACGCCGCCGCTCTCGCTCGGCGAGGGGTTCACCCCGCTCGTCCACGCCCGCACGCTCGGCCGCGCCATCGGCTGTCCAGAGCTGTACCTGAAGTTCGAGGGCATGAACCCGACCGGCTCGTTCAAGGATCGGGGCATGGTGGTGGCCGTGGCCAAAGCGCTCGAGGAAGGCGCCCGGGCGGTCATCTGCGCCTCCACCGGCAACACGTCGGCATCCGCGGCGGCGTACGGCGCGAGCGCGGGCCTTGAGGTGATCGTTGTGCTCCCTGCCGGCCGGATCGCGGCCGGCAAGCTGCTCCAGGCGCAGGTCGCCGGCGCGCGTGTCGTCGCGGTGGACGGCAACTTCGACGACGCGCTGCGCGTGGTGCGCGAGCTGGCGGCGTCGGGCGCGCAGACCGGCCACCCGGTGACTCTCGTGAACTCGGTCAACCCGTATCGACTGGAGGGCCAGAAGACCGCCGCGTTCGAGGTCTGCGACGACCTGGGCGGCGCGCCTGACTACCTCGCGATCCCGGTGGGCAACGCCGGCAACATCAGCGCGTACTGGGCCGGCTTTTGCGAGTACCGCGACGCTGGCCTGGTCGAGACGCGGCCCGTCATGCTCGGGTTTCAGGCGGCCGGGGCGGCACCGCTCGTCCTCGGCCACCCGATCGAGAACCCCGAGACCGTGGCGACGGCCATCCGCATCGGCAACCCGGCCAGCTGGCACAAGGCGGTACGGGCCCGGGACGAGTCGGGCGGCCGGATCGATGCTGTCACCGACGAGGAGATCCTCGACGCCTACCGCGACCTCGCGCGGTACGAGGGCGTCTTCTGCGAGCCGGCGAGCGCGGCGTCCGTCGCGGGCGTGCGGAAGCTGGCGGCGGAGGGCGCCATCGACCCCGGCGGTACGATCGTCTGTGTGTTGACGGGGCACGGCCTCAAGGACCCGGACACCGCGCGGCGGAACGTGCTGCCCGGGGTCACCGCACCCTCAACCGTCGAGGGAGTCAGGGGGGCGCTCGGGTGGTGACGCGGCGTCGGCGGGGGACTGCACAGGTGCCCGCGGCGGAGGCCTCGCCGGCGACCGAGCTCGCACCCGGGTCCGAGTTGCCACCGCCAGTGGGCGCGGCGGACGCCAACGAGCTCCCCGCCGTGGAAGCCCCGGCCGGCGACGCTGCCGGTGCGGTCGACGTCGCAGCCGACGGGCCCGCCGGCCGGATCCACCCCGCCCCCGAGCCGCCACCCTTCCGGGGCATCGTCCGACAGTGCGTGGTCGTCGACGTCCCCGCCAGCACCGCCAACCTCGGCGCCGGATACGACACGCTCGCGATGGCCCTCGACCTGGTTAATCGGGTCAGCGTCGAGGTCCTTGACGCTCCCTCGGTCGAGCTGTCCGTCGCGGGTGAAGGCGAGGGCCAGCTCGCGGGGGATCGGCAGAACCGCTTCGTCGTGGCCCTGGAGCTTGGCCTCCGGTGGGCGCTGGGCGAGGTCCCATCGGGCATCGGCTGGCGCATCGCGATGCGCAACGAGATCCCGCTGGCGCGCGGCCTGGGGTCCTCCGCAGCGGCCACCGTGGCGGGTCTCCTCGCAGCGGACGCGCTGACAGGCGGCGGCCTGGACGCGCGCCGCCAGCTCGAGCTTGCCTGCGAGCTCGAGGGCCACCCAGACAACGCAGCCGCGGCGCTGCTTGGCGGGTTTGTGGTAGTGGCCATGAGCGGCGGACGTCCCGAGGTCGTGCGCTTCGACGTGCCGGGCCGGCTGCGGGCGGTGCTGTTCATCCCCGAGCGGCATCTCTCGACCGCCGCCATGCGGGCCGCGCTTCCGCGCGAGGTGCTGCACCGCGACGCGGCCTTCAACGTGAGCCGTGCTGCGCTAGCCGTCGCGGCCATCGCGAGCGGCCGGTACGCCCTTCTGCGCGAGGCGACCGAAGACCGCCTGCACGAGCCGTACCGCGCGGCCGTTTACCCGGAGCTTCCGGCGCTACTCGCCGCGGCCCGCGAGGCTGGCGCCCTCGGGGCATGCCTGTCTGGCGCCGGGTCGAGCGTCATCGCCTTTGCCGACGATGAGTCCACGCTGGAGGCGGCCGGGGAGGCGATGGCGCGCGTGGCGGCGGACCAGGCACTGGCCGGCAGGGTCCGCCCGGTCGCGCCGCGCAACGCCGGCCCCATCGTCGTCGAGGCCGAGTAGCGCTCGCTTAGCCCAACGGCAGCTCGATCACGAAGGTCGTGCCCTGCGGCGTCGAGGACTCGATCCGCACGTCCCCTCCGTTGGCTCGTGCGAGCTCGCGTGCCACGGTGAGCCCGATCCCGGTCCCTCCCGGCTGCCCGGGCCGGCGGGCGCGCGCTGGGTCTGCACGGTAGAAGCGCTCGAAGACGCGGGACTGCTGGTCGGGCGGGATGCCCGGTCCCGTGTCCGACACCCGGATCCGAGCAACCGGGCCCTCCCTCGCCACGCTCAGTCGGACCGTGCCGCCCTGGGGCGTGTACACCGCGGCGTTCGTGAGCAGGTTTTGCAGCGAGCGCTCCACCTGTCGAGGATCCACGTGCGCCACCACGCTCGCGTCTCCGGCGCCCGGACCCAGCAGCGCCACGCCTTCCTGCCCGTAGAGCGCCTGCACGGCGGCCGCGCAGTCGGTCGCCAGCGCGAGCAGGTCCACACGCTCGGGCGATCGCAACAGGGCCGCCCCCTCGGCCGCCGCAAGGTCGTGCAGGTCGCCTACGAGCCTTGAAACCTCCCCCGCGGTCTCTCGTGTCGCCGCCAGCTGTTCGGGCGTCGCCGGGACCACGCCGTCTGCCAGCGCATCGAGCTGCGTGGTCAGCACCGTGACCGGCGTGGCGATCTCGTGCGCCAGGTCGCTAGCGGCCCGGCGCCGCAGCTGCTCGGAGCGCTGCAGGCTCTCGGCCATCGAGTTGAACGCAAGCGCGAGTTCGTGGCCCTCGCGGTCCGTGGGCACCGGCACGCGCGTGGCGAGGTCGCCGCCTCCCAGCCGGTGCGCGGCGGCGGCCAGCGACGAAAGCGGCCGTGTCATGCGCAGCCCCATCACCAGTGCAGCGGCCACGCTCACGATCACCGCGACCAGCCCCGCGATGAGCAACGTCTGGTCGATCCCGCGACGAAAGGCCAGCGATGCCGTCCGCACGGCGGCAACCGCAAGGCCGCGACTTTGAACGTCGAGCCGGCCGACCGTCTGCCCGCCGACCACGATCGGCGAGCTGTCGACTGGCCCTGCCTGCGCCGCGCCGAACCCGGCCGACCGTGCGAGGAGGTCCCCCGACAAGTCGTAGATGGCGATCGGCCCGCCCGCCGCGGTCACCAGTTGGCGCACCTCGAGCCCCGTCAGCACGAGCGCCCCGTTCAGGCGATACTCGTCGGCGAGGATGGCCGCGGCCTGGTCGCGCCGACTGGTCTCCTCCTGCGACAGGTACTGTGAGAACCGGGATCCAACGACGACGTTGACGAGGATCCCGGTCAGGACGATGACGACGGCGACGGCGCCGCCGATGGCGAGGGCCAGGCGGACGCCGAGGCGGTCCACAGTCAGGGTGTCGTGTGGTTGGCCCGGACGGGATGGACGGCCGGCTGGTCCGCCTCGCCTGGCGCGTCCACTGGCGCGACCCACCGGTATCCCACGTCTGGGATCGTCTCGATCGCCCACGGCCTGGCCGCGTCGTCCCGAAACTTCCGACGGATGTTCCCCACGTGCACGTCGATGTTACGGGAGGTTTCCGCGTGGGGACCCGCCACTGCCTGGAGGAGCTGGTCGCGGTCGAGCGGCGATCCGCTAGCGCGGACGAGGGCGAGCAGCAGACGCGCCTCCGCCGGGGTCAGCCGGCCGCACAGCTCGCCGCATACATACGCCCTGGTCGGCGGCTCGAAGACGAGGCGGCCGCCTGCAAACGAGAGGCGAGCGGGTGCGTCGAGCGCGGAACCAGCACCGCCCGCCATCCGGACGCCCGTCCGGACCGGCGCTGGGATGCCCGCGCCGTTCCCGATGCCCGTGCCCGTCCGACGCAGGATCGCGTTCACCCGCTCGACCAGCTCGTGCACGTTGTAGGGCTTGGGCAGGTAGTCGTCGGCGCCGAGGCGCAAGCCGGCGATCCGTTCGACGTCGCTGCGCTTGGCCGAGGTGATCAGGATCGGGACTTGCGAGTCCTCCCGGATCGCCGTGATCAGGGCCTCGCCCTGGAGCTTCGGCAGCATCAGGTCGACGACCAGGAGATCGGCTGGGTCCTCGTCGAACGCGTCGAGCGCCGTCCGTCCGTCCTCGGCCTCGCGGACCTCATAGCCGGCCCGCTCGAGGTACAGGCGCAGCAGCGCCCGCAGCCGAGCCTCGTCCTCGACCACGAGGATCCGGGCTCGCGGGGGTCTGGCGGCAGGATGCATCGCTGGCAATCGTAGCGGGACGCCAATAAGAAGCCGTGAAGGCCTTCCCTTCCGGCGACCCGTCCTGGCGCCTGCCCGCACCGCCTCCCGGTACAATCGCCGCCATGCCTCTCGTCGTCCAGAAGTACGGCGGCTCGTCGCTTGCCGACGCCGACCGCATCCGCCATGTCGCCGGCCGCATTGCCGAGGAGCGTGCCACTGGCTCGTCGCTGGTCGTCGTGGTGAGCGCCATGGGTGACACCACGGACCACCTGATCGAGCTGGCTCGGGAGATCACGCGTGACCCGGATCCCCGCGAGATGGACCGGTTGCTCGCCATCGGCGAATTCCAGAGCTGTGCCCTCGTCACGATGGCGCTGCACACGCTCGACGTGCCCGCGATCTCGCTGACGGGCGCGCAGGCCGGCATCCGCACGGACACCGCACACGGCCGTGCCCGCATCGCCAACGTCGACCCCGCCCGGATCGTGCGCGAGCTCGAGGCCGGGAACGTCGTGATCGTTGCAGGGTTCCAGGGTTCGACCGACGACAGCCATACCACGGGGGAGATCACCACGCTCGGGCGCGGTGGCTCCGACACGACGGCCGTCGCACTCGCGGCGCGCCTCGGCGCTGACCGCTGCGAGATCTTCACGGACGTCGAGGGGATCTTTACGGCCGACCCCCGCATCGTCCCGGACGCGCGGCTCCTGCCGGTGATCGGCTACGAGGAGATGCTCGAGCTGGCGCACCAGGGCGCCCAGGTCATGCAAACGCGCGCCGTCGAGCTCGGCTGGGTGAACGACGTCGAGATCGCGGTGCGGTCCACGTTCAGCGATCACCCCGGGACGCGCATCAAGGAGGACCCCGACGTGGAGCAGCGCAACAAGGTGCGTGGCCTCGCGAGTGACCGGAACGTCGCCAAGGTGACCGTGGTCGCCGTTCCGGACCGCCCGGGCATCGCGCGGAGCGTCTTCGCGCCGCTCGCCAACGACGGGATCAACGTCGACATCATCGTGCAGAACGTGGGGCACGAGGGGACGACCGACCTGTCGTTCACGGTGCCGCGCTCCGACCTCGACCGCGCCCGCCGGCTGCTCGAGCCGGTCGTTCGGGAGATGGGGGCACGCGAGCTGGTGGCGGACGAGTCGGTGGCAAAGGTGTCGATCGTGGGCGCCGGGATCCAGAACGCGCCGGGGTATGCCGCCCGCATGTTTGGGACGCTGGCCGACGAGGGAATCAACATCGAGATGATCTCCACGTCGGAGATCCGGATCACCTGCATGATCAACGAGTCGGAGCTCGAGCGGGCCTCACGAGCGCTCCATCGGGCGTTCCAGCTGGAGCGGCCTGAGCCCGAGGTGGCGAGCGCGTCCCACTGATCCGTGGAGGAGTGCGGCACAGCGGACCCTTGGGGCGACCCGGTGATCGAGCCCGCTTCCGAACCAGATGCCCGGGCGCAGCCATTTCCCGCGCGGCTCGAGCGTTTCGGTCGCGTCGCCTCAACCCAGTCGATCGTCGCCGGCTGGCTCGTGGCAGGCGAGCCCGACGTCTGTGTTGCGGTGGCCGATGAGCAGGAGGCAGGCCGGGGACGGCGTGGCCGGTCCTGGACTGCACCATCCGGCACCGCGCTCCTCCTCTCGGTCGGGTTTCGGCCGGCGTGGTTGCTGCCGGCCGATGCCTGGAAGCTGGCCGCGATCGTCGCGCTGGCGATGACCGACGCTGCCGAGGACGCGGCAGGCCTTCGCAACGGCACGCTCGGCCTCAAGTGGCCGAACGACCTGGTCGCGCCGGCTCCAGACGGCGGCCTTCGCAAGGTCGCGGGCGTGCTTGGCGAGTCGACGGTCCTGAACGGCTGGCTCGATACCGTCGTGGTCGGGATCGGCGTGAACGTGCAGTGGGCCGCGGCCGACTTTCCACCTGACCTGGCTGCCGGCATGACCAGCCTCTCGGAGGTATCCGGGGGCCGGCCCGTCGATCGCGACGCCCTGCTCGTCGGCTTCCTCGACCGGCTGGAGCCGCGACTCGAGGCGCTGCGAGGCGGACGGTTCGACGCCGGCGGGTGGGACGAGCGGCAACGGACGACCGGCCGCCGGGTGACGGTCGAGGTCGGCGGCCGCGAGATCGAGGGCATCGGCGAAGGGGTCGATTCCGGGACCGGCGTGCTGCTGGTCCGCACCGCGGAGAGGACCGTGCCGGTAGACGCGGGCGAGGTGGTCCGCTGCCGCGTGGCTTGACGGAGGCCTGGCAGGGGGCGATCGGCGCGGGCGGCCGCGTAACAAGTAGACTGCGGCGGTGTTGAGGAAGGTAAGTGGTCGAGACGAGGAGGCCCTCGTCGTGTTCGACCCGGATCGGCCCGCGGTTGAGGCTGCCCGCCGCGACCCCAGCCGGTTCGAGACGCTGTATCGAAGGTACGTGGCCCAGGTCTACAGCTTCGCGGTCTACGAGCTTGCCGACCATCACGCCGCCGAGGACCTGACCGAGCAGGTCTTCCTGCAGGCGCTGGCCGCGCTACCGCGCTTCCGGGAGGTACCGCGCGCGACGGGAACGTCGAGCTTCCGCTCGTGGCTGTTCCAGATCGCCCGGCACCTAGCGAGCAACGAGCGCCGGGCGGCTCGAAGGCACCCGATCGCCCCGCTCGACGCCGCCCTCGATGTCTCCGGCCAGGACGACCCGGCCGCGGCATCCGCCCGCCGCGACGAAGCGACACGTGCCTGGCGGGCGGTGGACCGCCTTTCCGCCGACCGGCGCACGGCCGTGATCCTGCGTTTCGTCGACGAGATGTCGATCCCGGAGATCGCCGGCGTCTTGGGCCGATCGGAAGGGGCGGTGCGGGTCCTGCTGCACCGCGCGCTGCGGAGCGTCTCTGACGAGCTCCGGGAGCCGGGGGCACAGGCCCGCGGGGACGCCAAGTGACAGACGTCCAGGACGACCTCGACCTGCGCGACCCAGAGCTTGCCCACGCCGCCGAGGTGCTGTCTCGCAGCCTCGTGCGCTTTCATCCCTCGTTCCGTTTCGAAGAGGGACTCGCCGCACGGCTGCGACGCGCAGCCTGGCCCCGTGCGGTGCCCGCCGACCTCGAGGAGCCGCGGACGGCGTTGGTGCCGATGCCGCGAGTCCGTGCCTTTCCCCTGCCCGTCGCCCTCGAGCTCGCCGCGCCCGCGTCGTTCGGGCGTGTCGTCGGGCGGGTCCCTCGTCCCGTGCTCGTCGGAGGCGCCATCGCGTCAGGCATGTCGATCGCCGGAGCCGTCGTCGCCTGGTGCCGGCTGCGGAAGGACGCCTGATGCCGATCAACCTCCCCTTCCTCCCCCGGCGCCGCGAGTTCCCACCCGACCAGTGGACCCAGTGCCCAAGCTGCGGCGAGATGCTCTACAACAAGCAGCTCGAACGCAACTCGCGTGTCTGCGCCAAGTGCGGCCATCACTTCCGGCTTCGGGCGGAGGCCCGCCTCCGATTGCTCCTGGACCCTGATTCGTTCGAGGAGCATGACACCGGCCTCGAGTCCAACGACCCGCTGGGCTTCGTCGACCTGAAGACCTATCCCGACCGGCTGGCGGCCGCCCGAATCTCGAGCGGCCTGCGTGACGCCGCCGTCTGGGGAGTCGGACGGATCGACGGCCAGCCCGTGGCGATGTGTGTGATGGACTTCGCGTTCATCGGCGGGTCCATGGGTTCGGTGGTGGGTGAGAAGGTGGCTCGGGCGGCTGAGCACGCGCTGCAGGCCCTGATGCCGCTCGTCATCGTGTCGGCGTCCGGCGGGGCGCGGATGCAGGAGGGCACGCTCGCCCTGATGCAGCTGGCCAAGACCTGCGCGGCGCTCGAGCGGCTGGCGGCCGCCGGGATCCCCTACGTCAGCGTCATGACCGATCCGACCACGGGCGGTGTCTTCGCCTCGTACGCCGTGCTCGGTGACGTCAACCTCGCCGAGCCTGAGGCACTCATCAGGTTCGCCGGCGAACGCGTCACCAGCGGGACCATCGCCGTCGAGTTGCCGCCCGACTACCAGCGCGCCGAGTTCCTGCTCGAGCATGGCTTCCTGGATCGGGTGGTGCCGCGCGACCGGCTGCGCGACGAGCTGGCCACGATCCTGGGCTACCTGCGGGAAGGGTCGCCGTGTTCCAGCGCGCCGCTTCCGGCCGGGTCCCTCGCCGCACGCGCCGCCGGTGACGGGCGCGAGCCCGGCTTCCGACCGTTCGGTTTCCTGAACACGAAGCTGCCCAACCTGCCGGTGCTCGAGGCCGGAAGGCGTGGGGCGGCGGCGCTCGGCGCGCATGCGGCCGAGGTGATCGGTGCCTACGCCGGCACCGGTGACGCGACGGGCGCGGGGCAGGCTGCCGCGGGTGTATCGGGCGACAACGGGACCCCACCGTTCGGCGGCGCCAGCAGGCCGGGCCGCCAACCCGGCGGGGGCGTGGGCTCCGCGGGCGTCGCAGGCGGGGCATCTGCCGGCGCCGCCGTGTCCGTGTCGTCGCAGCCCCCCGACGCCGCAGCGCAAGAACGGGCGTGGGCGCGCGTCCAGGCGGCTCGCAACGTAAAGCGGCCGCACACGCTGGACCTCGTCCGCGCCATGGCCACCGACGTCGTGGAGCTCCACGGTGACCGGCTCTTCGGCGACGATCCCGCGATCGTGACCGGCCTCGCGCGGATGCCCGGCCACGCGTTCGTGTTCGTGGGACACCAGCGCGGCTCGGAGACGGATGAGAACATCCGCCGCAACTTCGGCATGGCGCACCCTGAGGGGTACCGCAAGGCGATGCGCCTATTCCGGCTGGCGGAGCGCTTCCACCTGCCGATCGTCACGTTCGTCGACACCGGCGGCGCCTATCCGGGCCCCGCGTCCGAGGAGCGCGGCGTCGCCGAGGCGATCGCCCGCTCGATCGCCGTCATGAGCGGCCTCCGCACGCCAATCGTCAGCGTCATCACGGGAGAGGGCGGCTCGGGCGGGGCGCTTGGGATCGCCACCGCGGACGTTGTGCTCGCGCTGGAGAACGCCGTCTACTCGGTGATCAGCCCAGAAGGTTGTGCGAGCATCCTCTGGCGGGACCCTGCCGCTGCACGACAGGCGGCTGCGTCGATGCGGATGACGGCCCAGGACCAGCTGGCGCTTGGCGTCGTCGACGAGGTCGTGGGCGAGCCGGCGGGCGGCGCGCAGGAGGATCCCGTGGCGATGGCAGCGACCCTCGCGACCCGGCTGTCGGAGCACCTCGTTCGGCTCGAGGCGCTGCCACTCGATGAGTTGCTCGAGCGCCGCTACGCGCGCTACCGGAGCATGGGTGCGTTCACCACCGTTGAGCGCGAGATGCCCCCGGCCGTGAAGCGTCCCGACCTCGCCGGTCGCCTGCGCGACCTGATCGAGGCCGGCCGGGCGACCCTCGGCGTCCCCGAGGGCGGCCCCACGCGACCAGTCGTCGGGCCCGACGTCGACGCGCCGCTGCGGGAGGACCTGTAAGTGGACGACCCGCTGCGGACACTCGACACCGAGGCGATCGTGGAGCCGCCAGCCGACCCGACGGATACCGTGCGGCCACCAGAGACGATCTTGCGGCTGGCCGACGACCTGCTCCCGGCCCTGATCGCCCGGCTCGACGCCAGCGGTTTGGGCGAGCTCGAAGTGCGCACCGCCGCCTGGCGCATCCGGCTGCGGAAACCGTACGACCGGCGCCACACGCTGCCGCTGCCCGAAGGACGCCGCCGGCGTGGTGGCGCGTTCGAGGTCGAACGGGCGGTGCGTGTGGACACGCGGGGCGCTGGCCCCGGCAGGTCGCAACACGGCGAGTCGGGCCGCGCTGACACTGACCGGGGCACCCTGGTCGACAGCAGTCATGCCACTGGCATCGGCCACAGCGTCCGTCGCTCCGAAGGTCGCCTCGACGTCGGCTCGGCCGGCGTCGGCGTTGACGTCGGCGGTGATCTCGACGCGAGCGCCAATCCCGCGAGCCCGGCTGACCTGTCCGTGCCTGCCATCGCCACATCGCCCGCGGTCGGGTACTTCACGCCGCGCGAGGGGTGGACCACTGGCCGACATGTCCTGAGCGGCGACGTGGTTGGCTATGTCGACTGCCTCGGCGTCCGCCAGGACGTGGTTGCGCCCGCGGACGGGTTCTTAGGTCGCCTTCTTGCGCGGGCGGGGGAGGCCGTTGAGTACGGCCAGCCGCTCGCCCATGTCGACCTGCCGCTGCCCGGCCCCGCCGCGTCCGCGCCCCCGAACGAGGCCCCGATGACCGGGTCGGAGGGAACCTAAGGTGTTCTCCAAGATCCTGATCGCCAACCGAGGTGAGATTGCCCTGCGCGTCCTGCGGGCTTGCCGCCAGCTCAACGTGCCGGCCGTCGTGGCGTACAGCGAGGCAGACATCGAGACGCTGGCAGTCCAGGAGGCCGACGAGGCGATCTGCATTGGACCGGCCGACGCGAAACGGAGCTACCTCTCGGCCGCCGCGGTGATCTCGGCCGCCATTGTGACCGGCTGCGACGCGATCCATCCCGGCTACGGCTTCCTCTCCGAAGACGACGCCTTCGCCGACACGGTCCGCGCGCACGGGCTGACGTTCATCGGCCCACCGGCCGAGGTCCTGGAGCGCTTCGCCTCCAAAGCGGCCACGCGCTGGCTCCTCGCCGAGCACGGGCTCCCCACGATCCCCGGGTCGGGGCTGCTCCGCGACGACGCCCACGCCCTCGACGAGGCTGAGCGGATCGGCTATCCGGTGCTCGTCAAGCCCTCGGCCGGCGGCGGCGGCAAGGGCATGCGCATGGTCCATTCCCCGCGCGAGCTCGAGCAGGCCCTGCCTATTTGTCGCTCCGAGGCGCGCGCCGCGTTCGGCGACGACGGCCTGTACCTGGAACGATGGCTCGAGGAGAACCGCCACGTGGAGGTCCAGATCATCGTGGATCGCTACGGCAACGGCGTGCACCTCGGCGAGCGCGACTGCTCCGTGCAGCGTCGCCACCAGAAGCTCATCGAGGAGGCGCCGACGCCGGCGCTCGGTCCCGACAGCCGGAGCCACCTCTGCGAGCAGGCGGTGCGCGCGATCGTGGCCGCTGGGTACGAGAACGTGGGGACGCTGGAGTTCTTGGTCGACGCGCAGGGCAACTACTTCTTCATCGAGATCAACTGCCGCATCCAGGTGGAGCATCCCGTGACCGAGATGCTCTCCGGGATCGACATGGTGGTCGAGCAGATTTGCATCGCCGCAGGCGAACCGCTCGGGTACTCGCAGGCCGACGTCCAGCTGCGCGGCCATGCCATCGAGTTCCGGATCACCGCCGAGGACGTGGCGCACGACTTCCGGCCGCAGGCGGGCACCATCGAGGCATATCTGCCGCCGGGCGGACCGGGCATCCGGATGGACAGTCACCTGTACCGCGGCTACGAGGTGCCGCCCTACTACGATTCGCTGCTTGGGAAGCTGATCGTGCACGGCCCTGACCGCCGGACGGCCATCGCCCGCGCCCGAACGGCGCTGGCCGAGCTGCGGGTCGAGGGCTTGGAGACCAACGTGGCCTTCCACCGCGCGATCCTCTCGCACCCCGTGTTCCTCGAGGGGAACTTCACCACCAACCTGCTCGACCGAGTCGGCCCGGCCGCCTTTGTGGCCGCCGCGCGCGACTGAACGCCCCGAGGAGATGGCATGACCGACGACCAGGCGAGGCCCGCGACGGCGGGCGACCGGGCGCCCTCGCAGGCCGCCGACGTGACCCTCACGACACGCGAGATCGAGGCCCTCATCCCGCACCGCTGGCCGTTCCTGCTCGTCGACCGGATCGTGGAGTACGACCCTGAGCACAGCCGGATCGTGGGCCAGAAGGCCGTGACCTCCACGGAGTGGTTCTTCCAGGGCCATTTCCCCGGCCAGCCCGTCATGCCCGGCGTGTTGCAGCTCGAGGCGCTCGCCCAGACCATGGCGGTCTACGTCGCGAAGCAGCCCGGCTACGGCGACACGATGGGCCTCTTCGCGAGCATCGATGAGTGCCGCTTTAGGCGGATCGTCGTTCCCGGGGACACGCTTCGACTGGAGATCACGATGGAGAAGCTCGGCCGACGGTTCGGCAAGGGCCGCGCTGTCGCGAGCGTGGACGGCGAGGTCGCCTGTGAAGCCCTCCTCGCCTTCATCATCCCGCCGCCCGGCACGCTTCGCTGACGGCCCACGAGGAGACCATGACGACCCGTATCGTCCTGCTGTCCGACATCCACGGCAACATCGCTGCGCTCGACGCCGCCCTCGCCGACATGCGTCGCGAGGCGCCCGACGTAGTCGCCGTGCTCGGCGACTACGTCATGAACGGCCCCCGTCCGGCCGAGGTGGTGGACCGGGTGCGCGAGCTCGAGGTACAAGGCGCGGCCGTCATCCAGGGCAACACGGACATCGCGGCCGCCGACCTCGACCTGGCCGCGGCATTCCCGTGGTTCGATGAGGTACCCCACGTCAACGTGGTGGCGGCCGAGTGGGCGCACGACCAGCTCGGCGACGAGCGGCTCGACTGGCTGCGCCGCCTGCCGGCCGAGCGCCGCCTGCGGGTCGACGGCACCCTCGTGCTCTGCTGCCATGCCTCGCCGGGAAGCCAGACCTACGGGTTCGGCGCGGACGTCGACGCGGCCACGGTCGTGGAACGGCTGGCGCGCACAGACGCGCGGATCGTGACGGTGGGGCACACGCACATGGCGGACGTGCGGGACCTTGGCTGGAAGCAGGTGATCAATCCCGGGTCGTGCGGGTATGCGTTCGACGGCGACGCGGACGCTGCGTGGGCGCTGCTCGAGATCGACGGCGACGACGTGCGTGCCGAGCTGCGCCGCTCCGCCTACGACACGCGCCAGGTGAGCGACGAGCTATCCGAGCGCGGGCTTGCGGGCGACGTCTACCGTGCCGCAACCGTCCGCACGGGGCGCTACGTCCGGTGAGGCCAGCAAGACCGTATCCGACATGGCGGTGCCGCCGGTGACGGCCGCCGCCCCGCGCCGCGTAGTCGTCACGGGCCTGGGCGCCGTCACGCCGCTGGGTGCCGATGTTCCCGCCACGTGGAAGCGGCTGATCGCGGGCGAGTCCGGGATCCGCGCCATCTCCTCATTCGACGCGTCCCGGCTCGACTGCCGGATCGCCGGCGAGGCGCTCGAGGCCGATCCGGCTCGCGTCCTGGACCGCAAGGCGATCCGCCGCACGGACCGGGCGACCCAGCTCTCGCTGCTGGCGACGCAGGAGGCGCTCGCGGATGCCGGGCTCCCCGAGCGGCTCGAGGGCGCGCTGGCCGACGCGACCGGTGCGTTCATCGGCACCGGCTTCGGCGGCGCCGCCACGATCTTCGACGAGATCCGGACGTACGTGGAGCGCGGTCCCGACCGCCTCAGTCCGTTCTTCGTGCCCATGGCGATCGCCAACATGACGCCCGGACATCTCGGGATCGTCTTCGGCGCACGCGGCCCCAATATGGCCACGGTCAGCGCCTGCGCGAGCGGCGGCAACGCGATCGGCGAGGCGGCCGAGACCATCCGCCGTGGCGACGCGGACGTCATGTTCGCCGGCGGCACGGAGGCCGCCGTGCTGGAGGGGATCGTGGGCGCCTTTTCCGCCATGAAGGCGCTGAGTACGCGCAACCACGACCCGTCCGCCGCCAGCCGCCCCTTCGACGTGGGCCGCGACGGCTTCGTCATCGCCGAGGGCGCGGCCACACTCGTGCTCGAGGACCTAGACCACGCGCGGTCGCGCGGCGCACGGATCCTCGCGGAGGTCGAGGGCTACGGTGCCTCCGCCGACGCGTACCACCTGACCCTGCCGACACCCACGGGCAGCGGAGCTGTGCGTGCGGCTCGCCGTGCGTTCGAGAAGGCTGCCAGATCGCCGGGCGAGGTGGATCTGGTCAGCGCTCATGCCACGAGCACCCCGGAGGGCGACAGGGCCGAGCTGATCGGCTTGCGAACATTGCTGGGCGAAGACGCCGGGCGCGCCGCCGTAACCGCCACGAAAGGCGCGCTAGGGCATACGCTGGGTGCCGCCGGCGCGATTGCGGCGGTCGTGGCGATCCGAACGCTGGAGACGGGGCTGGTGCCGCCGACGCTAAACTTGGACGACGCCGACTCGGAGATGGGGCAGCTCGACGTGGTGCGCGGGGAAGCGCGGCGGGGCACGTACCATCTGGCCCTCGTCAACGCCTCCGGGTTTGGCGGCCAGAACAGCGTGCTCCTCCTGACGCAGGTGGGCCGAGGCATGACCACCACCAACGAACTGCTCGCTTTATCGATCTGCTCGAGGACCTGCTCGACCGCTCGGACCTCGCGGAGCTCGAGGTGGAAGCGGGCGAGCTGGGCATCCTGCTCCGGAAACCCGGCCAGCTGATGACGAGCGCAGTCACGGTCGAGACGCGGCCCGAGGGCGGGTCCCTGGCCGATGCACCGGGAGGGCGCGGCGAGGTGAGGGCAGCGGGCGAGCGAAGGAGCCCGGACTCGGCGGGCACGGATCGGTCGGGTGCAGGTGGTGCGGGGTCCGATCGTGACCCGGGGGCGGAACAGGCTCGCGCGGCCGGCGGCGTCCAGACGGCGGGCGGTGCTGCCGCGGCCGACGACGACAGCGCGGACACGATCCGCGGACACGCCGTGATCGCGCCGCTGACGGGCGTCTTCTACGGCGCCCCATCGCCGGGCGCCGCGCCGTACGTCACGGTTGGCACCGAGGTCGTGCCCGGCCAGGTGATCGGGCTGATCGAGGCCATGAAGCTATTCAACGAGATCAAGAGCGACGCGGCGGGCCGGGTGGTCCGCATCCACGCCGCCGACGGTGCGCTCGTGCGGGCGAAGGAACCGCTGATCGAGCTCGAGCCATCCTGAGGGGGAGCGAGGGGACCATGCAGCCACGCAGCGCGCGGATCACGGGATGGGGCCACTACGCCCCGGACCGGATCCTCACCAACGAGGACCTGTCCACGCTCGTGGATACCTCCGACGAGTGGATCCAGTCCCGCACCGGGATCCGGGAGCGGCGGGTCGCCGCCCCTTGGGAGTCCACTGCCACGCTCGCCTCCGTGGCCGCCCGCCGCGCGCTCGCCGTCGCCGACCTCGACGCGGCCGAGGTGGACATGATCCTGGTGGCCACGGTCACGCCCGACTACGCATTCCCGTCAACGGCCGCCCTCGTCAAGGAGGCGGTCGGCGCGTCGCGGGCCGCGGCCATGGACGTGGCGGCGGCCTGTTCCGGGTGGGTGTACGCGCTTACCGCTGCGCACGCCTACATCACCAGCGGCATGTACCGCACAGTGCTGGTCGTGGGCGCTGAGGCGCTGTCGCGGGTGTGCGACTTCACCGACCGCAACACCTGCGTGCTGTTCGGTGACGGCGCCGGGGCCGTCGTCCTGCAGGCGTCCCAGGAGGCCGGCGGGGGCCTGCTCGGCTTTGAGCTGACGGTCGACCCGAGCGGCGCGTACAACATCTGGATCCCGGCCGGGGGCAACCGCAACCCCGTGACGGAGGATACCGTCGAGCGCCGCGGCCACTTCATCCGGATGGACGGGCGCGAAACGTACCGCTACGCGACGCGCACGCTCGCCCGCTCGGCGCTCACCGCGATCGAGCGCGCCGGGCTGACCGCCGACGACATCTCGCTGTTCGTGCCCCACCAGGCCAACATCCGCATTATCGAGTCGGTCGCGAAGCAGCTCGGCCTCGCGATGGACCGCGTGTACGTCAACGTGGATCGCTACGGCAACACGTCCGCGGCGTCCGTGCCGATCGCCCTGTCAGAGGCCGTCGAGCGGGGCCGCGTCCATCCGGGAGACCGGCTCGTGTTCGTGGCGTTTGGCGCCGGCTACACGAGCGGCGCGGCCGTCCTCGAGTGGACCGCCGATCCGTCCGCGTCGTCGCGCGCCGAGGCGGTCGGCCCCGACGTGTCCATTCATCAGCCCGGGGACTGGGTCGGGGACGACCCGACCCCGGTCGCGCTTCGACCGTTCTTCGCGGCGAATGAGGCCGCTCATCTGCGGCCGGTCGCCCCCGAGCCCGTGTAACCCGTACAGTTCGCGCATCGAGACCCGCACCGCGTCCCCCGGGTCCGAGACGGCATCGAGCGTCCGACGGAGGTGTCCGCGTGATCGATCTGTCCGACAAGAGCGCCATCGTCACCGGCGGTGCGCGCGGAATCGGGCGCGCCATCGTGCTACGCCTGGCTCGCCAGGGCGCGGACATCGCGTTCCTCGACCGCGGGCCCGTCGAGAGCGCGGAGGCGACCCGCGGCGACGTGGAGGCGCTCGGCCGGCGCTGCTTCTGGGTCGAGGGCGATGTGAGTGACCCGGAGGCGGCCCCCGCGCTCGTCGCGCGCACGGTCGAGACGTTCGGCCGGCTCGACATCCTGGTCAACAACGCCGGCGTGACTCGCGACGACCTGATCATGCGGATGAGCCTGGACGAGTGGCGCACCGTGCTCGAAGTGAACCTCTTCGGCGCCTTCTACGCGACGAAGGCAGTCCTGCGGCCCATGCTCCGGGCGCGCTCCGGGCGCATCGTCAACATCTCGAGCGTGTCGGGTCAAGCCGGCCAGGCGGGTCAGGCGAACTACTCGTCGTCGAAGGCCGGGCTGATCGGCCTGACGAAGGCCACCGCGCGCGAGGTCGGCAGTCGCGGCATCACCTGCAACGCGATCGCCCCCGGCTTCGTCACCACCGACCTGACGCGCGACCTGCCTGAGGCGCTCCAGTCGCAGTTGCTGGCGCAGACCCCGCTGGGCCGCTTCGGAGCGCCGGACGAGATCGCCGCCGCGGTGGCGTTTCTCTGCTCCGACGAGGCCGCGTTCATCACCGGACAGGTGCTGGCGGTGGACGGCGGCCTGGTGATGATGTAGGGCGGCAATGGGGCGGCGTAGGTTCCCATGGCAGGCGCGCCCGGTGTCCTCGTCCAGATACGTCCGTGACACCGGACCTGGGCGCGGGGTGAGGCGCGAGCGGGCCTGAGAAGGCAAGGAGAGCCCTCGCTACGCTGGGAGTGTCAGCCACCAGCAGCAGGAGGACCCTCGGTGATCAAGTCTAGGCGTCAGCGCGCCCATCCCCACGGCACGAGCGCCCACAACCGGTTGATCCGCCGGCGGGCCGCTGCGATCGTTCGCGAAGCCGCGCCCGCCCTGTCCCGCGACGCCCGGCGGCGCCTCAGCATGGTCGACTGGCACCGGGCCCACGGTGGGAACGTGAGCCTGACCGCCCGTCACTACGGCGTCGGTCGCTCGACGGTGTATCGCTGGCTCGGGCGGTACGACCGGTTCCATCTCGAGACCATCGAGGACCGCGGCTCCGCGCTACGCCGCCGGCGTCGGCCGACCCCGACGCTCGCTTTAGCTGGAGGCCGTCCGCTCGATCCGCGAGCGCTATCCGCGCTCATAGTAAGGACAAGCTCCGGATCCTCCTCCGACGGGCCGGGATGGCGCTCTCGACCTCGATGGTGGGGCGGATCCTGGGCCGGCTGCTGCGGGCCGGCGATCTCCACGAGCCCCACCGACGTCGGATGAGCGTCCGGCAGCGTCGCTGGCAGCGACCGTATGCGATCCGCAAGCCGGCCGGCTGGGCAGTCCAGTCGCCGGGCGACCTCGTCCAGCTCGACACGCTCGACATCCGGCCCCTGCCCGGCCAGATCTGGAAGCAGTTCACCGCTCGCGATGTCGTGTCCCGCTCCTGACACCGTCGAGCTCGGGCGGCGGGCGACCGCCGCGGCCGCGGCGGCGGTCCTCGATCGCCTTGCGGAGCGGATGCCCCTCCGCGTCCGGGCCATCAGCATCGAGGACGGCTCCGAGTTCACGGCCGAGTTCGAGACCGCCTGTGCCGAGCGGGGGATCCGGCTGTTCGTCCTCCCGCCCCGCTCGCCCAAGCTAGAACGGGGCAGTCGAGCGGGCCACCCGGACCCACACCGAGGAGTTCCACGATGTCACCGCTGCTGAGCCCGAGCTCGCCGCCTTCCAGGTCGAGCTGCGAGCCTGGGAGACCGTGTACAACACGATCCGACCCCATCAGTCGCTCGGCTATCTCACCCCGGCCGAATACCTCGCCTTCGTCGGCATCGATGTGTATCGGACGTACTGAACGAGTACAGCGGATTGACACGCTATGAGGCATAGCTCATAGTTTGGGCATGGTGGACGCCTTGGTACGGCAGGTCGCGGCGCGAAGGCGCGAGTTGCGGATGTCGCAGGCGCAACTTGCTGCGTTGTCAGGTGTTCCCCAGAGCGAGATCAGCCGCATCGAGCGCGGCCGCACACAGCCCTCCATCGACCGATTGCGCCGGCTCGCGGACGCCCTCGGCGTGTCGGTGACCCTGGCAGCACGCGAGTCCGGCGTGCTACCGGAGGGAGCCGACGGCCGGCCGACCGGCAACGCGGACGATGCGGAGCACTCAATCCGCCCGCTACCCTCGGGACCCGAGTGGGACGCGGTCATCGCGGCGGCCGTGCGCCTACAGCGCCTGTTGCCTGACGCGACGCTCGTCGGGGGCACTGCGGCGAGCATGCACGCGCGGCACCGCATGAGCCACGACGCGGACCACGTGCTGGGCGACCTGCGAGACCGCTTCGACCGCGTGCGGGCGGATCTGGAGGCTGCGGTGGGATGGCAGACAGCCCGGGTCACGCGGCCCGTCCAGATCCTTGGGTCACTCGACGGCATCGAGACCGGCGTCCGGCAACTGCGGCGTAGTGCGCCGCTGGAGACGCAGGAGATCGAGACCGACCATGGCACCCTGCGCCTGCCTACCAGGGCGGAGATCCTCCGAGTCAAGGCGTTCTTGGTCGTCGATCGGAACGCGACACGTGACTACCTTGACGTCGCGGCACTCTGGGACGGGATGTCCCCGGACGCCGCGCTCGGTGCACTGGCCCCTATGGACGCCCTGTACCCGCAGCCCGGCGATCCAGGGGCGGTGCGCCAGCAGCTGATCCGCCAGCTGGCGGATCCGAGGCCGTACGATCTCGACGAGCTCCGCTTGGCCGAGTACAGGTGGCTCGCCGCGCGATGGACCGACTGGGCGACCGTCGTCGAAGCCTGTGCCGACGCATCAGCGGAAATGCTCCGGGCGATCGCCGACGGCCTGCCGGGCTGGAACGACCTGGGATGAAGCACCGGCACCTCGTCCACGAGGACTTCACCCTGGCCGTCATCGATGACATCCTCGATCGTGGCACGCTCGTGGATTGGACCCCGTTGCTACGCGAGATTCGGCGCGACCCGAATGGGCCAGTGGCGGGACGAGTTGCGGACGTCATCGAGCACCACGCGATGTATGGCACCACGCGTGCTTGGGCCCGTTTCCTCCACGCCGAGCGATCAAGGGGCGCCGCCCCGCCCGACGGCGTCGGTGAGCCCAGATCAGGGGCCTGACCGCGGCGCACTCGTCCGGGCACACGCGAATGGGGACGCTTCGACCCGGCACTCCGCCCGTGAGCAGGGGAGGGTCACATTCCGGTTCCTCGCCAGGTCGCGGCCATTATGTTTCGTCTGTCGCTATGTGCGCCGATCACAATCGGCGTGACTTCGCGCGGCCTGATTCGCCACAATTCCGTGCAACGCGCCCATCGCGCCGCGCAAGCCACGCCCGACCCCGCTCAGCGCCCCCAGCGAGGTGTCCGCGTGATCGATCTGTCCGACAAGAGCGCCATCGTCACCGGCGGTGCGCGCGGAATCGGGCGCGCCATCGTGCTACGCCTGGCTCGCCAGGGCGCGGACATCGCGTTCCTGGACCGAGGGCCCGTCGAGAGCGCGGAGGCGACCCGCGGCGACGTGGAGGCGCTCGGCCGGCGCTGCTTCTGGGTCGAGGGCGATGTGAGTGACCCGGAGGCGGCCCCCGCGCTCGTCGCGCGCACGGCAAGAGACGGCCCCACGCAATACGGGACCAGGGGCCGCCGGGACACGGGTAGCCGTGGTGCTGGACGGGCGCGCTACCATTCCCGCTGAGCGCGGTCGGCGCGTAGGCCGGGTGATCGGGGACGTATCGGGCGATCGACGCAGCACGAAGACGAAGGAGTGGGTCGCGGGAAGGTCGTATCCGTCCCGCGTGATGTAGCGTCGAGGCGCCAAGGTGTGGCAGACTGCGGATCACAGGCGCGGGTATCCGAGCTTGCCGGCCGTCCGCGAGCCGGGGATGGACCGCCGCAGGGGGCGGGCCGTCGAGGGCCTACCCGGAGGACGCGTGCAGAACAGCGTCTGGGATGAGCGTGAGCTTGTCCGACGATGCAAGGAAGGCTCCGAGGCGGCCTACGCTGAGCTGGTCCGCCAGCACGGTGTCCGTCTCGTCACGCTCGCGTACCGCCTAACGGGCAGCCGCGAGACGGCCGAGGACGTGGTCCAGGAGACCTTCCTCGCCGCCTTCCGTGCCATGGAGCGGTTCGAGCCGAAGCCGGCGCTCGCTCCTTGGCTGACGACCATCGCCGTGCGGTTCGCCTCGAAAGCGACCACGCGCCAGCCCCGTCCGACCTCCCTCGACGCGCTGATGGGGTCAGACCCCACGGATGGCGGCCCGGCCTTCCAAGTGGTATCGACCGCGCCCGACCCCCATGCCAGCGCTGAGGCCGCCGAGATCCGCGCGGAGGTCCAGCGCGCGCTCGACACACTGCCGTTCAAGCAGCGGTCGGCGGTCGTGCTGCGGCTCGTCATCGGGATGGACTACGCCGAAGCTGCCCGCGCCATGGACGTGCCGCTCAACACATACAAGAGCCTGCTCCTGCGCGGGACTCGGCAGCTGCGCGAGACCCTAGGGCCGCGTGTTGTCGGGCCCCAGGCGGGGGACGGCGTCCCGGCCGAGGACGCGGCTATCACCGTGCCGCTCGAGCCCACGTCGAGCGCGGGTCGCGACGACGGCAGGAATTCCGCCCTCATTGCTCGTCCACCGCTCCGAGCCCCTATCGACCGCGAGCCGGTCGAGATGGCGGCCGAGTCGGAGTAGCTGCTGCGGAACCCGACCGCGCCTCCCGAGGAAGATTGACCATTCTACGTTGTGAACGTAGGATTGCTGCATGGTCTCGATCTTCTCCTCGCATCGCGCGCTCGAGGCTCTGGCGGCGCTGGAACAGCGCGGCGAAGCCGGCCTCCGCTTGGCCGAGGTTGCCAAGGCCGTGGGCGCGCCCGTCTCGAGCACGCAGGTCGCCCTCGGCGTGTTGATGGAGGACGGCCTGGTTTCGACGGGGTCCACGCGTCCTCCCATGTATCGGATCGCGCGCGACGAGCGCGACTCTACGGAGAAGATCCTGGATGTCGCCATGCGGCTTGCCGACGGGGCTCGACTGCTGCACGCCGCGCTGCGCGTTAATCGTGCGGTCGAGTTCGCTGCCGACGACGCAGCGGGGTTGCTGCTCGTCATCCGATGGGACGCTGAGCCGCCCGACGAGGTTCTCCTCGACCGAATGCTGCGACGCATCGATCTCGAGATCGCCCGCTTCGGCCACGACGAAGCGCGGGAGCGGCTGCGCGCCGGGGCGTCGCTGCGCGAGCGCGCCAGCCACGGTCGGGTCATTGTCGGCTCGGTGGACCGCTCATTCCCCCACCCGTTCCGCCATGGGTCTCCCGACGCGCAGCCGCTGGGCCGTCTCAATCCGGCGGTTGCTCGTCCGTCGCGCAGCGCCCTCGCTCGCATCGCTCGCCGGTTCGGGCTGTCCGAGGTTCGAGTCTTTGGCTCGGCCGTGCATGCGGACTTCCGGTCTGACTCGGACATGGACGTCATGGTCCGGCGGAAGCCCGGCATCCGGCGGACGCTCGAAGAAGAGCTCTCGCTGCGTCGCGCCCTCGAGGACCTGCTGGACCGGGACGTGGACGTGGTGGACGCACGCGTGCTCCGTCGGCCCATCCGGGAGAAGGTCGAGTCCGACGGGGTGATCCTCTATGGATGACCGGGACCGACAACACCTCCGCAACCTCATCGCGCATGCGCAGGCGGCGATCGGATACACGACCGCGCACGGTCGCGGCTGGTGGAAGAACGCGGAGACGCTCGATGCCGTCCTGATGCGGATCTCGCAGGTCAGCGAGGCCGCGACCAGGACCTCGCCCGAAGCGTTGGCGGAAGTGCCCGGCGTCGTCTGGCGAGACGTCAAGGGCGTGCGTGCCAGGATCGTGCACGATTACCAGTCCATCGACGTGCTCGTGATCCGCGGCGTAGTTGCCCGTCAGCTCCCGCGCCTGGTCGCACGCGTGGAGCGGGCGCTTGCCGCGGACGAGAGGCGCAGACTGCCGCCCGACACGCTTTCCCTAGATGCCCCGCATACCGCTGCTCAG
Source organism: uncultured Chloroflexia bacterium (assembly GCA_963835945.1). Classification (GTDB taxonomy): domain Bacteria; phylum Chloroflexota; class Limnocylindria; order Limnocylindrales; family CSP1-4; genus JAJYNJ01. The sequence goes on from CAWIHR010000068.1 coordinate 53,179, forward strand.
CCCCGGCGACGACCGGGTGGGCAGGCCTCGGCGTGAACGCCGTGGGGTCACCCCGCGGCCGACCCATGACGAAGGTACTCCAAGCCGGGGCTGCAACCTTTCACGGGCATCGTGGCTTTCTATGAATGTGACTACCTGCGCGGCTGCCCAGGACCTGATCGACGCCTTCGTGACCGGAGGCCTCCCGGACCCGGCTGCCACGTCGCTCGCCGACCACGTGCGGACCTGTCCTGCCTGCGCCGCGCGCCTCGGCAGCATTACTCGCCTCGTGGAGCTCCTAGCCGCACTTCCCGACGTGCCACCTACTCCTGACTTCGACGAGCGTGTCATGCTGGCCTCGCTCGCGGACCGGCGTCGGCGCCACGAGCATCGCAACTGGTTGGCCGATCTGTGGACGCAGATCCTGCGCGGCACGGTGCGCACGACGGGCACGTTCATGGCCACGGTCGCCATCGTTGCGGTCCTCGCCGTCGGTGGCGTGTGGGCGGCCTCGAACCTCGTGCCGGGCTTCGCCCAGCAGGTGGGCCTCGCGCCGCAGCCGACGCCGAGGCACGTGGCGGTCACGCTCGCGACGCCGTCTCCCACCGCGACTCCGGCGGCGAGGGCCACGCCCGCGCCGCTCGTCGTCGCGGCGACCACGAGACCCACACCGGCGCCCACGCCTTCTCCCACCCAGCGGCCCACGCCCGCCGCGACGACGAGCCCGACCCCTTCGCCATCGCCTAGCCCGACCCCGGCACCCACTAGCACCGTGGCTGCTCAAACTGTCACACCACCGCCGTCCGCCTCGGCCACGCCGACCCCGACCGCGTCACCATCGCCCACACGCAAGCCGCGCCGCTGCCCGCCGGGCACCGCGTGCTACTCACCTACCCCGACGCCGGGTGCGGCGTCTCCCACATCGCCGTAACAGCGAGGCGGGCAGTGCCCGTCTCGTCGTTCCGGGCCTTGCGCAAGGCGTTGTTGTACGTGTTACCGGGGTCCACGCAAAGGAGGGTGGAAGGAAGCCCCGGACCCGGCCCTGCGGGGTCGGACCATCAGCCCAATCTCTCTAGGAGGTCTACGGACTTGGGAATCACTAAGAGGGCGATCAGCGTCGGCGTCACTGCCACGATGCTCGCCTCACTCATTGGCGCAGCATTCGCTGGCGGCGCGGCCGCCGCTACCATGTCTGTCACGACCGAGCTGACGACCCAACCGATCAGCTCGATCAACGCACTTCCGACCGGAACCGCACTGGTCTCCTTCGTGCCGGTGCAACAGGTCGGCCCCAGCACGACCATCGATGTCAACTTCGGCGGCGGCCTCGGGACCATCGATCCCACGCCGGCCGATTGGCACCTGCAGCAAGGCACCACCGACGTCGCCTTCACGCTTGCCCCAACGGTCAGCACCAACGGGCAGGTCATTGGCTTCGTGGTGCCCGCTGGCACGACGCTTAATCCGGCGATCGCCGTGAGCATCGTCGCACAGACCCTCAATGAGGTCGACTACGGCACGAAGGCCGGCACCTTCGACATCACCGTGACCACGCCGCTCGGAGATACCGGGTTCGCGACGTACACGGTCACGCCAGGGGCGGCAGCACTAGGCACCGTCTCGGCCAGCCCGACGTCCGTTGCGGCGGACGGCGTTAGCACCTCGACCATCACCGCGACGGTCACCGATGCGTCCGCCAACCCGGTCGCAGGCGTGACCGTCAACTTCGCAAAGACCGGATCCGCTGTCCTCTCGGCGGCTTCCGCGGTGACCAACGCCAGCGGCGTTGCCACAGTCACCGTGACGGATGCCACCGTCGAGTCCTCAACGATCACGCCGACGGCAACGGGCGTTACGTTTACGCCCCTCACCGTGGCGGTCTCCTTCACCGCTGTGTCGGCCTCGGTGACCTGCACGCCCTCGGGCGGCCCCATCGGGAACGGCGCTCCAGTGAGTTGCGTGTACACGCCCGGCAATCCGCTGACCACAGTAAGCTGGACCTCGACGAACTTCACGCCGACAACCAGCAGCACCGATAGCCAGACGTTCACCGCGGCCAACATGAGCTCGAGCACGGTCACCGGGACCATCACGGCCACCGGTTCGGGCGGGCTCGTCGCGACCTTCACCTATAGCATTAGCCCAACTGCCGTGGCTGCCCCGGGTGCGCCTACGACGGCTGGCACGATCACCCTGTCCAATACGGTCTCCATCCCGCAGGGGAGCAAGACCCCCGTCACCCTCGGCACGTACACCTTCACCGAAGGCACGGCGGGTGACTGGCAGGCTAACGACTGGGTGCAGGTGTGCTTCGCCGACAATGCGGGCGCAACCAACACCATGACCCTCGCAGGCGGAGTCGTCACCGGACCCGGTGCGCTCGACTTCACCGCGGTGGGCGCGGGCCTGTCGATTAGCAACGGCCCGCCCTGCTTCAAGGTGACGCTCGGCGGGAGCAGCACAGGCGTGGGTGCCTACCTGGAGTCGTTCCAGGTCAGCGGCCTGACCCTGACGGGCGTGGGCCCGACCGGGCTTGTCGCTGCACCCGGCACCATCGTGGGACCTGGCAGCACCTCTTACGCCACCTACACGTCCTCCATGCATGCGCTGACCCCGGCCGGTGTCTACACCGCGTACTTCGGCGGCGTTAGCGCCACCGCGAGCGGCACGCTCGCCGATGCGTACAACTCGTCGAGCCCCGGGGTCGAGCCGGTCGTCGTCAACATGACGGCGGGCAGCAAGGCGTTCCAAACCCCCGGCACGCTGGTCGTGGGTGGCGCGAAGGCCGAGTCCGCTCCCATCGTCGCAGTCAGCACCGTCGTCGGCTCCCTCTGCGGCACCTTCACGCTTCTGGGCAACCAGGAGTGCCTGACCGTCGACTTCGCCAATAGCCACAGCGTGGGCGACCCACTCAGCGAGAGCATCTCCGGCCTGTCCGGCACTGCGCCCTCCCCGGGCTCGGTGAGTGAAGGGCTCGCACTGGCTCTGTATCCCTCTGGCGCAGCTGTCCCGCAGCTCCGCATCGGTGTCACCGATCAGAAGCCGGACAGCGTCAGCCTCTCTGAGCAGGCCGGCTCCAATGGCGTGATCGCAGTGGGCACGGTCATCACGCTGACCGCGCCCGCGGGGGTGCTCTTCACGAGCGCACCCATCCTTGACCCGGCCTCCTTTGAGTGCCCGGCGGTGGTCTATGCTGGGACCACCTATGAGGCCTTCCAACTGAACTCCAACATCGCGACGCTGTCGCTCGATCGGTCCAGCGCGACCTTCACCGTCGAGTACGCCGATCCGGCCTTCACCGTGAGCGGCGCGTCGAGCAACTGCGTCACCAGTCTCGTGTTCGACATGCAGTACGACGTGGCGTCGTCGAGCGTCGCGGGCGGCGCGATCAATCTGGCCGTGACGGCCGGCGCGATCCCCGTCGTCCCGGCGACCATCGAGAATGCCAGCGTCGGCGCGGGGATCGTCGTGAACGCCACGGCCCCCACCATCTCCATCGGACAGAATGACCAGGCCCTCGGCACGGTCAACATCGTCGAGAACGCGGCTGGGGCCCTCAGCGCGTCCGCCAATACGGACACGTTCTTCGTGTGCCTGACCAGCGGCGAGTACTTCACCCGACCCCCGTGGGCGGTCGTGACGGCCGGTAACCTGTTGCTCGGCCTGAACGGCGTCCTGACGGGTGCTGGCGTGACCCAGTCGGCCGGCGTGCCGGTCAACATCTCGGGGCCTGGCCTCATCGTCAGCGCACCCAGCTACGCTAACCAGGCCTGCTATGGCTGGACCGTCTACAGCGCGAGCACCACGGCCTCGACCATCGCGATCGAGGGCGTGAGCGCATCGGGCACACCGACCGCCACGGCGCACGTTAACGTGCCGACGACCGAACCGGTCGGGCTCGGTGGACTTGTCGCGGGAACGGCGCTGACGCCCGGACCCACGTACATGGCCATCGGCACCGCGTTCAGCCTGTCTTCTACCGCCGGCAACCTGATCAACATCGCGACCGTCGCCGTCCGGGCGTTTTCGTCCGGGATCACGGTCACCGCGCTCAGCCAGCCCTACATCGCCCCAGGGACCGTGGCGGGCCCGGCCGGCAACATCAGCTTCGCTGAAACCGGCCCAAACCTCCTCGTTGCCAACGAGGAGATCGAGTGCAACCTGGTTCCGAACTTCCTCCAGGAGCAATTGCCGGAGCAGTTCGCGTGGGCGAACTCCAACGTGCTGCCGATCGTGAGCACCGGCGCCACGACCGGTCTGCAGGCGCACCTGGTCAACACCGGCTCCACCTTCTTCACGCTCATGGTCGACCAGGCAGCAACTAACGGCTTGGGCGTGATCACGGTCAGCAACATCGAGTACAACGTGGTGTCCGACGCCCCGACGGGCAACGTGCTCATCGAGTGCTTCAACGGCACCGCCGATACCAGCGGCACCCTCGACCAGATCACCGCAACGCTCGGGGCAGACTTTGATCAGTACGTCTCGAACGCGATCATCGGCACCGCCCCGGTCTTGGGGAAGGTCGTGCTGTCGGCTGACTCGTCGCTCAGCATGAGCGGCCCGTTCAGCGTCACCACGAAGATCGTCAAGAAGGGCGGGTCGATCACCTTCCGCGTCCGGAGCAATCCGACGCTGGCCGGCGATAAGCTCGGCGTGTGGATCGCGGTCAAGAGCTCCAGCGGCAGTTGGAGCAGCTACACGCCTCACACCAGCGTGACCACCGACGTGACCGGGACGGCGTACTACACGTACACCTTCACGAAGACGGAGTGGCTCGCTTTCCGGTTCCACTTCGGTGGTAGTGCGAAGCTCGCCGCGGCGAACTCGTACCCGTCGGTGTTCGGCCGGGTCGTGTAAGAGTCCAACCCATGTAGCATCTCCGGCAGCCCACTGACGGGCTCCGGTAGACTGAAGGGCCGGGGCGGCAACGCCCCGGCCCTTCGCGTTCTCGTGCGATCAGACGGAGGCTGCTCATGCGACGGGTCTCTGGGGCGCTCGCGGCCGCCTGGGTGCTCGGCGGTGCGCTGCTCCTCGTCGCGCCAGCCCGGACGTCTGCCGTGTCCGCGACCGGCAACATCCCGGGCGTGCCCCTGCCCGCGCCCCAGGTGTCGGGGCAGCTGGGCGGCCCTATCTACGACGTCGTCTATTCGGTCGACGTCCCGGCGGCGCGCGTTCTCTTGGTCTCGCTGTCGGGGACGCCCGGGACCGACTTCGACCTGTATCTCTTCGATGCGACCGCCACGGACATCTACGCAGAGCCCCCCGTCGGCCTGGTCGACAGATCGACGGGACCCACCAGTACCGAGTCGCTCACGTACCCGACCATCGGCGGCGGGCGCTTCTACGTCGATGTGAGCAGCGCGACGAACGCCGAGGGCATGTTCCAACTCAGCGTGCAGGTTGCCACGGACACCACCCCGCCGCACGTCACGCTCAGCCTGGACGGCGGCGCGCCGGCCACGAACGCCACCGCCGTGACGGCGACCGTGGTCGCGACCGACGACCTTTCTGGGGTGGTGGACATGCAGCTGAGCGGCGACGGCGCCAACTGGTCGTCTTGGCAGCCGTACACACCCACGGTTCCCTGGATCTTCCCGGCCGGCGACGGCCCCAAGAGCCTGTGGGTGCGGGTCCGGGACGGGGCAGGCAACTTGTCATCCCTCGCGAAGGCCACCATCGAGCTCATCACGACCGCCCCGGTGGTGGTCGTGCGCGAACCCGATCCGGCCAGCCCTGTCACAGGAACCCTGCCCACGATCCGGGTCACTTTCTCGGAACCGATCCGGGTGTCGTCGTGGTTGAACTCAGGACTCCTGCTGCAGGACTTCTCGGGGACCGTGCTCTACGGAACGTATGGCTGGGATGCCGCGACTAACACGGGCTCCTTCACGCCGGCCTCGCCTCTAGTGGCGGGGGCCGCCTACTCCGTCTCGCTGGGCAGTGTTGTCGATGAGGCCGGGAACCCCCTCGTACCGATTGGGACGTGGGTCATTCGCCCGATGATCGTCCCGGTTGTGACGATGAGCCTCTCGCCACGCTTGACCAGTGTCGGTTCCACAGTCGCCGTGTCGGGCCGCGTCGAAGGCGGGCTCGGGGCGCCAGTGGTCATCGAACGGGCTCTGGCCGGTGGCCCTTGGGTGCAATTCGTCACCGTCTTCCCGACGCAGGATGGCTCGTTCACGACCGGCGCCGCGATCAACGCCAACAGCAGTTTCCGGGCCGCCGTTGCGGCCACGTCGACCAGCACCGAAGCCACGAGCGTTCCAGTCCGAGTGCTCGCACGTCGGGGCGTGGCGCTCATAGGCATCAAGCCTTCGGTCAGTCATGGGGTCGCGGCGTACGCACGCCTCTCCCTGACCGCCAAGGTGACCCCATCTGATCCCGCTGTCTCGGTCACACTGTCCATTGACCGGTACACCGTTGGACGCGGGTACGTGCCGCAGGTCGCCCTGACCCGCTCCACGGTTGGTGGTCGATACACGTTCTCGTGGCGCCCCGCCCCGGGCTCGTATCGTGTCATCGTGACGACCGCACCCAGTCTTGCGTACGCCAACGGGCTCTCGCCCACGTACCGATGGGTGGTGCGCTGATATGGCACGTACCCAGCGAGCGGGAGTCGCTGAGCGCGCCGGGACTGGGCGGTGATTCGCACGGCATCGGTTGGTTGTCAGTCGGCCTTAGTGGCATGCTGTGGGGCCGAAGGGCTCTGCCTATGAGCACCCGCTCGCGAGCAGAATATGTGGATCCTCTCGCAGTGACGGTGTGCCGCCCGTAATGGAGGTAAGGCAATGAACGGATCCCGGAGCCGACGGCTTGTCGGCGTGTTCGCGGGAGCGGCCCTCGTCGCGCTCCTGCTTCCTGTGCCGGCCAGCGCGCAGCCACAGGAGATGCTCGTGTTTACGACGCAGCCGGGCGGCGGGGCCGCCGGGACCCCATGGGCTCAGCAGCCGGTCGTCAAGGTGTTGAACGAGCTGAACCAGCAGGTCGTCACCAGCGATAACTCGACGGTCGTCTACCTGACGATATCGGCCAACCCGGCCGCCGGCACGCTCACCTGCGCGGGCAACACGTACGAGACCGTCACCAACGGCGTGGCCGCCTTCAGCGGCTGTTCGATCAACACGGCGTCCACGAACCCCTACTCGCTCTACGCCACGAGTAGTGCTGGCTTTACGCCTGCTACGAGTGCGGGGTTCTATATCACCGGTGGATCGGGCGGCACGTCAAACCACCTCGTCTTCCAGACCGCGCCGAGCAGCGGGACGCCGGGCACCCCCTTCTCGGTGGTCGTCTATGTCGAGAACGCCTCCAACGCGCTCGTCTCCGACACCTCGAGCATCACCCTCACCCTTGAGGGTGGAACCGGGGCCGGCGGGCTCGTCTGCACGCCCACCAACCCCGTGCAGGCAGTGGGTGGCGTGGCCAGCTTCTCCTGCTATGTCCAACTGGGCTCCACGAACCCCTACTACCTGTACGCCACGAGTAGCTCTGGCTGGAACCCCGCTACGAGTGCGGGGTTCTTGATCGGCGCGGGGGCCAACCACCTCGTCTTCCAGACCGCGCCGAGCAGCGGGACGCCGGGCACCCCCTTCTCGGTGGTCGTCTATGTCGAGAACGCCTCCAACGCGCTCGTCTCGGACACCTCGAGCATCACCCTCACCCTTGAGGGTGGAACCGGGGCCGGCGGGCTCGTCTGCACGCCCACCAACCCCGTGCAGGCAGTGGGTGGCGTGGCCAGCTTCTCCTGCTATGTCCAACAGGGCTCCACGAACCCCTACTACCTGTACGCCACGAGTAGCTCTGGCTGGACCCCCGCCACGAGTGCGGGGTTCTTGATCGGCGCGGGGGCCAACCACCTCGTCTTCCAGACCGCGCCGAGCAGCGGGACGCCGGGCACCCCCTTCTCGGTGGTCGTCTATGTCGAGAACGCCTCCAACGCGCTCGTCTCGGACACCTCGAGCATCACCCTCACCCTTGAGGGTGGAACCGGGGCCGGCGGGCTCGTCTGCACGCCCACCAACCCCGTGCAGGCAGTGGGTGGCGTGGCCAGCTTCTCCTGTTATGTCCAACAGGGCTCCACGAACCCCTACTACCTGTACGCCACGAGTAGCTCTGGCTGGACCCCCGCCACGAGTGCGGGGTTCTTGATCGGCGCGGGGGCCAACCACCTCGTCTTCCAGACCGCGCCGAGCAGCGGGACGCCGGGCACCCCCTTCTCGGTGGTCGTCTATGTCGAGAACGCCTCCAACGCGCTCGTCTCGGACACCTCGAGCATCACCCTCACCCTTGAGGGTGGAACCGGGGCCGGCGGGCTCGTCTGCACGCCCACCAACCCCGTGCAGGCAGTGGGTGGCGTGGCCAGCTTCTCCTGTTATGTCCAACAGGGCTCCACGAACCCCTACTACCTGTACGCCACGAGTAGCTCTGGCTGGACCCCCGCCACGAGTGCGGGGTTCTTGATCGGCGCGGGGGCCAACCACCTCGTCTTCCAGACCGCGCCGAGCAGCGGGACGCCGGGCACCCCCTTCTCGGTGGTCGTCTATGTCGAGAACGCCTCCAACGCGCTCGTCTCGGACACCTCGAGCATCACCCTCACCCTTGAGGGTGGAACCGGGGCCGGCGGGCTCGTCTGCACGCCCACCAACCCCGTGCAGGCAGTGGGTGGCGTGGCCAGCTTCTCCTGCTATGTCCAACAGGGCTCCACGAACCCCTACTACCTGTACGCCACGAGTAGCTCTGGCTGGACCCCCGCCACGAGTTCCTCGTTCTTGATCGGCGCGACCACCGAGCAGCTTGTCTTCGTCACCCCGCCGGGTGGCGGCGCGGCCGGGGCCGTGTGGTCCCAGCAGCCGGTGGTGGCTGTGGAGTACAACACTGGCGGCGTCGTCAGCACCGATAACTCGACAGTCGTTTACCTGGCGATCGCGACCAATCCGGGGTCGGCGGCACGCTTTCCTGCACGGGCGGCATTAACTATCTGCGTGTCACCAACGGCTACGCCGACTTCAGCGGCTGCTCGATCAGCGCGGGCTCCGCGTCGAGCTACTACACGCTCCAGGCCACCAGCAGCCCGTCGTGGACACCGGCCACGAGCAGCGCGTTCTACATCTCGGGCGGACTAACGCGGGTGACGCTCACCGACGCCATCGCCCCCGGGGTGGTGAAGGTCGGGACGTCCGGGTTCGGCACAAAGAGCCTCGTCGTCGCCGCGAATAGCTATGTCACCATCCTAGTAGGCACGACCCCGCAGTTGGCGGCGGGGACCACCGTCACGATCTGGGTCAAGTCGAAGACGGTCGGCTGGCATCAGGTAACGAGTCGGCTCGTCGCTTCTGACGGCACGATCCGCTACTACGCGCGCGTCAACGGGTGGACCGGCTACCAAGTCAGGTTCGCCGGCAATGCGACCTACGCTCCGGCAGCGAGCCACGGGAGGATTGCCACCAACCCGAGCTGACCCACCGCTTGGGCTAGGCCGCGGGCGCGGCCTGCTGGACTGGAGCCGTGTCTCGTGGCACGGCTCCAGTTTCGTGTTAAGCATGCACGGTCGGTCGGCCGCCCCAACCAGGCCCAGACACTGCGACACGACCACGCGGGCAAGTCGGCGACGGTCAGCGGCAGCGGAAGGACGTACAGCGTTCGCCGGAGTCTGGGTAACCCCCGATCCAACGCCTTGGCCGAGACGAGCGCCACCCCGTCCCCCGACCAGGCGGGCGCCCGTCTGGTGCGCCTTACCCTGCGGGAGGTGCGGCCGGCGACGGGTCCCAGCTTGCCCTCTTCGCGCTCTTCGACTTCCTTGCCTGATCACCGATGACGAGGGAGGACGCCCTCGCCCGCGAAGCGGATCACCGGCGCCACGCCGAGATCGAGGGCGCCATCCGCGATCTCAAGTACGACAACCTCAACCAGCTGCCGTCGGGGAAGCTCGCCGCGAACGGGGCCTGGCAGGCCGTGCCGGCGATCGCCCAACGTGGCCGGTGGACGGCCCGCATCGGGACGCCCCGCGGGCATCGTCACCACCAGGACCCTGCGCAGGCGGCGCTTCAGCCTGGCCGGGCGGTTCACACCCCCTCGGCCCGCCGCCTGAGCCTGCCTCTGCCGGCCCGCTGTGGCCCCCGATGGGGAGCTTTGCCGCCGCCCTGATGCGCCTCCGGACGCCCCTCGCCCGCTCGGGGATTCGGGCGGAAACCTGTCCGCGTCCGCTCCGGCGGCGCTCCAGCAAGCCGGCTCGGGCCTGCCAGCGGTGCTGCGGCGACCGCCACCACGCCATCTGGTCGTCGGGCTCATCTGAGTAGCCGGCCAGAGGGCCGCTTCGGCTCCTACCGACCCCGGTCAGGCGGAACTACGTGGATCCGGCATCAGTGTCGCGGATCACCGTCGGCTTGGTCATTGGCACCGTCTGCCCAAGTCGCGAGCGAACAGGCCGGTGAATCGAGGCAGACGGTGATGGTCTTTGGGGTCGACCACCGGGAGGAGCCGCTTGTCCTCAGGTCGGAGACGCAGGACCCGGCGCGGGTCCGGATGACCCCGGAACGGAATACCGAGCGGGGTGTTCGCCGCGGCGGCTGATGAATCGGGCCCGAGCCAAGCCGGCGAGCTGGGTGGCGTTGCCGAGAGGGACCGCGGCGCCGGGCGTTAGGTCGAGCAGCCAGCGCTCGTGGTCGATTGCGGCGACAGCGTCGGTAGTGCCGTCGTCCTCGTAGCGGTTCGCACCCTGCCTCGCCAGGACACAAAGAGACGACGGGCGGGGGTCAGGGTCCCTCGCCCGTCGTCAAATCGCGGTGGGGGCAGCGAGCCCCCGGGTGGAGTCGGGTTGCGGGTTAGCGCTCGATGTGCTCCAGGAGGCGGCCGCGGAGGCGGGTGGCTACCACGAGCGCCAGAGAGGCGGCACCGAGGGCGCCGAGGAGCAGCAACAGGCTGCTGCCACTGGGTGAGCCACTGTCACCCCCGAGGGTGCTGGTCGGCGGCACGGAAGGGGCGGGCGTGCCCGTCGCGCCAGCCACGCTGCCCGTCTGCGTTGGAGTCGGCGTCGGCGGAGTCGGCGTGGGCGGAGTCGGCGTGGGCGGAGTCGGCGTCGGCGGAGTCGGCGTCGGCGGAGTCGGCGTCGGCGTCGAACAGAGCCACGGCTTGAGTTCACACACCGGCGACGGCGTGCGGGCGGGAACCACCACCGTCTCCGCACCGCAGGCCGAAGTGGCCGACTTGTTGCTGTCGTCGCCGCTGTAGCTGGCGGTCCACTCGTAGGTGCCCGCTGCCGTGGTCGTGAAGCCCAACGGGGTGCTGTAGCTGCCGTCGCCGGTGATGTCACTGGCGGTATAGGTGTAGATGGGGTCACCCGAGCAGGTCAGATTGTCAGGGCCGTAGAGGCCGAAGACGATTGAGCCAGTCGGGGTCGAGCCGCCCGCAAGGATGGCCGTGTCGGTGAGCGTCACGCCCACCTCCCCGCCGGCGCTCGGGGTCGTGGTGAGCGACGGGCTGCTGGGAGCGGGGGGCGGCGCCGTGACTACTTCCGGCTCGCCGCAGCCCGCGCTGGCCGGACTATTGCCGCTGTCGTCGCCGCTGTAGCTGACGCTCCAGTCGTAGGTGCCCTTCGCCGTGGTCGTGAAGCCCGTCGGGGTGCTGTAGCGGCCGTCGCCGGTGATGTCGCTGGCGGTATAGGTGTAGATGGGGTCACCCGAGCAGGTGAGATTGTCAGGACCGTAGAGGTCGAACGTGATGGTGCCGGTCGGGTTGAAGGCGCCCGACAGGATGGCCGTGTCGGTGAGCGTCACGCCCACCTTGCCGCCGGTGCTGGGGCTGGGGGTCGTCGACAAGGCGGGCTGGCATCCCGTCGGCAGGGTCGCCGTGGCGTACCACGGACCTGGGTAATTGCCTTTATCACCCCACACGAAATTCGAGGCCTCGAGGCTGAGTGAGGTGTAGGGGCTGCTCGGGGTGAAGGAGCCGGACCAGAACCAGCTGTCGGCACTTGAGAAGGACGCGGCGGTGGTGACCGGGGTGTAGTTGCTGCTGCCATTGATAGCGTATGAAATGGTGAAGGTCGCGTCCGCCTGCCCAATGGTGTCGACGGTGGTCCAGTCAGTTACCGTGTACTCGACGACGCCGGTGCAGGTCGCGCTGGCTGCCACCGACGCTGAGTGCCCCAAGGCGATGCCGGCCGTGGCCGGAATGAGCACCGCGAGAAGAGCGACCACTGTGGCCAAAGTGAGCGCGCGGGCGCGGACCCGCGCCCGCGCGCTGGGCGGCGTGAAGAGTGCGTGCATCGATAAGCTCCCCTCGATGAAGACAGCCGCCGGATAGGTCGACGGCGGAGGGTCCCTGAACCTTCCGGGTATGAGTCTTGTCCGTTTGGGCCTGCACGTCTAGTACTTTGAGCGCCAATTCGCGACGCGTCCACGCACGACGAGCCCGGGAGGGGCCACTTTCCGTTGACCTTGGGCACCGCCCGGTCCTGGGTGGCCTAGGACGAAGGTCCCCCGGACGGGCGATCGCTCTCCTGGTGGGAAAGGCCAACGATGACGCGGAGGGCGGATCTGCCAGACCGTCTGGTGGCATGAGGGGCCGGTAGGTGCCGAGGACCTGCGGGAGCGATGAGGGCCTCGGCGACACGCGGGACCCCCACAGGCCATGACCGCCAGGGGTCTCGTCGACGGCTGACGACGTCGCGCTCGTCCTGTTCTGTCATGATCCCGGCGGATGCACGTTCCTCCCCGCATCGGTTACGCTGATCTCCATGTTCACCCCAGCGGCGATGCCGTCAGCGCCGCGACGCCGATGGCGGTGTACGCCGCGCTGCGGGCAGTGATCTGCGGGTCGCGGTGCTCGCCGACCACGACCGCATCGACGTGGCCCAGGCGCTCGTCGCCCGGTCGCGCGAGCAGGGAATCGCAATCGAGCTGGTCGTCGGCGAGGAGATCACCACCCGCGAAGGACACCTGTTGGGGATCGGCGTCACGGCCCTCGTGCCGGCCGGGTTGTCCCTTGCCGAGACGGTCGCCGCCGTCCATGTGCAGGGCGGGATCGCCGTGGTTGCCCATCCGCTGCTGCCGCCCTACCTGGCGGCATCCGCCCACCGACTCGTTGAGCTGACCGAAGGCGACCCCCACTGTCGACCCGACGCTCTTGAGACGATGAACCCGGTGGGAGCGTGGGTGCCCGGCTGGCGCCGGCGCGTCGACCGGCTCGCTCGGCGCTGCGGTTATGCCGTGGTCGGCGGGTCGGACGCCCACGCCGCGCGCTCGGTGGGGCGCGGACGGACCTGTTTTCACGGTGACACCGCCGCCGACCTCCTCGCCGCCGTCCTTGGCTGCGAGACGTGGGCCGAAGGACGGCGCTCTCCCATCCGGGACGTCGTTTGAAGAGCACGAGACTAAGCTCTCAGCGGATCGGGCGGCCCGGAGGCGCTCAGATCTTGCTACGCCGTCTCGGTAATGACGCCATTCGGGGCCGGCGCCAAGCATGCATGGTGAAGGGGGTAGTGAGGGCCGTCGAGGCTTGAGCGTTGCAGCCTTACGCTTTGCTCACGCTCAGGTCCTGTCAGCAAGGGCCTTCGGTCATCCTTCGGTGGCTGCAACGGCGAGGAGAACGCTCACGCGTGTCCAGGCTTGACGACGTTGTTCAATTCGTCGTCTTCGGGTATCCAGGCTTTGTTCCGGGTCTTGCGGTGTCGCTCGTCGTGGCTCTCATCACCAGCCGCCCTGTGGCGCGGGCACTGGGAGGCGGGCAAGCCCTCGCCGGTGCGCTTGTGTTTAGTCTTGGCATCGTCCTCTCGGCGACACTGACGCCAAGTCCGTCCGGACTTCAGCGTGACATCTCCGGCCTCGAACCCTTGGAGCACTACCGCCCGACGTGCGACCTCACTCGGATCGGACCGGCGCCCATCGGCGACTACCTTACGATCAACGACGCTAGCCTCAACGTGCTGCTGCTCGTCCCGCTGGGCCTCACAATTGGCCTGCTACCCGCGTCGCGACGGAAGACCGCGATCCTCCTGCTGGCCGTGGCGCTTCCCTTCGTTGTCGAAGGAACTCAGCTGGTCGTCGTACCGCTCGATCGAGCGTGCCAGAGCGCGGACGTCTCTGACAACCTGCTTGGACTCGCTCTCGGCCTAGCCGCTGGCACGTCGGCGGGCTGGCTCCTGAGCCATCTGCCGCCTGACCAGACCGACTAGGTTCGCACTGCCCGGGATCGACACGCCGGCAGACCAGCAATCTCCGACCTCGAGGGCCTAGGCCGGGCAACCAAGAAGGCGTGGTAGCGTGTAGAGTCGTTTCCCTCCTTCCTCCCCCCATCGGTGTGAGCTGTGCTTGGCACCGACCCGCGCGGCGAAGGGAGCTTCGGATCTACCAGTCAGCGTCGGTTCAGCGCTCCGCCTAGACGTCGGCAGCCTGCAACCGGGACGCTCGCCGAGCACGGTTCTCGACATGACCGCGTCGCGAAGGCACTCCCCGACCTCGTCGCCCAGCGAAATCCACCACACCGGCGGCGTCCATCGGTGCGGCGTCCTGCCGGACTGGTGACCCATTCTCGGGCTTGACTCCATGAGCCCGTAAAGCCTGCGCACAATTCATGCCCTCGCGGCCTCCGGCAACCTGAGGCCAGCGGATTGTCAGGCCGCGTCCCGCATCGACAAGCGGCATCGGGTCAAGTCCCGGGACGTGGTGTCACAGTGCGTCATCCTCGCGCTCACTTAACTCGCCATCAGCAACGCCGGCACCTCCTCGTGAGGGAGCGCGTCGATCAAGGCCATCGACTCGGGGCTGAAGTAGCGCCGTCCGTCCTGCCACTCGTCATCCTGCTCGGCGAGGACCATGCC
>CAWIHR010000069.1:0-12578 GCA_963835945.1 uncultured Chloroflexia bacterium
CCGCTCGGCACTGACCCGATCCCTGACAGGGGGGTCGCCAGGGGGTGATTGAGCACGATTTGTGACGCTGACGGCGCCTGACAGCCCCATCGGGCGGTGTGCAGGGCGTCGCACGTCCCCAGTATTGGCTCGGCCGCAAGTAGCTGGACGCGCTCGGTCGGGCCCCGCATGGCGTCGCCGGAGGTGCGCACGCGCGGCGCCCAGCTGGCGAGTGCGCTGCCCGCCACACCTGCGGGTGGAGCCTCAGCACGTACTCGAGGCGCAGGGCGGCCCTCGTCGAGACGAGGCAAGCGGGGCCTGCCGTGGAGCAGCACATGGGTTGCCGCAGCACGAATCACGGGAGTCGCTGACCCGATCCTCACGGGACGGGCCTTCGTCAGCCCACACGGGAGCAGCGGCACTGCGTCACGGTGGGCCAGGCCGTGACGGCCCGGGACATGCCCGTCGGGCTGCGCGCGACAGGCTCGCCGTCCAGCTACTTGCGGCCGAGTGGATGCACAACTGACCGAAGGTACGAATGTGGGCGGCGACCGAGTTGCGTACCGGAATCGCGCGCCAACGGCGCCTGACGAGGGCGTTCGATCGGGATCGCGTGGTGACTCGTGGGCACGGCCCATGCCAGCACCTGACATTCACCTCGGCCCGCTCGCCGAATTTGACGGGTCCGCCAGTATGGGCTCGGCCGCAAGTAGCTGGACGGATTTGGGCGCGCCTGAGGGGCGGGCGTGCGGGTAAGACGCGAGTGCGCTGGCCCTCACGCCTCCGGGTTGTGCGCGGATGCATCGGCGGGGAGGTACACGAGCCGCAGCCCGCCACCCGTCGCGTCGACGTACGTGCGGACCTCGCTCGAGTGGTACACGGGATGGTCCTCGACGAGGAGGACCACCGGCCTCCCGGCGTCGCAGAGGAGGCGGCCGCAGAAGTCGATGCACGTTAGGCGCTGAGCGGGCCCGCTACGACGGCGAAGCGCCGCCGACCGGGCGCGCTGCGTGCCGAGAGGAGGGTGCCCCCGGGGACGCCCGAGGGGAGCGGCGCCGCCATGAGGACGTTGATCTCTGCACCCGCCGCGGCGGCCTCGGCGCGGATCGTCGGGTCCACCTCGAGCGTCGCGCGCGGGGAGGAGAGGCCCAGGCGGCCCAGCAGCCGTCCCACCGAGGAGAGCGAGAGCTCGAGCTTGCACTCGCGGCTGATCAGCTCGCCGACGAGCTCACGGGTCCAGAGGGCGAAGCGCAAGCCCAAGCTCCGGGGATCGCTGCCCTCCAGGAGCTCGGACACCCGGTGCACCTGCGCGGCGGAGAGCTCGCGTGGTCGCCCCGGGATCGGCTTGGCCCGCAGGGCCTCCGGCCCACCTGTGCGCGCCTGGGCCAGCCAGGCGTAGACCGCCGAGCGCGACATGCCGAGCGTCCTGGCCACCACCGCGGGCCGCTCGCCAGCCTCTACCGCGCGCACCGCCTGCAGCCGGATCGCCTCCAAGGTGGCGTGATCGAGCTTGCGGCCGTCGTCCTCTCGCATCCCCAGAGCCTACCTGTGATCTCGGCAGCGATGTCAGCCACTCCCTCGCACGCTCGTCCGAGGTTGCCAAGGACGCCTGTGGAGGGTCGGCATCGGCGGGTTCGGCGGGGTACTTGTGAGATCTTCGAGTCGAGCCCAAAGAGCGCCTCCCGGCGCCTTTCTCCGGCCAGGTCCGGTAGACTTCGGACTACTTCGGCATCCGATGCCAACCGGTCCGTGCCTTGAGAGACGAGGATGACCCGCAACGAACTCCTGCTGGCGGCCCTGGCCGAGGGTGAGCGTTCGACCGCGGAGCTCTGTCAGCAGACTGGCCTGGGTGAGCGCACCTGCCGCAACGGCCTACGTCACCTCATCAGGGAGGGCTACGCCTGGAGCCCGGAGCGCGGAAGCTATCGGTTGATGAGCCGGGGGCGAGACATCGCCGCCGAACTCGGCCCGTTGCCGCCGGTAGCCGAGCCGACCACGAACGAGAGCGCCCCGGGTCCACCGGACGTGACGCGGACGAGCTAGGGACGATGTCCGTCTTCTTCTGCCAGATCGAGGCGCTGGAGACAGTCATCTTCTTGGGCGAGGTGGCCGGCCGCACGCGGCCCTGGATCGAGAACCAGCTGCGCGAGGACAACCAGGCTAAGAACGCCGGGCTCTATCGCAGCGCGTGTAAGTTGGCGACCGCGGCGGGCAAGAGGGTCGTCATAGCATGTTTGGGCGATCGTGCGGACGAGATCCGCATGGACAGATCGCTGGTCTGGCTCACCTGTCCCCTAACGCTGACCTCTGCGTTGATGACTTACCCGGGACCGCCATGGACGAGGCCGGTTCTGTCTGCGTGGGCGGTGTCGCGCCGACGCCCGTGATGTGGCGCTGGGGATCGGCGAGAGAGCGGCCCCGACACGAGCCGGAGCCGTTCGTCGCTGCCCCCTGTGGGAGTCAGCCCCCGATCTTGAAGACCGCCGTGCCGCACACCGGACAGGTGCCCTTGAGGGCGGGCTTGCCGTTCTTCATGGTGATCTGGGCGGGGTTCTTGACCTCGCGCTTGGCCTTGCACTTGACGCAGAAGGCCTCGGCCATCGTGCTACTCCTTCCGCTGGGTGTCCGGCATGTGCTTGGGCGCACGGTGGCGCCCGGATCATCCGTGACTAGGGACGGCTGTCCGGCGCACAGGATAGGCGCGCTCGCGATGCAGCGGCTCGATCCTGCGGGCGCCGGGCGTCAGGACGCAGGGGCAGCGGGTGAGCCGAGCAGCGCGTCCATCCGCTCAGGAGCCTCGCGCGCCAGGGCCGGGACCACGTGGCGGTACGTGTTGAGGTGAGCGAGATCTGACCGTGCCCCAGGATCTTCATCTCGACGCGGGGAGCGACCCCTTGGGCGAGGAGGCACGTCGCGCAGGCATGGCGCAGGTCGTGACAGCGCTAGTGAGGCAGTCCTGCTCGCGCGAGCACGGCCTGGAAGCGACGGGCAACGGCGATGCCGTCCAGCGGGGTCTGGGAACATCACCCGCGCACGCACGCTCGCCTATACCCGGCGAGCCGGCGCCGGCCAATGCGATCCTTGAGGAGCGGATGCGTCGGATCCGCCGGGTAGCCAGCGACTAGCGTCCCTTGTCCCGGCTTCGCCTGCACTCCCTGGTGGCATCCACCGGGATGGTGGCTGCGCGTGGCCACGGCTAGGTCCGGCCGAGCACCTCGTCCATCCGGCGGCGGCCTCGCGCCCGAGCGAGGGCAGGACATGGCTGTACGTGTTGAGCGTGAGGCTGATCTCGCGAGTGGCCGAGCGTCTCCATGACCACCCGGGCGGGCACCCCCTGGGCGAGCAGGAGCGAGGCGCAGGCGTGGCGCAGGTCGTGGAAGCGCTGGTGGGGGAGTCCCGCCGCAGCGAGGATGCGCTGGAAACGGCGCGTCACGCTGATCCCGTCGAGCGGCGTGCCGAGCGTGGTGGTGAACACGAGGTCGGCGAAGACGTCCCCGGGTTGCGGGCGCAAGGGGAGGTGCTCTTGGTCTTGCCGCAGGCGATGCGCGAGGAGGGCGTCGCGCACGAGGGCCGGCAGTGGCACGACCCGCCGGCTGGTGGCCGACTTGGGCTCGACGAGGACGAGCTGTCCCTCGATGCGGGCCAGGGCGTGGCGCACGGTGAGGGTGCCGACGTCGAGATCGACGTCGGACCAGCGCAGCCCCAGGATCTCGCCCTGCCGCAGGCCGCAGCCGAGGGCCACGAGATAGAGCGCCTCGAGCCGGTCGCCCCGAATGGCCGCGAGGAACGTGCGCGCCTGCTCGACCGTCAGCGGAGATACCGGGCGGCGTGGGATGCGCGGCGGCCGGGCCAGGCGGGCCACGTTGCGAAACACCAGGTCCATCCGCTCCGCGTGGCCCAGGGCTTGGCGCAGCACACCCCGCAGGTACGCCACCGTGCGCGGCGAGAGACCCGCTGCCGACTTCGCGTTCAGGAACGCCTGTACATCGGCGGGGGAGAGGGTGGCGAGCTGGCGATGGCCAAGGCTGGGTGAGAGGTGGAGACGCACGATGTAGCGGTACGAGACGTACGTCCGGGGCCGCACGCTGAGGCGTACCACGTCGGTCAGCCAGTCCTCGAGGAACGCACCGACCGTCAGGTCCTCGCTGGTCGTTGCAGAGCCGGGGAACTCGGCCTCGAGCGTGCCATGCGGTCGGCCATGGACACGGGAACGCGTGCGCGCCAACAGCCCCTGCGGGCCGACACCGCCGGGATGGCGCTGCAGGAGACGAACGATCGGTTGCTCGGCCGCGACGGTCCTGCCTCGCAAGGAGGGGCAGCGCAGCCCAAGTTCCGGCGCGTGCAATGGGGTCTTCTCCCGAACTGGTGGATGCACACATGCACGCTCTGAACGGGCCACAAGTCAACCGTTGGACCCTGCATCAAGCCGGATGGTCGTGCTCGGCGGCGCCTGCGCGGCGGCCGGGGCAGGCCCACCGCGGCGGCCTCCGCCTTGGTGGGTCACACGTGGGTGTGCGGTGCTGCATCGCCGGACCGTGCGCAGACCAAGTGAACCTCGACCCGCCCGCGCTGGAGTGTCGCTCCGTGGGGCGCGACCCGGGTACTTAACAGTTCGGGCGCGAGGTCATCGTCGGTCAAGACGAAGTCCTAGCCGCGTCGGGACCGGGATGTGCGCCGGTAACGTCGGCGTGCGGCGCACGGCCAGAAGGTCGGCTCCACCATCCAGACGATCCCCGGCGCTGGGTTGGCGCGGGCAGAGCGCAGGTCCACTCGGAGCGCGGGCGCCACCCGCGACGGACGTTGGCGCGCTGGGCGGCACTGAAGACTATGGCTGGGTCACGCGCCCGAGGAACAGCACGGCCCCCGTGGTGTGATCACGCAGGGCGAAGATGTCCGTGGATGTGGTCCTAGAAGCGGAAGACCAGCACACCGCCGCTCGCACCGTCACCACTACTGGACGCTTCACCCTCGTTGCAGTGGACGCCGAGGGACGACCGCGCGAGGTCCGGTGAGGCAACGCCTTGCCCCCGACTGGTCGCTCTGAGGCGCCAGATCGAGCCAACAGAGCCGCAGCTCACGCGGGCGGCCTAGCAGCGGTGACGCGCACCTGGCCGCCCCGGATCGGCGCCACGAAGGGCGTCGGCGATGGGGGGTCCGGGAGCCCGTGCGTGGCGGCACCTGCCGGAACGGGATCAGTGGGTAGTGAGTGGGCCGCGCGACAGACGAGAGCAGCGCCTCGGTATGCGGGCCCCGCGGCGCGGTCTCCCCAGGTGGTCCGGGAGTGCGAGGCCTACCCGAGGAGCAGCTCGCCGACAAGGAGGTCCATCAGCAGGCCGTCGTGCCATGTGCCGTCGCGGCCCCGTTCGTACCGCCGCATCACGCCCACCGGCCGGAACCCGACGCGCTCATAGGCGCGCCGCCACAGACCGATGCCTTGGTATCACGCCACCTCCGGTCCGCAGCCTACGGCCTGAGCGCTCCGTCCACCCCGTCAGTCATCACGCGGCGAAGCGCGCTGCCCTCGCTGCCATACTCTCGCGCGATGAGTCTCGCGATCGCGGCAGCCGTGTTCCCGATTATCTTCGTGGCCGAGCTGCCCGACAAGACGATGTTCGCCTCGCTGCTGATGGCCACCCGCGGCCGGCCGAGCGCCGTGTGGGCGGGGGCCGCGCTCGCCTTCGTCGTCCATGTCGCGATCGCGGTGACCGTGGGGGCGACGCTCTTCGCCATCTTGCCGCACCGTCTCGTCGAGGCGATCGTGGCGCTCCTGTTCCTCGGTGGCGCGATCCTCGCGTTCCGCGACCGCAGAGGCGCGGAGGCCGCCGCCGGTGCGCGGGCGACGCGGATCGGCGGTGCGGGCCGCACAATCGCGACCGCCTTCGTCGTGATCTTCCTGGCCGAGTGGGGCGATCTCACCCAGATCCTCACCGCGACCCTGGCGGCGCACTATCAGGCGCCCCTCGCCGTGGCGGCTGGAGCGGGCCTGGCTCTCTGGGCGGTCGCCGCGCTGGCCGTCGGCGCCGGCCAGCTCCTGGAGCGGTTCCCGATGTCTCTCGTCCGTCGCCTGACCGGGTTCGTCCTGCTCGTGCTGGCAGCCCTGGCGGCGTTCGAGGCTGCGGGTGGGGGCGCCGGCCCCTTCTAGGAGCCAGCGAGGTGGATTGACCGCCAGTCGCCCGCTGTGTCATCGCATGGGATGTGATCGTCGGCGATGTGGTCGATGACCACGGCACCAGCGCAGCTGCCTACAGCGCACGAGCATATCGAGATCTGCCGGAGGGTCGCGTGAGCCGGCAGCTTCAGCCCGCCGACTGGTCGGCGCCGCCTCTGGGCGAGGCGTTGTGCTTGAGCCAGCCTGGGGTGACTCTGTCAGTGACACTGCGGCCACGCCGTACTGGCGTCGAGTCGACGACGTCAACCCCACAGGCACCATGATGACCTGCAGACCTCGGCCCGGAACCTACCCCCGGGACCTTTCGGGCGGCGCTGTGACGACGTCGTGCTGGCTGCGCGCAGCTCCACCTACCCGTGGGTGAACATGAGCTGCAGCTCCATGATCCCGTGGTCCTGGACGGACAGAGCCACGAACGAGGTCGGGGGGGTGATCCCGTAGTCGGCGAAGGTAATCGGCAGCGAGCCGGTCACCGCGATGACCCCGCCCGACAAGCGGCCCTGCAGCGTGATCTGCACCGTGCGGGTCTGGCCATGGAGGGTGAGCCGCCCGGTGGCGCTGAGCGTCACGATCTGACTGCTTCTCGGCAGCGAGCCGAGCGCGATGGGCGTGCTCAAGACGAACGTGGCCGTCGGATACGTCGAGGTCTCCAAGCCGCGATGTGTGAGCTGGCCGTCGCGGCCCGGGCTGTCGCTGTGCAGCGCCGTCAGGTCTGCGTTGATCGTGGCGGCGGTGATGGTGCTGCCTTGCAGGGTGAAGGACCCGGTGACCTTCAACGTGCGCCCGACTGCGGTGTTCGCGCCAATGCTGGCCAGGGTCTCCTGCACGCGGTAGCCCACGAACGACCCAGTCGAGCCGGACCCGATGGACGCGTTCACCGTCCAGGTGCCGTCGAGGCTGCGCCCGGCTGCCGACGAACTCGCTGCCGAGCTCGGCAGCGAGTTCAAGTTGACCGGAGCCGGACCGGCCGGCCGGAGGAACAGGTACCAGCCGCCATAGGCGGCACCCCCGACGACCACCAGAACGACCAGACCGAGGACGAGCCTAGACCAAGTGGACTGCAGGACGCCGATCGGGCTCTTGGCGCCCGGTACGGCTGGGGGGCGTGCCATGCGAGGAACTCCTGACTAACTGAAAAGGGAGGGTGCCCCATGTCGAGGCCGGCCGACGTCGTCGAAATCGCCAACTCCTTGACCAGACATAGATACGTCGTGGCTCGACCGGCGGTTTCGGGCGGAGGGTGCCGCGTGTCCTCCGGCCGACATCCGGCACGCGCCGAAGCGGCTCGTGCGGCACCGCTGAGTACCCATGGCGCACCGGCAACTCGATCAGGGCGGCGTTCGAAGCTGCGGATGGGGGCGCCGGCCCGCTCTAGGGGGCCAGCGAGGTGGATCGACCGCTGGCCGGCTGGGTCGGTCTCGAGCCCCACGATGGAGCCCGAGACCGACCCAGCCAGAGCTGCTCAGTGCAGCAGGGCCAGCGTGTTGGTCCCATCGTCGACGAAGTAGACGCCCGTCCCGCCGGGGCGGATGGCGAGGCCGAAGAGGAGCCCAGCACCCCCGCCGGTCCCATCGAGCGTCTGCGTGGCGACCTGGACCCCGCCCGGCGTCGTCTCCACGATGTTCCCGTCGCCACCGTTGACCGTCAGGATGTCGCCGTTCGGCGCGAGGGTGAGCCCGAGGGGCGCGTTGAGGGCGTGCCCTTGCGTCACGGTCGTGCCCGTGCCCCCGCTCGAGGTGCGGGAGGTGGCGCTTCCGATGGCGGCGATGCGCGAGGCGAGGGTGTCGGCGACATAGAGCGTGCCATTCGCACCCAAGCCGAGACCGGTCGGTCCGATGACGAGCGCGGCCGGATCGGTGCGCTCCCCGAAGCCCGAGCCGATGACGGTCTCGCTGACGACCAGCGGGACCTTGACGCCGGTCGTCTTGAGGACGAGCCGCACCACCGTCCCGCCGTGCACGACCTTGCCCTTGCCCTTGACGGTGCCGTTGAGGACATTCGTCACGAACAGCCGGGCGACCGATCCGCCGTCCAGCGCCGTCATGTCCCAGGGGCCGTTGATCGGTCCGCCGTGGAACGTCTCCACGACGTGCCCGCTCGCGTTCAGGACGATCAGGCACCCGGCGCTCGCGGTTGTCGCCGTCCCGTCCTTCGTCGGCAGGCTCCCCACGATGACCCAGCCGCTGCGCAGCGCGACGAGGGCAGTGGAGAGTCCCACCCCGCCCGGGCAGCGGCCGGCCACGGCGGCCGGTGTGATCGTGGCGAAGAGGTGGAGCGCGCCGCTCGGCGCCAGCTCGACGATCGTGGTGCCCGTGCCCTGCAGGTTGGACTTGGCGTTGAAGTTGCTGACGAGGATGTCGCCCGCCACCAGATGACCGACGGAGCGCGGCACGACGGCCACGCCGTAGGGGTTGATGTCGCCGTTGGCGGGCACCGTCGAGAAGCCCGGCAACCCGACGGTGGAGAGCGAGCCCAGGTACGGGATGGCCGCCGACGCGGCGTGCCAGGTGCCGCCCAGCGCCGTGATGCCCTCGCCGTTGGTCTGGCCCGGCGCGCTGTCGCCGGCAAACGTGTAGAGCGCATGGCCGTTGAGGGTGACCTGGGTGGTCCCATCATCGGATCGGGTGAACATGCCGAGCGTGCCGGGCACGCCCGCCGGCAGGCTCACCGTGCCGCCTGGCGCCACCCGGAGCGGTGGCCAGGTGCTGAGGCACCCGCCCGTGCAGATGCTGCCGTTCGTGGGGTCCGATGAGAGCCAGTACAGGGTCAGCCCGCTCGGAGCGGTCAGGACCGGGCCGAGGGTGGCACTCGTGGCTCTGCCGAGGACGAGGCTCGCCGCTGGGCTGGCCAGCGGCATCGTCGCCACGGGCGTCGGCATCGGGTAGGGGGGCATCGGATAGGTGATCGCGGCGACCGGAGCGGCAGCGGCCAGCAGCGCGGCGCCGCCGAGGGCGAGGATCGAGGCGAGGAGCCCTGGCAGGAGCAGTGCCTCGGGCGCGGGTCGTGTGGTGCAACGCAGTGACCTCCTCGAAGGTGGGACGCGACCACGAGAGCCGGCGGCTCTCGTGGCAGGGCGATCGCTACTAGGTACGTCGTGGCTGGGCCGGCGGTTTCAGGTGGGCGCCGATGCGGCCGGAGGGCTGGCCTCGGGTCAGGTCGTTGCGCCGCTGGCTGAGCCTCAGTAGCCGTATCCGCCGGAGCTGCTCGGCGCGGGCGAGCTGCCCGCCACCGTCGCCACCGAGAACCCCCCGACGCCCTGGCCGGTCGCGTCGCCCGGCTTCGCATCGCCCTGCCAGTAGTAGAGCGGCAGGCCGTTGTACGTGACCTGCACCGAGCCGTCGCTCCGGGTGAACGTGCCGAGGTGTCCCGTGACCCCGGGGCCCGCCAGGGGTCGATTGCCCGGCGCTCACCGTCAGAGGCGGCCAGGCGCTCAGGCAGCTTCCCGTACAGGTCGAGGTATTGGTGCTATCGCCCGTATGGGTGTAGAGCGTCATGCCAGTGGGGCCGGTAAGGAACGTGCCCAGCTTGGCGGAACTCGCCGTGCCCAACGTCATGGCACCGGCGGCAGCCGCGACCGACGCGGCGGGTGCGGTGGCGGTGGTGGCGTACCCGCCACTCCCAGAGCAGGCGGCGACGAGCAGGCCGGAAGCGAGGACGAGTGCGGTGAGCTGGCGGGGTGCGGGCATCTGCATCTCCAAGGGTGGGGCCGGCACAGCTTCGGCGCCGACACTGGTAGATACGCGCGGGCGCGGCAGGCGGTTTCAGCCGGCCGCGAGCCGAGGTGGAGCACTCGACTGCGAGTCGCCGCCCAACGCCTCAGAGCGTCCCCACCAGCGCCGGCGAACCGCTGCTGCTGCCGCCGCTGGCAGGCTCCAGGCTGACCCAGAAGCGGCCGCCCGGGGCGAAGGTGACACCCCACGAGCCGAGGCTGCCCGCCCAGTAGGCCGTCGAGCCGCTGAAGCGCATCTCGCCGACCGCCGTGCGCGCCCCGTCCTGTTCGATCCAGCAGCGGTACACCTGTCCCCGGCGGCGGGTTCGCGAGCGCGCTCGTGAGGACCACTACCGGCCCGTCCGAGGCGCTCCACGACACGCTCCCGGCGGGGGTTCCGGCAGCGGGTTGTGAGCAAGCCACCTGGTGACCTGGGTCCTGGAGGATGTGATCGAGGCTGGCCGTGACCGCGGCGAGCGCCGCCGTGTCGGCCCGCGACTGGTCGAGCTGCTGGGTGCGATCCACGACGATCGCGGCGCCTCCCAGGAGCACGACCAGAGCGGCGGCGATCGCCAGCCACGCCGGCGGACGGATCGACCGACGCGGCCGCCGAGGCCGACTGACGGGCGTCGGGGTCCGCTCATGGACGGCTGCCAGGGTGCGCTCCCGGAGAGCGGCGGGTGGCGTGGCGACACCGGCCGAGGCGGCCAGCTCCCGGAGAGACCGTGCGGCGATGATCGCCGTTCCGCGGCGCCGACGCGCGATGGCTGCGTCGAGCGCCCCATACGTGGCCTGCCAGCCCTCGAGATCGGCCCGGCAGGCGGCGCACGTCGCGAGATGCGCCCGCAGCTCGGACGATCCGGGGCTCGTGTCCTGGTCGAGCCCGCGCAGGCGCGCCGGCTCGAGGGCCCACTCGAGCAACTGTGCGCGAGCCTCAGTGTGGTCCATGTCGCCCTCCCTCGAAGGCCCGGCCATTCCCTGGAACCGGCGGGCGCGCAACCAGGGGCCCGATGTCGGGCACGCGCTCGAGCATGGCCCGCAACCGCAGCAGGGCCCGTCGCGTTCGCGTCTTCACCGTGCCCAGCGGCCAGCCCAGGCGCTGCGCGATCTCGGCCTGCGAGAGACCTTCGTCATAGGCAAGCTCGAGCACCTGCCGCTCCGGCTCGGGCATGCCCTCCAGCGCGGTCTGGATGACGGCGCGAAGCCAGCGACGCTCGGCGAGATCCGGCGGCTCGTCGGCCATGGCGGCTACTGCGACCGGCCGCCCGAGCGCCAGCAGCCGCTCCGCGTCGCTCTCCGTCCCCTCGGAGGTGGCGGGAGCGAGCCCCACAACCAGGGGCCGCCGGGCGAGGACCGCAGCCGATCGATGGCGCGATGACGGGCGATCGTGAGCAGCCAGCCGACGAGCGAGCCCGTCTCGGCGGCATAGCTGTCTGACCGGGTCCACATCGCGAGGTAGGTCTCCTGCACCACGTCTTCCGCTGCCCCCGGGTCCCGGAGGTACCGCATGACCGCCCCATACACCGCGTGCACGTGGCGGTCGTATAGCGCGGCGAACGCCTGCTCGTCGCCGGCCGCCACGCGAGCCATCAGCTCGGCGTCGGTGGGGGTGGCCGCGAGGTCGTCCGTCACGTAGTACGTCCGCAGTGAGACTGGCGGTTTCATGCGGCTGGCGATGTGGAGCCGGCAGATCTCCGCCGGCGGCCGACGGAGCGTTCGCCGGTCTGCGCGAAGCGGCGGAGAGACCGGCCACCCACCAGGCGTCCGCGGAACCCCCGCGCGAGGGAACGGTCGCTTGCTCCATCCCTGCATGGTGGCGCTCCAGCCAGGCCATGTGTCAAGCACACGCCCGCCTCACGGCTGCACCACGACCGTGGCGACCATCGAATGGTGGATGCTGCAGTGGTAGGCGTAGGTGCCGGCCTTGGAGAACGTGTGCTGGTACGTCGCGCCACTCGCGAGGGTGCCGCTGTCGAATGATCCGTCGTCAGCCGTGACGGTGTGCGAGACGGTCCCCGTGTTCGTCCAGGTGACGGTGGTGCCGACCTTGACCGTCAGCGTGGCGGGGGTGAAGCCGAAGTCGACGATCGTCGCCGCGGCCGTCCCTCCCGCGGGGGCGACGCTGCCACCGGGCGCGCTGCTGGCGGCCGGCACAACCGCGGGCGCCGACGTTGCCGCTCCGCTGCAGGCCGACAGGGCGAGGGCAGCCGCGGTGATGACGACGAGGAACATGACTTTGCGCATGGGCATCGATACCTCCTGTGCACAAGAACGTCGGAACCCACGTGCCGGTTTTCGCCGCGTCTCGTGGGGCGATCGGCACGGCGGGCCGGGGCCTCCATCGTCGTATGAAACCGCGAGGCGACGATTGACGTATCACTGGTCAGCAAGGACCGTCACAGGCGGTACGAGAACCCCACCCCGGATGTCTTCGCGTTTGTACAAGGAGGTCGATCCCATGGACCGGTTCCGACTCGCCGTTGCGATCGTGCTGGCTCTTGCCGGGCTCGTCTGGTTCGGTCAAGGGACCGGGCTCGTGGGTGGCAGCCCGATGAGCAGCCAGTCCATCTGGGCGCTCATCGGCGCTGCCTCGTCGTCGTTGCGGCCGCGCTGGCCTGGACCGCGCGACGCCCTGCCCGTGAATAGCCCTCACCACTGCGCCTGAGAGGGGTCAAGTCCCAGCACGTGGTGTCACAGCGCGTCATCCTGGCGCCCTGCCTT
>CAWIHR010000070.1:0-16231 GCA_963835945.1 uncultured Chloroflexia bacterium
ACACCTAGTGCAGATTGTGGTGGGGGCGGGCGCGGACGAGGTCCTCGACATCGCTGCCCGGACGTTTCTCCCGCCCGGGGGCCAAGCCGTGGTCGCGACGCCGAGCTACGAATTGTACCCGGTCCTCACTCGGCAGCGCCACGCGGCGCTGGTGGACGTGCCCCGGGGGCTCGCCCGCGACGGCTTTCCGCTGGATACTGACGGCCTGGCGCGAGCGGCGGCCGATGCGGACGTCCTGTGGCTCTGTGACCCGAACAACCCCACGGCGACCGTCGAGGCGCCCGGCGTCCTAGTTGGGCTGCTCGAGCGCCTCGCTGCTGGGCCGCGCGGCGGCCCCGTCGTCGTCGTCGACGAGGCCTACCGCGAGTTCGCCGGGCCGAGCCTAATCGACGAGGTCGGCCGGTTCCCCAGGCTTCTGGTCGTCCGGACGCTGTCGAAGGCATACGGCCTCGCGGGCGTCCGCGTAGGTTACGGCGTGGCCCAGGAGCCGCTGCTGGCTCGAGTGTCGGCAGTCCGGCCGCCGGGGAGCATCGCGACCCTGTCAGCCGCAATCGGCGCCATGGCACTCCGGGAGGGAGCGTTCGCAAGGTCCAACGTGGCAGAGATCCGGCTTGAGCGCGAGCGGTTCCGATCTGCTCTGGAGCTGCGCGGTTGGCGCGTGGAGCCCAGCGTCACCAACTTCCTCCTACTCGACGCTGGCGGACCGGAAGCGGCCGACGTCGCGGCGGCGCGTCTCCTCCAGTGCGGGCTCGTGCCGCGGCGATTTGGTGCGGGCCCGCTGTGTGGCTACCTGCGGCTCACGGTCAGGACGGCAGACCAGGACGACCTGCTGGTCGCCGCACTCGCAGAGGGGACAACGTGATGGACGAATGGGAGCCACATCCGGCTGGGCCGCGCCGGGCCGACGTGCGACGCACGACCCGCGAGACGGATGTGCGCGTGTCGATCTCACTTGATGGCACCGGGCGCGCCCCGCGTCGCAACAGGCGTCGGCTTCTACGATCACCTGCTCAGCTCGCTTGCGCACCACGCTCTGTTCGACTTGGAGATCGATGCGACCGGCGACCTCGATGTGGACGAACATCACACCGTTGAGGACGTGGCGCTCACGCTTGGCCAGGCGCTCCGTCGCGCGCTGGGGGACTCGGCAGGGATCGAGCGGTTCGGCGACGCGTGGGTACCCATGGACGAGGCGCTGGCGCACGCCGTGGTCGACTGCTCGGGGCGGCCCTATGCCGTGCTGTCGATCACCTTCGGGGGCGAGCGAATTGGGGCCCTCCCGACGCAGCTGGTTGCCCACGCGCTCGAGTCGTTCGTGCGAGAGGCCGGGATCACGCTGCACTTGCGAGCCGACGGCGCAAACGACCACCACGTCGCGGAGGCGTCGTTCAAGGCGGTCGCCGGCCGCCACGGCACGCCGTGGCGGCCGATCCTCATCGCGAGGGCGTGCCGTCGACCAAGGGCCGCCTTGGCGGGGACGACCGCCCCCGGGACAGCGCGTGACCGGCGTCGCGCTCGTCGACTACGGCGCTGGCAACCTGCTGAGCATCGGGCGGGCGCTCGAGGTGCTCGATGCCCGGGTTCGCGTCGTGCGACGCGCTGAGGAGCTTGGCAGTCCCGATCTCGTGGTCGTGCCCGGCGTGGGCGCCCAGGGCCCTGCGATGCGCCGGCTGCGCCGCTCGCAACTGGCGGATGCGATCGGGGTCGCGGTGGCCTCCGGCACGTGGTACCTCGGGATCTGCCTCGGCATGCAGCTGCTGTTCGAGACGTCCGAAGAGGACGGATCGCGCGGCCTTGGGTGGATCGCCGGCGACACTCGCCGACTGTCGTCCGCGCCGACCCTGCCACACGTGGGCTGGAACGAGGTCGAGGTGACCGCACGGCACCCCATGCTCGCGGGCCTAGTCGCGCGCGCCCCGATGTACTTCGTCCACTCTTATGCGCCCGTGCCGGACGACCGGGGCGTGGTCATCGCCGAGACGTGGCACGGTGGCCGCTTCGTCAGCGCTGTCGCGCAGGGGCGGCTGCTCGGCGTGCAGTTCCATCCCGAGAAGTCTGGATCCGACGGCCTGCGGGTACTGCAGAACGTGCTCCGCGCGGCGGCGCCCTGATGCTGTTACGACGAGTGATCCCCTGTCTCGACGTCCGCTCTGGGCGTGTCGTCAAGGGCACGCGGTTCGCGGCCCTCGTGGACGAAGGCGATCCGGCCGAGCTCGCCGAGCGCTACGCGGCGGCCGGCGCGGACGAGATCGTGTTTCTGGACATCACCGCTGCCGTGGAGGAACGCTCGACGCTCCTCGACGTCGTGGAGCGGACAGCGCGGCGCGCATTCGTGCCGCTCACAGTCGGCGGCGGGGTGCGCTCGATGGACGACATGCGGGCCGTGCTCCGCGCCGGGGCGGACCGCGTCGCGATCAACAGCGCGGCGGTGGCCGATCCATCCCTGATCCACCGGTGCGCCCGCCGGTTCGGACGCCAGTGCGTGGTCGTCTCGATCGACGCGCGACGGGCGCGCGGCCAGGACGGCGACGCCAGTTCGCCGGTCTGGGAGGTGGTGGTGCGCGGCGGCCGCGAAGGGACGGGGCAGGACGTGGTGGCGTGGGCGGTAGAAGCCACCGACCGCGGCGCAGGCGAGATCCTGCTGACGTCTATTGACAGGGACGGAACGCGCGCCGGATATGACCTGGAGCTCCTCCGAGCGGTCACTACGCGCGTCGGGGTGCCGCTGGTCGCCTCTGGAGGCGCGGGGCGCCCCGCCGACCTCGTGGCCGCGATCGTCGAGGGTGGCGCCGACGCCGTGCTCGCGGCTTCGATCTTCCACCGCGACGTCTACGGGATCCGCGCCGTCAAGCTGGCGATGGCGGCGGCGGGCGTGCCGGTGCGACTTGCAGGAGTTGCCTGATGGAGCGTGACGAACGCGCGACCAATTGGGCAGCGCTCGACAAGTCGGGCACGAGCCGGCGGAATACGCTTGGCACGGCGGGCGCCACCGGCGTGGACGTCGACACCGTGGCTTGGGGCCCGGACGGGCTGGTGCCGGCGGTGGTGCAGGACGCAGCCGATGGCGTGGTCCTGATGCTGGCCTGGATGGACCGCGATGCGCTCGCCGCAACGCTTGCCACTGGATTGGTGCACTTCCACTCGCGCAGCCGGGGCCGTCTGTGGCAAAAGGGCGAATCGAGCGGCAACGTGCTGCACCTGCGGGCGCTCGCGCTCGACTGCGACGGCGACGCGATCCTCGTGACCGCCGACCCGGCCGGCCCCACGTGCCACGCCGGCACGAGGTCGTGTTTCGAGCGCGCGCAGGCGCAGCTGGCCGCGTCGCGGGCGCCGGCCACGGTCAGCGACACCCCTGGTGCATGGCACGTCCTCGTTGAGGGAGCGCCTCAGGGTTTCGCGTGGCTCGAGCGCTTGTGGGAGACGATCGATCAACGTCGTGCCGCGGCCGATCCCGACCGCTCCTATACGGCCCGCCTCCTGTCGGGCGGCGTCGACTCGTGTGGGCGCAAGGTCACGGAGGAGGCGACGGAAGTGCTTCTGGCGGCGCGCGACGACGCTGAGGCGGAGCGCGGCGGCCTCGCGGCGGTCGCGGCACGCGCCCGGGTCCGCAAAGCTCTTGCCAGCGAGGTGGCCGACCTCCTGTATCACCTGCTAGTGCTGTGTGCGGAACGCCGCCTCGAGCCTGCAGCGGCGCTCGAGGTGCTGCGGGAGCGGCGGCGCGCCTGAGCGTAGGGCCGGCCGCTCGCCGCGCCGGGCCTATGATCTCAGTGACCCGACCGCCAGGCGTCGGCGTCCCTTGCGCACTACGTGGTAGCAGCCGGCTACCGGCGGTCCCGCCGGCGACTCGGCGTCCGGGACCCGCGTCCCGTCCACCGTGACTCCGCCCTGGGCGATCGAGCGCCGAAGGTCGCCCCTCGAGGCGAACAGCCCGCTCGCCAACGCCACTTCGAACGCGGTCACCGCCTCCGGCCCGTACTCGAAACCGTCCGCATGCTCGTGCAGGACGTGCAGCACGTCCGGGTCGGTCAGTGGTTCGCCCGAGAACGCCGCCTCGCTCACGTGCCGCTGCAGCTTGGCCTGCGCAGTCCCATGTACGCGCGCGGTCAAGTCAAACGCCAGCGCTCGCTGCGCCGGCCGATCCTCCGGATGCGCCGCCTGGTCAGCCTCCAGCGCTTCCACGGCGTCTCGCTCGAGCAGCGTCAGCGTTCGCAAGTACAGGGGCACGTCGCGGTCGTCGCTGTTCAGCCAGTACTGGTAGAAGTCGTACGGAGACGTTCGATGGGCCGCCAGGTAGATCGTCTGGCCGCCCTCGCTCTTGCCGAACTTGCTGCCGCTTGGCGCGGTCAGCAGCGGAAACGACACGCCGAACGCCCGCGGTGCACCGTCAGGCGCCACCCCCAGCACGCGCCGTATCAGCTCGAGCCCGGCGGTGATGTTCCCGAACTGGTCGGCACCGCCCATCTGCATCTCGATGCCGTGGTCGCGATACAGGTGCAGGAAGTCGGTAGCCTGCAGCGTCATGTAGCTGAATTCCGTGAACGAGATGCCGGCGCCCATGCGCAACTGCACTGAGTCCTTGTCCAGCATGTACGCGAGCGTGAAGTGCTTGCCGATCTCGCGCAGGTACTCGATCAACCCATAACGGCCCAGCCACTCGCGGTTGTCGATCATGCGGGCCGTTCGCTCGCCCGGCGAGAAGTCGAGGAACTGCCCGAGCTGGACGCGGATGGCGGCCACGTTGGCGGCCAGCGTCTCTTCGTCGAGCAGGTTTCGCTCGGCGCTCCGCCCGGACGGGTCGCCGATCATGCCGGTTCCTCCACCGACGACGGCAACCGGACTCCCTCCCGCCCGCTGCAGGTGCAAGAGTCCAAAGATGGGGATCAGGTGGCCGGCATGCAGCGAATCGCCGGTGGGGTCGAAGCCGACGTAGGCGCTAATGGGGCCCCGCTCGAGCCGCATTGCCAGGCCATCGGTCATCTCCTGGAGCATGCCGCGCCAGCGAAGCTCAGCGAGGAAGTCAGTCATCACAGGCATCGGCGATGGTCACCTTGCGCACTTTCCGGGAATGGCTGGGCACGTCGTTTCCTATGCTAGAGTGCCGGCGACATGCACACCAGCGCCTCGCGTCGACAGGCACGGCGCCTCAACGGCGGCCGGAGAGGGCGCAGCAGCAGCGGTGTCGCCGGCGTCGCCGTCGCGCTCCCCCTTCTCCTCTTCGGATCCCTGCTGATCGCCGGCTTCGTCGCCTTCCTCGGGGCGCTCGGCGCGTACGGCTATTTCAGCCAAGGCCTCGCGGACCCACACGCCCTCGACAACCTGCAGTTGAACCAGGAGTCCGTGATCTACGACAGGAATGGCGTGGAGCTAGCGACCTTCGGCAGCCAGCAGCGCGTTGTCGTCCAGTTCGACCAGGTGCCGGGGATCGTGATCGACGCGACCACGTCGATCGAGGACAAGACATTCTGGACCAATAGCGGGTTCGATCCCGCCGGGATCCTATCGGCCATCCGCGACACCCTGAGCGGTACGGAGCGCGGCGCCTCCACGATCACGCAGCAGCTAGTCCGCGGGCGCCTGCTCGACCCCGCTCTCGTGGCCGACCCCAACAGGAAGATCGAACGGAAGATCAAGGAGATCATCCAGTCGATCCGGCTGACGCAGACGCTGAGCAAGCAGCAGATCATGCAGGACTACCTCAACAGCAACTTCTACGGGAATAACAGCTACGGGATCGCCGCCGCCGCGAGCAGCTACTTCGGTGTCTCGGACCTGAGCAAGCTCACCCTGGCACAGGCCGTGATCCTGGCCGCCATCCCGCAGTCGCCGACCGAATACGACCTCGTCCGCAACGCCGTCGTCCAACCGGACGGCACCCTCGTTGTCCCCATGGACAGCCCCATCGTGCAACGCCGGAACTACTACCTGCAGCTGATGGAGCAGCGGCTGCCCCTCCCGATCACGGGCTCCCAGTACACACCGGCAGCATTCGAGGCCGCGATGAAGGAGCCAGTGGTCCTCGCCTCGCAAAAGCCTCCTGTCTGGAAAGCCCCGCAGTTCGTGTGGCAGGTACGACAGGAACTGACGGACAAGCTTTGCGGCGTCGGCGTCCCCACGTGTCCGGTGCTCGAGACGGGCGGGCTGAAGATCTACACCACCCTGGACTACAAGGTCCAGCAAGTCGCCGAGAAGTGGGTGCAGGCGGCGGCCGTTGTTCCTCAGGCGAAGAACCCGGCTGCGGCGGCGAAGAAGCTAGGCCTTTCGCTGCAGCCCTGGATGCAGTACCTGGAGGGGCGCAACGTCCACAACGGGGCACTGGCCGCCGTCGACTACCAGACCGGCGAGGTCATCGCGTACGTCGGTAGCGCAAACTACTACGCGACCAACGCCACCCCGCAGTTCCAGCCGCAGTTCGACGTGCTCTCGGACGGCTGGCGACAGGTGGGCTCGTCCTTCAAGCCGTTCAACTACGTGACGGGTATCAACGACGGCACGATGACCGCAGCGACGATGTTCATGGACGTCACCACGGACTTCGGGGGTGGGTACACGCCGACCGACGCCGACTTGCTGGAGCGGGGTCCCGTGCGTCTGCGCCAAGCCCTGCAGTTCTCGCTGAACATCCCCGCGGTCAAGGCGCTCGACATCAACGGGGTCGACCACGTGTTCGACATGGCCGAGAAGTTCGGGCTGCAGTTCCAGACCGACACGCCCACGGCCGGGCTCTCCCTCACCCTCGGCACCGAGGTGATCCACCCGATCGATCTAGCCACCGGGTACGCGACCTTGGCGAACGACGGCCGCTACATTGGGCGGACGACAATCCTGCGCGTCGTGGGACCCGATGGCCAGAACGTGATCACCCCGTACGTCCCGCCCGCCGGCGAGCAGGTCGTGGACCCTCGGGCGGCGTATATCATCACGGACATCCTGAAGGGCAACACGAACCCGGCCGTGAACCCGTACTGGGGCGTGTTCAAGCTCACGAACGCGCAGGGCCAGCTCCGGCCGGCGACCCTCAAGACCGGCACCAACAACGACACCAACGACCTGATCGCAGCCGGCTACATAGCACCGCCCGATGCGACTGGGAGACAGGCAGGCGAGTACGCCCTGGCGGTCGTCGCCTGGAATGGCAACAGCGACAACAGCCCCGTGAGCACCGTGCAATCCCCCCTTGCCTCCCTGGACGTGCCGACTTACGTGTGGCAGGGGTTCCTGGACGACGTGACGCGGACGTGGCCGATCCAGGATTTCACCGAGCCGGCCGGGATCACGACGATGTCCGTCGATGCGTATAGCGGCCTGCGGCCGGGTCCGTTCACCACGCGAACCGTGCCGGAACTGTTCATCGACGGCACTGAGCCGACGCCGGTCGACAACCTGCGGCAGCCGCTGCAGGTGATCCCGGATCCGACGTCGACGAAGGGCGGTTACCTGCTGTGGGAACCGGGCTGCTCGACAGATCCGGCTCCCCAGACGCTCGGGTTCCTCGACTTCTCAAACGTCGAGACCGACCACCCGGACTGGCACGCGGCCGACCTGGCGTGGGCTGCGCGCGCCGCCAAGGGGGTCGGTGTTGTCGGTGGCCCCGAGAAGACCCGCACCACGGCCTTCTACAACCTCGTCTACGAACCGTACGGGAAGACTTGGGGCGCGCCATTCGCTCCCACGGAGACCTGTGAGCAAGGGCTTCCGTCGCCCAGTGGGTTCCCTGCGGTCCCGCCCGGCAGCAGTTTCCCGCCTGGAACCTTGCCACTTCCGACACCGCCGACCGCCGCGACGACGACCATGCCCGACGTCTTGGGGCAAGGCCTGCAGGTGGCCGAGCAGGAGATCCGGGCCGCGGGCCTCAACCCGATCGTGTCCGGTACCAGCCCCGTCGTGATCAGCCAGTCGCCGCCGCCCGGGACCATTGTGCCGCTCGGGCGCAGGTGCTCCTCCGGACGTAGCCCCGCCGCGCCCGCCGACCGGTGCGCTGGCCGGGCCTACACCGTGACGATCGTGGCGCCGTCCCCGCCCTCGCCCCGCTCACCCGGACGCCACGACTCCACGAGAGGATGACCGGAAAGGACTGCCCGAACGGCGTCGCGCAGCGCGCCCGAACCGTGGCCGTGCACCACTGTCACCTGCCCGGCGCCAGCCATGGATGCGTCGTCGATGTAGCGGTCGAGCAGGTCGAGCGCCTCCTCGACGCGCGCGCCGCGAAGGTCGAGGGTGCTCGGCACCACGCGTGGCGGGTTCCCTATGCCGGCCCGCCCAGGGGCGGCCCCGTCCCGGCCGGCTGGCCGCGACGTTCCCACTGTGACGGCCCCGCCGCCCGCGCCACGCCCGCCGTGCGGCGCCGACCGGACCCGGACCGGCGGTTCTTCGCCGTAGGCGCCGCGCCTGCCTGTCCGTGGCCCGCCCAAGGGAGCCGAGGCGCCCGGTTCGGTCGGGATCCGCGTGCCTGGCGGGACCAGGTCGTCGAGGTCGGCCTCGACGCGCAGCCCGCCCGTCTCGAGGGTGGCCCGTGACTTTTCCTCGTCCAGGGACGAGATCCGCCCCATCCAGCCGCCGCGCGCGTGCTGCGCTTCCATGCCGACCTGCCAGCGGACTTGCAGAGGGCCGGCGGCGGCCGGCCGTTCCGGCGCCGGGATCCGCCCTAGCCGCTCGGTGAGCGACGTTTCCATGAGTTCCAGCCGGTTGGCCGTGAGGGTCTCGCGCTCGAGGGAACGGCGCAGCGCCCGCAGGTCGGCCTGCAGGTCCTCGACTAGCCGCTCTGCCCCGGCCCGCACCTGCGCCGCGCGCTCGGTCTCCTCGCGCCTGGTCCGCGCGCGCTCCTGCTCCGCCTGTCGCTGCGCTTCTTTCGCGCGCGCCTCTGCGACCCGCGCCCGTTCCAGCGCGTCGACCGTCTCGGCGCGTTGACGCCGGATGGAGGCGAGTGTCTCCTCGAACTCCACCTGTGCGCGCGAGAGCCGCGAGCGCGCGTCCGCCACCAGCTCCGGGCGGAGCCCCAGCCGCTCGGCGATCGCGAACGCCTGGCTCGTGCCCGGGAGTCCGATCGTGACGTGGTACGTCGGACTGAGCGTTTCCAGGTCGAAGTCGACCGAGGCGTTCATCGCCGCGGCCGCATTGTGGGCGTAGGTCTTAAGTTCGGCGTAGTGCGTCGTCGCGGCGACCAGCGCCCCCGAACGAACGAAATAGTCGAGCAGCGCCTGTGCCAGTGCCGAGCCCTCGGTCGGGTCGGTGCCCGCACCGAGCTCGTCGAGCAGCACGAGCGTTCCTGGGCCGGCCGCGTCGACGATCCGCACGATCGAGCGCAGGTGGCCGCTGAACGTCGAGAGCGACTGAGCCACCGACTGCTCGTCACCGATGTCTGCGTACACGTCCCCGAAGACCGGCAGACGGCTGCCCGGCTGCGCCGGCACGTGCAGCCCCGCTTGGTGCATCAGGGCGAGTAGACCCAGCGTGCGCAGAGTCACGGTCTTACCGCCGGTGTTCGGGCCGGTGATGACGAGGGCGGTGAACTCGCCGCCCAACCGGACGTCGATGGGGACGACGTGCCCGGTGAGCCCGGGATGGCGCGCGCCGAGCAGTTGGACGACCGGCTCGCGCACGGTGTCAGCTCGCACCGCGTCCATCGTCGCCGCGAGGCGCGCCTTCGCGGACCAGAAATCGAAGCGCGCGAGGGCGTCGAGCGTGGCGCGGAGCGGGCTCGCCTGCTGCCCGACGAGCCCGGACAGATGGTCGAGGATGCGCTCGACCTCTGAAAGCTCTGCTAGTTGCGCCTCGCGCCACGCATTGCCTAGCTCCACCGCGATGAGCGGCTCCACGAAGACGGTTTGACCGCTTCCCGACTGGTCGTGAACGATGCCGCGCACGCGAGCTCGCGCATCGGCACGGACCGGCACCACGTACCGGCCGTTCCGCAGCGTCACGATCGGCTCCTGCAGCGCACCAGCCAGCTCGCCTCCGTGTACCAGCTCGTCGAGCCTGGATCGGAGTCGGTCGTACGCACCCCGGACGGCACGCCGCAGGGAGCCGAGGACAGGCGACGCGCCGTCGAGCAGCTCACCGGCCGGGTCGATGCTGCGCTCGAGGGTATTGCGGAGCACAGGGAGCGGCTGGATGGCGCGTCCAAGCTCGCGAAGCAAAGGCCGGCGCTCCTCAGCCAGGGCATCCGCCAGGCGGCCGGCGGCGTCGAGCGTGTCGCGAATTTCGAGCAACTGCCCAGTGTCGAGGCGCCCTGCTCGTGCTGCGCGTTCGACGGCGTCGTGGATGTCGTGCGCGCCCCCAATTCCGGCGCCCGGATGCTCCGACGCGAACGCCCGCGCCTCGTCAGTCTCCTGGAGGCCACGGGCCACGATCACCGGATCATCGGACGG
Organism: uncultured Chloroflexia bacterium; assembly: GCA_963835945.1. Classification (GTDB taxonomy): domain Bacteria; phylum Chloroflexota; class Limnocylindria; order Limnocylindrales; family CSP1-4; genus JAJYNJ01. The sequence goes on from CAWIHR010000070.1 coordinate 10,365, forward strand.
TTGAAGCGCCTCCGCCAGGCGTCGGGAAGGCGGGAAGTTTGTCTGCTCGGCTAGGCGGGTCTGGATCGCCGGGAACTCCAGGACGAGGAGCGACTTGGCGTCCATCACCCGTTGCTCCTGGTGGTGGCCGGACCGTCGGAGAACGGACGCGACAGGGCGCCGCTGGCCGCTAGGCCGAAGCGGTATGGCAGCTCGGCCCAGTGCTCGCCCGCATACGCCACGTTCACACGCGGGCCAGACAGGAGCGCCCCATCCCTGGCGGGCTGGAGCGCCGGCGGCGAGACCGCGATCCAGAGCGGCGGTCCCAGCGTCAGGTCGCGGCCCGTGTCGTCACCGGTGATTCCCAGCGCCTGGCACAGACGCCCCGGTCCAGCCGCGAGCCGCTCCAGTCGATCGCCTGCGCGGCCGCGCCGCGCGCGCTGCGCCTCGATCCCGGCGACGGGCAGTAGCGCCCGTACGAGCACGGCGCCCGCCTCTTCGTCGGCGGCGTGCGCGACCACGTTGAATGCCCAGTGCATGCCATACAGACGGTACACGTACGCGTGGCCGGGAGGGCCGAACATGGGGGCCGTCCTGGCAGTGCAGCCGGCACTGGCGTGGGAGGCACGGTCGTTAGGCCCGAGGTAGGCCTCGGTTTCTACGATCACGCCGGCGAGAAGCGCGCCGTCGTGAGCTTCGCGGCACAGGAGCGCGCCAATCAGCGCCGGCGCGACCTCGACTGGCGGCCGGGCGAAGAACGAGCGGGGCAGCGGCGGCGCGGAGAGGGCAGTCTGAAGCGCCCGAGGACGTCCCATTGTGGCGCGGGCCTGTTCAGGCGGGAAGTGATCGGACCGCGGCTGGCAGGAGGGGGCCCAGCAGCGACAGCATGCCCGGGATCAGCCCGGACCGCGTGAAGTGCACCAGCGCCGAGCCGTCGAGGGCGTGGTAGAGACTGCGCATCCAGCCCACGTCGCCGCTGGGTGGCCTGGCGCCGACGCCGTGATAGTAGGCGTCGGATGCGAGGACTAGCGCAGACAGGACCAGCAACCCGATCAGCACCGCGAGGACGCCTCCGGCGAGCTCGTCGATTACGGCGTAGCGAGGCGCGAGCATCGCGCGCTCGTAATACACCTGCACCGTCAACGTCAGCACGCCGAGCACCACGAGGAAACTGGCGCCGAAGGCGACCATGGCTGAGAACTCCACCGGGAGCCATGTCCAGTTGGACGCCAGCCAGGTGCCGACCGGCGAGCGGAGGTACGCGCCGATGACGAAGGCGACGAGGAACACGGCGATGCCGAGCAGCTGGCGCAGCACGCCCTGCGTGTACCCGAGGAAGAAGGCCAACGCGAGGAGCGCGACGAGCACGCCATCAGCCAGCGTGAGGCTGCCGATGAACCCGGCCAGATCCACGGATCCCTCCTCTGATGCCCCGCTCCGTGACCTAGCGTACCAGCGCTGTCGGCGGCGCGCTAGCCACTGGCTCGACCCCGCCGGACGTCAGGATCGGATTCGCGCGCCAAGGCGCAACTCAAGTGCGTCCACCACGCGGTGCATCGCGGCCTCGACTTCCTCGTCGGTGAGGGTGCGGCCGGTCGCTTGGAGCGTGAGGCGAAAGGCGAGACTCCGCTCACCGGCCATGAGCGGCGGCCCGGCATAGAGGTCAAACAGGCGCAAGCCCCGGAGCAGCGGCCCAGCAGCGTCGCGCAGCACGCGCTCCACGTCGCCGGCTGGGCATCTCGGCCCGATCACGATGGCCAGGTCTCGCTCGACGGCGGGGACGCGGGAGAAGGGCACGTACCGCCGCGTGACGGGAATGGCGGACTGTAGCGCATCCAGGTCGATCAGCGCTACGGCTACGTTTGTGGACCGAACATCCGCTGCCTCCAGGTATGTGGGATGAGGCTCGAAGACACGGCCAAGCTCGAGCTCATCCCCGCTGGGGTTTGGGAGGGTCAGCACCGCGGCGCGCCCTGGGTGCTCGTACGGCGCCACGGTCGCTGGCGGGCTCGCTACCGGGGTCGCCGCTCCGATGCGCTCGCAGAGTGCCGCCACAAGGCCACGTGCCTCCCACAGGTCCGCGGGCCGCCCCGGTTGGTTCCACGCCGCGCCGTCCTGGTCGCCCGCGAGCAGGATGCCCAGCATCGGCCGTTCGCCCGGGGTGCCGCCCTTGAGCTCGTGGACGTGACCCACCTCGAACAGCGCCATGTCGCCGCGCCGTTGACGCTCGTTGTCGACCAGGACCCGGACGAGACCTGGGAGCAACGACCGGCGAAGCTGAGCATGCTCCGCCGAGACAGGGTTCGTGACTCGGATCGTGGTGGCGTCGTCGGCAGAGATGGACAGCCGTTCGTGGTCGGCGGGACCCACCAGCGCGTGCGTGACCACCTCGTGGAGACCCAGCCCGGCCAGGGTGTCGCGGATCGCGTCCAGGGCCTTCCGAGGGTCCGGACGATACCCTGGCATGCGCGTCTCGGGCAGCCGACCGGGACCAGCTCGTACCCGCGAACCCGGGCTACCTCCTCGATGATGTCGGCCTCGATCTCCAAGTCCCGCCGGTGGGTAGGGATGATCGCGACCAGCGCGTCCGGCGCCGTCGACTCGTCCAGCACGACGCCGGCCATCCCCGCTGCGACCGGCACCACGTCACCGGGCCTCGCCGGTTCTGTCTCGACTTCGACGCGCGCCAGAAGGGAACGGATCTCGCCACGCTCGACGGGTGCGCCGAGCAGGCCGGCAACCCGCCGCGGCCGGAATGGCACCCGGCTTGGTGCAGGCTCCACGGGCGCGGAATCGACGCGGCCAGGAGCGACGCGGCCGCCGGCCCACGCGGCAATGAGCTGTGCGACGCGGTCCGCGCCGACGCGTGCGAGCCGAAGCTCCTGGCCCTTCTCGAAGCGCAGGCTCGCCTCGCTTCGCAGGGCGTAGCGGCGGGCGGTGCGGCGAATGCTGACCGGATCGAAGACAGCCGACTCGATCACGATCGCCTCGGTCACGTCACGGACCTCGCTGGACGCGCCGCCCATCACGCCTGCGATGGCCAACGGGCATCGCAGATCGGCGATTAGCAGCGTGTCGGGGCTCAGCTCGCGGGCGACGTGGTCTAGCGTCTCCAGACGCTCGCCGGGCCGAGCCAGCCTGAACGAGGAATGTCCATCCGCGATGGCCGCGGCGTCGAAGGTGTGGATCGGCTTGCCCAGTTCCAGCATGACGTAGTTGGACGCGTCGACGACGTTCGAGACTGGCCGGACACCCGCGGCGGTCAGCCGCGCCTGTACCTGGAGCGGGGACGGTCCGATGTCTAGGGCGTCGACGTAGCGGCCCACGAACCGCGGGCAGAGGTGTTCGTCGGTCACTTCGACCGAGATGTGCTCCGCCGTCGCGAGCCCCTGCTCGTCGAGCACGATCCTGGGCCATCGGACGCGTGCGCCGGTCGTCGCGGCGACCTCGCGGGCGAGGCCTAGGAGCGAGAGTGCGTCGCCGCGGTTCGGCTTGACGTCCACGTCGAGCACGACGTCGCCATACACGTCCGCCATGGCAGCGCCGACGGGCGCATCGGGCGAGAGGACCAGGATGCCGTCGGCGTCGATCGTCAGGCCCAGCTCGTCGCCCGAGCAGAGCATCCCCTGGCTCTCGCGGCCGACCATCGTGGTGACCTCGATGCGCCGGCCACCCGGCAGCACGGCGCCCGGGATCGCCACCGGAACGCGCTGGCCAGCCGCGACGTTGGACGCGCCGGTTAGAATCGTCAGCACGGGCTCGCCGGGACGCGTGCGCACGGCCGTCACCAGCAGGTGGTCGGAGCCGGGGTGTGGCTCGACGGCCAACAGCTCACCCACGAGGATGCGCTCCCAGTCTGCACCCCGCCGCTCGATCGCCTGGACCTCCATCCCAAGCAGCGTCAAGCGCTCCGCCAGTGCCTCGGGCGAGAGGTCGACGTCGACGTACTCCCGTAGCCACGAGAAGGGCACGCGCATCAGAACTGCTCCAGGAAGCGCAGGTCGTTCTCGAGGAACATACGGATGTCGTCGATGCCGTACCGCAGGATCGCGATCCGGTCAGTGCCCATGCCGAAGGCAAACCCCTGGTGCCGGTCGGGGTCGAGCCCGCCATTGCGCAGCACGACCGGGTGCACCATGCCGGCCCCGAGGATCGTCATCCATCCCGTCCGTTTGCACGATGCGCAACCGGCCCCGGCACACACCACGCACTGGACGTCGAACGCGACCGATGGCTCCGTGAAGGGATAGTAGCCAGGGCGGAAGCGGGTCGGCCGGCCGCGACCGAAAATCGCCTGCGCGAACGCGTCGAGCAGGCCCCGCAGGTCGGCCAGAGTGGTCCCCTCGTCCACCATCAGCCCCTCGACCTGGAAGAACTCGAACCCGTGGCTGGCGTCCACCGCCTCGTGGCGGAAGCACCGGCCGGGCAACAGGGCGCGGATCGGCGGGACAGCCTGCTGCATCACGTGGATCTGTCCCGGTGAGGTATGCGTGCGCATCAAGTATCCCGGGACGTCGGTGTAGAGCGTGTCCCAGAGGTCCCGTGCCGGATGGTCAGGCGGGATATTGAGCGCCTGGAAGTTGCGCACGTCGGTCTCGACCTCGGGCCCCTCGTAGACGACAAACCCGAACTGGCCGAACACGCGTGCGATCTCGCGGTTTGTCTCGATCAGCGGGTGGAGCGACCCTCGGCGCACGGGCCGGCCGGGTAGCGTGACGTCGACGCCCTCGCGGGCGAGGCGGGCGCCGAGCGCCGCAGCCTCCAACTCCACGCGGCGGGCATCCAGCGCCGCCTCAAGCACCTCGCGGACGCGGTTACCGATCGCGCCGACTCGGGGGCGGTCTTCCGTGGAGAGTGTGCCGATGCCGCTGAGCAGCGTCTTCAGCTCGCCGCGGCGTCCCAGATATGCAACCTGGACGGCCTCCAGCGCCCCGGTGTCGGCCGCTGTGCGGATCGCGTCGAGTCCGGACTGCTGCAGATACGACAGGCGTGCGGAGAGGGTCTCCAGGTCCACGGTACGGGTGCTCCGTGGGTCTTAGCTACCCGGCGCGGGCGACCTCGGCGATGCGGGCGAATGTCGCGGCGTCCCGCACCGCGATATCCGCCAATATCTTGCGGTCAAGAGCCACGTCGGCGGACTTGAGACCGGCGATCAGACGGCCGTAGGTGAGGCTGTTCTGGCGGGCGGCGGCGTTTAGCCGAACGATCCAGAGCGCGCGCATCTGGCGCTTGCGCTGCTTGCGACCGACGTAAGCGTACGCCATCGCGTGGAGAAGCGCCTCGCGCGCGGGCTTGATCAGCCGCGATCGCGTGCCCCGGCGGCCTTCTGCCGCGTCGAGGAGTCGCTTGTGTCGCTGATGGGCGGTGACGCCGCGCTTCACGCGTGCCATTGGGTGGGCTCTTACAGGTACGGGAGCAGGCGATGAACCCGCCCCGCGGTTCGGCCGTCGACGATCGCCTTGCCTGCGTACCGCCGGGTCCGGCGCGACGACTTGATCTGGAGGTGATGGCCGCGCCACGCCTTGACGCGGATGACTCTTCCATTGCCGGTCACGCCGAAGCGCTTCTGCGTCGCCTTGTGGCTCTTCAGCTTGGGCACGTGATCATTCTCCTGTGGGACCGGGTAGCGGGGCGCCCCCTCGCCTGGGCTGTCCATCCTGGCCGGGCCTGTCCTCCTCGTACGCCCGGAGGACGCTCCCGTCGCGCGGGTCTCGGGATCGCATCGTCGCGGCGAGTGCGGGTCCGGCTCTGACCTCTGCGGTCGCCCCGGGCGTACTCGGCGGCTCCGCGCCGTCGGGCCTCAGCCCTGTGGCGGGTTGCCGCGTTTCCGGGCCCGGCAGCTGAGGCTTCGGTTTGTGAGTCGACGCGATCACGATTAGCAATACATT
>CAWIHR010000071.1:0-8940 GCA_963835945.1 uncultured Chloroflexia bacterium
CAATGGCCATCTCGAAGTCCCCACCTGTGGCCATGAAAAGTCCCCACCCCGGGCACCTCTCAGGGCATCGCCGTAGGCCCACCTCCTCTCGCTCGCGCCTCTTTCATGCGGTAGGAGTCGCCGCTGGTGACGACCACGACGCTGTGGTGGAGGAGTCGGTCGAGCAGCGCCACGGCGGTGGTGTGCTCGGGCAGGAAGCGGCCCCAGTTCTCGAAGGGCCAGTGGCTGGCCACGCCAAGGCTGCGCCGCTCATAGGCGGCGGCCACGAAGCGGAAGAGGAGCTGGGCCCCCGTGTCGTCGAGGGGCGCGAACCCCAGGTCGTCGCAGAGCACGAGGTCGGCCCGCAGGAGGCCCTCGATGAGGCGGCCCACGCTGTTGTCGGCCAGGCCCCGGTAGAGCGCCTCGACGAGCGAGGCGGCGGCGAAGTAGCGCACCCGGAAGCCCACCTCCACCGCCGCGTGCCCCAACGCGATCAGACTGTGCGATTTGCCGGTGCCCGCGGGACCCACCAGGCAGAGGTTCTCCCGCGCCCGGATCCACTCGAGCGAGGCGAGGTAGTCGAACGTCGCCCGCGGGATCGAGGACTCGGCCACCCGGAACTCCTCGAGCGTCTTGGTGACCGGGAACCCGGCCGCCCGCAGGCGGGCCCGGGCGTTCGAGGCGTCCCGCGCCGCCAGTTCCGCTTCGAGGAGCGTGCGCAGCAGTTCCTCGGGCGGCCAGCGCTGGGTCTTCGCCGTCACGAGCACCTCGGGCGCCAGGCGGCGCACCGCGGCGAGCTTCAACCGGCGCAGGGCGGCCTCGAGGTCGGGCGCCAGGGCGGGCGCGGCCGGCGCCGTCATGGCGCGCCGTCCAGGGCGTAGGCGGCGAGCGGCCGCACGGGCACCGCCGGCAGGGCCATCGGGAGCGGCGCACCCGGCTCGGCCGGCCGGCTGACGCCCGATCCGGCGGCCAGGATGGAGCGCACGTCGGTGGCCCGGAAGCGCCGGTAGCGCAGGGCCCGCTCGAGGGCGGCGAGGAGCGGTTCGCGGCCATAGGCGCGTTCGAGATCGAGGATGGCCGCCAGCTCGGACGCCAGCCGCGGCGTGCCGGCGCCGGCCGCCACGCGCAGGAACGCCTCGGCCAGCGGGCCCAGGGCGAGGAAGGCCAGCTCGTCGGGCGTCCGCGGCCGCACGGCCCGGCGGGGCGGTGCGGCGGAGCGGCCGTAGTGGGCGTCCTGGAGGGACAGCTCGCCCGGGCCGACCAGACGGTGCCGCGCGATCTCGGCGCCCTGGCAGGTGATCAGGAGCGCTCCGCCCGCGACGGCCAGCTCGACGCGCCGCCCGATGTAGGTGCCAGGCACGCTGTAGCGGGCCGACCCGAAATGCACCGTGCGCAGGCGATCCACGCTGCGCACCGCCGTGGGCGTCGGTGCCGGGCGCAGCGTGGGCAGCGGTCGCAGCACGGCGCGCTCGGTGAGGAGGCGCTCGGCGGGCACCGCGGCGATCTCGCTGTGGAGCTGGGCGTTCACCTCGGCGCACCAGGCCCGTGCCGCCGCGTTCGCCTCCGCGGGGGTGGGCCAGCCGCCGGCCGGCACGAGCAGGTCGCGCTTGGCGTAGCCCACGAGGTGCTCGACGATCCCCTTCGACTCGGGATCGGCGGCCTCGCAGAAGTCGGGCCGGAAGGCGTAGTGGGCGGCGAAGGCGAGGTAGCCCGGCGCCGGCACCACGACGTTTGCCACCACCCCGCCCTTCAGGCAGCCCATGCGGTCGGCCAGCACGACCGCGGGCACGCCACCGAGGGTCTCGAAGCACTCCGCGAGGAGCGCCAGGGTGGTGGCCTGGCTCTCGTCGGCGGCGAAGCGCACGAAGCGCACCCGGCTCCAGGCGAGCACGGCGCAGAAGACGTGGCACCCGCCCTCGCTGCCCCAGTCGATGACGAGGTGCTCGCCGGGCACGGGAGCCCAGGGCCGGTACACCCGGCGCTCCCGTCGGTGGGCCGCCTTGGCCACCGCCACGGCCCGGCGCAGATGGCGGGCCGAGCCACCGTAGCCCTCCGCCCGACAGAGGGGCAGCAGGCGCTCGGCGCTGATCCGCCCGTCGGTGGCCCGCACCTTGTCGGCGATGAGCGACAGATACGGGTCGGTCGACTTCGGACGCGCCGGTCGCACGAGTGGCGCTCGCGTCCTGCGCTCGACGACCCGGCGGACCGTCTTGTGGGTCGTCCCGCACAGGATCGCGGCGGCCCGATATGAACCGAGCTCGGCGTACGCGGAGAGGATGTCCAACTGCTCCCTCGCTGTCTTCACAATGGGTGTCCCTCGGGGTTGGGGTGACGGAGTGGAACACCGTCATGGTCCAGCCCCGGGGCCTGACCCGGTGGCTCGTGTGATCAGCCGAGGGTGGGGACTTCTACGTGGCCACCAGTGGGGACTTTCTCATGGCCACGGACACCCATGCGCCCAGTCACCGTCCCCTCCGATGCCAGGTCACTAGGATGTAGCGATTGAGTTCGTTGATGAGGGGAGCCCATGGCGCGCATCAAGTACGTGTCGGTGACCGATCTCGTGCCGCCCAAACCGAAGGACCGTCCGCTCTCGCCGCGCCAGCTGGCGGCCCGCCAGCGCGAGGCGGAGTACGAGAAGGCGATCGCGAAGCTCACTGCTGGCAAGGTGGCGGTGCTCGAGCCGACCAATGAGAAGCTTGGGACCCTGCGGGCCACACTCGTGCACGTGATCGCCCGCAACGAACGCGCCCACGAGTTGCACTACGCCATCAAGGGTGGCGTGGCCTACGTCGGGCTAGAGCCCATTCCAGGTGCTCGAAGCGGCCGCAAGAAGACAGCCTGACGCCCGCGCCGTCGTGCCGATCGCGGAGACAGCGTTAGTTGCGCCTCCCGGTCCCCTCGGCAACTCCCCGGGGGGCTCGACTCGGGCCGGGATCGACACGAAGCACCCATCGTGCGGGGGCGGAGCGGACCTCAGCCGATCGCCGCCTTCAACTGGTACGGGCTGTGGATCTTGATGTAGCGCCAGTGGCCGAGCTTGCCCCAGTGGTTGACAGCGGCGATCCAGCGTTGGGCACCGACGTCCTTGGAGCGGTCCTGCTCGCGCTCCAGACCCTTCACCTCCACGAGCACATGCTCGACTGCGCTGTTGTCGTGAGACCGGAGATCGACGAGGAAGTCCGGCACGAACGCGTGCGCCGCGCCCTTGTGCTGGTAGGGGATCTCGAGTCCGAGGCGGAAGTTCTTGGCCCAGGCACGCACCCGCGGCGACTCGTCCAGGGCTTTGGCGACCTGGGCCTCCCAGCCTGAGTCGTAGACCGCGTAAGAGAGGTGGCTCTTCTGTGTCGGCAGGCACGCCTTGATCGTGAGGAAGGGACTGACGTCGGTGGTGCCGATCCCCGCCATGTCGTGGAGCACCGGCAGCAGCGGCTGCTCGCCCTTCTCGTCGGCCGGTCGGATGGCGGCGATCAGGCGCGACTCGATCGTGGAGCGATAGCTGCCCAGGGCGATCTCCTCGGGGGCTGCCTCGCCGACGAGGTCGAGCTTGGTCTCGACGTAGCGCCGCACGATGCCGAGCACCTGGGGGAACATGATCCGCCGACCCGCCTCGTCGCCGAACTTCAGGTCGTCGGTGATCTTGGCGGTGATGTCGAAGATCGTGCGCTGTAGTCGGTGCGCCGCGTAGTACTCGTCGCGATCGTGGACCGCACCCTTGCCTTCACCCTTCGCGCCGACCTTGACCCACGTGGGTTCCTCGGATGGGGTGATCACGAGGCGCGGCAGGGCCTCGATGTCGGCGGTGATGCGGAAGCGCGCGTCGCTGATGTAGCCGACCACGCGCGGGAAGCGCTGCTCGAATGCGGCCCGTTCGCGCAGGGGCTGCACGAGGGTCTGTTTGCGGGGCGGGGTCACGCTACCCCGCCGCTCGCCCTTAATGGGGAACGCCTGGAATGGGATGCCGTACACGTCGACGTACTCGGGCACGCTCATGTCGTCGTAGGAGGAGCGCCGCAGCCCCCGTCCCACGACCTGCTCGCAGAGGAGCTGCGAGCTGAACGCGCGCAACCCCAGGATCTGCGTGACGTTCTGGGCGTCCCAGCCCTCGGACAGCATCGCTACGGACACTACGCAGCGGACGTCGGCGCCAGACGTGCCGGGCTTGCCCACGGTGGCCACCCGCAGGCGCAGCGCCTCCGCGGCCTGCTCACTCGTCTGCCCCGCCTCGGCCTGCTCCTCGGCCTTGGCCAGGAGGGCCGAGTCGATGCGCAGCGTGCGATCCGGTTCGCCCACCCGATTGGCCAGCTCAGGAATGACCGAACCACGGCCGATGAAGTCGGCCACCCGCTCGGCGGTGGCGGTCTGGTCGCACACCACGATCATCGCCGGTGGCACTTGGCGGCCTTCTGAGCGCCAGCGCTCGAACTCGCCCTGCCAGGCCGAGGCAAGGGTGGCTAGGGCGCTCTCCACCTCGGCGAGCAGGCGATCTTCCCGTGCGACAGTGCCTGCGCCTGCCTTGGGGCGCTTGGGCAGGCGCGCCTTGATGTGCTCGTACAGATCGAGGAAACGCGGATCGGGGTCGCCTGAGTTGTCATCGACCGGGATACGCGGCACCTTCACGATGCCCGACTCGATCGCATCGAGCAGGTTGAAGTCGGCCACGATCCAGCCGAACGGCTCCCCCTCGGCATGTCCGGAGCCCGAGAGGTAGTACGGGGTGGCCGAAAAGTCGAGCGCGCGGTTGATGCCGCGGGCAGCGTGGATCAGAGAGAGCCCGTTCAGCCAGACCCGCGCCTCCTCCTCTTCCTCAGTCCGCGAGCCGACGGTCTGCACCTCGCCAGCCGTAGCACGAGCGCCTCGAGCCGGACCCTCGCCCTTGGGGCCCGAGCGCCAGGCGTGGTGTGCCTCGTCGTTAATGACGAGGAGGTTGCCCTTGGACCCCAGGTCGGCGCGTAGCACGAGGTTGGCGAAGGCGGCCGCCGAGGGCCGGCCGCGCTGCACGACGCCGCGTCGGCGCGCGTCATCCGGCAGCGCCAAGACGTGCCAGTTCGTCACCATAATCTTGGCAGCCAGGAGGGTCGCCCGCAGCCCGGGTGGGACGAGGTCGAACGCTTCGTAGAAGTTGCCGGGATCGGCTGGTCGCAGGACCGCCAGGCGCTCCTTCACGGTGAGGTTGGGGCAGACCACGAGGACGCCATCCGAGTAGCGCCGGTCGGTGGGCTGGCGGGCCTTGTTGAGCACGCTCCAGGCGATGAGCACCAGTCCATCTCGTGCTGGTAGAACGCGAGCTCCTGATCGACGCTGAACTGCGGGTCGCTGAAAAGCGTGCGCTGGACCTCCTCGCGCCGGACCGCCCGAAGGATCGCCGCGGTACTTGCCCGCTCGTGGATGTGCAGGCTGACGGTGTCGACCTCGAAGCTCGTGTGCTCGGCCTTTCCGGCCCAGACAAGCTGAGGGTCGAGATGGGGGTCGTAGCTGTAAGGCACCTTCTCGGGGACTGAGCGATCCTGGGTGGCGAGTCCCGCTTCCGGGATGTTCGTGCGGCTGGCTTCGGGGTGACGGTAGTCGCCGACCTTGTCCTCGTCGATCGGAGCAGTCGGGGCAGGCGAGCCGCGCCGATGACTCGGCGCATCGAGCGGGCGACCGAACTCGAGGACAGGCTTCTCGAGGGGGAGCGCAGTTTGCCTAGTGCCTCATGCCGCAACGTCGGGGAGCGAATGATGGACCTCGGCGTTGATGCGCCAAGGCTTGGCCGGGCGAGCGTTCGTGTTGTGCCAACGCAGGTACGCATGGATCGCGGCGTCTTGCTCGGTATGGCTGGGATAGTCCGTGCCGTTGAGAGCGAACCGGCGGAGCGCCTGGAACTGGCACTCGATGAGGTTGAGCCAGCTCGCGTAGGTCGGCAGGTAGACGAGCTCGATGTCGTGGCCAACGGCCCACGCACGCAGTTCGGTCTTGTGGTGGGGGCTGAAGTTGTCGAGCACCACGACGAGGCGCTCGCGAAAGCGCATCCGCAGCGAGCGGAGCAGCTCGCGCACCTCGCGCCAGGTCTTGGTCGCCCGGATATGGCCGTAGAGCTTGCCGGTCTCCGGGTCGTAGGCGGCGAGCAGGTGGCGCACGCCGGCGGTCCGTTTGTAGGTCGCCCGGAACCGGCGAGGGCGGCGACTCGGGTGCCAGCCCCGCCCCAGTCGTGGCTGCAGGTTCAAGGGGCCGAACTCGTCGAGGCACAGCACCCGTGCGTCCGCGGGCGGGTGGGCGTAGAGGTCGAGCACGCGGTTCTTCTTGGCCTCGAAGTCGGGGTCGGGCGACGCCTTCCAGGTCTTGTGGTGCAGGAAGCGGATGCCGCGCTCGTGGAGGACGCGCCACAGCTGGCTGGCGCTGATGGCCGGCACCACCCGCTCGCGGAGCAGGTGGGCGCGCAGCTTGCCGAGGCTCCAGGAGGTAAACGGCTCACCGACCTCGGTCGGACGGGCGAGGGCCACCTTCACGATCAGCGCGCGCTGCTCCAGATCGATCCGGACCGGTCGGCCCCCGCCCTTGCGAGGGTCCAGGGCCGCGAACCCCCGCTCGTTGAAGGCGTGGATGAGCTCGGCCACGTGGGTCGCGCTGGCCTCGAACAGCAGCGCGATCTGCGACACGCTCTGCCCCTGGAACGAGGCAAACAGGAGCATCGCGCGGTGCTGCGTCACCGGGCGCTTGCTGCGTCGGGCGAGCTTGAGGAGGTGGGCCGCCTCCCCGTCGCTCAGCTCTCGCACGAACAACTCGGGCCGGCGGGCCATCGACACCTCCGATGCTCGGGAGACCGCGCTCGGGCCTCGGGGGGAGTGCGATTACCTACCCGACATTATGAATTGCGGCACTAGCTACGCCGCCAACCTCGGCGACCCGACGTGTGTCAGTAGGGCCGGAGGGCGGTCAGGGGCTGGGCGGGGCGAGCGGCGATGCGACGCGGCCGGGATGCCGAGGCGGCGTGGGTGACGGGCGCCCGTGGGGTCGATGGTTGCGGCGCGGCCAGCTGGGCCGCGAGCAGCTGGGGCACCGTCACGAAGCAGTAGCCGTGCGCCCGATACCACGCGATGATGTAGGGCAGGGCCAGGGGGGTCTGGGCCGGTCCCGCGTGCATGAGCACGATCGAGCCGTCGGTGCCCCCCTCCGCACGCGTCGCGATGGCCGAAGCCGGGATCCCCGTCCAGTCGCGGCTGTCCACGTCCCACAGCACGGCCGCCCGGCACCCGGCGGCGGCCGCCTCACGGAGCACCAGGGCGTTCCACGCTCCGTAGGGGGGCCGGAACACGTCGACCATCGGTCGGCCGGTGATCTGTTGGATCGTCGTGCGCGCCACGTCGAGCTCGGCCCGCACGCGCCAGGCGGGCAGGGTCGTCAGATCCGGATGGTTGGTGGTGTGGTTCGCGATCGGGTAGCCGGCCGCGGCGATCGCGCGCCACAGCGCCGGCGCCAGGCGCACGGCCGCGGCATAGGGGAAGAACGTGGCCGGCGACATGCTCCGACTCGAGGATGGCGAAGATGTTCGCCGTGGCGGTGGGGCTGTACCCGTCGTCGAACGTCAGCGCCACCACCCGCTGGTTGCGCGGCCCGTGCGTGAGCACGGGGATGGGGACGTTCGAGAGCACCTGGCGGGGCGGGGCTGCGCCGGAGCTGTCGCCGCTGGGTACCGGCGCGGTGATGCTGACGGCGGACCTGACGGTCCCAGCGGGAGGGACTCGGGGCGGGCCGGGGCGAAGAAGGCTCGGCACCCCCGGATGGGGGCACGTCGCTCGCCGCGGGGGGTGTGACCGCGACGCCGGGAGGCCCCGGGTCAAGGAGTCGCGTCGCCATGCCGGTCATCGCCACAGTCAGGATGAGGGCGGCGACGACCGCCACGGCGACCCGGGCGGCGGCGGAACGAATGGAGAGACGAGGCATTAGACGGCTCGAGGTTGAGGCAGGTTCCACGGCCCGTATCCGCCGGCGTGGAGTCCCCGGGTACCGTCGGATCCCGGTGCCCTCATTGTGGGCCCTCGTGGCCGGGTCAGGACGGCCAGCTCAGGATGCTTTGCGCGTACCGAAAAGGGGACCCCTCACTCACCTCGACGGTGTGCGCGGTGGAGCCCCGGGCCAACGCGGGCCAAACGTGGAGCGGCCCGCCGATTCCTCGATGGTTGCCCCTAGTCGCGCGAGAGTCCTTCGCGCCGTGGGAGGGTTAGCAATCAGCCAATCGTGACTCTAGGACCATCGTTCTGGGACCTCCGTTGCCTGCGTGCACCACTTCGGGGGCGCTGGCGGGCGTCAGTCGCGCGGCCGGTACTTCCGGGCGTCTTGCGGTGAGCGGCGATGGGGCAGGACACTGGGTGGGATCATCACGGTGGCCCGCAATCAGGTGACGCCAGACCACTGAGAGAAGGGAGGGTAGAGCGGAAGGCATGCAGCGACTGCTGGTTAACATCAGGTACTACTGGGGCGAGTTCCGGGCGCACGCGCTCACCGTCCTGGCCAGTCGGCCCGCGCACGGGCAGGGTCTTGCCGAGTACGCACTCATCCTCGCGCTCATCGCGATCATCGCCATCGTCGCGCTGATCTATCTCGGCGGCAAGATCAGCGGCATCCTCCACACGGTGGGGAGTTCCATCTAGGGCCAGCCCGACCGGCGGTGGGCCGGTCGCAGTTTCAGGACAAGTTCAGCGATCCGGCCAATACTTCGGATCGTTCCTCCTCTCCTCCTCCCTCAGACCAGGGGAACGACAGACCGAGCCCCCGGCATCCCGCCTGGGGCTCGTCGTTGTCAAGCGAACCGGCGAGTAGACCCGTCGAGCTCGGCGCCGGTTCCCGTGCCAGCGTGTCCGGGGCGCCAGCGCCAGTGGCATTGGTGTCCCGATTCGCTGATCGCCGGCCCCCGCAAGGCGCTTGGCCAACCTCGCGCGACCTCGGGCAACCGATCGAGGAATCGGCGGGCCGCGACACTAG
>CAWIHR010000072.1:0-12028 GCA_963835945.1 uncultured Chloroflexia bacterium
TGAAGGCGCGGCTCGTCCGAGCTGCGGGCAGGCAGCGTGAAAACGCGAGGTCACGCGCGGCGCCTTCTCGCGAGGTTGCTAGGTGGCGCGGCCACTCGCGGGGTGTGCAATAAGACCGAGTCAGTCGTCTCATGACGCGCGCCCTCGCAGCAGTTGGAGTGCTTCGAGGAGTTGCGCACCCCCAGACGAGAGAGGTCCGGCTCCGACAGGCTGCGCAGGGTGGCGGGCGTGAGCGGACTCGCGCCCGCGGGCAGTTGGACCACGACGTCGGGTGGACGCCGGTGTGCCACACCGACCGACCGGCCCTGGTGGGCCCATTCCACCGTGCCGATGAGAGGACCGACCCCTCCAGTCCGAATCGGTAAGGATGGTGCCGGTGCCCGACGTGGCCTCCCCCACGAGCTGGCCCGTCCGGCGTCCTGCAGGGCGCTGGCCACGGTCTCGGCGGCGCTGGCCGTGTCGCGTCGACGAGGACGACCAGCGGGACCGTCGGTCGACCACCGCGCGGTCCACGGGGACCACGTGGACGACCCCGGCCCGATCCCGGCCCTGCACCACCGTGCCTGATGCCAGGAACTCGCTGGCGACCCACACGCCCTCGTTGAACGCGCCGCCGGGGTTGCCGCGCAGGTCGAGCACGATCCCGCTTGCCTTAGACGCCGTGATGTCCGCCAGCGTGCGAGCGAGCTCGTCCGCCGTTCCGTCGGAGAAGAGGTCGATGCGGAGCAGCGCCACGCTCGTGCCCGGCACCATCGCCCACGCCGGGGCCATCGGGACGACGCCCCGAGTCACGGTGATGACGATGGGTTCGTCCGCTCCGGCACGCTCGACCGTGAGGGTGACCTCGCTCCCGTCCGATCCCTCCAGCGCCTGGGTGAAGCCGTCGTCGCCAACACCAAGGGTCGAGCGACCGTCGATGTCGATGATCCGATCGCCGGTCTGGAGCCGGCCTGGTCCGCCGGCCCGCCGGTACAGACGGCCGACACGATTGGTATCTCGCCCGACTGGTCGGGCTCGATCCCCACGCCGACATGAGGGCCTGAGAGCACGTCCGTCTCCGCGGCGGCCTAGTCCGGCGTCAGGAAGGTGGTGTGGCCAGTGTCGCCCACGGCCGTCGTCATGGCGTCGATGGCGGCGTGGGCCAGGGCGCTGAGTCGAGTTCGGGGACTCGACATACTCGGCGTGGAGGAGGTCCCACGCCTGTCGAATGAGCCCGAAGTCCGCCGCATCGGGCGGTGGGCAGCGAGCCCGAGACAATCCGTGCCCACCCCGGCGAGGAAGATCGCCACCACAGGAACACCGCACCAACCAGCGCCGGCGGCTCCAGCCCGACGGTCGACCGCGTCGCCGGGGGGAAGAACCCGGCGTCGACTGACGCAGCGGGCAGCCACGATGGCGCAAGGACCGCGCGACGCGCACGATGAACCGCGCGGCCGTCCGCACCAGGAAGGCGAGGGCGAAGACGAGGGCGAACACCACGCCGCCCTCGATGGCAAGCAGTGGCACGAACCCCGTTGTGGCGAGCGGGCCGCAGGATCCCGAGACACGCATGCTCGGCAGGCAATCGCTCACCAGCCGCAGCAACACGACCCACGAGACGATGACGACGAGGCCGGCGACGATCAACGCGATGCGGGTGGGCGTCACACGGCGGAACGCTCCGCGCATGGCCTGGCTCCCCGGGACCCAGCGACGGTGCATGGTCCTCCAACGGTGGCAGGACGGGAGCACTAGCGATGCCCCGCGAAAGTCCCACCACGACGGGCGTTCGTAACTCCCGGGCGGGGTTGCCGGACCTCCTTGGACCGTGATCCGCGGGTTGACCGCCTGATTCGGTGGAGAAGTCCCCACTGAGACGGGAGCTCCTCTCTATGTTGGGAAACACTCCTCTGATGCTCTCAGAGCCGCGGGATCCGCTCCGGAAGGACCCCTTTCTGGTCCAGCTCAGAGCAGCCGCGTCCGCTGCACGGATCAGGTACGCCGGCTGGCCTGCCCTTTCGGGACGGGGCGCAGGCACCCATTGCGCGAATCCACGGCTCCCGAACAGGGTTCCGTAGCGCCTGAGGAGGGCAGGAGTCACGGAGCCGGCGGGAGGGACCGCGAGAGCCGCCGCGGTAGGCTTCAAGGGATGGGAACGAGGCTCGTATCGCATCGCTGGCTGCGCGACTCGAAACGGAGTCTCGAGGACGTCGCCGTCTCGTGGGTCATCGGTGATCTGCAGGCGGAGGGCCTCTCGCTCGGAGACATCTGGCGGCCGGAGCGCGAGCCGAACCGCCGACCCGAGCTCCGGCGCCGGCCCGACTGCGCTCTGACAATGGACGGCCGGCCTGCCGCCATCGAGGCCACGCTCTTCACAACCACCGCCGAAGGCGCTGGCGCCGCGCGCGCCGAAGTGGTCAAGACGCTGCTCGAGTCCCGGCTGAACGGGGCTGGCCTGGGACCGCGGTCCTCGGAGTCGCCGTCTACGAGCCCGCACCGATTCGGCGTGCGGGCACGAACAGTGACCTCCAGCGCGACGCGGAAGAGCTGGCTGAACTGATCGCGGCGCATGTCCGAGCGGTCGGCGAGGCGACGGCTGTCCGACTCGGCGAGCCTCGTCCAGCTTGGCTCCGATCCCTGTCGATCACCACGACGACGCGGCTTGCGCCGAGAGTTGAGATCGTCTTCATGCCGCCGCGCGACTTGGTCGCGCGGCAGGCGGCGCAGTTCGTCGCCGACCGAGCCGCGAGCAAGGGTGACCAGCATGCGGGATGGGGTCTCGGGATCCTCTCGATCATCCACGGCCTCTACGAGAAGCCCGACGACCTGCGCGATGCGCTGGCAGCGCGTGACGCGTGGCCGTGGTGGCGGGTCTACTGGATTGACCGAGGTCCGCCTCCGGTTCGGGTGTGGCCTTGATTACGACTTACGCGACTCCGCGGAGCACGCTGTCGATCCAGCCCGGCACCACGATCGAGAATGTGGGAACTGGAGGCTCTACTCCTATAGCCCCGACTTGCCCCTTTCCGAGCGGTGGCGATGCCGGCGCAGGAAGCCGTGCCCCGAACGATCGCTCAGGTCAGCGTCCGGCTCAGCTGCGGGAGCGGTCACCGGCTCGCTGGACACCTCCAGAGGCGGCACCTCGGCCGCGATAGCGCGGCCCCGAGCGGTCAGCCGGTACCGCCCGCGTTCCGGACTCCAGGCATAGCCTTCCGTGATGAGCCAGCGGAAGCGGTACCGGCACACCCGCTCCGAGAGGCCCGTGAGCTGGGCGATGGTGGCAGTCGATGCTTCGCCGCCAGCGAGGGCGGCGAGCACCAGCTCATTGCGGGTCATGGGGTTCCCTCCCTGCCGCTGTATAGGGGCTTGCCGGAACTGGCCGGAACCGGCCGGAACCGGCCGGACGGCCTGGGAATGGCGAGTTGCATCGGACCGGCACTATCGGGCTTGATCATCGCGTCTTGCCGGGCAGTGTGGTGGAGTGCCGGAACTGGCCGGCACTCGCCGGACCTCGCCGCTGACTGATCGTGTCGGCCTCGATCAAGGCAAGCAGTAATCGCCGCTGGGAGGGCGTGAAGTCGGACAGAGGGCGCGGGAAACGAGCGCGACTGCGCGCGCTCTCTGGGGTAAGCCGGGACATGGACGAGACCTCTCTTGGTCCGCCCGCCGCAGCCGGCAGATGAGGTCCCTGGTCCCGGCCCCGCCGGCTCAGGAGTCGCCTAGGACGAAGCCCGTCTAGTACGTATGTTCAGTATAACGACAACCGCAAGGCGTCAGGCGGTGGGTGCATCGAGCTGCCGTAGCTCTGCCTCGGGCAGGGCGCTGTCCACCGAGCAGCGGTGCCGGCAGTCGGGACACGTCACGACGAACGGCCGCGACGACTTCGGGTAGGTGAGAGCGATGACCCAATACCCCGTGCCGCCACCGACACGACCGGCATCATGGCGGTGGGCCCGGTAGGGGTCCCCGCTCCCCTGGAAGGGGGTCGGACCGGCCGAGGCGAGGACGGAGATCGCATGCGCCCGCGAGGAGGCATCCGGGTTCCCGCGGGCGCCCTCGGGCAGCCCGAAGCTGCGCGTCCCGTCCGGCAGGTCCGGTAGGTCCTTCAGCTCATTGGCGAGCCACACCTTCTCGATCAGGTAGTACACCTCATCCGGAAGGATGGCGGCACCGGGCTCGAGCGTGCCGTCCGGACGCATCGGCGCGCCACTGCAGGTGCATCCCCTTCTGGATCTGCTGCCAGCCGAGCACCCGGCGTCCGCGCTGACCGGCAGCCGCACGGTCGCGCGCACACGTGGGGTCTGGGCACCGGAACTTCCGTCGCCAGTGCCAGCTGTCGAGCTTGGGGAGCGGCACCGGAGGATCGAAGATCGCGGAGGGGTAGTCGGTCATCGTCTGTGCGCTCCGCTGAAGGGCACGCCGAGTGGGGATCACGCCCGCACTTCCGCGCCCACAGTGCCGTTCGCCCGCCACTCGGGCACCGACCAGCGGAACTCGACCGGCATCATCGCCGTGTCCAACTGGATGGACTCAAAGAGCGCCCGCAGCACGGCGTTGAGACGGGCGGGCTCCCAGCTCCAGTCGAGGGCGGGCACGGCCACCACCCGCGCGGCGGCCTCGAGGCGTTCTTGCTCCTCCTCGATGGCGTCCAGCTCATGGCGGTAGCGTCGGCTCGTCGAGCGCGCCGTCGGCGAAGGTAAGGGCCAGGCGGCGCTTGCGTTCGGCGAGCTCGACGCGGCGTTGCGCGTCGACTTCGGCGAGGCGGACCGCGTCGGGGGTCCGCAGGCGATCGGCTTCGGCGCGCACGGCGGGCAGCAGGTGGCGTTCCGAGACGCTGTAGGGACGCGCGTGGCGGGGATCGCGACGCGCGTCGGGGCACTGGTAGCTGACGTACCGCCCGAGGTTGCTCGTCGGGCTCAGGGTGCGCCCGCAGGCACACCGCAGCAGCCGCGCGAGGACCGACGTGCCCACCGCCTTCGCGCCCTGGTGCTGGCGGGGCGGGACGAGCTCGGGCGCCTCGCGCTCGACGATGCCGCGCACCGATCCCGCCCACCACAGGCGGCCGTTCCCGTTGCGGGTGGGGACCCCGGCCAGGTTGAGGAGCTTGGCCGCGCCCAGGAAGCTCCCCGCCTGGCGGAACGCGTCGAGGACGGCCGTCACGTCACGCGTGGGATCGGGCACGAGCTGGCCTTGCACGAGCTTCGTGCCGTAGAAGGCGGGCCCCATGCGATCTCCCCGCGCCTGGCGCACGCGTGTCGCGTCCACGGCGCGTTCCTGGGCCCACTCGGCCTCCGCCTGCGCCACCGAGGCGAGCAGGTGCACCAGGAGGCGACCCTCCACGGTGGCGTAGTCCAAGGCGCCCTCGCGGGTCCGGATGGCAGTGCCGTGGGCCTGGCAGAGCTGCGCCAGGTTGACGTACTCGCTGAGCGAGCGGGCCAGGCGCGACGTCGAGTAGCCATAGATCGCCGACACCTCGTCGGCCTCGATCAACGCGCGGAGATGCAGGTAGGAGGCCCGCAGGTGGGTGCGCTCGCCACGCCCCGAGCGGCCCCAGTCTTCGAGGATCTGCAGGTCGCCGTTCTCGCCGTAGCGGGCGGCCAGGCTGCGCACCTCGGCGAGCTGCGCCTCGTGGGAGACCGCCCCAGCGTGCGTCGCGTCGACCCGCGAGCGTCGCAGGTAGGCCACCGCTCGCCGCGCCATTCGTCCGCCCTCCGGGGAGCATGCTGACGGTGGCAGTCTGGGCCCTCTATGCGAACCTGTCAATAGACGAAGGGCCTCTTCGCCATGGGTCGATCTTGGTACCACTGGGGTCACGAGCCCTGTTGGGTCGTGCGTGCCGAAGGCGCGAAGGTCCCCTTCTATGGCGAACGCAATCAATCGACGGTGTGGCGAGCGCCGTCGCCCAAGATGATTGTGGCCGGCTCGAAGGAAGAGAAATGGGACCACCCAGCGCAGAAGCCGGTGCTGCTCTCTGAGATTCCGATCAGCAATCACCTTCGTCCAGGCGAGGCCGTGTACGACAATTTTGTCGGCTCCGGCACGACCCTGATTGGGGCCGAGTGTCTCGGACGTGTCGCGTATGCCATGGAACTTGATCCGAAGTACTGCCAGATCACCATCGAGCGCTGGCAATGCTTTACCGGCAAGAAGGCGGTCAAGACATGACCGGCTCGACACTTTCGACGCCGAAACGCAAGGCTGCAGCTATCGACGCCTACCGCAACAGCGGGGTTGTGCTGTTGGCGGCGACTGCAGCCGGGGTGCATCGGGCCACCATATGCAACTGGTTGAAGGCCGATCCGGCGTTCTGCGATGCGTGGCAAGCCGCAGGTGAGGCGTGCGTCGTCCTCAGCGATGGAAGCCAGCGTGTCCATGAACGCGTCCGGTGGTGGCGGTGTGCCGTGGAACCCGTATTGGTAGATGGCTCGCGCCGTATATGGCCCCGGGGACCAGACCGTCCCAGCCGCGCTCCCGCTATCGAGCACCCAGAGCTGCCTAAGGCGACCGTCGTTGGCATCCAACGCCCGGACGTGCCGTGCCAGCGCATCGAGATGCTCGGCGCTCGACGGGTTGCGTGCGTCGTCCGGATAGCGTTCGGCCATCTGGCGCCGCCACGCCGCCTGCTCGTCGATGTAGCGGGCGATCAACTCACGCGGCTCGACCATGGCGCTACCCCCTCCCGCTCATCGAGAACCTGTCCACTGACCCGCACGCACCTGCAGGTTCGCGCAGCGTACCCTCCCTCGCGCCAGCGTCCAACCCGGCAGGATCTGGCGGACGCGGTCCGTAGGGCTTCTCCACACTCGGTCTCCACCAAGTCAGAAGGTGGACAAGTCCGGGGGGCGGGCCGGCAGTTGGTGGACAAGTCCCTTGTGTAGCCAGTTCGAACATATATTCTAAATCTTGCCCGAAGGGGCTGATATCCACTGTCGAACCGGTCTGGGGAGTAATCCCCGGGACGGTCCCGGGAGACCGGACCGACGACCGCAAGGCCGCCGGCCACGGGCCCAGCGGCGGATCGACCATCACGAGCAATCGCGATTGCCGGTGTGCCAGTCGGCAGACATTTGGTTTCTTCGGGCACTGCCGTGTCCGCCCCATTCCGTGGCGACTCAGCCCGTCCCTCTACTGAATGACAAGCCGCCACGCGAGCAAGCGGCGCCACCCTTCGAGTTGCAGCGCCCAGCCCACCGCCACGGAGCCGACCACGTTCCGGTCGGTAGCCATGGCAGCTCAGGTTGGCTCTGCTGGCACCCACAGGCTGCTGCTACCGCCGAACGCGAGCACGAGGTCCGAGAGATCTTCCGGACGTAGATGCTCGAACTCTGACTGTGGGACCTTGACGTAGTCCCACGGGATACCGGTCAGGAGGGTCGCGTTCTCGCACCAGATCCGAGCAGCGCGATCCTTGAAGGCGACGTCGACGTCCTCCCGCCCTTTGGTCTCGATCAACAAGTGCGCGCCCTTGTCATCGACGGCCACGAAGTCCGGCTCGTAGTAACGCAGGTTCGCCGCGCTGTCCGTGTATTCGATGGCGAACCCGAACCTCGTCGGGAGTTTGGCGAAGGCGACGACGTCGGGCGCACGTTCTAGGAAGTGCGCAAATGCACGCTCGAACTCGTTGTCCGCGCCGACGAGGTTGAAGACCGTCTTCTCAGCCGCGAAGGTGGGGCGCGAGAAGGGGAACGGCTCGGTTGACGACAGTTTTCGTCCGCTCGACTCCAGCGAGGGCGTCAGCTCCTCGATGACAAGCGCACGGAGCGCCGAGGCAAACGTCTTGACCGTCACGTATTGGGCCACGCTGGTGGCAATCGCCTTGACCATGGCTCGCTCTGCCAGATCGACGGGTTCACCGAACGCCCTCGTGGCCAGGAATTCTCGGACCTTGGGGACGAGGGCGGCGAACTGCGACGGCAACTTGACATCCTGTGCGATGCGCTTCGCGTAGTACGAGATGACTTCCTCTGCGGTCTGCGGTTCGGGGATCGTGTAGTCCCGCTCGATAAGCTTCTGCAGCGTGATGGTGTCGACGCCTTCGTAGTAGAACTGCTCGGCTGCGACGTCGCCCTCCTTGCGCGGCAGGTGCGGGCAGTTCATGCGCGACACGTCGATGCCAGCGATCTCCTCGGCGAGCGTCTTCTTGCGTGCGAGGATGGGACTGAGAACCGGGATCGTGATGTCGCGGTCGAGCTTGGCCAAATCGGGCGCGATGGTCGTGATGACCAGCGGCTCATTCAGGTCGAAGGCGTCGAGCGTGATGTCCTCTTCGCGCTCCAGCTGGGCGACGAACTCCAGAAAGGCGCTGTTCCCGATCACGTCGACCCGCTCGGTGTACTGGGTCGCGAGGTTGCCGAACATGAGACGGAGCCCGCGTCCAATCGTCTGCTCCGGCAGGATGTTCGCTTTGGCGGTGTATGGCCGCAGCCCGACGATCACCGTGACGCTCTGCACGTCCCAGCCTTCACGCAGCATGAGGACGCTGACGATGGCGTTGATCGCGCTGCTGCCCTCATCGACGCGACGCGCCGTTTCGCGGGCGGCGTCCAGATTGCTCTTGGAGACCTCGCCGCTGCGATCCGTGTGGATCACAAGCAGGCGGTTGGTGCCGTTCTCGTCGGCGCCAAACTCGGCGGGGTACTTGACGCGCAGATAGTCGCCGACCTCGTCGGCCTCGGCGGTGCTGTTGAGCATCACAAACAGGACCGGCTTCTTGTCGAGAGGCGCCAGTTGGTCCCGATACTCCCGCCAGCGTTCAACCCCCGCCGTAAGGTAGGCCCGGTATCGAACACTGGCGATTTCCGATGGCTGCTCCCAGATGCCCGCCGTGATGCCCTTCATCGGGCGCTTCACAACGTTGTCGATGATCGCCTGCTTCAGCGGGTAGTCGTACACCGTCCACGTGAAGAGGCCGCCCTTCTGGTAGCGGGGCGTGGCCGAGAAGTCCAACTGACCTGTCAACCCGTCGGGAAGGTCTTGGTGAAGCCGGCGAATGACCTTGTTCCACTCGCTGTCCTCGTCGTGGGTGTGGTGACCCTCATCGTTGATGACCAAGCAGCGGTCGCCTCGGGCCACGATGCGACCGTCGAAGTCGTGGGCTGGCTGTTCGGAGGCCGGAGGCTTCGGCCCGAGCACTGCCGTCATCTCTTCGGGCTCGTCGTCCTCGTCGGCATCAGCGCGCTCGTAGAACTGCTGGATGTTGGTCAGACACAGAGCGCCCTGCGAGCCTGCGCGCTCCGCCTCGTCGCGCACGTAGCAGTCGAAAGTCCCAGAAGATCGACAGTTCCGGCGGCACAATCGGGTCGAGCCGGAAGATGCGCCCTCCGCCAAAGTCGGTACGAAGTCGCTCGAATACGATCACGTTCGGTGCGATGACCAAGAATGACTTGGCATACTCCGGTCGTCCCTCGACAACCGCGTTGAAGTACTGCCACGCCACCGCCAGCGACATCACCCTGGTCTTGCCGCTGCCGGTCGCCATCTTCACGGCATAGCGGGCGAAGTCGTCGTATTGCAGGAGGTGAATGCCGGGGATGCTTGGAGTGGAGAGCGGGATCGAGTCACTGGGTGCGATCAGGAGCCAGTTGCAGGGGCGCGACGATGGCCTGACCCGCTCGCTCGAGCTGCTGGAGCGCGAACGCGAGATCGTCCGCCGCGAGCTTGGGCTGGTCGAGGAACTGGTCACGGCCGAGCAGCAGCGGGCCGCCATGCAGGTCCTGGCGGTGCCCACGGCCGAGGCGACACCCGTGCCGGAACGAGTGGTCGAGCCTGAACAGGAACCGGTGCGAACAGCCCACGTGGAGCTCGAGCCGGCGCCGACGGCCGAAGCGGTGTCCGTGATGGCGGCGGTGCCCGTGTTCGAGGCCCAACCCGACCTGGTGCCGCCGGGCGAGGCGGCGCCCGAGCTGACCTCGGCGGAGGCATCCAACGCTCTCCGGCTGCAGCACGAAGAGAGGCTCCAGCGCTTCCGGGAGTCCTTGGCGACGCCGTTGCCCGATCCCATGACTCCGAGGGCCGCCGACGCCAGTCTGTTCCAGGGCGTCTGGAGACGCTAACGACTGGCTAGCCCGGCCGTCGTGAGGGGTGCCCGCATGGGCAGGCCGCACAAGGAGAGCCGTCGCAAGGCCGAGCGGGAAGCCGCCAGACGCGAGCGTGCCCCCGAGCGCGAGCGGTCGCGTCCGGGATCTGCTGGAAAAGCTCTGACGGCGTGAGCTCCCTGACACGGGTAGGTTAGGCGATCGCCTGGGCGGTCTGCGGGATCGCGCGGGCGGCCACGAAGCCGGCGATGACGTGGCGCTCGGGCAGGGTCAAACCGAGGCCACGAGCCCCGGCGATGACGAGATCCATGACTGCCCAAGCCATCGTGAGGCACGAGGTCTCACCCGGGAAGCGGCCGATCACCTTGGTCCGCCGGCGGACTTCCTCGAGCGAGCGCTCCAGGAGGTTCGTACCGGGTATGACAAGCGCGACGTCCGTCTGCTCCGGCCCACGCGGCGTATGGTGCGACCATCCGGGACAGGGGCGTCGGGGACACGCAGGCTGGGCAGGCCGATTGCGTTCGTGAGCCGCGAGCTCGCGTTAGTACGTGGCCGCCCCTGCGACTCGCCCGGATGCGCCGCGAGCGCGGATCCGTAGGTGTCGTGTTGCCCAGCTGCGCCGATCAGAACGACGGCTGCTGGGAGGTCGGAGCCATGCGCTTCATCGGCTTGGACGTGCACCGCGACTTCGCCGAGGTCGCCGTCTTGGAACCGGGCCATCCCGTGCACTCCTGGGGCCGGGTAATCGCCCGTCCCGCGGAGCTGCGCGCCTTCGCCACCACCCTGCGAGCGGACGACGCGGTGGCCCTGGAGGCGACCATCAACACGTGGGCCATTGCGCGGCTCCTATGGCGAACACGCTGGGCGCGTCGTCATCAGCAACCCCTATCGGACCCGGGCCATTGCCGAAGCCAAGATCAAGACCGACAAGGTCGATGCTGCAGTCCTGGCACAGCTCCTCGCGGCCGACTATCTGCCTTCCGTCTGGCAACCCGACGAGCGGACCCAGATGCTCCGTCGGCTGTTGGGCCGCCGGGCCCGGCTGGTCCAGCAGCGCACTCGCCTGCGCAACGGAGTCCACGCCGTCCTCCACCGCAACCTCATCGGCGGCGCCCCCGTGACCGACATCTTCAGAGTGCGCGGGCAGGCCTGGCTGCGTGCGCTGCTCCTGCCGGCCGACGAGCTGGCCGCGATCGAGAGTGCCTTGCGGCTGCTCGAGGCCCACGAGACCGAGCTGCAGGCAGCCAACGCCGAGCTCGCCGTGCTGGGGCGACCCGATCCGCAGGTGGCGCACCTGCTGACCATTCCCGGGGTCGACGCGGCGGTCGCCCTGGGCGTGCTCGCCACGATCGGCGACATCGGTCGCTTCCGCACGCCCGAGCAGCTGGTCAGCTACCTCGGCTTGGATCCACGGGTGCGCCAGTCGGGCAACCAGCCTGCCCACACGGGACCGATCAGCAAGCAGGGCCGCGCGCACGCGCGGGGCCTCCTCACCGAAGCCGCCTGGGCGGCCGCCAGGTACCCGGGGCCGCTCCACGCGTTCTATGGCCGAGTCCGGGCCCGCCGTGGCTCGCAGATCGCCGTGGTCGCCACCGCCCGCAAGCTGGCCGTGCTGGTCTGGTCTCTCCTCACCCGCGACGAGGACTACGCCTGGGCGGGCGCCTCGCTCACCGCGACGAAGCTGCGCAAGCTCGAGCTCGCGGCCGGTGCGCCCTCCCGCCGCGGCGGTCGGCGCAGCTGGGCGACGAGTTCGAGAACGATCCGCGCCCAGGAGCGTGCCGTGGCCGCCGGCGCCGAGGAGCAGTACCGACGGTTCGTGTCGACGTGGCGCGTTCGACCGAGGGAGCGGGACGCAGGCGCCGCAACTGGGGAGCGACTCTCTGGCGCGCTGGCGCCGGCTGCGCGGCAGGGCTGACATCCCCGGAACCCCGCTCTTCGCCTCGGCGATCGCCCACGTCCCAGCGTCACTCTACTCCGGGACTTGACACTTTCATCCGTGCTGCGCAGCCGCTTCC
>CAWIHR010000073.1:0-5287 GCA_963835945.1 uncultured Chloroflexia bacterium
TGCCCAGGTACTGCGGGTCAGGGCGGATGGTCGGGATGAGCGTGCCGCGCAGGACGTCGAGGACCCGGGGGTGCGCGAACAGGGCCGCGCCGATGAACGCGACCAGGGCTAGAGCCAACCACTTGAAGACCCGCGCGATCAGCTCATACGACCCGAGGAGCTGGAGCGCGAGGATGCCCGCGCTCACGGGCACAACGAAAACGATCGCCGGCAGCGGCACCAGTAGGTTGATCGCCGCGGCGATGGCGCCGATGTCTGTGCCCGCGTTGAACGTGTTCGCGATCACCAGCGCGGCGACGGCCGGGTAGACCAGGGTGCGCGGGTACTTCGCCCGCAGCACGCCGCCCAAGCCGCGGCCTGCAACGAGACCGATCTTGGCCGAGATGTACTGGATCGAGACCATCATCGGCAGCATCAGGAGCGTCGCCCAGAGCGTCGCGTACCCGAAGAGCGTCGCGTACCCGAACTGGGCGCCGGCCTGGGCATAGGTCCCGACGCCCGACGGGTCGTCGTCGGACGCCCCGGTGACGAGCCCTGGCCCGAGCACCGCCAACGCGCGTTTCAGCGGGTTGCGTTCGGCGGCCAGCTTCTTGATCGTCGCATCGACTGGACGGTGCGGGTTGACGACCGGCTCGCCCGGGACGGCTGACGCCGAGGGTCGGCCCTTACTGCGCTGCTTCGCCGGTCGGCCAGCCGGCCCGCTCGGACTCACGCCGATGTCGCCATTGCGGGACCCTCGCTCGGACGTCAACCGCGCGCGGGGGACTCGCCGGGTCACGCTTTCCTGCTCGACGAGCGGGCGTGGACCCTGGACCTAAGTGCAAGCCCTTTCGTGTGCTCGTCGACCGACGCAGAGGCGCGCAGCGGCTCATTCACTCGCCAGCGTGGTGTTCAACCGCCGGGCTGTCATGACGGTCCGTCATGCGGACTGACCCGCTGATGCGCACAGGCCGCGGGCTGATCAAGCCACTGGCGCGGTCCTGGCCGCGCCGGGTGTCGGCAGGGGCATGAGGCGGCGCCGAAGACCGTGTGCGCCGGACCGGTCGTGTCCACGCGACACGACTAGCGTCGGACGCGGAGAGCCTTCGCGATGGTGGGCAGGAACAGGGCCAGAACGATCGCGACCACGGCTGCCCACTGGGAGAGCCTGATCGTCAGGATCGGCGTGCCAAAGAAGAACGAGGGCAGGCTCGCTGCGTAGTAGGTGGCAAATGACACCGCGGCCAGCCCCGCGACGATCACTTGGCGCCGGCGCTGCTCATGCCGCGTGAGAGTGCCGCCCTTGAAGGTTACGAAAGGGAGGCTTACCGCCACCACAATCCCCACCACGAAGCACACGAAATCGGACGATCGTGACGTCCTCTGACGTCGCCTCCAGGGAAGGATTGAGCAAGCCAAGGACGACGACGTAGAGGGCGATCGCCTCTGATGGGATATAGGCGGCCACCAGGCGCAGCGCGCTCTGGAGCGTGGAATCAGGCTCGGCCGAGTCGCCTTCGGCCAATCGCGCCATCTTGGAGACACTCATCGGTCAAGCCTCGAACGCTTCCCCTTCGGGTGAACGCCAAACACGATACCGGCGCCCAGTGCGCCGTCAAGGCGCGGTGTTCGTGGGGGCGCAGCACGACCATTCGAGCCAACCGGCTCCATCGGCGGGACCGGTCGGGGCACCGTCGGCATGTCCTTGCCGCGCGGCCCGATACGGGACGCCTGGCGTGCGCGCGCGACTACCCGCGGAGAGTGTGGAAGCGCGCCCTGGTTCTGAACCGAGCTCCCGACCATAGATCGCGCTGGCGACGGGACGCCCGAACCTCGCGGTGCAGAGAAGGTCAATGGGTGACGTCAGTGTGCTGACACCGCCTGGACGACCTCTGCCGGATGCATCCGGGCGAGGCACCCGCCAGCCGTCGACTACGCCGCCAGTCGGTTCGCCCGCCGTCGGTTCGCCGATCACCCGGTGCGCTGCACCGAGCGTCGATTATTCCGCACGCGCAAGTACCGCCGCATAACCGCCGCGACGTCCACCGCGCTCAGCAACGGATCGGCCTCAAGGGCCGCCCTGACGCGCCAAACTGGGCTCCTGTCCGCTCGCTGATCGGCCAGGATGTCCCGCCCAGTCAGGGTGCCCAGCGCCTCGGCGATCCGCGTCGCCGTGGCAAGCGTGGGGACGCGGTCGCCGACCAGGAGGCGCGAGATCGTGGAGTGGGCGACCCCCGAGCGCCTGGCGAGGCTCCGCTGGCTCAAGCGCCGGGCGCGCAACTCGGTGCCCAGCCAGCGGGCGAAAGCTCCCGGCGGCGGACCCGAATTGCTCATGCGTGCAGCAGGCCGGCACCACGTGTTCGAGAAGGCGAGGGTCCCCAGCGCTCGACGCAGGGAACACCAGCGCCTCTCATAACAGGGTCGGGCCGGGCACGAAACCTCGCGTCGTGGCCCAGCTCGTCGACTCTCCATCCCGAGCTGGCTTGCGCGGGCCCGGTCGGGCCGGTGAGATGCGGTAGACCCTCATTGGGGTGACCTTCCGCCTGGACCCCAGCCCAGGTTGGAGAAGGTGGGGATGAAGCGGTAGCCCTGGCCCGGCACCGTGGCGATGAAGCGCGGCTGGCGGTAGTCGTTCTGCAGCTTGCTGCGCAGGCTCCGGATGTGGCGATCCACGAGGTTGCTCTCGGCCACGAAGTCGGTGCCCCAGATGGCATCCAGTATCTCGTCGCGCGTCACCACGCGTCCGGCACGGCTGGCCAAGAGGTACAGCAGGCTCTGCTCGATGCCCGAGAGGTGGACGACTGAGTCCCCCGCGCGGACCTGGCGATGGACGATGTCGATCTGCATCTCGCCGAGCGTGATGGTGGGCACGATGGGCAGCTCGCTGCCCATCGCCCGGCGGGTGATGACGATGGCGCGGGCCAACAGCTCCTCGGGCGAGAAGGGCACGGTCAGGATGTCGTCCACCCCGAGATCGAAGGCCCGCAGCTTGGTCGGCAGGTCGCCCCGGCGGGTCAGCCCGAGGACGGGGGTTCGGCTGGGCCGCGCCAGCGTGTTCGAGGCCCCAGCGCCCGAGGAGCGCGGTGCTGTCGTCGTGGTCCATGTCGACCACGCTCAGGTGCGGGCGCCAGCTCGCCAGGATCGCCTCCGCCTCGGCCAGGCTGCGCGCCGCGCGCACCACGAAGAGGCCGTGGTTGAGGGTCAGCTCGATGAGGTCCACCACGAGGGGCTGGTCGTGCAGCACCAGGGCGCGGTGCGCCTCGATCTCCCTCGCCTGCACGTGGCCCTCGCTCATGCCACGTCCTCGCTGTGCATCCGAATAGGGGGACGCGCCGCGAGATCGGCGTCGCGACCGTCGGCATGAGGACACCCCGTTACCACGTCGTGGCGGTCAGGTTCCAGACCCGGCTGGATTGATGCCACGCTCTCGGGCTTGCCTCGTCTCCCCGGGCCACTCCGTCGTGCCCGAGTCTGGATGGCCAGCCGGCCTGCGGCGCGGCTCGAGTACGGTGTCACGACGCACCGGGACCGCGCGAACTGGAGTCGCTCCAGATGTAGCCGGTGAGATCCTTGGCCCGGGAATCCAGGTAGGGCTCCATCGGCAGGCTCGGGATGGCGACCTCCTCTTCGCGGGCCGGGCGCACCCAGTCGAGCAGCTCGTGGTTGACGATAAGGGTGCCCCCCGCGCTCGGTGCTCCTGTCCTGCCGCCTGGTACATGATCCAGGCCTCCGTGAGCGGCACCATCGGCTTGCGCCGCGCCAGCTGCCGGATCGGATCGGCGCCCGGAGGCCCGTGCAGGTACCCGTGGATCCGATAGGGGCCGCTCTGCAGCATCACTGGGTAGGGGCGCGTGCGGCTCCTCCGCCCGGGGTTGCCGCGCGGGCCGCTGGCGCGGACCGCCAGCAGTTCCTCGCGCGCCACCCACAGCTCTTGCGCCGGGATAGATCGCCCATCCTCCAGGGCCACCGGAGGACGTCCACGAGCCGCACTTGTTCGTGCACATTGAGGGCATCGCTGAGGCGCTCGGCATCGAGGTGCAGGAAACCGAAGATCTGGCAGTCCTCGGCGTAGCCTGCGAACTCGACTTCGGGCAGCATGGGGGACGCCGATGCCGGCGTGGAGAGCGCGGGTACCAGCGCAACGGGCGAAGTTCCGGCGGTCCCGAGACGTCGGCGCATGCGGCCCAGCAGGCCGGCCGATCCGCGAGTCGGCGGGGTGGCCACCCTCGTCAGGCCGGGGCAACGTGCAGTTCGGCCGGCCGATCGTCGCGCACTTGAGCACGTCTCCTCCGCGTCCCGACGGCGCCCACACTCGGCGCTCTTCATCTGCCCGCTCACGCTCTCTGCCGGAGCCGACGACCCCGCCGCCCCGCACCGGGGCGACTGCGCGGGGCGCCGCATGACGACGGCGCGGTGGCCGACGACCCGCCCGGTTCCGCCACCCGCTCGATGATGACCTGACCATCGCCGGGATGCTGGATCGCGCTCTGCCAGTCATCGGCGACAGCGGCCCCGGCTTGGCGAGAATGTGGATCCACAGCGCCCGAGCACGTACGCTCGGTCCTACCGTCGTGAAACCCCTCGCGTATCCATCTGGGTGGCGCCGAATTCCCCGCGGCCCAAGCAGGCCGTCGCTTTACGCCTAGCAGGACCGTCGCTGTGCGGCCCCGGCGCGACCGGCAACCAAAACGTACCCGCAGTGCCCCATGCCCGCAGTGTCAGAGTGCACATCCTTGCCGGGATATGATCACGGGGCCCGAAGGAGGACTGCCATAGATACGGTCGACTTGGTTGGTCCCCATCTCGCACGCCTCCTGCCGGGCGCCGACGCCAGCACTCTCCAGCGACTTGAACTTGCGGCCCAGCAGCAGACCTTTCACCGGCGCACTGTGTTGCACGCGAGGGGGATGCAACTGCCCCCCTTCATGGTGCTCGCTGGGCACGTCATGACTCGCCGCGTTGCGGAAACGGGGCAGGTACGTGCCGCGCTGATCGCTGGGCCTGGCTATCTCGGCGGACTTCGTTCGGTCAGCGACCCGGATGCTGAGGCGTTCTACGAGGTTGTCGCCCTGAGCAACGGGACGTGGACGACATGGGATCCGCGATTTGTGCGAGAGGTCGCGCTGCAGAACGCCGGGCTCGCCGTCAGCCTCTTTGATCGGTTAGCAGATCACACGGTGGTTCTCAATATGCCGGCTCGATGAACGGTCCTCGAGAATGCGCGCCAGAGGCTGGCGGCCATCCTCACGCGGTACGGGAAAGTGATCTTCGACACTCCCCACCCAGTTGCGCAGCGAGCCGACCTGGC
>CAWIHR010000074.1:0-11089 GCA_963835945.1 uncultured Chloroflexia bacterium
GTGGATCCCGGGCTTGAGTACAAGCGTCCGGGTCGACTGGAAAGCCCCGCCACGCGTGCCGAGGCGGTGCACCAGATCGAGGAGTACTTGGAGGGTGCCGCGACCGTCGGGGACGCGGCACGACAGCCCCGCCTCGTCGGCGTGGTGCTCGATGGACGGCGCATCGTGTTCGTGCGGGCTCGTGGCCCGCGCAGCTCGGCCCTGGACTACTACCATCCGGCGCCGGCCACTGCTGAGGCGGACTCGCCCTGGAACGTAAGCGAGGCGCTCGATATTAGCGCGAGAGCGTCGGACAGCTGCTCCACTATTTGCGCGCGCTCGACCGCGAGCCGCTCAGCGCGGAGGCTTTGGCAAGAGCCTACGGGCCGACCAGCGCCATCGGGCCCGAGCTCGTGGGTGCCCTGTACCGCCGGCTCGCCGCCACCGACCATCCCCTCGTCGACACGCTGTTCCGTGAATGGGATCGCATCTTCGGCATCGTGTACGGCCAGGACACAGCACGAGCCGCGCAGAGCGCCGCGGTCCTCGGGCGGCTGTACGGCGTGCCGAGCCCCGATCTGAAGCGGCTCTTCTTCGCCGTTCATACTGACTACGCACTGGTGATGAAGCTGCTGGCGGTCGAAGTGGCCTCGCTGCAGCAGGGCACCTACATCACCTCCTTCGTCGATGAAGTGGAGGGGCTCGACGATGCGGCCTTCGATCGCAAGCTCGCGGCGCTCGAGGACGGCAGCGAGTTCCGCCGCCTCGAGATCACCAACTACCTCGAAGGCGACTTCTTCGGCTGGTATCTCTCGGCCTGGGACGAACGAGCTGCGCATCCTCGCGCGCACCTGTGTCCATACGCTGGAGGGGTTCGAGCCGAGCAGCGCGGCGATCGAACCAGAACTCGCCCGCGATATCCTGAAGCACCTCTATCAGTACCTGGTGCCCAAAGAGCTGCGGCACGATCTCGGCGAGTACTACACCCCAGACTGGCTGGCCGACTTCCTGCTCGGTGAGGCTGGTTACACCGGCGATCCAGACGTGCGGGTGCTCGATCCCGGGTGCGGCTCAGGGACATTCCTGGCACTCGCCATTGCCCGCGTGCTCGCTTACGCCGACGAGAATTCTGCTGCCCGAACGCGACGTCGCCCGCCAGGTCGTCCGCAACATCGTGGGCTTCGACCTCAACCCGCTCGCCGTGCTCGCTGCACGTACCACCTACCTGCTCGCCCTCGGTCACCTGCTGCGTTACGTCCGCCCCCTAGAGATCCCGGTCTACCTATGCGACTCGATCCTGCTGCCGCGACCGCAGGCTGGTGGTCTGCTGAGTCGGGGCCGCGAGTTGACCACCAGCGTGGGGCGCTTCACGGTGCCCGGGGCGATCGACGATCCGACGAAGATGGCCCGCTTCGCTGACGTGCTGGAACGGGCCGTGCGGGGAGAGCATGACGTCGCCGGCCTCGTTGAGACCGTCGAGCGCACGGTGTCGCCACTCGACGTGAGCGACCAGGAACTCCTTGCCGAGCTGTACACGAAGCTGAGCCGCCTCAATGCCGAGGGACGGAACGGGATCTGGCCCCGCATCATCAAGAACAACTTCGCGCCGGTCTTCGTGAGCGCGGACCGTTTCGACTTCGTGGTCGGCAATCCCCCGTGGGTCAACTGGGAGAGCCTCTCCGACGAATACCGACGGGCCACGCTTTCCTTGTGGCACGAGTACGGCCTCTTCTCGCTGCGTGGCCACGAGGCGCGCCTGGGCGGGGGTAAGAAGGATCTCTCCATGCTGATGCTGTATGCGGCAGCGCAGCACTACCTGCGTCCCCACGGGACACTCGCGTTCCTGGTCACCCAGACGCTCTTCAAGACGACCGGGGCCGGGGCCGGGTTTCGCCGGTTCAGGCTGGCTGACAGCACCGGACTCGGCGTGCGCGTGGTGCATGACATGAGCTCGCTGCAGCCGTTCGAGGGAGCGACGAACCGCACGGCCGCGACGGTCCTTGAGCGCGACGTGGACACTGCCTACCCCGTGCGGTGGGTCGAGTGGCGGACGACGGGCCGTCGGCGTCCGGGGACGAGCGCGCCCCTGACTGAAGTGCTGGCGCAGACGGCCCGGACGGAACTGCAGGCCAGCCCGGTGCGGCCTGGCGAACGGACGTCGTCCTGGATGACGGCCGCAGCCGGCGCGATTGCGGACCTGCAGGCCGCGGTGGGTCGCTCACCGTATCGCGCCTACGAGGGCGCCAACACGTGTGGCCTCAACGGCGCCTACTGGATCGAGGTGCTCGCGCGCCGCACCGACGGGACGCTGCTTGTCCGCAACTTGTACGACGTGGGCAAGATCGCGGTCGAGCCGGTCGAGACCGTGATCGAGCCCGATCTCGTCTACCCGCTGTTGCGGGGCCGCGATGTACGCCGCTGGCAGGCAACGCCATCGGCCTCGATTGTCCTGGCCCAAGACCCCGACACCCGCGCCGGGTTCGACCCTGTCTGGATGCGCCAGCGCCTGCCGCT
Organism: uncultured Chloroflexia bacterium; assembly: GCA_963835945.1. Taxonomy (GTDB): domain Bacteria; phylum Chloroflexota; class Limnocylindria; order Limnocylindrales; family CSP1-4; genus JAJYNJ01. The sequence goes on from CAWIHR010000074.1 coordinate 2,494, forward strand.
GACCCATGAGTACCTGGCGCACTTCGAGCCTCAGCTGCGGGCGCGACGCAGTGGGGTGGTGCGGGATCTCATGGACAAGGGCGCGTTTTACTCCATGTACGCGGTTGGGCCCTACACGTTGGCTCCGTGGAAGGTGGTATGGCCCGAGCTGGGATCGACGGTGGAGGCTGCGGTTGTCGGCGCGACCAGCGGCCGACCCGTCATTCCCGATCACACGTTGATCCTCGTACCCCTTGAGGCCGAAGCCGAAGCGCACTATGTGTGCTCCGTTCTGAACTCGACCACGGTGCGCGCTCTAGTAGCCGCCTACGTCACGGGCCATCGTCGCCACACGTCCTCGAGCATGTACGCGTGCCGCAATTCAATTCAGCCAGCGAGCTGCATCAGCGCATCGCAGAGGTTGGGCGAGGCGCTGCGACCGGTCGGATCCAGGACGAAGCGGCGGTCGACGAGCTTGTCCGCCGTCTCTGGTCGTAGCTGTCAAGGCACCGCCATACCGAGCCGGCTGCACCGGACGGTCCGTTCGGAGCCTTGGACGACTCTGCGCCGACTGTCGATTAGCTCGATCGCTCGTGGAGTCAGCTTATGATGGTCGAGGCACGTACGCACGTAGTGGCCTGGCCAGGTATCGGGGGCTCGGAGCAGGACGGCTGTGAGCGACCGGCAGCGCCAACGACACGCCCGGAAGAGGACCGAAGGCGACCGCGCTCGTGCTCTCGGCCACGCGCTGGCCGGCCTCTACATCGCCCCGCCGGGCTCGCATCATGAGGGGGCGACCAACGACGAGGCGCTCGAGGCAATCGAGCGGGTGCTCGGCGAACCGCTGCACCACGGTGCGCTCTACCGCGTGAGTTACCGCGTCGGCGACAAGAACCCCACGTTCATCGGCGAATACGTCGGCCTAGGCCGCGACATGGTCACCGGCTTCCCCGAACCGGCACTCGGGTTCGTGATCCGCAATCCCGTTCTGCCTGCCACCGCTCGACAAGGCACGCTCGAGGATCCTTTCCCGCTGTGGCCCCTCGACATCACAGCGATCCGGCTCGCGACACCGTCAGAGATTGCTGAACCGATGCATTTTGACGTCCAGGGGGAACCGCCTGCACGCGTCCCCGGTCGTTCGCACGTGCAGTAGCGGCCCACCGAGTAGCGAGCTTGACATCTGCCTGCGGATGGTCCCGGGGTGGCGTCAACGGCATAGCATCAGCCCGGGCCATTCCGTCGGCACCAGGTTTGTCTGGCCGTTTCCCGGCCGGACGCTGCGACGCCCGCCGTTGGACTGCATGTCAACCATCCCGCGTTGGTCGGAATGTGGCCCGCCCAGAAGCTCCTCTTTCCGGAGCGGGCGCCGAAGTCAAGTCGCGGAGCACGAGAAGTGGTTGCGGGGCAGGGTTCCCTTTTGGGACGCCGTCCGTCAGGACCGAGAATGCGGAGAGGCACGACGGCTCCCCGTGGCAGCCCGGCGCGGCAGCGTCAGCCCAGGGAGACCCTCCGCCTCGGCCGCCGCGGCGATGATCGCGCGGACCCGCTCGGTTCCCCAGACGAACGGCTCGTCCGGCCAGTGGAGGCGGCCGGCGCGGTCCTCGTACCAGACCCGGACCCGCGTCTCGTAGTGACGCGCCGGCTCCGCTGCCATGCTCGGCTGGAGTAGCGCCGGCAACCAAGCGCCCCGCGGATCTGGCGGCACGACCGAGGGTCGGCTCATCGCGTCGCGCAGCGAGCGGAGGGTGCGGCCAGGCGCGGAATGCATGATCCGCGAGCCCAGCGTCTCGGACTCGTACGTCTCGGTCCGCCGGACGAGGCAGCCCGCCTCGATGAGCGCGTCGAGCACGTTCTCTCCCTGCCGGGTCGTGCCGCGCCTGTAGAGGGCCTGGAGCGCAGCATGGCGTTGTCGTCCGGCCTGACGAGCCCGTCGCTCGGCCGCGCGTCGCTCCCGCGTCCATTCGGCGATCCGACGGCGCGCCTCGGCCTCCCGCTCGCGGGCCTGCTCGGCGGTCAGCCGGCGGCGCTCCAAGGCGTCGCTCACGACCCCCAGCGGCGCGAGCACTTCAGCTTCAAGCCGCTCGTCCAGCTCGCGCAACGGCTCGGCGCCGCGGGCGCCGGCGATCGCCTCGCGCAGCGGGCGTGCCTTTCCACGGACGGTCGCGATCGCGGCGCGCTCAACGGTGCTGAGCGTGCGGCTCCGGGCGCCGAGCGCAGGGCATAGTCCAGGGCGTCGCGCATTCGCTCGCGCTCACCCGCGAGGGCGAGCGAGGCATTGAGGGTCGCCCGGGCGGCGGTTGCCTCGCGCTCCGCAGCGGAGCCCTGTCGCGCCCGGGCGGCGGAGATGGTCGCCGCGATCGGTGCGGTGGGACGTCCGGCCACCGCCTCCAGGCGGGCCGGCCAGTCGGGCTCGACGAGCCCCTCCCGGGTCGCGGTCACGAGCAGGTAGTCGGCGCCGACGCGAGGACGGCGGCCTCGAGGTCGGGCGTCCTGCGCCCAGCGTCCGAGGACCAGTCGGCTCGATCGCCTCGACGTCGACGAGGCTCCCAGCCCCGCTCGGTCAGGCAGCCTCGGAGCATCCGGCGCGCAGTCCCAGGCGTGCGTCCTCGGCAGCTCGGCCGCGGGCGGGGCGAGGTCCGGCGCCAATGGTCGGGAGTCGCCACCCGGGCGAGACGACGAGCGATCAGGTGGAGATCGGCGGTCGCCTCGCGAAGCGACGCTCGTGTCGAGCACGACCGAGCGGCGCAGGTACGGCGTCGGGGAGGAGCCGCGCGGCGGCGCGTCGTCGTTGAGCGTGACGATCGCGGTCGCGTGCACGTCGAGGGTCATCCCCTCCGCGCGGTAGCGGGACGCCCCGGCGAGGTAGGCGAACGCCGCCGTGCGCAGCTCCGGCCCCGCCTTGTCGTACTCGTCGAGGACGACGAGCGGGAGGGCGAGGAGCGGGCTCGGCACGCTCGTCCACGTCTCGGCACTCGTCTGCACCCGCCGCGCCGAGCAGGCTGCCCGGCGTCTCCAGCATGAGCAGCCGGATCGCGTCGTCGGGATCGAGCCCGAAGCGGCGGGCGGCGAGCGTTGCCCACGAGCGTCTTGCCGCTCTTCGTCGGCCCGAGGAGCACGAACCCGGGCCAGTTGCTCGGGTAGACGTCACCCAGGGCGCGCCGAGCGACGACGGCGTCCTCGATCAGGCGCAGAAGCGCCCGATGCTCGGCCGGCAGCGCGTCGAGGGCGTCGAGCGACGCGACGGGCTCGGGGATCGTGGTCCAGGGCGGCCCGCTGGCCGGCGCCCGTGAGGGGCCACGCGCCCCGGCTGGCGGACGCGACGAGGCCCTGCTCCCGCAGCCGGGCGAGCCGATATTGCACCGTCCGAGTCGGCACCCGGAGGCCAGCCGCGAGCGCCTCGCTGCGGGTCTCGCCGGCCGCCAGGAGGGCCAGGAGCGCGCGGTCGCGGCCTTGGTCAGGCATGGCGCGAAGCCCTCCCCGTGGTTGCGCGAGCCGTCGTGATCTTTGCGCGAGGCGATCGGCCCGCACGCTCGGCCGGCCTCCGCGGCTTGCGTGAAGCTCGCCGGCGCGGGGAGGGAGCGGGTACGGGGGTGTGTCCGGCATCCATTTCGGGCGCGCCCCCAGCCGGGTCCGCGGCGAGCAGGCGTCCGAGCGTCGCCGTGCCGATCCCCAGCTGCCGGGCGGCCTGGCGGCGCGAGAGGGTGCCGGCCGTAAGTTCGGCGCGCACCCGTCGGCCAGCGGCGCGTGAACCCAGGGCGTGCGGTCACAGGAGGGCGGCCGATGCGGGAGCCCTTGGCGGCGGCGTGGCGCATCCCCTCCTTGACACGGTCGCGGATGAGTTCGCGCTCCATCTCCGCCACCGCGGCGAGGATCGTGAAGACGAGGCGTCCGGTCGCGCTGGTCGTGTCGAGCTCGGGCTGGGTGAGCGAGGCGAACCCGACCCCGGCATGCTCGAAGTCCTGCAGCGTCGCGAGGGCATGCAGCGTCGAGCGGAAGGCACGGTCGAGCTTCCACACCATGACCAGGTCGACCTTCCGCTGCGTGGGATCGGCCAGCAGCCGCGCCAGGCGGTGCGATGGGCGAGGTCCCCGGCCGCCGCCTGGTCGACGTATCAACGGGCGACGTAGGCGCGCAGGGCCGCGAGCTGCATCTCGGGGTCCTGGTCCTTGTCGCGCGTGCTCACCCGGGCGTAGAGCGCGACCCGCAGCGGGCGGCCGGCGCCGTCGAACGTCCCGATCATGCGGCGCCCCGCGCTCGGCGGTGACCGGTCACGGCTTCCTTGGCCCGTGCGCGCGTCCGGCGCGCCTGGCGGTCGGCTGGACCACCCCAGCCATGCTCGACGCCGCGTCCGGCGCGGGAGCGGCGCTGGCGGCACGCGGACGAGCAGGTCAGCCGGTCTCGCCGTCCCCAACGGATCGGCTCGCCGCAGACAACGCAGGCGCGGACCTCGGGGCCGCTCATGGCAGCGCCTCCAAGACGCGGACCGCGGCCTCCACGCAGGTTTGGCAGCGGTAGCGGTCATCGGGGCCCAACGGATCGCCGCACGAGCAGCAGCGGCCGGCTCCGCGGACGGCAGCCGGGCGGGCGAGGAGGAACGGGATGGCACCCGTCGGGGGCACTTGCTCGCGCATGGTGGCCACGCGCCACTCGACCTCGGACCGTTCAATCGCGAGCGCCCGGAGGACCTCGTCCCTGTGGGCCAACAGTTGCATTGCCGTCGGCTCCAGGCGCCGCGGCCCGCGGACCACCAGGCGGTCGCGGTCCTCGGCCACGTCGAGCCCGGCGCGGCGAGCATCGCGGAGCAGGGTCAGTCCGTCCACGTCGCCTGCTCCTCGGCGCCGGGGCTCGGAACCTCCGGCGGCCGCTCCCTGGCGCTTTCCGTGGGTCCGCCCTTCTCTCCGAGCGTCGCCCTCGTTACGTCGTTACGGAGGACCTCTCGAACCCCTCCGCGGGAGCGTCGGCAGGCTCGTCTGTAACGACGTAACGATCCGATGGCGTCTCCGCCGGGAGCGGATCGAGGTAGCGGTCCCAGGCGTCGGCGAAGTCGGAGCGCAGGTAGCTCCGCTCGGGAACGCCGCCGACGCGGCGAAGGGCAGGCCGGATGCCGTACGGCCGCAGGCGGCCGGCCAACCCCTGCGCCGTGAGCGCGCGTCCGTTGAGATCGCCCCATGGCGACTCCTCGCGCGCGCAGAGCTGCCGCCCGAGCTCGGCACTCGGGATGCGCTCGCTGGGCCATTCCGCGAACACCTCCCGGATGTCCGCGAGGAGGCGTACGCCACGGCTCTCGTCCTCGGCCGTCCGCGCGCCCGACAACGCGAGGGCGGCGCGGCGTGCCCGGGCTGGCCACTCGCCACCCGCGGCGTCCGCGATGGCGAAGAGCGGCTCCCAGCCGTCCGCTGCTCGATCGTCGAGCTCGGTCGGGATCTCCGGGCGGTCCACCAGATCGACGCCTGCGAGCGCCTCGACGAGCGCGTCGCGGATCGGCGCGGCTTCCGGCTCGGCCTCGCGCCGGCGGAAGCGTTCGACCCTCTCGGAGGGGGCTCGGCGGCGGAGCTCGATGACGATGGAGCGGTCGCGCAGGGTGTCCGGGGCGCCTCCGATGCCGGCAAACGCCTTGGGCCCGAAGGCGTCGAACTCGGCCAGGCGGCGCTCGCGGCCGTACATCTCGACGCGGGCGACGGGCGTTCCCCGCCGGTTCGAGGCGTTCAGAATGCCCCGCAGCGCCTCGTGCTGCGCGGCCGCCGTCTTCGAGCCGAAGAGCGCGTCGGCCTCGTCGAGGAGGAGCGTGGGGTGGCGCTGCTCCATCATCGAGTAGACGACCGCGTCGGACGGCTCGACGGGGCGCCAGGGCCGGCACACCACGAGCTCGAGGACGTCGAATAGGCGCGTCTTGCCGCTGCGCTTCTCCGCGCTCAGGATCGCGAGATAGGGGGTGGTGTCGGCGAAGTCGACCGCGTGCGTGTGCGCCGTCCACAGCGTCGCAGCGACCGCTTGATGGGGATTGGCGAACGCGACGTAGCGGGTGAGCAGCCGCTCGACGCCGTCGAGCGGCTCGGCCAGGGTGGGCGAGGACCCGCTCACCGAGGGTCTCCGGTCTCGCGCGAGGGCGTCATGGCGGAGCCAGCGGACCGGGTCGTGCGCGCGGCCTCGAGCAGCGCCCGAAGGAGGCGCTGCTGCACGGGCGTGTACGAGCTCAGCGATCGAACGGGAGGGGCGTCGGCGATAGGTGCCGAACCGGGTCCGGCGTGGTGGCGGGCAGGCATGACGAAGAAACCTCAGACCGTCGCGCCGTGTGGTGCGACGGCTTCTGTCTCTCCGGCTCACCGGAAGACCGGGCCCGATCCCAGGTTGTCATGCCCCGGTGCGGGGATGCCCGCCGGGGTCCAACCCCCGGTCGGCACCTCCCTTATACCACACCGGCGCTGGCGAGTTGCTAGGTCAACTGTCCTTCCGAGGGGAGCCCGGCCACCAGCCAGCGGCGCTTGCAGCCTCGATTCGGGCACGTCACGACGAAGGGCAGGAGGGCCTGCGGCCCGCTCAGGGCTAGCACGAACTCGCGGTCCGATGCCCTCGCCCGAAGCGAATCGTGGCGCCCGACGTGGTACGGATCGCCGCGCTGGGTAAGGCCGAACTGGTTGGTGGTCTCGACGCTCGGCAGCACCGACATGGCCCGTCGGAGGGCGGGCCGGCGCACCACGCCGGCGGGGCTGGCCGTCTCCGGAAAGGCCCGCTCCGGGAGGCCAAAGCTGAGGAGTCCATCCTTGGTCGGCTTCAACGGGATCAGCTCGCGCCACAGCTCGACCCGCTCGACCGTGTGCCCCGTGGCAACCGGCCCGTGGCCGTGCTCGTTCAGTCCATACGTGGGGCCGATGCATTGCTGGCCGAGGGTGGTTAGGCAGGACGGACAGCGGAAGACGCGGCACCAGGTAGCGCCACCGAAACCCTCGGCACGCACAGGCGGGTCGAAGTCGGCCGATCGATACGCGCGAGTCACCTCGCGTCCCCCGTGTCCGAAACGAGGGGCACCTCGTCTGGAGGGCCCGTTGTCACGTCCGTCCACCGCCACTCCGGCACCCGCCAGATGAAGCGCAGAGGCTGGAAGGTGACTGGGTCGAGGGCGATCTCCTCGAACAGGGCCCCGAGGACGCCGTTGAGCTGCCTGGGCGGCCAGGACCAGTCGATCGTAGGCACCGCAAGCACGACGCGCTTCGCGTCGAGGGCGGCGAGCTCGTCGGTCACCGACGCCAGCCTCTTCGTGTACTCGGTGCGGTCGATGTCGCCCCGTTCGTACATATCGAGGACGCGCGCCCGGCGCTGCTCCAAGGCAGCCGCGGCAGTGCGGTCGCGCTCGACCTGCTCGACCAGCTCGGGGGTGCGCAGATGGGCGACCTCCTCCTGCACCGCGGGCAGAATGTGCGTCTCTGTGATGCTCATGCGCGAGTGGGGCACGACGGACCCGAGGCGGCACACGTAGCGCACCCGACGCCCGCCCGGTCCCGCAGCCCGGTCAGGCGCGTGCCACAGGCGGGACAGCGCAGCAGGTGGGCGAGGGCGAAGGTGACCCCACCCGCCTTGGCACCCTGGAGCCTCGGGTGGATAGCGGGCTGGGGATCGAGCCGCTCGATCACGCTCTGGACCGCCGAGGGCCACCAGCCCCGTTTGGAGGCCCGCGGCCTGATCCCCCGCGCGTTGAGCAGGCGAGCCGCGCCTGAGTAGCTGCCAGCCTCCCGGAAGGCGGCCAGCACGGCTTCGGCATCCTCGCCGTCCCGCTCGCCGTAGCGGTGCACGGTGCCGACGCTCTCCCCTCGTGCGACTTTGGCGGCGATGGCGGCCCGCACACGCTCGGATGCCACGTCGGCCTCGAACTCGGCCACCGAGGCGAGGACGTGCGTCAGGAGCCTCCCTGACGCCGTGGCAGTGTCGACGTGGTCGGCAGACAGGCGGACGGGGATCTCCTTCGCGTTACAGAGGGCGACGAGGCGCGAGAGCTCAGGCACCGAGCGGGCCAGACGCGAGAGGGAGTAGCTATAAAGGGCAGTGGCACGACCAGAGTCGATCGCCTCGAGGAGCGCCCGGTACCCCGGGCGCTTGTCGGCCCCCAGGCGCCCACTCTTGTCCCAGTCACTGAGGAGCACCAAGGCGACGTTGTCGTCCCCGTAGCGGGCGGCCAGCTCGCGCACGGCGCGCTCCTGCACCTCGTGGGAGACCTCGCGGGCAGGATCGCGGACGCTACTCTTGCGCAGGTAGGCGTAGGCGGGCATGGGATGATCTTAGCACTGGCGCGTGCCGACGCGGGTATCCCAGCGCCGCTCCCGATAGCCGTTGCGGTGGGTGAGGCGCTGGTCTGGTGCCCGCTCACCGCGAGGCACCCCCGTCAGCTCGCTGACCTCGGCCTCCATGAGCGCCTCAGCGAGGACCCGCACCCCCTCGCGCAGCACGTCGACGTTGCCGTCGGCACCGGCCTTGCGGAGCAGCTCGAGCAGGCCCATTCTCTCGTCGGCCATCGTGGTCTCCCCTCCGTGTCGTCGGTTGCTACTCCAACGACGCGAGGATGACGCGGTGGCCATTCTTCATCTCGGCCACCCGCGCTGTTACACCACGCTACGGGACGTGA
>CAWIHR010000075.1:0-6829 GCA_963835945.1 uncultured Chloroflexia bacterium
CTAGACCGGTGGACCGGTGAGTCTTCCTGCTGTTGGTCCTGTTGCCGACCAGGGACCGACCGCGAGCAACGCCTGTTGTTCAGCCCCTCCAGCCATCTCAGAACTTGGCCCTGGCCGACCACCCGAAGCCCCTCACGAAGAGTGAAGGTGGCGTCAGGAATGAGAGCGGAGTAGTTGACCTCCGGATGGTAGAGGGAGATGCAGCGCGCAACGACTGTCTGGCCAGCTCGACTTTCGGTGGACCTGCTGCTCGCTAGTGGATGGTGACGAGGTGGCGTTGGGCTGCCCGTGTGACCGTCATGCCACTCGCCTTTATGATGGGTCCTCCAGATGTTGCCCAAGCACCCGTGGGTGTCCCAGGGGGGCAGTTACCGGGAGGGTCCCAGTCCGGCAGTCGCTCGTCAGAGACACCAGAGCGCGAGCGCTCAACGGGTGGCTACCCCGGGCGGAGGTTCATGATGACATCCCGGCGGCGGGTCAGCCGCGGGCCCCGGGCCACGGGCAGGCGGCGTCCCGGCCGCGGCTGACGACCGTCCTGGTCACCGGCGCGGCCTGCGCCCTGGCCGTCGCGTGCGTCTCGGCGTGCTCCCGGGTCCCGGTCAGGACCACCGGCACCGCGCCGCCGCCGCTCACCGTGCTGACCCGCGACACCGGCGACGGCAACGGGGACATCTTCATCGCCCCGGCCGGAGGCAGCTACCCGGCGGGCCCGGAGATCGTCACCACCACCGGCAAGGTGGTCTGGTTCCACCGGCTGCCCGCCGGGGAGATTGCCACCGACTTCCGCACCCAGACCTACCTGGGCCGGCCGGTCCTCACCTGGTTCCAGTCCGGGGGCCAAGGGGGCGCAAGGCGGCCCAGGGGGTCAAGGCGGCCCGAACGGTCCCAGCGGCACCGACTACATCTACAACGACCGTTACCAGCAGATCGCCACGGTCCGGGCGGGCAACGGGGACGCGACCGACTTCCACGAGTTCCTCATCACGCCCTGGAACACCGCGCTGATCCTGGCCGATACCGTCGACGACGGCGAACCTGACCTCCATCGGCGGCCCCGCCGACCAGCGGGTCATCGACGGCCTCGTCCAGGAGATCGACATCAGGACGGGCCGGGTGCTGTTCCAGTGGGACAGCGCCGCCCACGTCCCCTACGCCGACAGCTACGTGCCGCGGCCGTCCTCCCCGAGCATGCCCTGGGACTGGTTCCACATCAACGCCGTCCACCTCGACACCGACGGCAACCTGCTGGTGAGCTCCCGCAACACCTGGACGACCTTCAAGGTGAACCGGCACACCGGCCAGATCATCTGGCAGCTCGGCGGCAGGCACAGTTCCTTCACCCTGCGCGCCGCCCCCGGCCAGGTCCTCGACCGCGACGGGCAGATCTTCGCCTGGCAGCACGACCCGGAGGCCATCGGCGGCGGCGAGTACACGTTCTTCGACGACGAGTCGGGCGGCGACTTGCTCGGCTCCAGCCGGGTGGTGACGGTGCGGCTCGACCTCGCCACCCGGGTGGCCACCCTGGTCAAGTCGGATGACCAGCCGGAGGGCCAGGTCGCGCAGGTCATGGGGCAACGCCGCAGACCACGCCGGGCGGCGACCTGTTCGTCGGCTGGGGCGCGCTGCCCTACATCTCCGAGTTCAGCCCGTCCGGGAAGCTGCTGTTCAACGCCGAGCTCCCGGCCGGGGTCAGCACCTACCGCGCCTACCTGCTGCCCTGGAACCCGCCTAGCTGATCGCGCCCCAACTGGCGGCGAAGTGCGCTCGCTGCGAGGGTGCTCCGGCTGCCCAAGGAAGGCCCTGAAGCCGCCGCGCCCTCGTTTGGCAGCGCCCGGCGGATGGCCGAACCCGCCCTCCTCCGCCACCGGCAACGGGAACGCGTGCCGATCTGCCGGTAGCACGTGGTCTTGCGGCTTGCCATCGCCACCCCCGATCGTGCTCCCAGCCCTGCAGCCTCGCCACCATCTCCCAGGTCAGCGCGGCTGGGCCATGGATGTCACCGCGTCAGTCGCTAGTGCACCTGACTCCACGACATGTTGCGCCTCCGACACGACGCCAGGTGCGGCCAGAACTGAACCGGCGCCGACTCCCCGCCGACGTGACAACCCCGCTCGGATCTCAGCACTTACGCCGGCGCGAACACCCGTGGCACATCAGGAGGGGCGACAGCCTCATCGTAGTTCTCAGGAATGGCCCGCAATGTCATTCTCGAGCATGACGACAAGGCACGTCCGCCGAGGCACGATGGCTGGCATGGACGACATGCCAAACTGAAAACTGCGCACGATCGAGCGCCGGCCAGCGACGCCAGGCAACCTGATGTTCGGCAGCCTCCTGTTCCCGACAACGGTCTTGGTCGTCGCCTTCGGCCATTTCCCCATCGGGCTTGTGCTCCTTGCCCTCGTCGTGCTGGTCGCCCTGACCTACGCCACCAAGCGACGCAAGGGCGGCTGTGCGACATCGCCCGGCTCCGCCGCCGGACCGGGGCCTCCGACCTGCACGGCACGGCATCGACCAGAGACCGATCTCCGCTGCTGGCGCAGTCAGGTCTTCCCGCACCGTCACGAGGGCTTCGTTCACCACGCCCCCAGGCGGCTGGGCAGTGGAGACCCACGGCCTTACCAAGCGCTTCGGCGCAACCGTCGCTCTCGACGACGTCGAGCTGCTCGTGCCGCGCGGCAGCGCGTTCGGTTACCTGGGACCGAACGGCGCCGGCAAGACCACCCTGATTCGCACCCTGCTCGGGCTCACGCGAGCCGACGGCGGCACGATGTCGCTGCTCGGGATGCCCGTCCCAGCCGAGCGCAGCCGGGCCCTCGCCCGCGTCGGCGCGATCGTCGATGAGCCGCGCTTTCACCCCCACCTGACCGGTCGCGAGAACCTGCTCCTTCTGGCGGCGGCACGGGGAGGCGAGGCCAAGGCGAGGATCGCGCCGTCGCTTGCGCAGGTGGGCCTGGCCGAGCGCGCCGACCGGAAGGTCGCCTCCTACTCGCTGGGCATGCGCCAGCGCCTTGGCGTCGCCGTCCTGCTTGCTCGGCGACCCCGAGCTGCTCATCTTGGACGAGCCCATGAACGGGCTCGACCCGGCCGGCATGCAGGAGATGCGGGCGATGATCGAGAGCTTCGTCGACGAGGGGCGCACGGTCGTGCTCTCCTCGCATCTCCTCGACGAGGTGGAGCGCACCTGCGACGCCGTGGCGATCGTCGAGCGCGGCCGCATCATCCGCCAGGGGCCGCTTGCCGAGTTGATCGCTGAGGCAGGAGGGCTCACCGTTCAGGTGGAGTGCTCCGAGCCGGCCAAGGCAGCCGCCCTCATCGAGCAAGGCCGGGATCGCCGCCAGTGCTGCCCCGGCCGAGGCGGGGATGACCGTGACCCTCGCCGCCGGCGCATCGCGCGAGACCATCGCCGAGATCAACCGCCGCCTCGTGGCGGGCGGGATCTCGGTGTACGCGCTCCGTGAGGCCAAGACGACGCTCGAGGACTGGTTCCTGTCCGTGACGGACCGCAGCGGGAGACAGCTATGACTGACACGGCCTCAGCCGCCCGACAGGTGCACCGCAGCCGGGCCATCTCCGAGCGGATCGGGCCCCATCGCTGCGACGGGACGCCGATGGAGCTCCCACTTCCCCACCTGGGCGCTCATCGCGACCAAGCAGCTCGAGCTGCGCAAGAGGCGCGGCCTCATGCTGGCCGTCGCCGTGCTGATCGTCGGGGTGCCGGCCCTCATGCTTGGCGTCAATGAACTTCTGCACCTGGCAAATCCACGAATCGGACCGCCGGGCCCCACTGGCTTTGCTGCTCCTCTCCAGCCTGGTCGCCGAGTTCGGCTTCATCGCGGCCGCGGCCCTGGGGACGGCCGCCGCGACCACGGACCTAAGCGAGGGCGTCTTTCGCCACCTCGTGGCCACCGGCCGGTCGCGCCTGGCCCTCTACCTCGCGCGGATCCCGGCGGGCCTGTCGATCGTGCTGCCGCTGGTTGCCGTGGCGTTCACGCTGCTCTGCCTGGTGACGAGCTACGCGGGCGCGGCGCAGCCGGGCTCCGTCGACATGAACGGCGTCGGCGATCCCGGCCCACCTCGACGAGACGCAGCTGGCCGGCTGGCTTGCGGCGCACCCCCGCCAGGCGAGCCTCGCCTTTGGCCCGGGCCTGCCTCGGCGCACGGCGAGTCGAAGGTGGCCGCCAAGTACGGCCAGTACACTCAAGCAGAGGCCTGGAGCCTCGATCCCACGCCCTCCGAGATGGTGAAGGTCGGCCTCTGGCTCGAGCTTGAGGTCGCGATCGGCTTTACGGTCGGCCTCGGCCTCGGAGCGCTCAGCGGGCAGCGCACCACCTCGACCGTCCTGCTGATCGCCCTTGAGATCATCGTGACGCCTATCGCCACCAACCACGCCCTGCCCTATCTGCTCGATGTGCAGCGCCTCCTGGTCGGCGTCGCCATGGCTCAGCTGCGCCCGGCGGTGCTGGCGGGCACGCGGGCAGCGGCGGGCCCTTGACCCTCGGCGCGGGAGCTGGCCTCGGCATCCCACCGATGCCGACCTGGGCCATGATCGCCGTGATCGTCGGCTGGATCTGCGGCTGGAGCGTGATCGGGGCCTGGAGCATGGTCAGGCGCGACGCATGAGCCCGTGCGCAGGCTACACTCAGGGTGATGCCGCAAGCGCCTGACTCGCAAGCACACTCCCCAGTTGCCGCGCGGCACGGCCTCAGCGAGCGCCGCTGGGCCGCGCTCGACTGGCTGGCCGCCGCCGTGCTTGGCGCCTGGAGCGCCGTCGCTGTCCGTCGCGGCCCGGGGGGCGGCCACCTCTGAGGGCTTGCCGGGCTTTCGTCTGCACCAGGCACCTCACGTCTCCTTGCTGCTCCTTCTGGCCTGCGTCGCGCTCGCCAGCCTCCCGATCGGGCTGCGCCGGCGCTGGCCGCTGCCGGTGTTCGCCGTTGTGACCGGCGCCAGCGTGGTGCTCACGGTCTGCGGACGCTCGCCGCTCGGGGTCGGCATCCTGCTTGCCCTTGCCGGCTACAGCGTCGTCACGCAAGAGTCGCGCCGCCTGGCTCTGCGCGGCCTCGTGGTGGCCGAGGTCGCGCTTGCCGGCGCGCTTGTGGTCGGCCTTGCCGCCTTTGGGGCCGGTGCCTTCGGGGTGCTCATCCCGCTGGCGGCCTCCTGGTTTGTCGGCGACAGCGTGGCGGCGCGCCGTGCCTACCTTGCCGCAGAGGCAGAGCAGGCCCGACAGGCGGGCGTCATCGAGGCCCAGCGTGCCCGTCAGACGCTGCGCGAGGAGCGCATGGCGATCGCCAGAGAGCTGCACGATGTGGTCGCCCACGGTCTCACGGTGATCGCGGTCCAGGCTGGCGTCGGCCGCCGTCTTGCGGGCCGACAACCCGACCAAGCCGAATCGACGTTGCGCACCATCGAGGAGACGGCTCGCACCGCCCAGGAGGAGCTGCGCGTCGTGCTTGAGCTGCTGCGTGACGGGGACAGGCAGAGCGCCGCAGCTTGCCCCTGCGCCCGGGCTTGGCGACCTTGGGGCTCTGGCGGAGACCCTGCGGGCCGCCGGCACGCCGGTCGAGCTGCACACCACTGGGAGCGAGCGGCGACTCTCACCAGCGCTCGAGCTTACGGTCTATCGCATCGTCCAGGAGGCCCTCACCAATGTGGCAAAGCACGCCCCCGGAGCACGGGCCACGGTGGAGCTTGCCGTCACGGCGGAGGGCGTCAGCGTAGTGGTCGAAGACGATGGCGGCAGGTCCAATGAGCAGCTGCCTGAGACGCCCCTGCACTCCGGGTCGGAGCACGGCATCGTCGGGATGCGCGAACGGGTCGCCGCCTTCGGCGGCTCGCTGCAGGCCGAGCCCCTGCCCGGCCGCGGCTTTCGCATCAGCGCCGTGCTACCGTTCGGCGAAGCGTCATGACGATCCGTGTCTTAGTCGTCGATGACCAGGAGCTGCTGCGCACGGCCTTCGCCGCTCTGATCGAGGCCGAGGACGACATGGAGGTGGTCGGTCAGGCAGCGGAGGGGGCCGAGGCGCTGCGACTCGCAACGATCCTCTCGCCAGACGTGATCGTCATGGATGTGCGCATGCCGGTCATGGACGGCATCGAGGCGACCCGCAGGATCACGGCCGCCAGCACCGCCGGATCTCCACGCGTCCTGATCCTCACCACCTTCGATCTCGACGAGTACGTCTTTGCGGCGATGCGCGCCGGGGCGAGCGGCTTCGTGCTCAAGAGTCGCCCCCCTGAGGAGCTGCTCGAGGCGATCCGCGTGATCGCCGCCGGCGAGGCCCTGCTTGCTCCGAACGTCACGCGGCGGCTGATCGCCCACTTCGCCACAGCTGACGCAGTCACCGACCGAGCGGCAGGCGGACCTCGAACTGCTCACCGAGCGCGAACGCGAGGTGCTGCTGCTCGTGGCGCGTGGGCTGTCCAATCAGGAGATCGCCGGGACCTTATACGTGAGCCTGAACACGGTGAAGACGCACGTGAGCCGCATCCTCATCAAACTCGACGCTCGCGACCGCGCCCAGCTGGTGGTGATCGCCTACGAGGCGGGGCTCGTTCAGGCCGGCTGACGAGCCCCGCCCACATAACCGCGAGACCGGTGGGATGCTGATCGTGGCTGCACACGCGCACACCGCCGATGGCGCACACGACGGGAGGGCGCGTCACCGTCTGGGCGGGAGCCGAGAGGAGGCACTGCGGCAGGAGGCGCTTCTAGCGTGGCGCCCAGCGTCCGCAGGGCTCTCCGGCCGCGGGGCCCTCCAGCGCCAGCGGGACAGCGGCACCGGGCGGGTGGCACGCGGCCAAAGCCGGCTTGATAGTGGCGCTTGACCCT
>CAWIHR010000076.1:0-7338 GCA_963835945.1 uncultured Chloroflexia bacterium
CAGAGCCATGTGGCCCAATTCGGGCGGGGCTTCGACTGCGCTCAGCGCTCGCCCGTCCTGATCATTGGCGCGTCGCTGTAGTCTCCCGCGTGCTTCATGCTCAGGCTCCGGTCAGCTCGCCCATCGGTACCCGCAGCTCCCGCAGCCGGGCGGGGTCGATCGCCTCCCGACTCTTCTGGATCGCACCCGCAAGCGCCGGGGCGCACCAGCCGGCACCAACCGGCCAAGGTCACCGTGAGCCGGCTCGGGCAGGCCGGGTCTTCGACGCCGGGCCCACGGACCCTCCACGATGGTATCGGCTATGAAAGGGTCGACCCGCAGCGCCGGCTCTGAGCTATGGTCCTCGGACCGGGGCCAAGGGCAACCTGGGGACACCACCGGACGGGCAGGCCGCCTATGTCATGGACCACGAGTCCGAGATGGTATCTGGCCGCCCCTGCGGACTCAACCGGGTGCGCTTCGAGCGCGGATCGGTAGCTGTCGGTGTCGCCCGCCGGCGTCCCTTTGGACCACAGTGGAGTGCGCCATGCACAGCACCGTTCGATCCGGCGTCCTCAGCCTCGCCGGATGCGACCGCTGGCTCTTGTGGGCGCCGTGACGCGCGTCCATAGTCGGCGCGAGGGTAGCTGCATGGAGATCCACATCGCCACGCTCGAGGAGACGGATGCGCTCCTCGCCGCGCATGTCTGTCTCGCCGGCGGGCCGCTGGCCCGCTGCGCCTGCGGCTGGCATGGGGAGGACTGGCGGCGTCATCGCGCCATCGTCCTCGCCGCTTGGCTGAACGCGCGCCGTCTCGCCCTCCGCGCGCGGCTCCTGGAGGAGGAAGGCGTCGAGCGCCCGTGAGACTGGGGAGACAAGATGGGCGCGGCGGCACGCGGTGAGCGCACGGAGCGCGCCGGAGTGGGGTTGCCGGCGCGGAGGCGTCAACACGACGCTCAGCCGGTCGCGTGGCCACCCTGTTCGTCGTCGTCCGGCCGGTGAGGGTGCCGGCGGCTGCGCCGACCGCGGTGCACCTCGGATGGTCCGGCGGGGCGCCCCACCGGCCGCTCCGACGACCGTAATCGATGCCACCGCAGGGCCGCAGCGCGCTCGATGCCTCTCGGCCAGCGGGCCCCTTCCGGTACCTGCCGCGGCTGAACGGGAGGAACCCGACGAGACGCCCGCGTGGCCGGACGAGGAGCCCGCCCGGCCTGCCGAGCCTGGCTTCGTCCCGCCGACCCTGCCCGAGTGGCTGCCCGTCCGCGAGCCGCTGACCGAGCCAGGGACGCAACCCGAGCCTGAACCGGGGGACGCGGCAGGGCGGCCGTAGAAGACGCCTCGGACCTGCCTCTGCTCGCCCCTGGCGGGCACCACGCGGTGATACTGCGCGTCCAGCTTGGGCGATGCCGGGCTGCGGCGGCCGACCGCCCCGACCTAGCCCGAAGTTCGACGGGCCGGCCGTGCTCGGTTGAGCGTGGTGGCCATCTGTGCTGAGCGTGGGAGAGGGCTGATCCGCCTGCTGAGATGTAGGCACTAAGACTATTGACAGATCGGCTCCGATGTGCGATCGTTCGTGCGTGAGCACCCGAGGCGGCGCCGTTCATGTCGCGACGACCCGTCGGCACTACAAAGGGAAGGTCTACGAGACCCACCTGCTGCGCCGCAGCTACCGCGAGGGGGGCAAGGTGCGGACCGAGACGGTGGGCAACATCAGCCACCTGCCGCCCGAGCTGATCGATCTGGTGCGCCGCGGTCTCAGGGGCGAGCGGTTCCTGGCGGCCGACGGGCTCGAGCTGCGGCGCAGCACCCCGCACGGCGCGGTCGTCGCGGTCCTGGGCACGCTGCGCGCCCTCGGCCTCGAGACGCTCCTCGATCCGCAACGCTCGCGCGAGCGCGACCTCGTCGCCGGGATGATCGCCGCGCGCCTGCTCGCGCCAGCGTCCAAGCTCGCCACGACCAGGCGCTGGACGCAGAGCACGCTCGCCGCCTCGCTCGGCATCGCCGACGCCTCCATCGACGAGTGCTATGGCGCGCTGGACTGGCTCCTGGAGCGCCAGGAGCGGATCGAGCGCCGGCTCGCGGCGCGCCATCTCGAGCGCGGCGGTCTGGTGCTCTACGACCTCTCGTCCTCCTATGTCGAGGGCCGCCACTGCCCGCTCGCCCGTCTTGGCTATTCCCGCGACGGCAAGCGCGGCACGCTCCAGATCGAGTACGGGCTCATCACCGACGTCGACGGCCGACCGATCGCGGTCGAGGTCGTGGCGGGCAACACCGGCGATCCCGCGACCGTGCCCGCCGCGGTCGAGAAGCTGCGGATCCGCTTCGGCCTCGAGCGCGTCGTCCTCGTCGGCGACCGGGGGATGCTCACCAGCGCCCAGATCGAGACGCTGCGCAGCGTGGGCCTCGACTGGATCAGCGCGTTGCGCGGACCGGCCATCCGGGAGCTCGTCGAGGGCGGCACGCTCCAGCTCGGGTTGTTCGACGAGCGCAACCTAGCCGAGATCACGAGCCCCGACTTCCCGGACGAGCGGCTCGTCGTCTGCCGCAACCCGCTCCTCGCCGCCGAGCGGGCGCGCAAGCGCCTGGACCTCCTGCGGGCGACCGAGGCGCTGCTCGCGCCGATCGTCGCCCGGGTCGAGGCGGGCTCCCTGCGCGGCGCCGACCGGATCGGCCTCGCGGTGGGGCGGGTCATCGACCGCCACAAGATGGCCAAGCACTTCGAGCTCTACATCGGCGACGATCAACTGGCGGTCGCGCGCAAGGAGGAGGCGATCGCCGCCGAGGCCGCCCTCGATGGGCTCTATGTCCTGCGCACGTCGGTGGCGGCCGAGCGGCTCGATGGCCCTGGTGTGGTCCGCGCGTACAAGCTCCTGACCAGGGTCGAGCGGGCCTTCCGCGCCTTCAAGGCGGTCGATCTCGCCGTCCGCCCGATCCACCACTGGGCCGAGGGTCGGGTGCGGGCCCACATCTTGCTGTGCATGCTCGCCTACTACGTGCAGTGGCACCTCGAGCGGGCCTGGGCCCCCTTGCTGTTCCGCGACGAGGCGCGGCCCGAGCTCCCGGACCCGGTCGCCCCGGCCCGCCGCTCGGCAGCGGCCCTCCGCAAGGCCCGCACCCAGGAGCTGCCCGACGGCTCGCCGGTCCACAGCTTCCGCACGCTCCTGGCCGAGCTCGCCACGCTCGCCCGCGACCGGCTCGTGCCGGCCGGCGCCCCCGACGAGGCGGCCTTCGAGATCGTCGCGACGCCGACGCCGCTCCAGGCCCGCGCCCTCGCGCTGTTGGGGCTCACGCCCACCAGCGTGTAGTCAGAACCCGACCGCTCGGTCACGCTCAACCGAGCACGGCCGGCCCGTCGAACTTCGGCCTAGCCATGGGACGCCCACAATGGATGCACCAGAATCCGACGGTCCCCGGGGACTCCACGCCGGCGGATACGGGCCGTGTCACCTGCCTCAGCCTCGAAGCCGTCCGATGCCTCATCTCTCCATCCGTTCAGCCGCCGCCCAGGTGGCCGTGGCGGTTGTCGCCGCCCTCATCCTGACCGTGGCGATGACCGGCACGGCGACGCGACTCCTTGACCCGGGACCTCCCGGCGTCGCGGTCACATCTCCCGCGACGAGCGGCGCACCCGCATCCGGGAGTGCCGAGCCCTCGCCGCCCCAGCCTGCCCCGAGTCCCAGCCTGTTGGGGCCGTCCGGTCCGCCGTCAGCATCGCTCGGGCCGGTGCCCAGCGGCGACAGCTCCGGGGCTGCCCCGCCCCGCCAGGTGCTCGCGAACGTCCCCATCCCCGTGCTCACGCATGGGCCGCGCGACCAGCGGGTGGTGGCGCTCACGTTCGACGACGGGTACAGCCCCACCGCCACGGCGAACATCTTCGCCATCCTTGAGTCGGAGCGCGTCCCGGCAACCTTCTTCCCCTATGCCGCGGCCGTGCGCCTGGCACCGGCGCTGTGGCGCTCGATCGCCGCGGCCGGCTATCCGATCGCGAACCACACCACCAACCATCCGGATCTGACGACCCTGCCCGCCTGGCGCGTGCGGGCCGAGCTCGACGTGGCGCGCACGACGATCCAACAGATCACCGGCCGACCGATGGTCGACGTGTTCCGGCCCCCCTATGGAGCGTGGAACGCCCTGGTGCTCCATGAGGCGGCCGCCGCCGGGTGCCGGGCAGCCGTGCTGTGGGACGTGGACAGCCGCGACTGGACGGGGATAGGGGCCTCGGCCATCGCGGCGCGGGCGGAAACGGGCACCAACGGCTCGATCGTGCTCATGCACGCGGGACCGGCCCAGACCCCCCTGGCCCTGCCCTACATCATCGCGTGGTACCGGCAGCACGGCTACGGGTTCGTGACGGTGCCCGAGCTGCTCGCTGCGCAGTTGGCCGCGCCGCAGCCATCGGCGCCACCAGGGCTCCCATCACCCGCGCCGCCGCCCTCGGCATCACCCGCCGCGGCGCCATCGGCGCCTGCACCGCCGCGTTCCTGATCGCCCCTCGCGACGGGTTCGAGGGACCAATCGCACAGGACGGCAGCGTCGCGGGAGCCCGCCTACTCCGCCGCCACAGCGGGCTGGTACCCTGCGGCCGTCCGATCGGCGCTCGATGGGCACTGGTCCCGGGCGGTAGCGCCCCGGGCAGCCGAAGGATGTGAGGAGGAACCATGGCGCGAGACCCCCTGCTGGAGCTGGCCGATCGCCACCTGATCCGCTACGTCCCCGGGTTCGCCCCCTTCCTCGTCGAGCGCGCGCTGGGCAGCTGGGTCTGGGACCGCCAGGGGAACCGCATCCTCGACTTCACGAGCGGCCAGATCTGCAGCACGATCGGGCACAACCACCCGCGCATCGTGGAGGCCATCCGCTCCGCATGCGATCGGGTGCTGCACCTCAACAGCTGGATGCTCTCGGAAGAAGTGGTGCGCCTCGCTGCACGCCTCGCCGAACTCCTGCCGGCCCCTCTCGAGAAGGTCATCCTCCTCAATACGGGCTCCGAGTCCAACGAGCTGGCCATGCGCATCGCGAAGCTCGCCACGGGACGTTTCGAGGTCGCGGGGCTCGATCAGAGCTTCCACGGACTGACGGCCGGCGTCGCCTCGGTGACGTACTCGGTGCCGCACCACGGCTACGGGCCGCAGCTGCCCGGCACCTTCGCCCTCCCGGCGCCCTACGCCTATCGCTGTCCGGTCAAGCGTCTCGCCGACGGGACCGCGGGCTGCCCGGGCTGCGACCTGGCGTGCCTCGAGCGCGGCTTCGAGCTCTTCGATGCGAACAGCACGGGGGCGCTGGCCGCCACCATCGCCGAGCCGGTCCTCTCGGCGGGCGGGGTGATCGACCCGCCGCCGGGCTACCTGCGCCGACTCGCCGAGCTCACGCACGCCCGCGGCGGCCTGCTCATCGTCGACGAGGCGCAGACCGGCTTCGGCCGCCTCGGCACGATGTTCGGCTTCGAGCAGGACGGCGTCGTCCCCGACATCGTGACGGTCTCGAAGACCCTGGGCGGCGGGTTGCCTCTCGCGGCGACCGTCATCAGCCCCGAGATCGAGGCGCGCATCGTCGAGCGGGGGTTCGTCCACGTCACGAGCCACGTCAGCGACCCGCTGCCCGCGGCGGTGGGTCTCGCGGTGCTCGACGTGGTCACCGGCGAGCACCTGCCCGAGCGGGCGGCCGCCATGGGGCAACGCCTGCGAGCGGGCCTGCTCGAGCTGGCCGAGCGTCACCCCCTGATCGGCGAGGTGCGCGGCCGCGGCCTCCTGCTCGGCGTGGAGCTCGTCACGGACCGGTCCACCCGCCACCCTGCCGAGGAGCTGGGCGCGCGCGCGACGGACGAGTGCCTCGCCCGTGGCCTGTCGATGAACATCGTGCGCCACGTGGGCGCCAACAGCGTCTGGCGCATCGCGCCGCCGCTCACCGTGTCCGAGGACGAGATCGACCTGGCGCTCTCGATCATGGACGAGAGCCTGGCGGCGGTGGCGGGACGCTCCGCGCGCGCGTCAGCTACGGCGACGCCGGCGTAATGGGACGGTCGAGGACGGCCTCCTGCCTGAGCCCATCATTCCGTCAGACGGGCACGATCGTTCCATCGTGTGGGGGGCCGCGGGCAGGCCGCCGCGACGCCACCAGCCCAGACGGCCCGTGACGCCCACGCCCGAGCTCCGCCATCTGTGCCACATGCAGGAGGCGCCGCGCTGTCCCGTGTGTGGGCACAGCGAGTGGGTGCGCGGGAACATGGTCGTCGTGCCCGGGGCGGAGGGACCCGTCCGCGTGGTGACGCGCTGCCCGTATGGGCCGGAGCGCTGGACCTGCGCGAGCTGCGACTATGTGGACCCCGGCGATGGCGCGATCGGTCCGTGCCTCGAGCGCATCCCTGAGCACAGGGCCGAGCTGCCAACGCCGGCCGATGCAGCGGGCGTCCCCTGAGCGCCTGATGGAGTTTCGTCTCATCTCCGGCCAGGCCGCCAGCGCCTTCCTGGCGGGTCACGTGCGGCGCCCGCTGCGCGGCAGCGCCAGGCACCTGTTCGTGCGGCTGGATCGGCGTCGACTGGGAGGCCCATCGACGGCGTGTCCTGGCCGACTGGCTTGAGGAACGCCGGCTGGCCCTGCGCGCACGGCTGCTCGACGAGGAGGGCGTCGAGACGCCCTAGGAACCAACGCGTTCGACACGACGCCGGTCAGCGATCCTGCTCGCGGCCCTTGTGCGCAGGGCCTCGCCGGACCTGCGGGCGCGGTGGGAGATGGAGAACCGGGGCCACGAGTGCCCGTCGGCCCCGGTTCCGCCTGTCGCAGGGGGAGGTGTCCCCGAACACAGACTGGCAGGGCCCCGGGACGCGCAGGAGGGCCGAAGTGCCCACCGTCCGGTGCTCTCCATCCCGAGGACGCCTACCCGGGTGAGCTGGACGGCTGCCATGCGGCGGGACGGTGCACTGTCGTGCCGCCCGTCCGAGACCGATCCGGCGGCCAGGCAGGACGGATGCCATGGTGACTGCCACGCAATCGCCGCAACGCGCACCCGGGCGTCCATCCGGCGCTCCACGCGCGTGCGGTGGAGTCTCGTGCCCCGTGAAGCGTGGGGTGGGTTCCCGGCCAGCGAGAGCGCCTAGGTGCAGCTGAGCTCCCAGACATCGCCCAAGCCGCCCGGCGACGTCCATGTCATCGTCGCGTGATTGGTGCCGCCGAGGGTCACCGAGTGGCTGCAGGCTTGGAAGCCGCTGGCCTGGAGTTGGCCCAAGGCCGTCTGGACGGTGAGCAGGCCTGACAGCACCGCATCCATGGGTGCCCGGGCGGAACCGTCAGTCCTCGGCGACAGACACTCGGCTCAGGGAACTACTGAAGGGGCCACCTCCTTCGCTGGTGGGTTATGATGCG
>CAWIHR010000077.1:0-71392 GCA_963835945.1 uncultured Chloroflexia bacterium
GCGGCGGTGGTGATGTTCAGCCACCTCCCCGCGGGCTTTGCGAACGCCCAACTCCGGCGACATGTCGCCGTGCTCCTGAGCACCCCGCTCGAGGAGTACACGAGCGCCCGCATGACCTATGACCTCGGTCGGCTTGTCGGCCATGGCCTGATCGAGCGCATCGCCAAGAGCCACCGCTACCGGCTCACGCCGGACGGCCTGCGCCGATGCGCCTTCCTCACCAAGCTCGCCGACCGCGTCCTCGATCCCGGCCTGGCACGTTGTGGGCGACCCGAGCCACCGGGCTCCCACTGGGCGGCGTTCGATCGAACGCTCGGCGTGCTCCTGCGGCGCGCCCACCTCGCGACCTGATCTCGAACTTCGCTCAGATGGTCAGATCACGGTTCAGCAAGCAGGGCTAGGGGCTCAGGCACCGCCCGACCGCCAGCCAAACCAGCTCGCACCCGAGGGTCTCGGCCTGGCGCTCGAGCTGCAAGCTCCTAGCCCACGCCCGGGAAGCGTCCCAGCCGTCGTACTCATGGTTCCAGCCCTGCGGCACTGGCACGTCGACCTGCATCCGTGCCTCCTCTCGATGTCCGCTCACCGGCCCGCCGATCGGCCAGCTGTCGCAGCGCCGGCCGCCTTCCGCCATCTTGGGTCGTACAGCAATCCTGCGCTCTCAGGAGCCGCGCGCAGCCGCCACCTCATGGTGCCGGGTGCAGCGAGCCTCGTATGTCTCGACCGCGGTCTTCTCGAGCCCGCCGACGACGATCAGCGGGTCGTCCATGGCGGCCGGGTGCCCGTTGACGAGCCTCTGCGTGCGAGTGGCCGTGTCGCCGCACACCATGCAGATCGCAGTCAGCGTCGTGATCTCGTCGGCGAGCGCAAGCAGCACCGGCATCGAGTTGAACGGACGCCCGGCGAAGTCCAAGTTGAGGCCCGTGGCGATCACGTGGCGCCCTGTGGACCGAAGCGCCTGCACCACCTCAACAATCTCGGGCTCGAAGAACTCCGCCTCTTCGATCCCGATGAGGTCGGCGTCTCGCTCGCGGGCGAGCGCAAGCACTTGGCCGGGCTCACTCCGAGGCACGAGCGTCGACGGGAAGCGTGCGTGGCTCCGGCTCTCTGCGTAGTCCGCGGGCGTCCGGGTGTCGATGTCAGGCCGCACCAACAGGACGCGACGGCGGGCGATCTCGGCCCGGCGTAGCAATCGCAGCAGCTCGTCGGTCTTCCCAGACGACATGCAGCCGACGATCACATGCAGCCAAGGATCGGAACGGTAGAACACGGGACCTCCGGACCAGAATTGTACCGCCTGGGGCGGGTCCCCCGCGGGTCGGGCGCCGCGGGCGGCGGCGCGGCTCTTGCAGGTTGACTGAGCTCTCGCTACAGGGCGAGCGTCTCGACCGACTCGGTCACCGGCAGGCCGCGCTCGCGAAGCGCGACCACCATTGCGCCCGGCTCGATCGCCTCCTCGACCGCGTATGCGCCAGGCTCGATGGCTCCAGAGGCGATCCGGTGGCACATGATCGCGGCGTGCCAGCCGGTCGTGCGCTCCATGCCCGTGAAACCGAGGGCATCATCGCGCACGGCCCGCAGGTCGACGATGGCCCGCGCCGGCGCTCCTCCCTTCCGCCCCGTTGCGATGACGTGGGCGATCACGATGTCCTCGAATCCCTCGGGAGCCCGGATCTGCGGCTCGATCAGGGCATGAAAGACGCGCCGCGGAATGACGTACCCGCCGTCGACTGCGATCGGCTCCTCAGAGAACAGGCCGGCGTCCTGAAACGCTTGGAACTGGGCAGCGTGCCCGGGGTAGCGGAGAACCTTGTTGCGGATCGAGGGAACACGCTTCCCCAGCGTCCAAGGGATGGTGGACCCGCCGCCCGCGGAGAATGCCTCCAGCTCGCCCACCGGGTCACCGAGATCCACCAGCTCGTACTCGGCCGGGTCAAACGTGTCCACGTGGACGATCCGTCCATCTCGGACCCAATCGGCGCCCCCGGCGTACTCGTTCGTCAGGCCGTCCATCGCGAACGTGACCTGGTAGTCCCACGGCGCCTCTGGGTGGAGGGGTAATCCGCCGTCGAGGAGAAGCAGGTCATCCGTCTGATCGAGCAGGGTCGTCGCGTATGCCATGAGGTTGTTCGCGAGTCCCGGCGCTTCGCCGCAGTCCGGCACGATGGCGATCCCGAGGGCGCGTGCGCGCCCCGCCAGGCCGATCTGTGCGAGGGCCGTGGCCGTGTGACCGCCCAAGTCGCACATGCCAGTGCCGGCGTCGAGCGCTGCCTCCGCGATGCCTAGGTTGAGCTTGTACGAGACCGCGGCGATGAACGCGTCGAGGGGGTGCAGAAACGCGATGAGCGCCCTGCGGTCCGTGACGTCGAGTGCCACTCCGGTGGCGCGCCCGGTGCCGGACAGGCGGCTCACGCGCTCGGCCGCCCGCTTCGCCACCGCAAGGTCGATGTCGGCGAGCGTTACGGACGCCGCCCCGCCCCGCACGACGAGGTCGTAGGCGGCGGCCGTACCCTGCCGACCGGCGCCCAAGATGCCGTACTCATAGGTCATGGACGCAGTGTAGGAGGCGCCGTTGGGCGCCGTGGTCTCGGAGACCCACGCCGGGCTCCGCCGCGCGTACCGCCAAGGCCGCGTGCTCCACTCGGGCAGATGCGGGAGACGCCCTGCCCTAGCCTGGTCGCCCTGGTCCTGCTCGGGGTCGCGGCGCCCGCCGCGTCGCTGGGCCGCGCCACCTGGAGGTAAGCCCGGATCGACCGAAGCTTCGGCTGACCAGGCCGGCTGAGGGCCGAACCGACCGCCTGACCGGCCGATAGGCCGGTCGCGACGACCTTGTGACGCGCTGGCAACCGTCTGGGGCGGTGGGGAGGGCTGCGGGAGCGCAGCCGACGCCGAGGGGGGCAGGCTCTTGCGGGTCCCCGGGCGGCCGAGCGACGTTGAGCGGCGTCAGGCCCGGAGCGGGATCGCCCGGAGCTTGCCCAGGGCAGCCTGGAAGTCGATCGCCCAGGGCCAGCGGGCCGGCAGGTGGAGCGTCAGGCGGCGGGCCGAGCGGGTGAGTCGCCCGGCCAGGCTGAAGAGCCGCCGGCGCAGGGTCTTGGTGGTGACGATGCCCGTCTTAAGCCCGAGGCGGGCGGTCCAGCGCGCCAGGTTGTGGGCCATGACCTGCACCGCGAGCCAGGCGGCGTTGGCGGCGAACCGGCCCGAAGGGAGGTGGTTGAGGCCCACCCCGTACTTGAGATCGCGGATGGCGTTCTCGATCTCCGCGTGGCGGCGGTGGTCTGCCTCGAGCTCGAGGGTGTCGCCCTCCCGATCGGTGATAAAGGGGTGATAGTCGTAGAGCGCGAAGAAGGCGAGCTGACTGCCCGGGGTGGGACGTACCCGGCGCACGATGAGCCGGACCGGACGCGCGCCCGGCTGGTCGGCGAACGGGGTGTACGTCGTCTCGGCCACGTCGGCGCCGCCCTCCAGCCAGTAGGGGATCGGGACCCACGCCTCGTCGGGGATCGCCTCGATCAGCCGACGGACGCCCCGCTGCTGGCGGAGCGTGATGCTGAAGCGGGCCCCCATCGTCCGGCACACCGCGACGACCTGCGAGGCATAGAAGCCCGAGTCGGCGCGCACGGTGAGCGGTCCGGCCGCGCCCGCCGATCGCACCCGGCCGATCGTCTCCCGCAGGAAGTGGGCGGCTCCGCGGGTGGTGTTGGCGCGTCCCTCGCGCAGGCGCGCCATGAGCACGTCGCCGGTCCCGCCCGCCACCGCGAGCAGCGGGTGGTAGCCCCGCGCGCCGGTGTACCCGTGGTGGAGGGCACCCTCCTTCTGAAGGCCATAGGTCTCGCAGATCGTGGAGTCGAGATCGATCGTGAGCGGCTCGGCGCCCGGTCCGGCACCGGCTCCCCAGGCGCGGGCGAGGAGCTCCCGGCTGACCGCATCGAGCTGGCGGACATGGCCCCAGCGGAAGCTGCGCAGGAACGTGCCGAGGGTCGAGGCCGCCTTCACCGTGAAGCCCAGAACCCGGGCCGTCCCGCCCGCACGAAGGGCATCGGTGTCGTCGATGCAATCCCCTCCTGCGAGGGTCGACATGACGAGCGTGAGGAGCTTGTCCCCGGCATGCGCCCGCCCGGGCGCGGCACCGAGATCGAGATGGGTCTCGACCAGCTCGCGCAGGCCCAGACGGGGCGCCAGCGTGGCCGGCAGGAGCAGTCCGGCATCGGCGACCAGGCGATCGTCGTCGAACGCTGTCTCGAGGCGGTCGAGGCTGTGCGATGATCGCATCGATCAGGTGCTCCGCTGCGACGGGGTGGATGGGTTGCTCAAACGCCATCTTCCCTGTTCAGCGGGCGCCTGATTCCTCGTTCCAGCAGTCCCTCAGCCCGCGGCGATCGGCGGATCAGGGGCGGCTGACCAGGCCGGCTGAGGGCCGAACCGACCGCCTGACCGGCCGATAGGCCGGTCGCGACGACCTTGTGACGCGCTGGCAACCGTCTGGGGCGGTGGGGAGGGCTGCGGGAGCGCAGCCGACGCCGAGGGGGGCAGGCTCTTGCGGGTCCCCGGGCGGCCGAGCGACGTTGAGCGGCGTCAGGCCCGGAGCGGGATCGCCCGGAGCTTGCCCAGGGCAGCCTGGAAGTCGATCGCCCAGGGCCAGCGGGCCGGCAGGTGGAGCGTCAGGCGGCGGGCCGAGCGGGTGAGTCGCCCGGCCAGGCTGAAGAGCCGCCGGCGCAGGGTCTTGGTGGTGACGATGCCCGTCTTAAGCCCGAGGCGGGCGGTCCAGCGCGCCAGGTTGTGGGCCATGACCTGCACCGCGAGCCAGGCGGCGTTGGCGGCGAACCGGCCCGAAGGGAGGTGGTTGAGGCCCACCCCGTACTTGAGATCGCGGATGGCGTTCTCGATCTCCGCGTGGCGGCGGTGGTCTGCCTCGAGCTCGAGGGTGTCGCCCTCCCGATCGGTGATAAAGGGGTGATAGTCGTAGAGCGCGAAGAAGGCGAGCTGACTGCCCGGGGTGGGACGTACCCGGCGCACGATGAGCCGGACCGGACGCGCGCCCGGCTGGTCGGCGAACGGGGTGTACGTCGTCTCGGCCACGTCGGCGCCGCCCTCCAGCCAGTAGGGGATCGGGACCCACGCCTCGTCGGGGATCGCCTCGATCAGCCGACGGACGCCCCGCTGCTGGCGGAGCGTGATGCTGAAGCGGGCCCCCATCGTCCGGCACACCGCGACGACCTGCGAGGCATAGAAGCCCGAGTCGGCGCGCACGGTGAGCGGTCCGGCCGCGCCCGCCGATCGCACCCGGCCGATCGTCTCCCGCAGGAAGTGGGCGGCTCCGCGGGTGGTGTTGGCGCGTCCCTCGCGCAGGCGCGCCATGAGCACGTCGCCGGTCCCGCCCGCCACCGCGAGCAGCGGGTGGTAGCCCCGCGCGCCGGTGTACCCGTGGTGGAGGGCACCCTCCTTCTGAAGGCCATAGGTCTCGCAGATCGTGGAGTCGAGATCGATCGTGAGCGGCTCGGCGCCCGGTCCGGCACCGGCTCCCCAGGCGCGGGCGAGGAGCTCCCGGCTGACCGCATCGAGCTGGCGGACATGGCCCCAGCGGAAGCTGCGCAGGAACGTGCCGAGGGTCGAGGCCGCCTTCACCGTGAAGCCCAGAACCCGGGCCGTCCCGCCCGCACGAAGGGCATCGGTGTCGTCGATGCAATCCCCTCCTGCGAGGGTCGACATGACGAGCGTGAGGAGCTTGTCCCCGGCATGCGCCCGCCCGGGCGCGGCACCGAGATCGAGATGGGTCTCGACCAGCTCGCGCAGGCCCAGACGGTGCGCCAGCGTGGCCGGCAGGAGCAGTCCGGCATCGGCGACCAGGCGATCGTCGTCGAACGCTGTCTCGAGGCGGTCGAGGCTGTGCGATGATCGCATCGATCAGGTGCTCCGCTGCGACGGGGTGGATGGGTTGCTCAAACGCCATCTTCCCTGTTCAGCGGGCGCCTGATTCCTCGTTCCAGCAGTCCCTCAGCCCGCGGCGATCGGCGGATCAGGGGTAAGGCCGCGGCTGGTGCTCGTAGTGCTGCGGCCTGGGCTCTTCCTAGACATCACCTTCGGGGTCGTACCGTTCACGTTGCAGGTGCAGGCCACCCTGGCCGAGCGCGTTATCCGCTGGGCAGGCGCGCGCGGCGGCGCTCCCTCGGTGCCTGCCGCGGTTCCTTTAGCGGGCGACACCCGATCGCCGCCGCCGTGGGTCGGCGGCCCACTCCACGGCACCTGACGCCGCCGCCATCCCGGCCAGCACGAGCCCAGCTCCGAGCAGTTGCCCGGTGCCGAGTCGCTCGCCGAGGAGCAGCCACGACAGCACCGCGGCAGTGACTGGGCTGAGCAACAGGAATGCCGACGAACGGCGCGCGTCGAGGCGTCGCACTCCCGCGACGACCAGCAGCACGGCGACGATGCTTGGGAAGATAGCCAGCCACACGAGGCCCAGGATCGCCTCGGGCCGCACTCTCTGCGGGACCAACGCGCCCGGGTCGGTGAGGAGCAGCCAGCCGGCGAGCGGGATGCCGGTGGCGAGGACGAGCGACAGCGTGACGAGCGACCCCGAAAGTTGCCACGGCACCGACCAGCGGCGCGACAGCACCAGGAACAGGGCGTACGAGATCGCGGCTCCGAGACCCATCGCGATCCCGATCACCGCGGATCGGGTGGCGTGGAGCTGTGCCAGCAGGAGCGTCCCGACCAGAGCAAGCGCGAACCCCACGACCGCAGCCTGCGTGAGCCGCTCGCGCAGCAGCGCTGGCGCGAACACCGCCGCGAGGACCGCGTACATGCCAGCGACGAACGACGTGATCGTGACAGCATGTCCGATGCCGTCCCGTCGCGTGCAGTCTCACGCTCAGGATGGCGCCTCGGCAGGGCCTCGAGGGGGATGCAGTCCGACCGCTACGCTACCGACTCTGCTACCACATGCCCCCTCAGAGCGAGCAGCTCGGGCGGGAACACGACTGAGCCCGGCCGCCCGTGGCAGCGGCCATCGGCGCGCATAACGGTGGCATAAGCGGCGGTGCAGTCCCGGCAGGGCGAGGCGGCGTGGTAGCGACCTGGGCAATGCTCGTTTGCCGCGATCCAGGCTGCCAGCTCCCTGGCTGTCAGGCAGGGCCACACGCCGTCGACCATCGGCTCAAGCGTTGCCGCCCCCTAGCGCGCCGGACCCGACTTGGAGGGCGCTGCGGGCGGCGCGGGGACCTTCGGCGCAGCCGTCACAGTGCCCGCGTCAGCCGCTGTCCGCCGATGCTCGCGCTCGTGGGCTCGCAGACGCCTAACGGCCTCCCGCTCGGCCTTACGACGGCTCTCTTTCTGTGGGTTGCTCATCCAGCGCGGGCCAGCCCGTCACACAGGACCCGGCCGTCCTTGCGGACGGTCCCCCACTGATCCGGCGGCCACGCCTTCTGTCGCGCCTCGATGATCCAGCGATCCCAGGCCCCGACGAACTTGGCGCGGGCCATCCAGCCCTGCCTCGTCAGCTCCACGCAGACGGCCACGGCGCCCGGCCAGTCGAAGGCGGGCTCGTCCGACGCCGCCATCTCGGCCTGCGCCCGAGCCTCCTGCTCGGGTGTGAGCAGACGCAGTCCAGCCGGCGAGCTCGTGCTGGCCTGGGTCTTGCTGGGCCGGTTCCTGCTTGCAAAGACCCCCAGGTGCATCGAGATCCCCCACTTGCGACCCGCCCGGCGGGCGGAGGACGTCGCCGGCTGTCCAGAGTCCCGCGCGGGCGCGGGCTGCTCGGACGTGCTGGACGGCCCGGTAAGGCGGGGATCGGACATGCCTGCCACGAGACCCTGGTCCTGCAGCTCGGATGCGGGGCCGGGCGGCCGGACGTCCGAATGCCACGCGGGCGCAATCCGATCGGGAAGCAGGCGGTTCACGAGAAGGGTGTCGTACCTGGAAGACACCCGGCCAGCGGGCGAGTCGTAGGCGATGGTCGCCTCGGTGAGCGGGACCATGACCTCTCGCCGATGGAAGAAGCCGGCGACCGGGTCGGTGCCGGGAAAGGCGTGCAGGTGGCCGCTGACGTCGTAACGCCGGAGCCGGAGCTCCACCGGGTAGGACCGGGTCCGTAGTCGACGCCGCGGGTTGCCTTGCGGTCCGGTGACCGCCACGGCATACATCTCCTCGCGCAGGACGACCGCCTCGGGGAGCGCCAGCTCATGGCCATCCTCGAGGCTCTGCGCGGACAGATCGACGAGGGTGAACTGCTCGGCACTATTCAGCAGATCGGTCACGCGATCGGCCGAGAGCGCCACCCGACCGGAGGCCCGGGAGTCATCCGCGTAGACCGTCAGCTCGACGAGCGGGTCGGGCGAGAGGTACTTGGCTGCGAGGGACTCGATCGCGGTTGCCATCTCGTCTCCCCTGCTGGCCGAACGGATCACGCCGCCTCTCGGAGCCAGGCCCTGCACCCCGCGGCGACAGCATCGACTGTGCGCCCCGACCCCCCGAGCCCGCAATCGTCAGGACTGCGTAGGCCCCGATGCTCTCGGCTCGCGGCCGGCACAGCTTCCGCCTAACGCGTTCGCAGCGCCTCCGCCAGCTCCCAGAGCATCTCGGCCTCGGTCCCCCCGCGCGAGTCCACCGCAAGCCGGGTCGCGAACCGGCGCAGGTGCCCCGCGTAGAACGCCGACGCGGCTCAGAGCCGTTCCTCGGAGTGCCACTGCGGGCGGGTGGCCTCCCAGCCCGGCAGGCGCTCAAGGGCTGCGAGCACGGCTTCCCAAGCCTCGCTCCGTTGGCTCATGGTGTGGGAGCCTAGAACGAACGGACTCGTCGCTGCACGCCGCGCGGGCCCCACCGCCCTCGCATCACTGGCGGCACGACTACCGCCGAGAGGGGTGCGGGACGAGGGATGGTCCCGCCTCTGGCCGCTCACGCGAAGGAGGCCCGCCTCGGCGGGCCTCCCGTTGCCGGGTCTGCCCGATCCCATCCCCGCGGGTCGGTCTCGTCATTTTCCGGCGGCCGGTGTATGGGCCGCGCGTCAGAGCCCCCCGCGTAATGGGCCGATTATCCCACCCAGCCTCGATGCCACCCGAACTGGCGGGCTCGTCCGACGCCGCCATCTCGGCCTGCGCCCGAGCCTCCTGCTCGGGTGTGAGCAGACGCAGTCCAGCCGGCGAGCTCGTGCTGGCCTGGGTCTTGCTGGGCCGGTTCCTGCTTGCAAAGACCCCCAGGTGCATCGAGATCCCCCACTTGCGACCCGCCCGGCGGGCGGAGGACGTCGCCGGCTGTCCAGAGTCCCGCGCGGGCGCGGGCTGCTCGGACGTGCTGGACGGCCCGGTAAGGCGGGGATCGGACATGCCTGCCACGAGACCCTGGTCCTGCAGCTCGGATGCGGGGCCGGGCGGCCGGACGTCCGAATGCCACGCGGGCGCAATCCGATCGGGAAGCAGGCGGTTCACGAGAAGGGTGTCGTCGCGGGTCGGTCTCGTCATTGAGGCGCGGTTCCGGCGGCCGGTGTATGGGCCGCGCGTCAGAGCCCCCCGCGTAATGGGCCGATTATCCCACCCGGCCTCGATGCCACCCGAACTGGCGGCGGATTGGCCGCAGCCACCGAACCGACGCCACCGCCCGCTTGCGTCGCGGACTCCTGGCGGGCGCGCTCGTACGCTCGCCTCGCCTGCGCCGCCCGCCGTTCCGCCTCCTCCACCTCGACGTGGCGGAGGAGCCACAGGTCCCGTTCCGCGTCGCGCCAGTCCTCGAGCAGGTCAGCGAGGCGCTGCTCGGGTGTCGACATCGCCGCCCTCCCCTGTGGCTTCCTCCGCCCACAAGCGTGCGAATAGAGGCCAGCGCCTGCAATAGGTAGCTGGGACTATTGGTGTACGGCGGCACCACTTTCGTACTAGGGGGAGGAGGGCGCGAACGGAGCCCGCCCGTCCGGGGCGCGGAGCGGGGCCAGGACGGAGGCTGGACGGCGGCGCCTACCCTGCGCTTACGGCCGGCCGTTGTAGGTGCGCGCGAGGGCGGGCCGCCGGCGCGGGTACTGGCCGGTGGACTTCTTTCCTTTCAGGCCGCGGCGCGGTGCCGCCGCTCGTATCGGCCGTCTGCCGCCAGGGTGCCGACGACAGGCGGAACGGACGGCCGTGGGTGAGCGGTCCGGCCGCCAGAAGGAGCGACGACAGCCTGGACCGCGGGACGAGGGAGAGGTCAGCGCGACGGTCGCCGCGCCTGCGGCACCGTCAGCGGACGTGGCCGTCCATGCGGAGGGTCTTCCACTCATCCAACGGCAACCGCTTGTGCCGCGCCTCCACGGCCCAGCGATCCCCGGGCCCGACCAGCCGCGTGTGGGCCAGCCAGCCGCGCTTCGTCAGGGTGACGCAGACGGCCACGGCGCCTGGCCAGTCGAAGGTGGCCACGTCTGACGGTTCGGTCTCTACCTGCGCCCGCGCCTCCGGTTCGGATGGCGGCGATCGCATCCCAGCAGTCGGGCTCATGCCGATCCGATCTCCTCTTGGGACGCGTCCCTGCGGGTCGGTCTCGCCAGCGGCTCGGCGCGGTCCGGGCGGCACGTATGTGGGCCGCGTGTCAGAGCCCCCCGTACGCGTCCATTGTCCCACCGGGGTCGATGCGCCCGACGCGCTCGGCTCGCGGCGGCCAAGGACGGGCACTTACCAGCGCCGCAGCGCCTCCACCAGCTCCCGCAGCGCCTCGGCCTCGGTCATGCCCCGCGGCACGCCTGCAATCCGTCCAGCAAGGTCGGCGGCACAGGCTCCCTGCGCGTGCTCGACGCTCCCCGGAGTTCGAGGGCGACAGGCAGGGAGCCCAGACCGTGAGAGGTCCGGGCTCCCCTTGATGCCGGGGCGGCAACCGTCGCGAGGCGGCTCTGTCGGACAAGGCAAGCCGCCCGGGGTGTTCTCCAGGCGGCTTGCCAGTTGCAGAACGAAGCTCAGGTTAAGGATGTAGTCGCGGCAGCTTGAGCCTGCCGATGGAAGAGGCTGGACTCACATTGGGGGTGACGCCGGACGTTGCCGCCGACGTGGGCGCGGGCGCACACCCGATCACCGTGTTGCCGGTGCCCTGATTGAGGGCCGTGTCGTTGGGACTGGCGCATATCAGGGTGTTCTTGGTTGTGTACGGGTCGAGGATGTACTGGGCAACCGGGGCAACGCCGATGTAGCTCGGGTCGAGCGCGACGCCGCTGACGTTGTTGCCGAAGATCGAGTTGCCCGTGGCGGGCAGCCACGCCGGGAGGTTGCCCCACAGGCTGATGGCGTCATACGTCCCGGTCGGTGTCGCGGTGATGGTGTTCCCCGAGATCGTGCTGCCCGTGATGTTGTTGGCGTCGATCCCCTCTTTGAAGTCACCGCTTGCAAGGCCCAGGACGTAGTTGCCCGGGAGCGAGATCGTGTTGCGCGTGATCGTGGCCGTGAACCACTGGGGGCCGGGGTTGGGCGGAGAAGGCACGTTCGCGGGATACGCGTCCCAGTCGTACAGCAGCATGCCTGCCATGTAGCAGCCGCAGGTGTCTGTGACGAGGATGGCATTGTCGTGGATGGAGAACTGCGAGAGGCCGTGCTCCAGGCCCGCGAAGTTCGACGGCTCCACCCACACGCCGATATGGTTTTGCCGAATGGTGCTGGGGTTGTCCGCGGCGACGGTGTTGTCCGAGACGTCGAAGGTCGAGTTCGCCGCGCCGAGGTCGATGCCGAAGTCGACGTTGTCGATCTGGTTCCCGCTGATCGTGACCTGGCTCGACGTGATCGCGCCCGACACGACCACGGCGTCATAGATGGTCTGCACGGAGCTGTTGCGGACCGTGAACGACCCGCTCCGGGGGATGTACGTCGTGCTCGGGCCTTGTAGGGTGTTCGGGAAGTACCCGTCGAAGACGATCCCTTCGAGGACGTTGAAGCCCGTGCCCAGGATGTTCGTCGGCGAGGTATCGGGACGGCCAGTCACGCTGACCCGGTCGACCGAGGCGTTGCCGGTGCCGTCAGACGTGAAGCCCATGGCGTAGCCCAGGCCGTTCGTCGGCTGCTCGCCGAAGATCCAGGTCTTCGCCGCGTGGCCGTTCGTCCAGGGGAAGTCGAGGGAGAGATCGGAGACCTCGACATTGCCGTCGACGAAGGTGATGAGAACGGACCACCGGCAGTTGGTGAAATTGGGCGCGCATTCACCCTGCGTGAAGAAGTCCGACTCGGTGACGAGCAGATCGGGCAGGGCCGCGATGGTCGTGCGGGACTCGCCCATGCCTCGGAACGTCCCCTGGAAGTTGTACTCGACGAGCTGGCTGGTGTGGTAGGTCCCGTCCTGTAACTGGACGGTGCAGCGCGGGCTG
Organism: uncultured Chloroflexia bacterium; assembly: GCA_963835945.1. Lineage (GTDB taxonomy): Bacteria > Chloroflexota > Limnocylindria > Limnocylindrales > CSP1-4 > JAJYNJ01. Next base: position 12,290 of record CAWIHR010000077.1, read on the forward strand.
CCGTAGTGCGCGCAGTAGTCCAGGCCTGCCTGGATGGCGGCCGTGTCGTTCGAGTTCGGCCCCAATTGGGGCGGCGGCACCAGATACGTCGAACCGAACGGCAACGCCATGACGGCCGCCGGTGCCGCCAGCGAGGCGGCCAGCATCCCGGCGGTCAGAAACACGAGGATGCGTCTCACGATCCGACCCCTCCCCACAGATGTGATCTGCGGGTCGGTCTCGCCAGTGGCTCGGCGCGGTCCCGGCGGCACGTATGTGGGCCGCGTGTCATGGCTCCCCGTATGGGCAGATTGTCCCACCGGGCGGAAGCGACTCAGGGGCGCCGTCGGCCTGCCGGGGAGCCGAACACGGGGAGCCCGGACTCCCCGGGCAGGCACCCCGAACATGCCGCCCCCATGCAGACGGTGTCAGTGATGAAGGTTACTCAGCAGCCATCTACTGCGGCGCGCATCTCCGGGACCTCACGCGGCCGGCAGGTTAGGCGGCAGAGCGGTGGCGCCCGGCCAGGGGCTCGAGCTTGCCGTCAGGGGTCAGCGTGCCGACCACGGGCGGCGCAGGCGACGGGATGCGGTCTCCGTGGGCGTCATAGACCGGGCCGTGCAGACTGCCGGCGGCGTAGACGGGCGCGTACCCGGCGATCACGTCCCGCATGGCCCCGCGAAGGTGCGGCAGAGGCGGGGAGTCGTCGGCCCGAGTTGCAGTCGGCGTCGGTGCCTCGATAAGGGCCGTTAGTGAGTCCGTTTCACGCACGAACTCCGGCGACTTGTCCTCGCAGTGGTCTCCCAGTGCCTGTTCGCCGTAAGTGGGGTCTATCAGCGTCATGTCGCGCTCCCTGCGGCGGCGTTCGCGCTGCGCCCCCGACCGGCGGGCGCGCTCTTCCGCGCGACGGTCGGCCTCCCGGGCGCGGGCGATGGTCGCGGCGGCCTCGGTGCCAGCCAAGTGGCCGCATCCCGGCCGGTGCCCCTCGCCCCGGCATCGCTGGCGGGTCTCGTCTCGCCCAAGATGCGCGCAACCCTCGCGGTGGCGATCGCCTCGGCATCTTCGGCGCCCGGGTTCGATGATCGGGGTCACGCTCGGCCGCCTTGCGCGAGGCTGTGCGCGGAGCAGGCGAACCCCCGCAGGCCGTAGGCGCGGACCACGGCGGAGCAGTAGTGGCAGCAGTACCTTTGATCCTTCCGGCCGGGGACGAAGGACGCGGTGCAGCCGGCGCAGGCACGCGGGCCGTAGTGGACGCGACGGGCAGCGTTGAGGGCGTCACGGTTGCGGGCCCGCCATGCGCGGTTAGCCCCGATCGGGTCAGGCGGCGAGCAGGTCAGGCAGTACTGGCGGGGCTTGCCGGTCTGCCTCGGACGCTCAAACGCGACGCCACAGGCCGGACAGGTCGTCATCGCGGGCCACCGTTGCTCGCGCAGGGAACGAAAGACTCGCTCGCCGAAAACTGCGTCACGGTCTGGCGCGTTTTCGATTTGCCGCTTTTGGTTTGAACTCGGACGGCCCGCAACCTCACCGCGCTCGACCTCCCGGCCCGCGGCCGTTGCCGCCAGCCCATGGCCGCTCCGCTTGCAGCTCGCGGAACGCCGCGGCCCGGCTGAGCTCCTGCCGGAGCGGTGAGCCGTCAGGCAACACGAGCGCCGCGGCGGCGAGCACATCGGCCTTGCCGACCTCTCGGGTGTCCCGCGCGAGCGGCTGCACCTCTTCGAGCCGGAGCGGCACATACGCGCCAGTCGTGCGGTCGACGTAGCCGTACTGCATCGGCGTGGTCGCCTGCGCGCCCTCGATCTTTGCGACCGTGCGATAGAGCGCCTCCATGCGGGCCGCGTAGGCATCGGCGACCGGTGCGAGCGCCTCATTGATCGCCGGGCCGATCTTTGCGACGGTGCGCCGCACATCGACCGGCGGCGACTGCATCTTCGCGGCGCGACCGCGCAGCATGGCCTCAGCGATGATCCGCTCGGCCCGCTTGCGCTTCACGGTCGGCCTCCTCGCCACGGGTGATCGCGTCGAAGCGTCGCGAGGGCAGCGGTCGCACCATCCGCCTGCACGTCATCCGGCGGCGCAGCCTTCGCGACGGTGGGCCCGGGCGCGTTCGTCCTCGCCTTCACGATCCGGCCCCCGGAGCGCCATGGTGTCTCACTCTGCAGGATGCCCAGCGCGCTCGACACTCCACCGTCAGGCGCACTCTTTGCGACGGTCGGAGCCGCCCCGCCGAACACGGCCGGAGCCGCGTCGGTGGAGAGAGCCGAGCGAGCCTTCTGAACCTGCGCCCGCGCCTTTCGGATGAGCGCCAGGCGGGCAGTGCGAGTCGGCGTCGGCGGCTTCGAGCTGAGGATGCCCTCGGCCTCGCTGAGCGCCGCTGCCGCGCGGTCAAGTGCAGCGAGCTTCGTCTCGCCCGGCGTGGTCATCGTCAGACGCCCCCGCCGGGCGTGCTTGTCAGCGAGACGAACAGCGGCGTTACGCTGGCGCCCGCGCTGTGCGAGGTCGCCTCGGAACCATTTGCCCCGCGATCGACAAACAAGGGGTTATCGGGCCGGGTGGTGATCTTCATGACCTCGGCATCGACCTCGACGGCGAACGTCCCGGCGGGCAGTCCGTCGCCCGCGAGCACAATGGGATCGGAATCGCGGAAGATGTTTTCGGCGAGCGTGGTAGCCATGTTCGGGTCCTTCTCTCTCAGTAGCCGTCGGGCGGGAAAATGAACAGCCTCGGGATGGCGAGGCAGGGGATGCGCGCCACGTCCCAGCGCAGATCGGCCGCCATCGGGTCGAGCCGCCCTACCGTCTGCGCCGCCTGCGGGTTCCTGTCGAAGTCGGCGGCGCCCTTGGCGAGCTCGTGGAACTCCTGGCCGAGCAGGGCTCGGCGGTTGAGCACCTCGACCAGCGGGGCGAGCAGGCGGTCGATTTCTGCGTCGGACGCCTCGGCCTCGGCCATGAGCTCGGCGGCTTTCGTCCGCATCTCGGCCGCGGTGCGCGCCATCACGGCGGCCCCGTGGGACCGTTGCGCGGCCGCCTGCTCGGCGGTCAGGACGGCCTCCTGTTCGCGCAGTTCGGCCAGGGCGTCGGATACTGCGCGGTGCCGCTCGAGCAGGGCCGCGGTGCTCGAGGGCTTCGCCTCGCCCCGCACGACGGCCAGACGGTTTCGGGTGAGGGCCTCGACGGCATCGGCGAGGGCGGCCTCCGCGGCGGCGATCTCGGCCCGGAGCAGCTCGGCCCGCTGGCGCCAGGTGTCGAGCTCGGCCCACCGCGCCTCCGCCTCGGCCGTGGCAGCGGCCAGCGCCTCGGCGAGTGGATCGGGCACGCTGGCAGCGGGCGGGACCTCAGACACTAGGACCATGGCGGGTTCCCCTCTTCGGATGGCGATAGGGCGTGGAGTGGCGGCGGCGCGAGTGATGGGCCGGCCACAGGCTGGGCGGCCGGGTGCCAGCCCGACAGCTCGGGCACCAGGCCAACATGCGGGGACCGAGGGGCTGGTGGCAGCGGTCGCACAGGCCGAGCCCGAAGGGCTCGAGCGGCGGGACGGGAACGGCAGGCCCTCGGTCATCTCGCGGTTTCTGCCATCCCCGGCGGGATGCACGGTCACGACGTAAACCTGTTGCTGCACATCCCGCGAGAGCGGCGGGAGCGCGCGCGGACTCCGGCCGTCGGCGCTGGCGTCCGGCTGTGGGCCGACGCCAGCTACCGGGAAACTGGGGCGGAACGGCGTCGCGGGACCGGCCTGATCGTCGTTTATCCCGTGCCGTTCACCATGCCAGGCCTCCGCATAGAGGTCGCGCGGTTGGTCGTTCATTGCTTGCTCCAATCCGGTTGGTATGGCGGCTCGTTGGTATGGCGGCTCGGCGGTGATCCCGCGCGCCGCCAGGTGGGCGACGATGGTCCGCGCCATCTCGTCAAACTTTGCCCGGCTGAGATACGGCCGGGCGAGCTCGAGGAACGTCAGGGCGGCGATCAGCCGCACGGTCTCGCGAGCACCGGCGGATCGATCGCCGGCGTCGAGGCCTGCCCCGCCGGGTCGGTCGTCCCCCGGCCGGATCGATCCCTCGAGCTCCACCGGCAGGAAAGGAAGCTGTCGGTAGGTCCCGGGACAAGCCTTATCCATCGAGAGCCTCGGCGTAGCGTGCGGCGAAGGCGGGCGAGACGCGCAGCGCGCCCTCTGCGGCCGAGAGACGCTGGCGGCACAGGCCGAGCCGCGCGGCGAGCTGCGCCTGTGTCAGGCCCGCTCGCCGGCGGGCGGCGCGCAGGTCCGGGCCGGTGGTATCCATCGCGGATAGCGTCGCGCTCGGCTCGGCGTCCGGACAGGGGTCGAAAGACGGCCCCCCTGCTATAGCGGCGATGGCGGCGACGGCCTGCACGAGCGCGTCCACGGAAAGTCGCTCGCGTGCCGCGGCGGCGTGACGCGCGACGGTTCGCTGGCGGATGCCGAGCTCATGGGCGACGGCCTTGGTGCCTCCGAGTCGGCCATAGGTGATCAGCACCTCTCGTTGCCTCGGCGTCAGGCTGTCGAGCGGCCCCGGGACGCCGGTCACGGCAGGAGCCTCGGCGGGGCGACGGCGGACAGGAACGCGGACCGCTCGGCATCGCTCGGCTCGACTAGCAGGGCGATCGCGTCGGCCGCATGTCCGCCAGGCGAGACGGCAGGCAGGCATTGCGGGTTAGCGCCGGCCCGGCAGGCGTAGCGGGGCGGGCGGTCCGGACGGACGCGCGACAGGATGACGAGCAGGTCCCGCGGCTCCGGGTTGCCGCACGAGTAGCAGGCCGGCACCTTCATGCCACCGGCCTCCGGTCGGTCGGCTTGGGCAAACGGGAGCGGTGGACGTAGACCGGCACTCCGGTCGCGAGGTCGCGATGTGTCAGGAGCGGGCGGCACCAGCACCACGGCGAGGCTGAGTGGTCACGCCCCGGCAGTTCGATAGGCGCAGCATGGATCGGGAGCGGTGGGCGGGTACTCATCTCTGAGGCCCTGCATTGCGTTTCGGGTGCGCAATGCCGGCGGCTCTCTCTTCGTAGAAGAGAGCCGTCATTGCGTCTCCCGCAATGCGCTCATTGCGCTGGCGTTGCGTTCCATTGCGCTCGTTGCGCTGGGCGGTCGGCAGGACCGTGCGCGGTGCGCGTCTTACCGGTCACTGACGGCCACCCATCGATGGTCAGGCATCTTGAGGAAGCGCCCCGACCTGCTGCCCTGGCTGAGGTAGGCCCGCACCACGTTCGCGGCCATGCCGGTGCCATCGACGATGTCCGAGGCGTCGCTGCGCCCATGCTCCGTGAAGAACCGCTCGACGCGGTCGATGCCGCGCATGGCGGCCGCGACAAGCTCGGGCGTCGCGATCTCTTCGCGCGCGACCCGGATCATGCGCGGCGGCTCGTGCCCATCGAACTCGAGGCGGATGCCGACTGGCGCGACCGGCGCCCCGTTTGTCTTGGTACAGATCAGGGCCAGATGCAGGAAGCCGTCGGCGCCAGCTGACTCACGCCGCAGGGCGAACACACGCCGCGAGTCGTTCATCTTGTAGATCGAGCCGTATGGTTTCGCGGCCGGACGCTCCGACTCGACGTCGGCACCGGCCACGTGGTCCAGCAGGACGGCCGAGCAGTGGAGCTCGCGCAGTGCCATGAACATCCGCTTAGTCGTCTCTTCGGCGGATCCGCCCTCGGTCGTCTGCCCCAGCGCGCCGCCGACCGCGTCGACGATCACCATCACGACGTCGCGCTCTTGCACGAAACTCGCGATCTCTTCGACCTGGTCGGCGAGCGGCCGCATCCCGCAGTGTCGGTACGCGATGTCGGGTGCCTCGATCCCAGCGCCGGCGGCGATCGCCGCAATGAGCGCGTTCCACGTGTCGAGGTCGTTCTCCCAGTCGAGCACGAGCACGCCGCCCTGTCGCGGCTCGAGTCCTGGGACGATTGCCACTCCCGCCGCGACGCTCACCGCGAACACGGCGCCGAGGATTGTCTTGCCGGTGCCGCCCGGGCCGTGGATGGTGATCGGTAAGACGTCGGGCACAACGCCGGCGATGCGGTAGACGAGTTCACGCGCGGCGACCGGCCGGCGGCCGACCATCTCGAACGGCTCTGCCTGCTCGCGGGCCCGGATGACCGCGAGGCTGGCCCACTCGAGCAGATCGCGCCAGGGCGACTGTCCCGCCCGTCTTCTCTGCGAGCAGCTTCGCTCGGGCCGCCCGTGCGCTCGAGCTCGTCAGGTCCAGCGTGCCGTGGTCGACGTGCTGATCCCGGTGGCGTACGACGAGGTAGGCTGCGGCACTCGCCGCGGCTCCAGCGCAGCCGGCTGATCTCGAGCTCGCTCGGGTCCGCCATGACGAGGAAGCCGAGCCCCTGTCGCACGAGCAGCGGCTCCCCGGTGCGGAGTGAGCGGTCTAGTGCAGCGGCTTCTTCGGGCGGTAAGTCGGGCGGGCGCGGGATGCTCTCGACGTCCGCCAGGACGGGCGGCGGCTCGGCCATGACTTGGTCCCGGTACGCGATCGCCTGCGCCCGGTGCCGGAGCTGCACCTGCTCGGCCGTGAACTCCTCGAGGGCCAGCCCGTCGTCCTCGTCAGCCTCGGGCGGCGGTATCGGGGCGACGATCCACGCTCCGTCGTCGGCGGGCATCGGCTCGGCCCCGTTCATTGCGGCCCCCACCACGGGCGGAACCCGGCGGCCAGCATCCGTCGAGTGAACGCGGAGCCACGGACTCGGCGAAACGGGATCACGTTTGCCGGCGCCGGGGCAGGCTTCGGCGGTTGTGGAGTAGCGGGCGGGCGCGAGCCCCTGCTAGCATCTCGGCGGGAGTCTGAGGTACGCACAGAGACGGACTCCTCCGGGCCGGGTGCAGTCGAGGCGCCCGGTCCGTCTATTCAGGGCGGGCGTTCCCGCCCCCGAGTGAGGGAGTTCAGGCGGCCGCATGAGGCGCCGCCTTCGACGGGTGCCGGCGGCCGGCCGGAGCGGGCGCAGTGGCGAGCCTCTCAACCTCCGAAGATGGGATCAGTCGGCGCCCGCCTACCGTCACGCTCTGCACGGTGCCGGCGGCCATGAGGCTGTAGAGCGTCGAGCGGGACATACCGCCCAGCCGCTCCGCGGCGCGCTTCACGTCTAGCAGCTCGACGGGTGCGGGGCGTGCCGCGTCGGCCGATCGCTCGGCGGCGACGGCCAGCACGGCCGCGACGAGCTCGCGGGTAGCGACCTCGAGCCGGGCCTCGGCGGGCGTGGTCACGGCCGCGGCTCCGGCGAGGGCGTAGCCGGAGGAACGGCGGACGATCGCCCGCGCGCGCGCTCGGCTCTCTCGAGCCCGTCCAGGATCAGCCTGGCGGCCTGGGCCCGCGGGTCGCGGAGCTCGCACCGCGCGAGGGCGATCAGTCGATCGACAGCGCTGGCCGGGAGCTCGACGCGTACCCAACGGTTCACGAGTCGAGTGTGCGGCGGGTCAGCCTGACAGAGACTGACTCCGCCCGGACAAGTAGCCTGACAAATGACGCGAAGGCGATCAGTCGAAGCGGGGCGGCCAGCCCGGGATGCGGAGGTCGTCCTGTGCGCGCTTCAGCGTCCGCCCGCTGTAACTCGGCCAGCCCATCTCTTCGTTGAGGATGCCTGCCACTACGTCCCGACTGTAGCGCGGGCCGTGGCTCTTCTTTGCACGCGAGCATCCCTCTTGGAGCATCGCTCGGGTCAGGCTCCGGGCAACCTGTGGCGCGTCAGGGTCCGGGGATAGCTCGGCGGATGCGCTGAGGGTTCGCTCGGTGAGGCTCCCCCGGACGTACTCCGCGATCGCGTGGCGATCCCGAAGGCTCTCCGTCGGCGCCAGGCTGATGCCGTAGCTCTTGAGGTCCATGCGGACGCGCCCGGCCATCCTGGCGATTTCGTCGACGATCTCCTCTTCGCTCCACCCCTCGGCGACGCCTTGCGCGATCATCCCCGCCCGTGCCCCCTCGAGCATCCGGCCAGCGGCCCGCGTAAGGCCGTCTAGGTCGCGAGCCTCTAGCGGAGCGGCCCCCTTCGTGTTGCCATCCTCGCCGCTCACGACGCACCCCCGAGCGCCCGCTCGATCGCATTCGCGGCCTCGCGCTTCTGTGCCCGGTCCATGTGCGCGTACACGTCGGCGGTTATCGCGATCGTGCTATGTCCGAGAGCATCGGAGACGAGCTTGAGAGGGACTCCCTGCGCGAGCATGAGAGACGCGACGCCGTGCCGAAGATCGTGGAACCGGACGCGAGGCAGGCCGAGCCGTGCCAGCGTCGCGTGGAACTCCCGGTCTACCGTCCAAGAACGCAACGAGCGGCCCAGTGCGTCAGTGAACACGAGCCCGTCGCGATCCTGCCACAGCTCCCCGGCGGCGAGCCGTTGCGCGGCCTGGCGGGCTCGTTGACGCCGGAGCGCCCGGACGGTGGTAGGTCCGAGCTCGAGGGTGCGCCGGCTGCGCGGTGTCTTCGTCTCGGCCAGCCCCCAACCGCCCCCGCGGATGCGGGCCATGCTGTGCCGGACGGTGAGCGTTGGTGCCGGCCCCTCGAGCTCCACGTCGGCCCATGTCAGGCCGAGTACCTCCCCCTGCCGGAGCCCGGTGGTCGCGGCCACGGCGAAGAGCGGGGCGAGGTCCCCGTCGTCCTCGAGCAGGGCCCGCGTCTCCTCAGCGGTCAGGACGTGCATCTCGCGGCGCGCGACGGCCGGAGGACGCGACAATGCCGCGACATTGCGAACAATGAGCTCGTCTCGCTGGGCGTCGCCGAGAGCGCGGCGCAGCGTCCCGCGGATGCCACGCGCCGTCACGCCGGAGCGCCCGCGCGACAGGACCGTGGTCATTAGGCGATCCACGTCCGAGGGTCGCAGGTCCGCCAGGGGAATATGGCCGAGCTCCGGGATCAACCAGTCCCGGCAGTGCTGCGCCCGGGCCCGCCAGCTCGCGGAGCGCACCCGGCCCTCCTCGGCTGCCAGCCATCCGGCCAGGTAGTCCGCGACCGTCGTCCGCGCGGTCGGGCGTCCCGTGTCCTCAAGCCGGCGCCGCAGATCGCGCAGTCGCTCCCGCACGATCGCTTGCGACTGGCCGGAGACGACGTGCCGGGTATGCCGCCCGTCGGCGTCAACCGCGACGATGGCACCCCGCCATCGGCCGTCGGCAGTGTGGTAGATGCTCCCCTCGCCTCTTGGGCGGCGGCGTCGGGGGGTGGTAGTCTCGTTCATGGTGCCGACCTCCGCAACAGGTCTGTGCGCCGGGACCCTCGGACCGTTCGCGCGGCCGGGGGTCCGTCCTTGTCCGGCTATGCTACCGGATGCACTACCATTCGGGCGTCAGGGTGCCATCTTGAGCACGAACACGGCCCGAAGCAACAAGCGATATGATCGTCGCGCCGGCCTGTGAGACCGCCACGTTCATGGCGCCGATGAAGACTGGGCCGCCGACCAGGGCGAGAACCGCGAGCCTTGCGATCTGTTGGTTCGTTGGCTTCGGCGGTCGTGGACCCAGACCGCCGAGCGCCACAACCGCGGCCAGCCCCGCCGTCGCCAGCAACCCGCGCCACGTCGTCGCGGACAGCGGAGCGAAGGACCGCAGCACGAACGCGGTCGCCACGTAGGACGTGCCGAACAGGACCGCCGCGGTCGCCGACGCGGCCATGCCGAGCCACTTCGTCGCGGCGACTCCCGCCCCCAATGCCAGTCACCGCCGGCAACGGTACCGTTCGGCGCCCGGTGCGACAAGCAGAGCGGTGCGTCAGCTCCCGCCGGAACGGACGCCGAGCAGGCCGTCCAGCAGGTGGGACCGCCGTGTGTCGTCGAAAACCCTGAGGGGATGGACGCATTGGAGGTGTGGGTCGACGTGGCGAAGACCGCAGGGGGAGATCCTGCACACGTGGGCGACGTCACGATCGTCGTGCGACGCGGCGCCCAGCAACTGCGAGGACCGGGCGTCTCCACCCGGTCCTCCGTTCGATGAGCCCCCCGGCGGGGCGCCGGGCGGGCGGTAGCGGTTGCCCCGCTACTTGTCGCGCTCGCCGGCGAGCACCGCCTGCGCTGCCGCCAAGCGGGCCACCGGGATCCGGAACGGCGAGCATGAGACGTAGTTCAGGCCGATCTCATGACAGAACTCGATCGACGACGGGTCGCCGCCGTGCTCGCCGCAGATGCCGAGCTTGATGTCCGGCCGTGTTGCCCGGCCCTTCTCCACTGCGATCCGCATCAGTTGGCCCACACCAGCCCGGTCGAGCTGCTGGAAGGGGTTGAACGGCAGGATCTTGCGCTCCACGTACGCGAGCAGGAAGCCGCCCTCGGCGTCGTCGCGGCTGTAGCCGAACGTCATCTGCGTCAGGTCGTTCGTGCCGAAGCTGAAGAACTGCGCATACTTCGCGATCTTGTCGGCCGTCAGCGCGCCGCGCGGCACCTCGATCATGGTGCCGAACTTGTAGTCGACGGTCGCGCCGGCCGCCTCCATGACCTTCTTCGCCTCAACCTCGAGCAGAGTCTGGCTGGCCGCAAGCTCGTTCACGTGCCCCACGAGCGGGATCATGATCTCCACGTGCGGGTCACCGCCGTTGCGGCGCACCGCGATCGCGGCGTTGAGGATCGCGCGCGTCTGCATCTTGGTGATGTCCGGGATCATCAGCCCGAGGCGGATGCCCCGCAGCCCGAGCATCGGGTTCTGCTCGCGGAGCGCCTCGACGGCCGCGAGTAGCGTGCGCGCCTTGACGAAGGCTGGGTCGTCCTCGGCCGTGCCGCGCTCGCGCAGCTGCGTGACCTCCACGAGCAGCCCCTCGTGCTTGGGCAGGAACTCGTGCAGGGGCGGGTCGATAAGCCGGATCACGACCGGGAGCCCGCTCATCGCCGAGAGGATCCCCTCGAAGTCGCCCTGCTGGAGCCGCTCGAGCTTGGCGATCGCCGCATCGAACCGCTCGATCGCGGCCTGGTCTGCGTCGCCGATCGACTCGCCCGCGTCGCGGCGGTCTTTGGCCCGCGTGGCCTGGAACGCCACGAGGATCGCGTCGCGCACGATCTCGAGCCGCTCGCCCTCGCGGAACATGTGCTCGGTGCGGCAGAGCCCGATCCCCTGCGCCCCGTACCGGCGGGCCTGCGCGGCCTCTTCTGGCTTGTCGGCGTTAGTCCAGACCTGCAGACGACGGATCCCGTCGGCCCAGCCCAGGATCTTCTGCAGCTCGGGCTGCTCCTCGAAGCGTGCCGCGACAGTGGGCAGCGAGCCCAGGAAGACCTCACCAGTGGAACCGTCCACGCTGAGAGGGTCTCCCTCCCGGAAGGCCGAGCCGTTTGCCGTCGCGGACTTGTCCCGATAGTCCACCAGGAGCTCGGAGCAGCCCGCCACGCACGGCTTGCCGATCTGGCGCGCGACGACGGCCGCATGCGACGTGGCACCGCCTCGGGCGGTCAAGATTCCCTGCGCGACTGCCATACCGTGAAAGTCGTCGGGCGACGTCTCGATGCGCACGAGCACGACGCGCTCGCCGCGGGCGGCCCACTCCACAGCGGTGTCGGCGTCGAAGACGGCCTTGCCGACGGCGGCGCCTGGCGACGCGTTCAGCCCTCTGGCGATCCGGACCGCCTTCTGACGGGCGACCGGGTCGAACTGCGCGCGGAGCAGCTGATCCACCTGCGCGGGCTCGATCCGCTCGACCGCCTCCGCCTCTGTGATGATCCCCTCGGCCACCATGTCGACCGCGATCTTCACGGCAGCAGCCGCGGTGCGCTTCGCCGACCGGGTCTGCAGCATGAACAAGCGACCGCGCTCGATGGTGAACTCCAGGTCCTGCACGTCGCGGTAATGGCGCTCAAGTTTCTCGGCTATCGCCTGGAACTCGCGGAACGCCTGCGGCAGCTCCTGCTCGAGCTGCGCGATCTTTCGCGGCGTCCGGATACCGGCGACGACGTCCTCGCCCTGCGCGTTGGTCAAATACTCGCCGAACAGCACCTTCTCGCCGGTGTTGGGATCGCGAGTGAAGGCTACACCGGTCCCAGAATCATTCCCCATGTTGCCGAAGACCATGGTCACCACGTTGACGGCGGTACCGAGGTCGTGGGCGATCTTGTTGTAGTTACGGTAGTCCACGGCTCGCTTGCCGAACCACGAGCCGAAGACCGCCTTGATCGCCAGGTCCAGCTGTTCGTTGGGATCGGTCGGGAAGTCGCGACCCGTGGCGTCCTTCACGATGTGCTTGAACGTGCCGACAAGCTCGCACAGCGCAGCCGCGTCGAGATCCGTGTCCGCCTTGGCGCCGCGCTGCTGTTTGGCCTGGTCGAGAGCCTCATCGAAGCGCTCGCCTGGCACGCCGAGGACGATGCGGCCGAACATCTGGATGAAGCGCCGGTACGCGTCCCACCCGAAGCGCTCGTTCTGCGTGAGCGCGATCAGGCCAGGCAGCGTCTCCTCGTTCAGACCCAGGTTCAGGACCGTGTCCATCATCCCCGGCATCGAGAACTTGGAGCCAGAGCGGACGCTCACCAACAGGGGGTTGTCCCATCCGCCGAACCCCTTGCCGGTCTCCCGCTCGACGTCGCGCATCGCCGCCTGGACGTCTTGCCAGAGGCCATCCGGAAGCTTCTCACCGCCCGAGAAGTAGTCGTTGCATGCTTCGGTCGTGATGGTAAATCCAGGAGGAACCGGGAGCCCGGCCCGCGTCATCTCAGCGAGCCCGGCGCCCTTGCCGCCGAGGAGACCCTTCATCTCGCCGTTCCCCTCGGCGTTGCCACCGCCGAACGCGTAGATGTAGCGCTTGGCCGCGCGGTGCGTGCGCTCGGCCACGGTGTCGGGGGTCGTCATGAGTCGCTGGCTCCTTATGCAGGGCGGTTCGCGTCAGGGGCGTCCGATCCGTGGGACGTTCGGAACGCGGCGTCGGGCAGCGTCAGAATGGGAACGCCGTTCCAGCACGATTGTACCGCCGCCGAGCGCCGCGCCGGACGCGCCGAGCTGTCGGATGCGTCGGGCCGACCGGGCTTGGTCAAGCGACCTCCGGAGGCGCGTGCCATGATTCCTAGATGACCAACACGTTTGATTTCGACCGGTTCGTCGCCCTGCCGCGCCTGTCGGGCCTGCGGTGCTCACCCGACGGGAGTCGCCTGGTCGTCTCCGTGGAGACACCGGCATCGGACGGTAAGAGGCTACTGTCCGCCATCTGGGAGATCCATCCGCTGGGCCGCCGGGCGCCGCGACGACTCACCCGGTCCGGCGTGGGCGAGAGCAACGCCGCGTTCCTTCCCGACGGCTCGCTTCTGTTCACGTCCGCACGCCCGAACCCCGAGGACGGTGAGCCCGCCCCGAAGCGGGAAGCCGCCCTATGGATGCTGCCGCCAGACGGCGGCGAGGCCCGCCGACTGCTCGCCCCAGAGGGTGGCGTCGATGCGGTTCGCACGGCCCGGGACGCGCGCACCGTCCTGATCGCCGCGCGCATGCACCGCCATGCGCGCACGCTCGAGGCGGATGCGGAGCGCGCCAAGGCCCGAAGCGAGGCCGGCATTTCAGCGCTGCTGTTCGACGCATATCCCATCCGCCACTGGGACCACTACATTGGGCCGCGCGAGCGACACCTGCTGGTGGCGAACGCCCCGGGCGAGGAGAACGGGAACGTGCCGGCGCCGCGCGACCTCACGCCGGACGCGGGCCCGGCGCTCGAGGAGCGCGGCTTCGACATCTCACCGGATGGGACGACGGCCGTCGCGTCGATGATGGTGAGCGACGTTCGCGCCCCCGCGGCCGACCTTGTTGCGATCGACGTGACGACCGGCGAGCGACGGACCCTGACGGCCGCAGACGCCTCCTACGACCAGCCGTCGTTCGCGCCCGACGGGAGGTCAGTCGCTTGCGTCCGGACCACATCGGGGGACCCTGACACCGCGGGCGTGCAACGGCTGTGGCTGATCGACCTGACAGATGGAAGGGGCCGTGATCTTGCGCCGTCTGCCGACCTCTGGCCCGAGTGCCCGACCTGGTCGCCCGACGGTTTGGCCGTGTTCTTCGTCGCGGACCAGGACGGCGCCGGCGCGATCTTTCGCGTGGACGTCGTCTCCGGCAAGGTCACCTGCCTGGTCGCCGACGGCTCCATCGGTGACGCTTGCCCGTCGCCCGACGGTTCGTCGGTCTTCGCGCTGCGCTCGACGCTGCGCCTGCCGAACGAGGTGGTGCGGCTGGACGCGCGAACGGCGGATCAGGCCCCGACCGTCCTGCCCTCACCCGCGCTCGACGACGCGACTGTCGGGTCGCCCGGGCGCTTCGAGCGCATCGAGGCGACCGCGCAGGACGGTGCGCGGATCCGGGCCTGGCTGCTGCTCCCTCCCGACGCGTCACCCGACCATCCCGCTCCGCTTGTCGTGTTCGTCCACGGCGGCCCGCTCGGATCGTGGACGAACGGTTGGCACTGGCGCTGGAACCCGCAGCTCCTGGTCGCCCGCGGTTACGGGGTCCTGCTCCCAGACCCCGCGTTGTCGCTCGGGTACGGCCAAGCGTTCGTGCAGCGTGGCTGGGGCCGGTGGCGCGAGGCGCCGTACACGGATGTGCTAGCTGCGGTGGACGTCGCGGTATCTCGGCCCGACATCGACGAGTCGCGGCAGGCGCTCATGGGAGGTTCGTTCGGGGGGTACATGGCGAACTGGGTTGCGGGGCACACGGACCGCTTTCGCTGCGTCGTGACCCACGCGAGCCTGTGGGAGCTGCGTGGGTTTCACGGCACCACCGACGACGGCAACTGGTGGGAGTACGAGTTCGGCGACCCATACGTCGATCCGCACCGCTACTTGGAACAGAGCCCGTCGAACGCGATCGCAACGATCCGGACGCCGATGCTCGTGATCCACGGCGAACTCGATCACCGCGTCCCGATCAGCGAAGCACTGCGCCTCTGGACGGACCTGCAGCGGCACGGAGTCGAGTCGAAGTTCCTCTACTTCCCGGACGAGAACCACTGGGTGCTGAAGCCGCGGAACGCGCGGCTGTGGTACCAGACTGTGCTGGCCTTCCTCGATCAGCACGTGCTGGGTAAAGCCTGGGTACAGCCGAGCCTGCTGTAGAGGCGCGCGGGCAGGCGACGACGTCGACTTGAGCCCCGGCGCGTGCGACGGCTTGACGGGGCTGTCGCCGGTTGAGCAGAGGAACCTCGAGCCGCCGTGTGCGCCGACGTCGTGCGCTAGTTCGGGCCGTGCGGGACCGACCCGCCGTACGTGAACCAGGCGCTGGGGGCGCCCCAAACCCCGGAGAATGGGCACGTGGCCTTCGGCCTCATGGACCAGGCGCCCGAAGCACTGGGCGTGGCGCCATCGCCATCCGGCTCGACTGCCGCACGCTCGCGCGGCGCCCAGTGCCGCTACCACTCGACCGGTGCGCGATCATCCTGTGCGACACCGGCTCGCCACGGCGCCTGGGGTCGTCCGGGCACAAATGCGCGCCGCGCGCGGTGGCGAGGCGGCGGTCTCGCTCCCTCGCGACGTCCGACCCCTCCATCCATGCGCTGCGCGACGTCACACCGGAGATGCTGGAGTCGATCCGAAGCCGCCTCGACGACGAGACGTACCGGCGCTGCGAGCACGTCGCCCCCGAAGAAGAGCGTGTCCTGCAGACGGTGGCCGCGCTCGAGACGGGGGACCTAGCCGCGGTGGGACGCTGTCTCACGGAGAGCCACGCCTGGCTGCGCGACTTGTACGACGGGAGGGCCGGTTCGCGCCGGGTGGTTGGACGGCACCGCGTCGCAAAGCCGCTTCTCAGCCTGACGCCGCGCGTCCTTGCCGTCGAAGCCGTCTGGGGGGCCGGCATTCTGCCCCTCCGGCAGGGGTCGGGGGCGGGCCTCCGGGCCAGCGACGTAGACTGGCGTCGTTCGCCCGAGGCGGACGCCACCGTCGGACCCAGGGAGATGCCGCGCCACGATGACCATACTGGAGGACCCGCGCGTCATCGAGTTCGGCTCCGAGCACTACAACGCGGAGCTCGTCAGACGCGAGGACGACACGGAGGAGCTCGCGACCTTCTGGGTAAGGTTCCGGGGCGAGCCCGTCTCGTTCGAGCCCGGCCAGTACATGACCATCGGGGTCTACGCCGACGGCCGGCTTGTGCAGCGGCCGTACTCAGTGGCCTCCTCGCCGCGCATGGCCCGCGACGGCTACGAATTCTACGTCCGGCTCGTCCCGATCCTGCGGTTCACGTCGTTACTCTGGCGGCTTCCGCTCGGGCACGGTATGCGGATGACCGGCCCCAAGGGGCGCTTCGTGCTGGAGGACGACGACCCACGCACACACCTCTTCATCTCGACCGGCACCGGGATCGCGCCATTCATTTCGATGATCCGGACCGCCCTGGTCGACAAGAGACCGCGCCGCACGGTGATCGCGCACGGTGCCTCCTACGTGGAGGAGCTGGGCTACCGCCGCGAGCTCGAACAGCTACAGCGCGAGGGGTACCCGCTGACCTACGTGCCCACGATCTCCCGGCCCGCAGAACCCGAGAACGCAGGCTGGCAGGGCAGGACCGGCCGCATCGAGACTATCCTGCACGACCTCTGCGACGAGTGCAGTATTCTCCCGTACCGGACGGTCGTGTACATCTGCGGGAACCCGGAGATGATCCTGAAGGCGGAGGCGATCGTGCAGAGCCACGGGCTCCCCGAGCCACACGTCAAGAAAGAGCTGTACTGGCCTAAGGGCAAGGGTGCCGGGCAACCGGTCGACGTGACCACAGGCGAGCGAGTGCACGGGCGCGCGGCGGAGGTCGCCAGCCAGGCCTGACGCGTCGCAGACCTCCATGCCGTGCCGGGCCCCGCCCGCTCGGGCAGGGCCCCTCGTGACCTTCGGCCCACCGGTACGCGAACTCTGGTGGGTCGCCTAGGAACCATACGTACGCCACTCTATGTTTAGCAGAACCGCAGAACAGGATTGTCGATGCACCAGATCCTCGAGAAGGCGCAGCTATCACCAAACGTCACCCTGTTGAGGGTCAGCGCCCCACGTATCGCGGAGATCCGACGGCCCGGCCAGTTCGTGATCGTGCGCCTGGGACCCGGAGCTGAGCGCATCCCGCTCACGATCGCCGACGCCGACTCCGTCGCCGGGAGCATCACGCTGGTCATCCAGTCGATTGGGAAAAGCACGGCCGATCTCGTTGAACTCGGGGTTGGGCAGGCCATCCAAGACATCGCCGGCCCGCTCGGCCACCCCACCGACCTCCCCGAAGCCGGTCACACCGTGTGTGTGGGCGGCGGCGTAGGGACCGCGGTGATCCTCCCGATCGCCCAGGAGCTTCACCGGCGCGGGCTATCCGTCACGAGCGTGATCGGCGGCCGATCGCGCGAGTGGGTGATCATGGAGGACGAACTCCATCGCTACGGCGACGTCGTGACCTGCACCGATGACGGGAGCTACGGCCGGCCCGGGTTCGTGACCCAGGCGCTCAAGGACCTGCTCGACCAAGGCGGGATCGACACCATCTTCGCCGTCGGGCCCGTGCCAATGATGCGGGCCGTGTCCGAGATGACGCGCCCATACGGCGTGCCCACGATGGTCTCGCTGAACTCGATCATGCTCGACGGCACCGGCATGTGCGGGGGCTGTCGGGTCGAGGTGGGGGGCCAGACCCGGTACGCCTGCGTGGACGGCCCGGAGTTCGACGGGCACCAGGTGGACTTCCGCCTGCTCGCCGATCGCCTGACCACCTACCGGACCTTCGAGCAGGAGGCCCTGACGCATCGCGAGGCGTGCCGAGTGGGGGCCACGCAATGACCGACCAGCCCGTCCCGGGCGAGCGCCCCGTGCTCAGCAAGAAAGAGCGGATGAAGATCGACCGCCAGCTCATGCCCGAGCAGGACGCGGTTCTCCGCAGCGCCAACTTCCGCGAGGTGAACTTGGGGCTCACCGAGCAGCTCGCGTTCCTCGAGGCAGAGCGCTGCATCCAGTGCCCCAAGCCGTACTGCATCGACGGCTGCCCGGTGCGCGTCAACATCCCGCGCTTCATCGAGCGCCTCACGCAGGGCGACCTGCCCGGCGCCGCCGCTTCCCTCCTCGACGACAACGCCCTTCCATGCGTGACGGGCCGCGTGTGCCCGCAGGAGACGCAATGCGAGGTGGTCTGCCTGCGCGCGAAGACCGGTAAGCCGGTCGCGATCGGGTACCTCGAGCGGTTCGTGGCCGACTGGGCCAACGAGCACGGGGACACCCTCGCCGCCGTGCCGCCGATTGCGAGCGGCAAGCGCGTGGCCGTCATCGGCTCCGGACCGGCCGGCCTGACGGCAGCCGGGGAGCTGGTCAAGTCACGGCATCACGTCACGATCTTCGAGGCGTTGCACGCCCCTGGCGGGGTGCTCATCTACGGCATCCCCGAGTTCCGCCTGCCGAAGGACATTGTGCAGGACGAGATCGACCGGCTGGTGGCACGGGGCGTGGAGATTCAGCCCAACACCATCATCGGCAAGACCTACACGCTGCCGGAGATCCGGGAAATGTACGACGCGGTGTTCATCGCCGTCGGCGCGGGCCTGCCGGTCTTCATGAACGTCCCCGGTGAGAACCTCAAGGGCGTGTACTCGGCCAACGAATACCTGACCCGGGTCAACCTGATGGGGGCTTGGAACCCGGAGTCCGACACGCCAATCCTCAAGGGCCGGCGGATCGCCGTTGTCGGCGGCGGCAACGTCGCCATGGACTCGGTGCGAACGGCGAAGCGACTCGGCGCCGACGAGGCGATCTGCGTCTATCGGCGCAGCCGCGACGAGATGCCGGCGCGCGTCGAGGAAGTCCACCACGCGGAACAGGAGGGAATCCGTTTCGACTTCCTCGTCTCGCCGGTCGAGGTCCTCGGAGATGACAAGGGTTGGGTGACCGGCCTGCGCTGCGTCCGGATGGAGCTCGGCGAGCCCGACTCGTCGGGTCGGCGTCGTCCCGTCCCGGTCACGGGGTCGGACTTCACGATCGACTGCGAGGAAGTCGTGGTCGCGATCGGCACGCGCAGCAATCCTCTGCTGACGCGCACGGCGCCCGAGCTGCAGGTCAACCAGTGGGGCTACATCGCCACCGACGAGCACGGCATGACGAGCATGCCGGGCGTCTTTGCCGGTGGCGACATCGTGCGCGGCGCGGCGACGGTGATCCTCGCCATGGGCGACGGGAAGTCGGCAGCCCACGCCATCGACGCCTACTTGCGGGGGGCGTATCCGCCAGCGCCCGAGGCTGCGCTGGAACCCGCCCGACCGGCACACCACCAATAACGTCCACGCCCCGGCCGGCAGCTGCACCGCCCGGCCGGGGCCTCGCTCTCGCAGGGCGCGCAGCCCTGCGGCTCGGTCAGGCGCGGGCGGTCGCGAGTCTGTCGAGCAGGTGGCTCCGCAGCCCGTCAACGGCCACGCGCACCTGCTCCATAGAGTCCCGGTCTCGCACCGTGACGGCCCGGTCCTCCAGGGAGTCGACGTCGACGGTCACGCAGAACGGCGTGCCGATCTCGTCCTGCCGCCGGTAGAGTTTGCCGATCGAGGCCGTGTCGTCGTAGACCGCCATCACGTCGCGCCTCAGGTCATCCACGATGCGGTGGCAGAGCTCGACGATCTCGGGCCGCTTCTTGAGGAGTGGCAGCACGGCCACCTTGTAGGGCGCGAGGTCCGGGTGGAAGCCGAGCACGACGCGCGTCTCGCCACGCACTTCTTCCTCCCGGTATGCGTCGATAAGGAACGTGAAGGCCGCCCGGTCCGCACCGGCCGACGTCTCCACGATCCAAGGCACGAAATGCTCGTTGGTGGCCTGGTCGAAATACTCGAGGTTCTCGCCAGTTGCCTCCTGGTGCCTGCCCAGGTCCCAGTCGCCGCGGTTGTGGATGCCCTCCAGCTCCTTCCACCCGAACGGGAACCGGTACTCGACGTCCACCGCCTTCTTGGCGTAGTGCGCCAGCTCGTCCGGAGCGTGCTCGCGGAAGCGCAGCCGCGCCGGGTTGACACCGTACTGTTCGTACCACGCGCGGCGCCGCGGCATCCACTCCTCGAAGTACGCGGCAGCAGTGTCCGGCCTGACGAAGTACTGCATCTCCATCTGCTCGAACTCGCGCATCCGGAAGACGAAGTTACCGGGGCTGATCTCGTTGCGGAAGGCCTTGCCGATCTGCGCGATCCCGAACGGCACCTTTTTGCGGCTCGTCTCTCGGACGTTGCGGAAGTTGACGTAGATGCCCTGCGCCGTCTCCGGGCGAAGGTACACGAGCGCGGCGTCGTCCTCGACAGGGCCCATGTGCGTACTAAACATCAGGTTGAAGCGGCGCGGCGTCCCCAGGGTTCCCTCGTCCACGGGGCAGCGCAGTCTGAGCCGCTCGACGATCGTGGGGTCGCGCAGCTCAGTCTGCGTGAGCTGCTCGGCACCCGGCAGCTCATCGAGGCGAAAACGACGATGGCACGTCTCGCACTCGACGAGCGGATCGCTGAACGACGCGACGTGCCCAGAAGTTACCCACACCTGCGGCGCCATTAGGATCCCGGCGTCGAGGCCAACGATGTCGTCGCGCTCCTGCACCATGGCGCGCCACCAAGCGCGCTTTACGTTGTTCTTGAGCTCGACCCCGAGCGGGCCGTAGTCCCACACGGCATTGATGCCGCCGTAGATCTCCGAGCTGGGGAAGACGAAGCCCCGACGCTTCGACAGAGAGACGATCGTGTCGAGCCCCGCGACGGCCGGGCCGGGGTCGGAGGCCGGGCCGGCGGGGTGGCTGGCACCGGGCTCGACGGAGCGATTGGGATCGACGGGATCGGTCACGGCTTGGCGTGGCTCCTGCTGCGGGCGGCGGAACGGGCTGGGCTGGACGCGTCGAGCTCATTCTTGCACGACAAGACGCTGTGGCGCCGGCGCCGCCGTCAACGCCCGGCGCGGACCTCGTCGAGGAACTCAAGCGAGCGGGCCTCGCGCTCCAGCACGTGCCGCACGAAAAGTCGCATGGCCTGCTCTGCTTCCGCCTCGACCGACGCAGGCAGCCGCAGCCCGGCGATCGTCTCCAAGTCCACGTGTCGATAGGCCTTAAGCAGGCGGAGCCCGTCGCGGGAGAGGCCCGCGCGTTCCACGGTGGGGCCGGGATGAGCGACGCACAGAAGGCCGCCCAGCGCCGGCACCCAGCGGAATGCTTCGTCCGACTCCAGCCGGCGGTCGCACTCGACGCACCGGTCGACCTCCGGCCGCAGTCCCAGCTCGTCGGTGAACCGGAACTCGAACCAGCGCGCGACGCGCCCCGGAGGCAGCCCGGCATCCAGGTGCTCGCAAGCGGCCAGCAGCAGGTCGTAGAGTCTTGACGCCGGCGCGCGCTCCTCGGTCGAACGCTCCACCAGCTCCGAGAGATACCAGGCGGTCGCCGTCAATTCCAGGCGGTCCCGGAGCGCGAGCCAGGCGTGCAACACCGTCGCCTGCGTCACGACGTCGAACGTTCGCCCGTGGGCGAGCACAAGGTGCAGTTCGGCGAACGGTTCTAGGCTCCCGCCCAGCCGGCTCTGCGGGCGGCGCACCCCTTTGGCAATCGCCTTGAGCTTGCCGTCGTGCGGCGTGAGCAGCGTCAGAACACGATCCGCCTCACCCAGGTCAAACCGCGAGAGCACGATCGCGCTCGTCTTGTAGACGCGGGCCACTGGCATCGACCAAGCGTAGCGCCTGTATCATCGGCTACGTGCTGACCCAGGCCGACCTGCAGGCCATGATCTCAGACACCGAGGCCGAGATCCTCAACTTGGTGGACGCGGCCGATGCACCCACGACGCGCGATCTCTACGACATGGTCCGCTACCACCTCGGGCTCGACGGCGCCAGCGGCGTCAGCGGCAAGCGCCTTCGGCCGCTCCTCGGACTGCTCGCATACGCGTCGATCGCTGGCGACTATGCGCGCGCGCTTCCGGGCGCGGCGGCCGTTGAGCTCGGCCACAACTTCAGCCTGGTCCACGACGACATCGAGGACCGGGACGTCGAGCGGCGCCACCGCGCCGCTCTCTGGACGGTCTACGGCGTGGGGCAGGCGATCAACACCGGCGACACGCTCTTCGTGCTCTCGCGGCTCGCCCTGCACCGGCTCACGGACCTCGGCTTCAGCGACGGTCGGGTGCTCCGGCTCATGCGTCTCTACGACGACACGTGCCTCGCGCTCTGCGAAGGGCAGTTCCTCGACTTGTGGGGCTCGGAGCACGGCGGCTCGATGTCGGTCGAGCTCTACTTCGACATGATCGGCCGCAAGACCGCGGCGCTCATCGCGGCGTCGATCGAGGCGGGTGCGATGCTGGCCACCGACGACCGGGCGGTGGTCGACGCGTACCGCCGCTTCGGGTGGGCCCTAGGGCTGGCATTCCAGCTCAACGACGACCTGCTCGGGATCTGGGGGCAGGAGCAGGTGACCGGGAAGGAGCCGTCGGACCTGGCGAAGCGGAAGAAGACGCTCCCGGTGCTGTACGCGCTGGAGCACGCGTCGGAGACCGACCGGGCGCGCCTGCTGGCGATCTACGATCACGCGGATCCGACGCCTGGTGAAGTCGCCGAGATCCGGGCCATCCTAGGACGGTCGGGCGCGGCCGACTACACGCGCACCGAGGCTCGGCGGCTGCGCGACGAGGCACTGGCCGCCCTCGATGCCACAGGCGTGGTCCTTGGCGCGGCCCGCGACAGGCTGAGGGAGATCATCGTCGCGGCGATCAGCGCGTGAGCTTCTGCCAGGGCCGCGAGGTCGGTCGCCGTCCGCGCCGGCCGGACTGGCAGCAAGCCCTACTCCGGGGGGTCTTCCGCCGCGGGGGCCGCCTCCGTGGGACGACCCACGGCCAGTACCTTCCCCACCCGGCGGCCGTCGGTTGATTCGACCGTCAGCGTGAGGCCGTTCAGGTCGATACTGTCGCCCACCCGGGGCACGCCACCGACTCGGTGGTAGACCAGCCCGCCCACCGTGTCGTACTCCTCGCGGTCCTCGTCGGCTAGGTCCACGTCGAACGCGTCGACAAGGTCATCGATGCTGGCCCGGCCGTCGAAGCGCACCTCGCGTTCCGAGACATGCTCGACCATGGGCTCCTCGACGTCGTACTCGTCCTGGATCTCGCCGACGATCTCCTCCAGCAGGTCCTCGATGGTGACCATGCCGGCGGTCCCGCCGTACTCGTCGAGCACGACCGCGATATGCACTTTTCGCCGTTGCAGCTCGTGGAGCAGGTCGTCTACGCTCATCGACTCCGGCACGAAGAGCGGCGTGCGGAGCAGCCGCCGCAGCTCGGGTGGCTCCGCGTTGTCCTTCAGGTACGGCAGCAGGTCCTTGGCGTACAGGATGCCGACGACGTTATCGATCGACTCCTCGTACACCGGGATGCGGGAATGCCCCTCGCGCAGGATCGTGTCCACCGCCTCGCCGAACGGCGTCTCGACGGCGATGGCCGTGACGTCGATGCGCGGGACCATCACCTCGTGCACGCGTCCCTCGCCGAGCTCGATCACGGCGGAGATCATCTGCTCTTCCTCGGCCTCGAGGACCCCCTGCTCCCCGCCCCGCTCGACGAGGATCTTCAGCTCTTCCATCGACATCCGGCCGCGATCCTGATGCTCGGCACCGAGCGGGCGCGTGATGGCATTAGTGACCAACTCGAGCAGCCGCACCACGGGGCCCAGCACCGTCTCGAGGAATTCGAACGGCCCGGACACGGCAAGGGCGACGCGCTCAGCGTTGGCCAGCGCGAGCGTCTTGGGCACGAGCTCTCCGAACACGATGGTGACCAGCGACAGGAGCAGGGTCACGAGCACCAGGCTAAGCGCCGCGGCGTACGGGGCGAGCGGCGAGACCTTCTTCAACAGGTCGTCGGTCGCGAGCGTCAGGGTCACCGCCGCGAAGGCCGACGACAGGAACCCAATGAACGTGATCCATAGCTGCGTAACCGCGAGGAACCGCCCAGGTCGCTGCAGGAGTCGCTCCACGCGCCGGGCGGCGCGGCTCCCCTCCTCGACCAGCTGCTCGACGCGACTCCGGCGGATCGTCACGAGGGCGATCTCCGCGGCCACGAAAATCGCGTTGAGCGCGATCAGGATCGCGATGACGACGAGCTCTTCGAGCGCGCTCATGCCGGGGGCGTCGGGTCCTCCGGTGCGGGTTCGGACGGACGGCCGCCAGCAGGCGGGACGACGTCGGGCTCGGAACCGGGCGAACCGGAAACGCCGGGCCGCGGACGCCGGAGCCGGGCCGGGACGCCGACGGCGAGCATGCCGTCGGGCACATCGTGCGTCACCACGGACCCCGCACCGGTGCGCGCGCCGGCGCCCACTCTCAGGGGTGCGATAAGCATCGTGTCGGAACCGATGAACGCGCCATCTCCAATCACGGTGCGATGCTTGGCGGTCCCGTCGAAGTTGCACGTGATCGTCCCGGCGCCGATGTTGACGTGCTCGCCGACCGTCGCGTCGCCGAGGTAGCTGAAGTGGTGCTGCTTGGAGCCGCGCCCGAGGCTGCTCGACTTCATCTCGGCGAAGTTGCCGACCTCCGCGCCGTCGCCGACACGGGCGCCGGGCCGAAGATGCGCCCACGGGCCGACCCTGACGTCGTCGCCGACCTCGCTCGATTCGATGACGCTCGACCAGATGCGGCAGCGCTCGCCGACGACGCTGTCCACGATCCGGCTGCCGCTCCCTACGACGGTGTCCGCCCCGATCTGCGTCGTGCCCTGGAGGATGACGCCGGGCTCGAGCACCACATCCGGGGCGAGCGCCACCGCGGCCTCGATCGTGACGCTCCCGGGGTCGAGCATCGTAACGCCGGCGCGCATGTGCGCCTCGACGATCCGTCTGCGCAGCTCCGCCTCCGCTACGGCAAGCTGGACGCGGTCGTTGATGCCTGCCAGCTCGCGCTCGTCGGACACGTCCAGCGCGACGACCGTCCGGCCTTCCTGGTGCGCCATCGCCACCAGCTCGGGCAGGTAGTACTCGCCGGTCGCCGGCGACGGCGGGACGCCGGCCACACGCTCACGTACCCAGGGCCCGTGGAATGCGTAGAGCGCGGCATTGACCTCGCCGATCGCGCGAGTCGCCTCGTCCGCGTCCGTCTCCTCGACGACGCGCGCCACGCGGCCGTCTGCGTCGCGGACAACGCGGCCGTACCCGCGCGGGTCGGCGGGGTGGATGACGGCTATGGCGATCGTGGCATCCTCGCCACGCCGCAGGGCAACCAGTCGCCGGACCGTGTCGGCGCGCAGGAGCGGGACGTCACCGCTCAGGACCACCACATCGTCCGCGTCGGGTGGCGCCACCGCCAGGGCCGCGCGCAGCGCGTCGGCGGTGCCGAGCGGTTCCGTCTGGACCGCGTAGGTCACCCCGTCGCTGCCGACCGCCCCTCGCACCGCATCCGTCGCGGGCGAGATCACTACGAGGGGCGCACGGCCACCTACGGCGCGGGCCACATCCAGGACGTGCTCGATCATCGGCCGACCGCATACTGCGTGGAGGACCTTGGGTCGCCGCGACCGCATGCGGGTTCCCAGCCCCGCGGCGAGCACGACGGCGAGCGGAGCGGCCGGGGCGTCGCAGGTCACGACGCCGGCCGCTCGTCACGACCTGGAGGCTTGGTTGACACGTCGGGTCGATTCTCCGGCCCGCGTATGGGGGTGTCAACGCCGGCGCGGGCGGGCGGCATGGGAGCCGGGCAGAGACCAAGCGAGCCGCCACACGGGATGGTCGAGAGGGCGCCAGGGGTCATGAATGGTCGGGCAGGAACGCGATGACGTCGATCTCGATCCGGCCTCCGCGCGGCAGCGAGGCGACCGCGACAGTGGACCGCGCAGGATACGGCTCCTCGAAGTGGCGCGCGTAAATCGCGTTGACCGCCGCGAAGTCGCCCATGTCGGCGAGGTAGATAGTCGTCTTCACGACGTCCCGCATGGTGGCTCCGCCCGCCTCGAGCAGGGCCCGGACGTTCCTCATCGCCCGCTCGACCTGCGCCTCTGTGCCAGCCACGAGCTCGCCCGTGGCCGGATCCAGTCCGAGCTGCCCCGAGCAGAACACGAACCGGTGCGCGCGGACGGCCTGGGTGTAGGGACCGATGGCGGCCGGGGCCGAGTCGGTCGCGAGGTAATCCGTCATGCCTCTCCTCCCGTGATGGTGGCGATCACCTGCAGGCTTCCGCCGGGGGGCAGCAGCGCACCCCGCGCCACCGCGGCCCGAACCGCGGTGGCGCCGCGGCGGGCGGCGCCTGCTGAAGGATAGAGGACGACGAGCGTCGGGCCCGAGCCGGTGAGATGCACCGGGCGACCCAGCACGTCGCCGAGGTTGCGGCGCAGGTGGTCGAGGCCGGGAAGAAGCACAACCGCGGCGGGGAACAAATCGTTCGCCGGCTGCAGGTCCGCGACCTCAGACGCGGGAGCACCTCGACGCAGCACCGCGGCGAGGTGCCGGGTGGCGCCGCGGTGCGACCTGCCCGGGGATGCCATGCGGCGGCACGCGTCCTGCAGAAGCCCGCCGGGCTCCGCGCTTCCGGCGAGTCTCACCGTGTCTGTTGCGTCGAGTGCGGCGAAGACGTCGCGGGTGGAGAGCCGCGCGGTCGGGACCACAAGCAGCACACCGAGCGGGCCGCCTTTCGGCGGCGGCAGTCGTCGCAGCCGCTCGCCGCGGCCGCCCACGAGGGCCCATCCTCCGAGCGCAAAGAACGGGACGTCCGAGCCGAGGGTCGCCGCCAGCTTCATGCGGCGCCGTATACCCAATCGGAGCCGCCAGGCGGCCGCGGCGAGGTCGAGCGCGGCGAGCGCGTCGCTGCTGCCGCCACCGAGGCCCGCAGCGGCCGGGATCCGCTTGAGCAAGCGGAGTGCGAGCGGTGAGAGCGGGCGGCCAGCCTCGGTCCGCAGCAGGGCCGCGGCGCGAAGCACGAGATTGTCCTCTGTTGGGATGTCGTCGGCGCCACAAATCGAGAGCCGGTCCCCAGCCGGCCGCGCGGACCTCAGCTGGGGCTCCGCCGCACCGCGGCCCAGGGCAAGCTGACGGACCCACAGCTCGTCCGATAGTGCGAGCGGCGCGAGCACCGACTCCAGCTCGTGAAAACCGTCCGACCTGCGTCCAATGACCTCGAGCGTCAGGTTGATCTTGGCCGGCGCGACCCCGACAAGCGCGCCTCCCCGCAGAACCCCTCCTTGCGGATCCCTCGGCCGGCGGCCCGCGGGAACGGCCACACCTGCGCCAGCGGCCGACTTGATCACGAGCCCGCCTCCGCCGATCGCCATCCAGTCCCAATGAGCGTCAGCTCTTCGGCCAGCGCAAGCCACTCCTCGACAGACAACGTCTGAGGCCGGCGGCCCGACGCGATCCCGAGCGCGCCCAGCGCGGCGTGGATGCGCTGCCGGCCCAGCACCGGGAGCTGCCTGGGCAGGACGTTCCCAATCATCTTGCGCCGCTCACGAAAGCCCGCCTGTACCAGCCTCCAGAGCGCCTCCTCCTCATCGAGGGGGAGCCGGCGCACCCGCGTTCGGCCTGCTAGGACGGCCGAGTCGACCGTAGGTACCGGCTCGAACGACGCGGCCGGCACGACCCGGATGATGCCGACCCGCGCGTGGTATTGGACGAAGACGGACAGGTAGCTGAGGCCGCCAGGTGGAGCGGCGATTCGCTCGGCGACCTCTCGCTGGAGCATCAGCACGAAGCGCTCCGGGCGCGGTTCGCTGCCGAGCACGTGGTGGAGGGTGGGGCTCGTGATGTGGTACGGCAGGTTCGCCACCAACTCGTACGGCGGCGTTACAAGATCTCCGAGGGCGAGGTCGAGCGCGTTGGCCTCGATCAGGCGCAGGGCCCCGGGAGCGTCCGGATCGGAGACGGCGATCCCCAATGCCTCCGCGAAGCGCTCGCGAAGATGCGCCACCAGCCGGGGGTCGACCTCGACCGCGGTCACCGCCGCACCGGCACGGAGCAGGCTGCCCGTCAAGATACCGACTCCGGGCCCTATCTCGAGGATCCGGCGGCCGGGAGCGGGGGCCGACGCCTCGACGATCGCCTCGAGCGCCTCGCCGTCGGCCAGGTGGTTCTGGCTAAGCGAGCGGCGCGCCTCCAAGCCGTGGCGGCGGAGATGCCGGCGGACCGCCTCCGGCCCGAGATGGCTCGCGTCGAGCGGATCGCCGCCGGCAATCACCGGACGAGCGGCAATGAGGGACGCGCGTCTAGGTCGAGCGAGGCGCGGGTGCCAGCACGCGCCCGGAAGAAGCCTGCGGCCCCGATCATGGCCGCGTTATCGGTACAGAGTCCGGGCCGGGGCACGATCAGCGCGATGCCCAGGTCTCGTGCACGCTCGGCCACGCGCTCGCGGAGGACCGTGTTCGCGGCCACTCCACCGCCGAGCACGATGGCGCGAGCTCCGCTGCGCTGCGCGGCCAAGCCAGCCTTCGTGGCGAGCACGTCGACGACCGACTCCTGGAACCCATACGCAAGCTCGGCCACGACGCCAGGCCCGAGCGCCGTAGTACCGCCCCGTGCCTCGATTGCACGCCGGGCGGCGGTCTTTAGGCCGCTGAAGCTGAAGTCGTACGAGTCGCCCATCCAGGCACGCGGGAACTCCACGTCGCGGTCCCGCGCGCCGGCGGCTGCCGTCATGATTGCCGGACCGCCCGGGTAGGACAGCCCCAGCAGTCTGCCCACCTTGTCGAACGCCTCGCCGGCCGCGTCGTCCACCGTCTGCCCGAGGAACCGGTACTCAAGGTGGTCGCGCATCTCCACAAGGAACGTATGGCCGCCACTCACGACCAAGGCAACGAGCGGGAAGGGCGGTGCAGGCCGCCCGGCCTCGTCGGGGTCGAGGAGCCAGGCGGCGTAGATGTGCCCCTCAAGGTGGTTGACGGGGACAAGGGGCCGCGAGTGGACGTAGGCCAGCGTCTTGGCGAAGTTGATCCCGACGAGCAGCGATCCGGCAAGCCCCGGCCCGTATGTCACCGCCACAGCCTCGATCTCGGACCAGTCCTCGACGCCCGCGGCGCCGCGCGCCTCTTCGAACACCGGCACGATCCAGCGAAGGTGGGCGCGCGCCGCGACCTCCGGCACGATCCCGCCGGTCGCCGCGTGCATCGCGACCTGGCTGGCCACCACGCTGGCCCGGATTCGGCGCCCGCCCTCGACGACCGCCACCGCCGTCTCGTCGCACGAGGTCTCGACAGCCAGGATCAGGCCCGTCCCTCGACCGTCCATCACGGCGCGCCCCCTGGTTGGTCGGCCAGCCGCAGACGCAGTTCGGAAGAGAGTCGGTCGATCCGGGCGCGCATGTCGCGGGACCGCAACTCGCTCGTGGTCATGATGAGCGCGTCCTCGTTGTTGTCGGTGTAGTACCGCGGGCGTACGCCGACCGGGCGGAACCCGTACTTCTCGTAGAGCCGTCTCGCCGGCAGGTTCGACACGCGAACCTCGAGCGTCGCTACGGCCGCCCCGACCGACTCCGCGATCCGCAGCAGCTCGAGGAGCAAGTGCTCCCCTACGCCCTGGCGTCGGCGATCGGGCGCCACCGCGAACGTCGTAATGTGCGCCTCATCGACCATCAGCCACAGCCCCGCATAGCCCACGACACTTTCCCCGTCGCGTGCCACTAGGTAGCGAGCCAGCCGGTTCGCCTCGAGCTCCTGACGAAACGCGTATGTCGGCCACGGTGCCGTGAAACTCGCGCGCTCGATCTCGTGGACGGCGGGGATGTCGTCGACACTCATGGGCTCCACGGCGACCCTCATTGGTGGTCTCGAGACCACTCGATCGTCTCCGCCCGCGCCGCGATGCCGCGTGGCAGGGTCACGTAGGCCGGCACCAACGCCGCGACGTCGTCTGTGCGGCCTCTGTCCAGCGCCTCACGTCCCGCCGCGAGGAGGGCCGCGCCGAGCCCCGCCTGGGCTGCCAAGCCAAGCTCGCACGCGTCGGCAGCAATCTCGGGGCCGGCTGGTAGGTCAACGACCACGAGCGTCGCGGCCGCGATCTTGGAGACGATGGACTCGCCGCCGGGCACGAGCTCCGGCTCTTCCAACGGCACGGCCGCGAGACTGGGCGCGCTCGATGCGTCCCACCAGCCCGGCGCCAAGCGGTAGCGTGCAAGGTAGCGATCGTGCGGACCCGCGGGCATGACCACCACCGTCTCGGGGTACCGCAAGCGTGCCCCGCCGGCCAGCCGCGCGGCGAGGGCAAGCGCGGCCGTCGAACGAACGCCGATTACCGGAATGCGCAACCCGCACGCGAGACCCTTTGCCGTCGCGAGTCCCACCCGCAGGCCCGTGAACGCCCCGGGGCCGGTGCCCACTACGACGGCAGAGAGGGACGTAAGCGTAGTCCCGGCCTCGCGCAGCACTTCGTCAAGGACGGACAGCAGCTCCTCGCCGTGCCGATAGCCCGCCTCCCACGACCTCAACGCGAGTGGTGCATCCCGACCAGAGCCGATCGCGACGGCCGCCCGCCGCGTCGCCGTGTCGATAGCGAGCATAGGCGACTCCGTGCTCATGCCGCTCCGCGGGCTTCCGGCACCCACGCCCCGGCGACGGCGACGTATCGCTCCCCGCGCGGGGAGCGCGCGACGAGCATGAGCTGTCGCACGTCGTCGCCTGCTCCCCGAAACCGTACCTCCAGGTCCGCGCCGCCGACCGGTCCGCCGAGCCGCTCCGCCCACTCGATCAGAGTCACACCCGCCTGCTGACGCTCGTCCAGCAATCCGCCCGCCACGGCATCCGCGGCTCCGGCGAGCCGATAGAGGTCGAGGTGGAAGAGTGGGAGACGGCCCGTGTACTCCGCCATCAGCGTGAAGCTGGGGCTGTTGACCACGACCGTGACGCCGAGGCCATGGGCGAAACCCTTGGCGAACTGCGTCTTGCCAGCCCCGAGGTCGCCTCGCAGTGCGATCACGTCGCCGGCCACCGCCGCGACTGCGAGGCGCGCGGCGAGCGCGCGGGTCTCGTCCGCCGACGCACTGGCGAGTGCTGCGTGATCTCGTCGCACTGGCCGGGAATCAGCCATCACGCTCGAGGTCTGCCATGGGGACGTCCACCACGTCCGTCGCCTCGGCGGGCGTAACCGGGTCGACAACGACTCTGGCGCAGTCCTGGTAGACGCCACCCGGCTGACGACGGAGACCGGGAAGCGCCACAACGCGACCGGTCCGGCCGAGCAACCGGCCCGAGGTGACACGCACGCGGTCCGGCTCAGCACGCAGGAGGACGGCGCCCGGCGGGAACGCCACGAGTGGTGGCGTGATCGTGAGGCCAACCACCGTTCCAGCGGCACGGGCAAGCGCGTCCCACGCATTGTGGGGGATCGGTCGCTTGCCGTACCCGTCCAGCACCACGAGCGCGAACGGCGGGCTCGCGTGCACGGACGCCTCCTGGCGGTCGATCGATGCTCGCAGCGCCACGACGTCGGCGCCGATGACGCCGCCGGCGATGACGCCGCGCACGCCCATCGCGCGCGCGCGCGTGAGGCTCTCGACGTCCACCCGCGATCCGGCGACCAGCACGGCCCCGGCATGCCGCACGTCGATGCCCTGAGCGTGGAGCTCGTCATCGGGGCCGGCAACCACCAAGACCAGGGGCCCGCTGGCCGGCTCACCGACCGCCAGCGCGGCCCGGAGCGCCGCCCCGTCAGCGCGGATGGTGAGCGAGCACGCGTCGAGCGACTCGATCGTCCCGGCAACCGGCGATTCGACCGTACCGTGGTGTCGCGATACGACCGCGCGCAACCGACCGGAGGGGGTGGCGTACAGCACCTCGCCGCCACCGTCGAACCGCGATGCACGCCGGTCGTCCCCGGCGAGTGACCCGTCTTCCGCAACCCGGGTGCCCGGTGCGGGAACGCGGCGTCCACGCAGCGACTGCTCGCCAACCTGGGGATGCCGCGGGCGACGCAGGATCCCGTCCCCGGGCGCCACGCGGTCGCCTTGAGCGACGAGAGGTTCGTCTCCCGGCAACACGCGGATCCGGATCTTCGGCTCGGTGAACACGGCAGCCCACGGCGGGATCCGATCCAGCTCCAAGTGCGCAGTCATGCTTCGGCGTTGGTCCACAGCGGCAGTTGCCACGCATCGAGATACTCTCGGCGGCGCTCTGGACGGTCGGGTAGTCGGAGCGGGACATCCCGCGTATCGACGAGCAGACCACCGAGGCCACCCGAGAGCGTGAAGGCGACGCGCCGTGCCCGTGCGCCCACGACCAAGTCGTCGGGAGCGTCGAGCTCGACCGTCGCGGAGAGGCCCGGCGGGAGGTCCACGACCTGCACACGGTCAGGCGCCAGGGGCAGTGTGGTCAAAGCGCCGTCCGCGATCACTCGCAGGCTGCCCCTGCGCCCTGCCCGCAGCCCAGGTGCGACGATGGCGCAACCGAGCGGCACCAGGACGTCGTCCAGGAGATCCGCGAGGAGCCGCCGCCGATCGTGCTCGTCATCGAGCGTCCCGAGCGGCCCCAGGATCCTGGCGTGATCGAGCGTCAGGGCTACCGCGCCCGGGCGGCGTAGGACATCGATCAGCGCGAGCGCCACCGCAGGACCCGGGGGCACCGCGAACGCCCCGCCGCTCGCGACCACCACGTCCGGTGCGACAGGACTCACCCTGTGACCACCGTGCTCTCCGGATCGATCAAGGCCGCGGCTCCGGTCGCGACCGTCCGTCTGCCAGGCATCCTCCAGTCGCTCGAGCGCCGCGCGCGCCGCCGCCAGCCGCAGTCGTGCGCCGTCGCCTGCGGCATCCCGCCAGGGTGCGATCCGCAGGTTTCGGAGCCGATCGCGCACGGCGTAGGCGTCGTCGGAGAGCGGCGACCAGCGCGCGACCGCGTCGAGCAGCCGGTGGTCGTCGAGTGCAGCGGGCGGAACGAGCGCGGCGTCGGCAAGGACGATGCGGCGCCGGATCCCGTCCGGTCCCGCCATGACGCGCGTCCCCGCGTCGAACCCGACGTCCACCCCCTCCACCTGGAGGTCGAGGACGGCGGCCAGCGACGCGATAGACCGGACGAAGCCCTCGCGGCCGTCCGACATGCGCGGGACTGCCTCGCGCGCTAGCGCAACGGCGTCCGCCGGGCCATGGCTGCGCACGACGCGCTCTTCGGGGACGCCGGGTATCGAGTTGACTCCGGGTCCCGACACAAGCACCGGAACCATGTCCCGCAGGCCGACCATCGCCCCGACCAGGGCTGTCACGTCGCGGAGCGCGTCGCGCTCGTTGCCGCCCAGCCCGCCGGGCGCCGCGATGACCACAAGGTCGAGGTCAGGGTCGCGCAGCGCCTGCGCCGCCTCGAGCACGACGGCTCGTTCAGGGGTCACGCATGCCGTCGCTTGCCATCCGTCCCTTTTGAAGGCGTGCACGAGCGGTTCGACTGTGCCATCGGACGCGCCGGCGACGACCACGCGGGCGCCAGGGAGGGTCCGACTCTCGACGCGCGCCCACTCCCTCCAGCCACTTGTACCGGCCAGGAGCGTCCCGTCGGCCGCTGCCACCGCGTCGGCCAGGTGGCTGAGCAGGGGGTCGATCCCGACCGCCGCGGGTGCCACGGTCGACGCGAGTAGCCGCCACCGGCCGTCGATGCGCGCCACGAGGGCAGCGCCAATCGATGCGGATCCGATGTCGAGGGTGAAGAAGGGGTGAGAACCGGACGTCACCCCGGAATCCTACCCGGCCGCGGGTCTCGGCGCCGGTGCTGTGTCGTTGCCGACGAAGCCGAGGGGACAGCGGCGCCGCCGTTCCAACCGTTCGGAGTCACGAATCCCAGCGCGATTCCTCGTCAAGTTCCTCAAGCCGTTCGATCAGGCGCTCGATCCCGGTGTCGTCGGCCAGCACCCGGTCGACCCCAACGACCCCGCCAGTTAGGATGCCCCGCAGGACCGGGTCGAAGAACAGCATCGCCTGGCTACCAAGGGCGCGGTATGGGCGGCTCGCCTCGAGGAACAGGACCATGCTAGTTGTCAGGCCGCGCATCTGCACCTCCCGCGCCACGGCGTCCACAAGCTCGTCCTGAACCTCGTCTGGCCGTGGGAACCGCGACTCACTCATCGCGCCGCCTTCCCGCCAGGAGCTCCGGATGCGCTGCCCACGCCCTCGGCCGGACCGACAGGTGGGCCGGAAACTGACAACGAACGCTCAGCGGGCGACCCCCGGGGCGGCGCCATCGCGCCCACCAGCCCCTCTTTCGCCCCCGGCACGATCGGGATGGCGCGCAGGACGGAGATGCTCCCGATCTCGTCCCGGAACGCCGCGTAGGTCCGGGGTCCGCGGAGCGCGATCACAACCTCGTCGATGGCAGGACACTCCGAGAGCATCTCGTGGATGGCCCGGACCATGATCCGGGCGCAATCGGCGAGCGGCACCCCACCAAGCGGCGAGCCGAGTGCGGGCAGTGCGACGACGTGGAGGTCCAACTGGTCGGCGAGGCGAACCGCCGCACGCGTGGCGCCGTCAATCGCGGCCGCAGACGTGCGCCGATCCGGGCCGAGCGACACCGCATGGATGACATGCCGACAGCCGAGCGAACCGGCGCCGGTGGCCACCGCGGACCCCGTCGGCTGCGGAGCCATGGCCACCGCCTCGAACTCGATCCCGTGGCCCCCTCGCTGCTTGACGGCGACGGACAGACCGGAGGTCATCCAGAGCATGGGCGTGGCGGGCACGACGATCGCATCGACCTGGAGGTCACAGATGTCTCCCATCCAGAGCCTGATGCCGCTCAAGCCACCCCCACGCCGGCGCGGCGAACCTCGCCCGAGAGCGTCCGTACGCTCAGCACCTCGCCGCCCGCATCGTACACGCGGGGCAGGCGCGACGCCATCGCCGCGACGATCTCCCAGGGGATCGTGGTGCGCGCGCGCGCCAGCTCCAGTGCCCCGATCTGCTCCGATCCCTGGGCACCGAGGAGCACGAATTCGTCCCCGGTATCGACGCCCGAGACATCCGTGACGTCGGCGGCGATCGCGTCCATCGCGACGCTCCCCACGAGCGGTACGCGACGGCCTCGCACGAGAGCCTCCGTCCGGCCGGCCGATCCGTACACCCATCCGTCCCCGTATCCGACGGGCAGCGTGGCGACGCGGGACGGACGCTCGGCCCGCCAGCGCGCCCCGTACCCGACCGCCTCGCCCGGGGCCACGTCGGCCACCCGCAGCGGCCGGGCACGCAGCGACATCGCAGGGCGCAGCGCGGCGGCGACCCCACGTGCCGCCGGCGCGACGGGGAGCGCGTCCGGAAGGAGGCCGTAGAGCGAGAGCCCGATCCGGACCATGTCGAGGTGCGGCGCGGTCGCGGCCAGGACGGCGCCGCTCGCCGACATGTGCCGCAGTAGGCCGCGTGCTCCGGCGGCTTCCATGGCGCGGCACGCCTCACGGAAGCGGCCGACCTGCGCGGCACTGACCGACGCGTCGTCCGCGCTGGCCAAGTGCGTCCACGTGCCTACGAGCTCGACCCCCGGAACCCGCAGAAGCGATGCGGCCGCGGTCGCGGCTCGGCCCACAGGCACGCCGGCCCGCTGCAGGCCGGTGTCCACTTCGACGTGCACCCGCAGAGGCCGAGCGGCAGACAACCGGAGTCGCGCGATGTCGGCGACCGCGCGCTCCGTCGCGACCGTGACCTCGACCCCGGCCGCCGCGGCGCCGGCCATGCCGTCTAGGGGAGGCTGAAACAGCACAAGGACCGGTACGCCGGTACCGGTCGCTGCGATCGTCAGCGCCTCATCGAGCGTCGCCACGCACAGGTACGCGGCACCGGCGCCTGCGAACACCCTCGCCGCCGGGACAAGGCCGTGGCCGTACGCATCGGCCTTCACGACCGCCGCCAGGCGCACGCCGGGATCGAGGAGCGTCCGGAGCACCTTGAGGTTCGATGCGAGGGCCTCCGCGTCGATCTCGAGCCAGGCGGAACGGGGCAGCGGCGGCAGTCCCGCCGCTGCGAGCCGGACTTCGATCGGCGCGCGCTGGCCAATCACGCTTGGTCGCCTCGAATAGAGAACCCCACGCGGCGGGCGCTGCCGGCCCTTCGATCGCGCACCCTGGTCAGACGGTGGCGCGCATGCGCCACCTCGGCCGGCAGGTCGGAAGCTAGGAGCCCGCCCTCGCCCAGTCGCTCGCGCAGCACCTCGCCGGCGGCGCCATGCAAGTAGACTCCTAAGCGGGCTGCGGCGTACGGCTCGAGCCCCTGGCCCAACAGCGCCCCGATGATCCCGGAAAGCACGTCGCCCGTCCCTCCGGTCCCCAGGGCGGGGTTCTCGAATGGAGCGCGCGCGGCTTCACCACCCGGCGCGGCGACCACCGTCCGAGCCCCCTTGAGCAGGATGACTTGGCCCCATGCCATCGCAGCCTCGCGCGCCGCGCGCTCGCGCGCGTCATCGTCGGCAGACAGGTCTCCGGCTTCGTCGGGACGCAGGCGCCGGAACTCGCCGGGGTGCGGGGTCAAGACACAGCGCCGCCGCACCTGGTGCGCCCACCTATCGGTCCGCGAGAGCACGTTGAGAGCCTCGGCGTCCACCACGGCCGGCGCTCCTTCCGTGGCGAGCAGCGCGAGGACGAGCGCGTCGGTCGCGTCCGAGCGCCGAAGTCCGGGGCCGACCACGAGAGCGTCGTGCGGCACCCCCTGCAGGGCCGCCAGCGAGGCGTCCGGGTCGGCCTCCCAAGGAGAGCGCTCCGGGAGTCCCAGCGTGATGACCTCGACGTAGCGGCCGGCGACCACGGGCTGCAGCGATCTAGGCACTGCGAGGGTGACCAGCCCGGCGCCCGCCCGGCCCGCGGCGAGGCTGGCGAGCAACCCGGCGCCGGCATAGTCCAGCGATCCGGCGAGCAGAAGCACGCGGCCGTTGTCGCCCTTGTGGGCGCGCGGGTCGCGGACCGGCAGGAGCGCGGCGACCGCCTGGTCGTCGAGCAGTTGCAGCGGACCCGAGTCTGACCCGGTCATCGTGGCTCACCTAGACCGGCGGCCCCGCGCTGCTCCGCGGACAGCGCCCGGATCCGCTCCAAGCGACCCATGAGGCGGCGCTCACGCTCGTCCAGCCGCGCCTCGATGTCGGGCGGGAACAGAAACGCGCCGCCCTCGGTGCGGACGCCAGAGGCGACGGCGACGGCGTACTCGCGTTCGTGGGTGATCGAGAGCGCGATGCGGCCCATCCCAAGCTGTCGGGCGCGCGCCAGCGCGCGGCCCGAGAGCCGCACGGTTGGTTGGCCAGTCGGGAGCCGCACGACCTCGATATCGCGCCATCCGACGCCGCGTACGCCCAGCCCCAGCACCTTGCTCACTGCCTCCTTCGCCGCCCACCGACCCGCGAACCGCTCCGCGTTCGACCGCACGTACGAGGCCTCCTCGGAAGTCAGGACCCGGCTGGCAAAGCGGGCGCCAAAGCGCTGCAGGGCCTCGCCGATCCGCGAGACGCGAATGATATCGACCCCGAGCTCGGGAATGGGGTCGCGCGCTCCGGAGCCTGCGTCGGTCAACGCGTCGGTCATCGGCCTACTCGACCGTCACGGACTTGGCTAGGTTGCGCGGCTGGTCGACGTCGGTGCCGCGCGCAACAGCCATGTGGTACGCGAAGAGCTGGAGCGGGATGACAGCCAGGATCGGGCTGAGCGCCTCCAGAGTGTCGGGCACAGCGAACACGTCGTCGGCGTACCGCGCGATCTCGTCGTCGCCCTCCGTGGCGACCGCGATCACGCGCGCATCGCGTGCCCTGCCCTCCATCACGTTGCTGAGAAGCTTCTCGCGGACCGACGACCGGGTGGCGACCGCGACCAGCGGCACCTCCACATCGAGGAGCGAGATAGGGCCGTGCTTCAACTCCCCCGCCGCGTAGCCCTCGGCGTGCGTGTAGCTGATCTCCTTCAGCTTTAGGGCGCCTTCCAGCGCGGCTGGGTAGCCCACGCCGCGCCCGATGAACATGAAGCCTCGGCTGCCAACATAGCGGCGGGCGGCGTCTCGCGTCAGCGGATCCAGCGCCAGCGCCCGGCGCGCCTGGTCGGGCAGCGCGCGGAGCCCCGCGACCAGTTCCCGCTCATGCTCGGAATCCAGCCGCCCCCGCGCCCGGGCCATGACGGCCGCGAGCATGACTGCCACCGCGACTTGCGTGACGAACGTCTTCGTTGCGGCGACCGCAATCTCTGGGCCGGCCTGCAGGAAGCACACGGCGTCGGCTTCGCGGGTCAGCGCCGAGCCGACCGTGTTCGTCACGGCCACGATAGGGCAGCCGCACGAGCGGGCGAGCCGTGTCGCCGCCAGCGTGTCCGCCGTCTCCCCGGACTGGCTGACCGCCACGACAAGAGTCCGCCCGTCGAGCGGCGGCGGCGCGTAGCGGAATTCCGACGCGACCGTCATGCGTGCCGGCACACCGGCCAGGGACTCCACAAGGTGCGCCCCGACGAGGCTCGCGTATGCTGCGGTGCCGCACGCGACAAACTCGACACGGTCGGCCTCGGCGAGCGCCCGTCGCACGGGGTCCAGCTCGTCGACGACCAGATGGTCCCGCACCAGGCGCCCGGTGACCGCCGCGCGGATCGCGTCCGGCTGCTCGTGCATCTCCTTCAGCATGAAGTGCGCGAAGCCGCCCTTCTCGGCCGCCTCGATCGTCCAGTCGATCGCATGCACGGCGCGCTCACGCGGCTCCCCGTCGAGCCCGGTGATGCGCAGCGACCCCGCGTTGAGGTCCGCGACATCGCCTTCCTCGAGAAACATGACCCGATTGGTGTACGCCAGGACCGCGGCGACGTCCGAGGCCAGGAATGTCTCCCCGTCGCCGATCCCGACGATCAGCGGCACGTTCATGCGTGCGCCGATCAGCCTGCCGGGCTCGCCGCGGTGAAGCACGGCGAGGGCGTAGGCGCCGGATGCCCGCGCGAGGGCGCGCCGGACGGCCTCCCCGATGTCGCCGGCGTACTCCTCCTCGACTAGATGTGCCAGCGCCTCCGTGTCGGTCTCGGAGGCGAGCTGGTGGCCGCGCGCCTCGAGTCCGTCCCGGAGCTCCCGGAAGTTCTCAATGATCCCGTTGTGGATCACCACGATGTCGCCGGTGCAGTCGGCGTGCGGGTGGGCGTTCAGGTCGTTCGGACGGCCGTGCGTGGCCCAGCGGGTGTGTGCCAGCCCCGCGCCGGATGACGGCGCAGCGTCTCCGATCGCCGCCCGCAGGTTCTCCAGCTTGCCGGCCCTCTTCTCGATGAAGATCGAGCCGTCGCGGCGGACGAGAGCGATCCCCGCCGAGTCGTAGCCACGATACTCGAGCCGGGCGAGTCCCTCCAGCAGGATGGGAGCCGCCTCACGTGGTCCGCTGTAGCCGACAATGCCGCACACAACCCTGCCCTCCTGTGCCCGTCAGGCGGGCTGGTTGAGACGTTGAGAGGCGAGCGTGGCGAGCCCGTCGGCGAGGGCCGAGACGAGCCCCTCGTCCTCGCCCTCGACCATGATCCGCAGCATGGGCTCGGTGCCTGACGGCCGCACCAGCACGCGGCCCCCGGTCGAGAGCTGGCCTTCCGCGGCACACACCGCGGCCGCGAGCTCCAAATCCGCGTCCCACTGGTCCTTGTGCCGTACTCGGACGTTGCGCTGCTGCTGTGGGTACAGCGGGATCGCGTCGGCAAGTTCCGAGAGCCGCCGACGTCGGCGCGCGAGGATCCCCAGCACCTCCAGCGCGGTGACGATCCCGTCTCCAGCGTTCGCGTGCTCAGCCACGATCACGTGCCCACTCTTCTCACCACCCAGCCCCGCGCCGGACACCAGCATCGCATCGAGGATGTACTTGTCGCCCACCGGCGTTCGAACGACGTGCCCGCCGGCGCCAAGGATGGCGGCCGCGAGCCCGCCGTTCGACAGCACGCTGACAACCACCGTGCGGCCCATGAGCGCGTCCCGCTCGAGTCGATCGAGCGCGATCAGCCCGATGAGCCTGTCGCCGTCGACCACCCTGCCTCGCTCGTCCACGGCGACACAGCGGTCGGCGTCGCCGTCGAGTGCGAACCCAACGTCCGCGCCATCCTCCTGCACCTGTGCCGCCAGCGATGCAGGGTGCGTGGCTCCACACTCGAGGTTGATGTTCACGCCGTCGGGCGCGTCGTGGATCGCCGTCACCCGAGACCCTGATTCGCCGATGATGCGGGCCGCCACGCCGCACCCGGACCCGTTCGCACAGTCCACGATGACA
The DNA here is from genome assembly GCA_963835945.1 of uncultured Chloroflexia bacterium. GTDB lineage: Bacteria > Chloroflexota > Limnocylindria > Limnocylindrales > CSP1-4 > JAJYNJ01. The sequence continues at coordinate 52,269 of CAWIHR010000077.1, forward strand.
CGCAGGCTGTTGGCGCTCCGGTGCGCCAGCTCGACACGATGGGCGACATACTCCTCGACCAGGTGGCGCGCGTCCACGTCGCGGCCGATCCCAGCGTTCGTCGGGCTTGTGAGCTCGTCGGCCCGCCAGATCAGCGTGTCGAGCTCGTCCTCCAGCGCATCGTCCAGCTTGATGCCCCGCCGATCGAGCACCTTGAGCCCATTATCGTCGGCGGGGTTGTGCGAGGCGGATACTACGATCCCGGCGGCGAACGCCCCGGTCCCGGCCAGATGGGCGAGTCCCGGCGTGGGAAGGACCCCGACTCGATACACGTCCACACCCATCGACGTCGCGCCCGCCACGATCGCGGCGGCCAGCATGTCGCCGGACCGCCGCGTGTCCTGGCCAAGCACGATCGGCCCTTTGCCAGCCGCCAGCAGATGGGCGGTGGCTCGGCCGAGGGCGTAGGCAAGGGTCGGCTTCAGGTCGACGTTGGCGATTCCTCGAATCCCGTCGGTGCCGAAGAGCCGCGCCATCCGTCAGGCCCCCGGAGTGCTCGTGGCAGTGGGCGACGGGCTCGGGGTCGGCGCCGTCACCGTCACCTGCACGGATAAGGGGCTGATCGCAAGCAGCGACGTGCCGGGCGGGGGCGTGAACCGCACGGGCACGGTGAAAGTCCCGGCGTCCAACCTGGCCACGCTCGCGGTCACATAGAGGCCGGCAGGATCGGCGTCGTCTAGCGCACTACTGGAGCCACCGAGCGTCACCAAGACGTCGGGCACCGAGAGGCTGTACGTGCGATCCGACCGGGCGCCCGTCAGCAGGACGCCAGCGGCAAAACTGCGCGAGCCTGTTTCGACCATAACCTGGATCCGCACCTGGACTCTGGTCGATCCCAGCACAGTGATCCCTATGGGCGGCTGGAGAGTCACCATCGTGGTCAGGTCCGTGGTGCGACCATCGACGCTGATCGGCGCCGTCGGCACGCTCGTCAATGCCTCCATGGCCGATCCCGATCCGCTAAGGGTTGCTGTGAGCGGCGTGACCGTGACATCCAGAATGTCATAGCCCTGGGCGAGGTTGCCGGTGACGTTCGGGACGACGGGCAAAGTGCGGTTGACCTGCTGCTCGCCGACCAGGATCGTCACATGGACGCTGGATGGCTGGATAGTGACTGGCGAGATCACGTTGCCGCGAGCGTCGACCGCGACGAGGTCGACGTTGGTATCGACGTTGGCCCCGCTAGGATCAATCGCGACGCGCGCCAGCGCCGCGGCGACCTGCGACACGAGCGAGCTTGCCCCGCTGACCGAAACCGCGGCGGGGCTGGCTGTGGGCTGTCCAGCGGTGAACCCGGGCGGCACGGCGCCCCGGTAGACGTGCACGGCGACCTGCTCGACGATGACGGGGTCGAGACGGGCGACGACCGTCGCAGGCTCCCAGCTCACTACCTGGATGCGCTGATCTCGGGCCACCACGCGCACCGGTACGGTGACGGGCGCCCCGTTCGGCTGAGCCCCGACCCCGGCCAGATCGGCGGTGGCGACAAACGACGAGTTCGTCACCTGCGCGGCGACGTCGAGCGGCGCGATGTACTGGACGGTGGTCACGGTGCCCAGGCCCGCAAGCAGGAACGTTCCGGCCGGCTGGTCGATTGCGTCAATCGTCACCGGCCCGTTCCAAGTCCGAGCGTTCTGAGAGATCACGAGCCCCAGGTACAGGACGATCGCCAGCGCGATCGCGCCCAGTCGCAGCGGCCAGTTCCGTACCAGGACGCGAAAGAGCCGGCGCGTCCTCACGTGCGGTCGGTCCGCCCGGCCGACACGGCGCCAGCGGTCGCTCCCGGCCCGCCGCGCCGCGACCGGCGGGGCACGCTGGGGCGCGGCCACCCTCGCCCGGTGCGGCCGAGCCACTCCATCTTTGCCCGGTCACGGCCGTCGAGGTCGCCACGGAGCGCGGCGTCGAGCCGCAACAGGGTAACCAGCGCCACCCTCAGCTGCTCCTCGTCGAGATTCCGGACGATGTGTCCGCGCTCGACCAGCCCGATGGCACCGGTCTCCTCGCTCACGACCACCACGAGCGCATCGGTCTCTTCGGTGATACCGAAGGCGGCGCGGTGCCTCGTCCCAAACCGTTCGCCGCCCGGGCCGCTCCCGGCCAGCGGCAGCACCACGCCGGCCGCGAGAATCCGGTCACCCCGGACGATGGCGGCCCCGTCATGGAGAGGCGAACGCGGCATAAAGATGGTGCGCAGCAACTCCGCCGACAGGTCGGCGTGCATCATGACTCCCGTCTCGCAGAAGTCTTCGAGGCCCGTCTCGCGCTCGAGGACGATTAGGGCCCCGTGTCTGTCCTGCGCGAAACCGGTGGCGGCCCGCGCGACCTCGGCAGCGACGTGGTCGATCGGTCCTTGCTGCCCAGGCGCCAGCATCCAGCCCAGCGAACCCACGTGTCCGAGCCGCTCGAGCGCGCGGCGCAGCTCCGGCTGGAAGACGACGACCAGCGCGAACAGGCCCACAACGGCGCCGGCCTGGAGGATCTGCGAAAGGAGCTGCAGGCCGAGCAACTGGGCAAGCACGTAGACGCCGTACAGCAGGGTGACCCCGATCACGAGCCGGAGCGCCCGGGTGTCGCGGATAAGGCTGAACAGTCCGTAAATCAGCAGCGCTGTGAGCCCGATATCGAGGAAGGTCGATGGCTTCGGCTGGATGCCCGAGAGCAGGTCGACGAGTTGCTGCATGGCCGGTTCAGTGTAGCAGCGGCCTCCCGGCGCCCAACCTCACGACTCCGCCGCGCGTCGCGCGTGGCGGTGCGCACGGGTGCCGCCGCCGGGCGGACTCGCCAGCTCCCTGAACGCCGCCACCCGCGTCAGACCATCCTCGTCGCCCTCGAGTGACAGGAGCCGGTCGAGCAAGTCCAGCTTCTCAGCGGCCCGGCCGTGGTGCCCGGTCGCGAGGTCGATCCGCGCCAGCGTCAGGTGGACGTCCGTCTCGGCCGGGGCTGTCGCGAGGGCGCGGAGGCATGCGTCGACGGCCGTGTCCGCCGCGCCCGCCTCCAGGTACTGCGTCGACGCGTCCACGTACAGGCGAGCCGCCTCCCGCGCCTTGCCGTCGGCCGCAAGATCCTCGGCCGTGACGAACAACTCGTCTGGATTGACCGGCTTGGACGATGCCGGCCTGCCGGGCTGCGCTGGTGGCGCGGTCGTCCCGCTGGGTCGGTCCAGCTCGGAGGCTTCTGCGGGCGCACTAGAGCCCGCGTGCTCGCCGGGGTCCCCCGGCCTGCTGATCCCCGTTGCTGCCGCGGGCTTGACGCGCGGACGCGGCTCCCTGGGCACTACCTGTGCGGCGGGACGCGCGGGCGCGGTGAGCGAGACGAGAGATGCGGATGTCGCGGGTTGCGCCGTCGGGGCAGGTCTCGGCGACGACGCTGGTGCGCCCGTCAACACGACTGCCGGCACCGCACCCACTCCGTCCACGGTGCCCAGGGTCCAAACGGAATCTGCGAGCCGGGCGCGTTCGGCGTCAACCGCGGACTGCAGCGCGGCAAGGCGGTCCCTACGAGCGTCTGTCGGGTCCGCCGCCATCGCCCGAGTGGCCGCCGAGCACGCGTCCTCTGTGCGGCCCTGTCCCTCCAGAATGTCGGCCAGCCGGTCGAGACAGGCGGCTGCGTCGACGCCGCGACCGGCAGCCGCGTGGATGCGGGCGGTGAGGTCCAGCCCCGCCTCGTCAAGGGGAGCGAGTCGCAGCGCCGCGGCTGAGGCGGCAAGGGCCTCCTCGTGACGGCCCAGCCGCAGCAGCACGTCCGCCATCCCGATGTGCGGCAGCGCGCGGTCCGGCGCGATCGACGCGGCGACGCGGTAGTGTTGGAGCGCGTCGTCCGGCCTCCCGCGCAACGCGGCAACATGGCCGGCGCGCAGCGCTTCCTTGTATCGCTCGAAGATCGGGTCCGGCATGCGTCCAGCGTCGCATACGGCGGCGCGGGCTGCAAGGCGGACCAGTCGCAGCCGCACGCGACTCAAGCGCGCCCGGCTCTCGACTGTCTGAGGAGATGCTCCGCCCCCGGGACCGCCCTCTCCCTAGGCAACGACTACCTCGGACGGCGGACGAACTGCCGCGTCCAGGCCGAGCGCCGGGGCCGGCCGGCCCCGGCGACGGACCCGCTGGCTCGAACTAGCGCTTCGTGTACTGCGGCGCCTTGCGCGCTCGCTTAAGGCCGTACTTCTTGCGCTCCTTCATCCGCGGATCTCGGGTCAGAAGCCCGGCCTGGCGAAGCGGGACGCGGGCCATCTCGGGGTCCGACTGCAGCAGCGCGCGGGCGATCCCGTGGCGGATCGCGCCGGCCTGCCCCTGGTAGCCGCCGCCCTCCACCATGACCATGGCGTTGTAGTGACCCTCGGTTCCCGTGACACGGAACGGCATCAGGATCTCGGACTGGTTGATCGCGTTGCCGAAGTGCTCGTCGAGACTGCGTCCGTTGACAACGATCTCACCCTCACCCGGGATCAGCCGGACGCGAGCGACGCTGGTCTTTCGGCGACCCGTCCCGTAGTAAAAAGCAACATTGGTGCTCATGCTCTCGTGGTCTCCGTTGAAGCCAGCGGTTCGGGCCGCTGCGCCTGGTGCGGGTGCTCGGCTCCCGAGTACACCTTGAGCTTGCGCAGTTGCTGGGCGCCCAGGCGATTGCGCGGCAGCATCCCCTTGATGGCGCGCCGGATCACTTCCTCTGGGCGCCGCTCGAGGAGATCGCCGAGCGTCTCCTGGCGAAGTCCGTTGGGGTACCCGCTGTGGCGCCAGTACACCTTCGACTCGCGCTTGTCGCGCGTGACCGCGATCCGCCGGGCGTTCACGATGATCACGTGGTCCCCGGTGTCGATGTGGGTCGCGTACTTGGGCTTGTGTTTGCCCTCGAGGACGCGCGCCACGCGCGACGCCAGGCGGCCGAGCGTCTGGTCAGTGGCATCGACCACGAACCACTGGCGCTCGATCCCCTCCTCGCTAGGCGTAAACGTCTTCGTCGTCATCCTTCTCCGTCCGTCGAGCCGGCCCGTCTGAACACGACGCGCCGTAGGCACAGCCCATGTGGCGGCGCCACCGCACCGTGAAAGGCTCGAGCGCCGGACCCGAGGGCCTCGACGATCTCGCCGACGGCGAGTTCTCCGCGACCCGCGCGGAGGAGCGCCGCCACGATGCTTCGCACCATCTGGCGCAGGAACGCGTCCGCGGCGACGTCGATCGTCACCTCGTGTCCCGTCCTGCGGATCCGGATCCAGTGAATGGTCCGGATCGGTTGTCGATCTGTCACGCCAAAGGCCGAGAAATCGTGCCGGCCCACCAAGGCCGACGCGGCCTCGGCCATCGCCGCGACGTCCAATGGGTCCCGAACCCCGAGCGCATATCGCTCGCGGAGCGGGCTCCGCGGCCCGTTCCAGACGGTATAGCGATACTCCCGGTACCGCGCCGCGTAGCGAGGGTGGAAGCCCGGTCGTGCCCGGCGGACGCCGCGCACGCCGATGTCGGCCGGGAGGATCGCCGCGAGCGCTCGCTCCAGCTCTCCCGCCGGAAGCCGCCCAGGGTAGGTGAACGCGATCACTTGCCCCGCCGCATGCACCCCGGCGTCGGTCCGGCCGGCGGCCACCACGCGCACTCCGCGCCTGTCAGAGACACGCGCAAGGGCTGCCTCCAGCTCTCCTTGGACGGTTCGCCGGCCAGGCTGGGCCTGGAAGCCGTCGAACTCCGTCCCGTCATATTCGACCCGTGCTCTGTAGCGCACGGGGCCACCCTCTCGGGCGGACCTCGGACCGACCTCGCGGCCGGTCATGCCTATCGGCGCCTCAGACGAGCTCGATCTGGACGATGGGCGCGGCGTCGCCGGCCCGTTGGCCGAGCCGTACGATCCGCGTGAACCCCGACGTCCGGTCGGCGTACTTCGGTGCGATCTCGTTGAAGAGCTTGTCGATTACGAGCGGCTCGTCCGGTAGCGCGGCGACCACGCGACGGCGCGCCGTCAGGGAACCATCGCGCGCGAGCGTGATCATCTGCTCGACCCGGCCGCGGACCTCCTTGGCCTTGGCCTCGGTCGTGCGCACCTGCTCATAACGCAGGACCGAGACGACCAGGTTGCGGTACAGCGCCAGGCGCGGTCCCTGCTTTCGGCCGAGCTTCCGGCCGTCGATCCGGTGGGCCATCGCTCAGGCCTCTGTGTCGGACGGCACGATGTCATCACCCTCGTCGCCATCGAGCGCATCAAGGGCGTCCTCGTCCTCGGGGAGCTCGTTGTCGGCGCCGGCCACCTCGTTCGCCTCGTCGTCGGGAAGGGTAAAGCCGCGCATTCGAAGCCGCTCCTTCATCTCGTCGAGCGACTTCTTGCCGAAGTTGCGCATCCGCAGCAGGTCGTCGTCGGAGAGCTGCAGGAGTTGCCCGACCTTGACGATGTTGTTCCGCTTCAGCGAGTTGTACGCCCGCATCGGCAGGTCCAGTTCCTCGATCGGCATCTCTAGCATGTTCGCTGGGAGCTGCGGGGTGGAGGCACCGGCGCCGGCGCCCGCACCGACCTGCTTGCCGGCCGCTGTGAACAGGCTGAAGTGGCGAACGAGAATGTCCGCCGCCATCGACAGCGACTCCTCCGGCGAGATGGAGCCGTCCGTCTCGATCTCCAGTGTCAGCTTGTCGTAGTTGGTCATCTGGCCGACTCGGACGGGCTCGACTGTGTAGTTGACCTTGCGGACTGGCGAGAAGATCGCGTCGACCGGGATGACCCCGATGGGTAACGGCTCGGTCCGCTCTGCGCCTAGGTACCCGATCCCGGCCTCGACCGTGAGGTCCACCTCCACCGCGACGTCGCCGGAGTCGAGTGTCATCAGGTGGAGTTCGGGGTTGATGATCTCCACCTCGGCGGACGGCGTGATGTCAGCGGCCGTCACTTCACCCGCCCCGCTCTTCGTCAGCTTGAGCTGGACCGGGTGGTCGGGCGAATAGCTCTTGAGCCGCAGGTTCTTTACGTTCAGCACGATCTGCGTGACGTCTTCCTTCACGCCCGGGATGGTGCTGAACTCGTGGTAAACATCGCGGATCTGGATCGCGGTAACCGCGGCGCCCTCGAGCGACGAGAGCAGCACGCGGCGCAGCGCGTTCCCGAGCGTGACGCCGTAGCCCGCCGGCAGCGGACCGGCCTCGAATTTCGCATAGGACGTCCCCAGCTGCTCGATCGACTCGATCTGGGGGGTCTCCAGTTGCATCATGTACGACGACCTACCTCGAGTAGTACTCGACCACGAGCTGCTCGTTGAGCTCGAGCGGCATCTGGTCGCGGCGCGGAAGGGCGGCGATGGTGCCGCTCAGCCGCTCGGGGTCCACCGCCAGCCACTCCGGCCGCGGCGCGGCGCCCATCTGCGTGCGCGCGTTCTTGAACGGGTCCAGGGAGCGACTGCCCTCCAGAACCTCGACGCGGTCGCCGGGGCGAAGCTGATACGACGGAATGTCGGTCGGCACGCCGTTCACCGCGAAGTGCCCGTGGTTCACGAGTTGGCGTGCCATAGGCCGGCTGCTGGCGAATCCCATCCGGTACACGGCGTTGTCTAGCCGCAGCTCGAGCAGCCGGAGCAGGTTCTCGCCGGTAACGCCGGGGCGAGAGCGGGCGAGGACAAAGTAGTCCTTGAACTGCCGCTCCATCACCGAGTAGACCCTGCGGAACTTTTGCTTCTCCCGCAGGTGCGTCCCGAAGTCCGACATCTTGCGGCGCCGGATGCCGTGCTGCCCAGGGGGGCTGGGGCGCCGCTCGACAGCGCACTTCTTGGTGTAGCAGCGGGTGCCCTTTAGGAAGAGCTTGGTGCCCTCCCGTCGGCACAGCCGGCAGACTGAATCGTGGTAACGGGCCATGCGCTCGCGCTCCTGCTCAGACCCGGCGCCGCTTGGGCGGCCGGCAGCCGTTGTGCGGGATGGGCGTCACGTCGGTGATGGCCGTAACTTCGAGTCCCGCCGCCTGCAGCGACCGGATGGCCTGCTCGCGTCCGGCACCGGGGCCCTTTACGAAGACCTCGACCTGGCGCATGCCGTGGTCCATTGCCCGCCGAGCCGCGCCGTCGGCGCTCAGCGCCGCGGCGTACGGCGTGCTCTTGCGGGAGCCCTTGAACCCCGCCAGCCCGGCGCTCCCCCACGCCACAGTCGCTCCCGAGGGATCGGTGATCGTGACGATCGTGTTGTTGAAGGAGGCCTGGATGTGCACGTGGCCGGTCGGCACATTCTTGCGTTCGCGGCGTCGGGTCTTCGTTGCGCGCTTTCGATCCGCCATACGTCGGTACTACCTGCTGCTACGTTCCGGTGGCTGCTACTTCTTGCGGCGTACACCGACGGTCCGCTTGGGGCCGCGACGCTGCCGCGCATTGGTCTTCGTCCGCTGCCCGCGCACGGGCAGGTTGCGGCGATGCCGCAGGCCCCGGTAGGAGCCAATCTCCTGGAGGCGCTTGATATTGAGCGCCACTTCGCGGCGCAGGTCGCCCTCGACCTTGTACCGCCGATCGATGATGTCGCGGAGCCGGTTGACCTGCTCTTCCGTCAGGTCCCGCACACGGGTGTCGGGATTCACGTTTGCCTGCGTCAGGATGATCTGGCTCGTGGGGAGGCCGATACCGTAGACATACGTCAGGGCCACCTCGACGCGCTTTTCGCGCGGGAGATCGACGCCGGAGATGCGTGCCATGCTGCTCCTAACCCTGGCGCTGCTTGTGCTTGGGATTTGTGCACAGGACCATCACCGTTCCGTGCCTGCGGATGATCTTGCACCGCTCGCAGCGCGTCTTCACCGACGCTCGGACCTTCACCGTTGCCTTACCTACCCTACTTGAGTCGATAGGTGATGCGCCCGCGCGAGAGGTCGTACGGGGACAACTCAACGCGAACCCGATCGCCGGGGAGGATGCGGATGAAGTTCATCCGCAGCTTGCCGCTGATGTGGGCAAGGACGCGATGCCCGTTCTCGAGTTCGACAGCGAACATCGTATTGGGCAACGGCTCAACGACCGTTCCCTCCACCTCGATGGCGTCCTTCTTGGCCACAGGCGACCGTCATTCCCCTTTGCCGAGTGATCGGCGGGCACCACGTCACAGGCACGTGGCACGCGAACGCTAAGTGTATCAGACGCCCGCTTCCCCCGACAAACTTACGTCACGCCCGTTCGCCGTCAGGACCTCGGGCCCCTCCGGCAAGATGGCAATCGTCTGCTCCCAGTGCGCGGCCAGACTGCCGTCGGCCGTGGCGACGGTCCAGCCGTCGTCGCGGACCCGCACCTCAGGCCGGCCGAGCGTGAACATGGGCTCGATTGCCAGGCATAACCCGACCTCAAGCTTGCGCCCGCGACCGAATCCGCGATAGTTGGGCACGAACGGCTCCTCGTGCATCTCGGTGCCGATGCCGTGGCCCCCGTACTCCCTCAGCACACCATAGCCACGCTCCATCGCCACGGCCTCAACTGCGGAGGCGATATCGCCGACGACCCCTCCCGGCCGCGCTGCGGCGATGCCGGCATCCATCCCGCGCCGCGTCTCCTGAACCAGCAGGCGAACCTCCGGCGCCACCGAACCGACCGTGAATGTCCGTGCCGCGTCCCCGTGCCACCCGTCGACGATTGCGCCGGCGTCGATCGACACCACCTGCCCCGCCTCGATCCGGCGGCGACCGGGGATGCCGTGGACCACTTCGTCGTCGATCGAGACGCAGATCGTGTGGCGGTATGGCGAGCCCGCGCCCATCATCACGCCGATAAACGAGGGCGTCGCACCGACATCACGGATCATCTCCGCGGCGACCCGGTCGAGATCCTCCGTGGTGATCCCCGGGCACAGCTCCTCCCCCAGCCGGTCGAGCACATCTGCGACGAGCCGGCCGGCTCGTCGCATCGTCTCCACCTGGCTGCGGGACTTGAGCGTGACACGTCGCTCGGCCAAGATCATGCGGCCTCGCTCCGCCCCGGCCTGGCCGGATGTGAGATCGCCCGCAGGAGCGCGTCTGTGACCCTCTCGATCGACTCGGTGCCATCCACGGCCACTAGGACGCCCTGATTCTGTGTAGTGGTCGATCACGTCGTACATCGGCGGTAGCTGCTGATCGAGTCGCGCGCGGACTGTCTCGGGGCGGTCGTCGTCGCGCTGGTACAGCGCCGACCCGTCGACGTCGCAGATGCCGGGCACAGCGGGGGGCCGACTGACGACGTGGTATGGATGGCCGGCTGCGCGGCAGAGCCAGCGCCCCGACAGCCTGCCGACGAGTTCCTCCTCGGGCACGCCGATATACAGCGCGGCGTCGACGCGGGCACCACGTCGCGCGAGTGCCGCGTCAAGGGATCCTGCCTGCGGCCGTGTGCGCGGGAAACCGTCCAGGATGACGCCGTCCGCGGCGTCGGCCTGGTCGAGGCGCTCCTCGATCATGCCAACCACGACGGGGTCCGGCACGAGTGCCCCACGGTCCATGTACCGCTTGGCCTCGCCACCGAGCCGGGTGCCAGCTCGCACGGCCTCCCGGAACAGGTCGCCCGAGGCGACGTGCAGGAGCCCCAGCCGCTCCGCGAGGATGGCCGCCTGAGTTCCTTTGCCGGCGCCCGGGGCGCCGATCATGACGTAGACCTTCACCGGATGAAGCCCTCGTAGTTGCGCATCATCAGTTGCGCCTCCACCTGCTTCATCGTCTCGACCACAACCGATACAACGATCAGGAGCGCGGTGCCCCCGAGGGCGATCCCCTGCAGGCTCGGGAACGCCTGCGAGATGACGAACGGCATCACGGCCACGACGCCCAGAAAGAGAGCCCCTGCGATCGTAATGCGGAACACCACTGCCTGCAGGTAGTCACGGGTGGGGTTACCGGGCCGGATGCCGGGTATGAACCCGCCGTTCTTGCGCAGCTGGTCCGCGGTGTCCTCGGGCTTGAAGGTGAAGGCTGTGTAGAAGTAGGTGAATCCCACCGTAAGGGCAAAGTACAGCGCCGCATACAGGGGGCTGGTAGTGCCCAAGAGAGTCTGGATCGCGTGGGCTACGTCCGCCACGACCGCGACCTGCGAGGAAGCGAAATAGGACGCGAGCTGCGCGGGGAACAAGATGATGCTGACCGCGAAGATGATCGGGATGACGCTGGCCTGATTGACCCGCAATGGGAGGAACGTGGCACCGCCCTGGTACAAGCGGCGACCGCGCACGCGGCTCGCGTACTGCACCGGGATACGACGCTGTCCTTCTTGCATGTAGATGATCGCCGCGATCATGATTATGCCGACCACCGCGAGCGCGATGCCGGCGGCCCAGTCGGGCGCCTGGAGGAACGCGCCCACGGCCACCGGCACGCGGCCCACGATGCCGGCGAAGATGATGAAGCTCACCCCGTTGCCGATCCCCCTCTCGGTGATCAGCTCGCCGAGCCACATCAGCAGCACCGTCCCGGCCGTCAGCGAGATGATCTGCGTGACGGTGACCAGGCTCGCAAGGTCGAAGCTCGTCAGCACGCCCTGGCTGTTGAGGATCGCCAGGAATCCGTAGGACTGGATCAGCGCCAGCGGCACCGTTAGGTACCGGGTGTACTGGTTGATCCGCTGCCGCCCGTACTCGCCCTCGTGCGACAGCGCCTGCAGGCTCGGGATCACGCCCTGCATCAGAGTCAGGATGATGGACGCGTTGATGTAGGGGTTGAGGCCCATGCCGATCACCGAGAACGACGACAGGCCTCCGCCCGAGAAGATGTTGAGCAGGCCAAGCAGCTGATTGTTGTTGAAGAGGGTATTCAGGGCCTCGTGGTTGACTCCCGGCACAGGCACGTGCGCCAGCGCGCGCACGATGATTAGCATTCCGAAGACGAACAGTATTCGTCGCCGGATGTCCGGGGCGCGGAACGCGTTAATGAGGGCGTCGAACACCGTCTACTCCGCCTGCGGGGATACGGACCCCTGCTCCTCGTCGGATTGAGGTTCGGGCTCAGCGGCCGCCGGCGCGGACTCGTCCACGGTCGGCCCGGACGATGTTGCGTCGACTCCGGGAGCGTCCTTGCCGGGTGCGGCCACACCGAGGGCGCTGAGCGGCTGGTCAGGGATTTCGAGCACCTGGGCCGTGCCGCCCGCGGCCTCGATCTTCGCCGCCGCACTCTTGGTGAACGCATCGGCGACCACGAACAGTCGGCGATCCACATCCCCTTGGCCCAGAACCTTGACGGGCTGCCGCACCGAGCCGAGCAGCCCGGCGGCAAGCATCAGGTCCGGGTTAACCGCGACGGGAGAGTTCGACGCTGGTTCGCCGAAGCCACCGGCAGCGGCGACGTCGTTGATGCGGCCGACGTTGACCACCGCGTAGTCCAGGCGGAACCGCCGCTTGAAACCGCGCAGCTTGGGGATGCGCTGAGACGCTGGCGTCTGGCCGCCCTCGAACCACAGGCGGATCGAGCTGCCGGTGCGGGACTTCTGACCCTTAGTGCCTCGGCCGGCCGTCTTGCCCTTGCCGGCCGCGATGCCCCGGCCTACGCGGGTCCGGGCAGTGTGCGACCCGTCGGCGGGACGCAGGTCGTGGAGCTTCATGCCCGTTCCTCCTGAGGGCCAGACCCTTCGGTGGCCGCGTTTGGCGCTGCGCCCTGCCGCGCCGGCCCGCCGGCGGCGGCATCGAGTGCGGCTGCCCACCCTACTCTTGCCCGGCCAGGCACCTTGGGGGCCGTACGACGCGGGCCGGCGTGCACGGGCTGCTCAGCGGGCACCTCCTCCACCTCGACAAGGAATCAATGGAGCGCACCATGCCACGGGTTGCGGGGTTGTCAGTGACCTCGACCGTCTCGTGCATCCGGTGCAGCCCAAGTGCGCGGACGGTGCCCCGAGCCTTCGCGGTATAGCTGATGGGACTCTTGTGCAGACGAACACGCAGCCTGCCGGGCACCAACTTATCCGACATCGACGGCCACCTCCGTGGTCGGCTGGCCGCTGATCACGCTCCGCAGTGGCACCCCACGCTGTGCCGACAGCTCCTCCGCGCTGCGGAGGCTCCGCAGCGCCTCGAGCGCGGCCCTAGTCACGTTCACCGGGTTCGTTGAGCCCAGCGACTTGGACAGGATGTCCCGGATCCCGGCGGACTCCACGACCGCCCGCACAGAACCGCCGGCGATCACGCCGGTCCCTGCGACGCGGGCTTGAGCAGCACGCTGCCGGCCCGAAGTGGACGGTGACCTCGTGCGGGATGGTGGTGCCGACGAGCGGCACGCGGAACAGGTGTCTTCTTGGCGTCCTCGACACCCTTGCGGATGGCCTCGGGCACCTCGTTTGCCTTGCCAAGGCCGACACCGACGTGGCCGTCGCCGTCGCCGACCACGACGAGCGCGCAGAAGCTGAAGCGCCGGCCGCCCTTCACGACCTTGGCGACGCGGTTGATCTGGACGACGCGCTCCTCGAGCGTCAGCCTCGCTGGGTCGATCCTCGCCAACGATGGCTCCGTTCCGTCTCTAGAAGTCGAGGCCCGCTTCGCGGGCGGCGTCGGCGAGCGCCTTGACGCGCCCGTGGTACGGAATCCCGCCCGGTCGAAGACGACCTTGCTCGATGCCGGCGACCTGGCCCGCTCGGCGACCAGGCGGCCGACCTGCTCGGCGCGCGCTCGGTCTTGGTGCCCGTGGCCCGCGCGCAGCTCGGGCTCGAGCGTCGACGCCGCGGCCAGCGTGCGGCCGGTCGCGTCGTCGATGACCTGGGCGTAGATGTGGTCGAGGCTGCGGAAGACCGCCAGCCGCGGCCGCTGCCGCCGTCCCGCCGCGTGGAGGCGGATCCGCTCGTGGCGCTTCGGCGAGCGGCGCTCGCGACTGCCGAGCCTGTCGTCGTCGGACTACGTCCGCCTCGCACCGGCTGCTCACTTCTTCGCCGCCATCTTGCCGGCCTTGCCGGCCTTGCGGCGGATCTCTCGCCGGCGTACCTGATGCCCTTGCCCTTGTAGGGCTCGGGCTTGCGGAGCGCGCGGACGCTTGGCGGCGACCTGGCCGACCAGCTCCTTGTCGATGCCGACGATCACGGCGAGTCGGTCGGGTTCGTCCACCTCGAAGGTGATGCCCGGCGGGCGGCTCGATGTCGACGGGGTGGCTGTAGCCCAGCCGAGCTCCAGCTTTCGCCCGACTTTCTGGGCGCGGTAGCCGACGCCGATGATCTCGAGCGCTTGCGTGAAGCCCTGCCGTCACCCCGGTCGACCATGTTGGCGACGAGCGTCCGGGTCAGCCCGTGCAGCGCGCGCTGAGCGCTTGCTCGTCGTCGGGCGCGCTCGACGCGCATGCCGCCGTCTTCCGGACGACGGTGATCCGGGGTGAGCGTCCCGTGGAGCTCCCCTTGGGGCCCTGTCACCGTGACGTGGCTGCCGTCGATGGTGACCTCGACGCCTGCCGGGACGGGATGGGCAGCTTTCCGATACGTGACATGGCTGCCCTCTACCAGACATAGCGCGAGGACTTCGCCGCCGAGCTGGCCTTGCGGGCCTGACGGTCGGTCATGATGCCCTTGGCGGTGCTGAGATGACGACGCCGAGGCCGCCGAGGACCCTCGGGATCGTCGGTCTTCGGCGTAGACGCGCAGACCGGGCTTGCTGACACCGCTTGAGCCCCGGACGACGGGCGCCTTGCCGCTCGACGTACTTGAGCGTCGATCTCGAGCATTGCCCGCGGCCCTTCGCCGTCTCGTCGAAGTCGGCGATGAAGCCCTCCTCCTTGAGGATTCGGCGATCTCTCGCTTGATCCGCGAGGCCGGGACATAGCACCTGCGTGCGTGCCGCGCCGTGCTCGCGTTGCGGATTCGCGTCAGCATGTCGGCGATCGGGTCGAGTCATGTTCATCGGCTCTCACCAACTCGACTTCGTCACGCCGCGGGAGCATTCCCTGGAGCGCTCGCTCCCGGAAGCAGATGCGGCACAGCGCGAATCGACGCATGAACCCCCGCGGACGGCCGCACACGTAACACCGGTGCTTCTCCCGCACCTTGAACCGGTGTCGGGCGCTTCGCCTTCGCGATCATGGACTTCTTGGCCATTCGTGTCCCTCCCGCTCCGCTCAGCTCTGCGAACGGCATGCCGAGGAGCTCGAGAAGCTCTTCGATCCTCGTCGTACTTCGCCGTGGTCACGATCTGACCTCCATGCCCGCGCAGACGGTCCATCTTGTCGTAGTCGATCTCGGGAAACAGTGAGCTGCTCCCGGAGCCCGAGGGAGTAGTTGCCCCGGCCGTCGAACGAGCGCGACGGGACAGCCGCGGAAGTCGCGGATGCGCGGCAGCGCAAGCGCGAGAGCCGCTCCAGGAAGTCCCACATTCGCTCGCCGCGCAGCGTGACTTTGGCGCCGATCGGGTTGCCGGTCGCGGAGCTGGAACTGCGCGATCGACTGCTTGGCGCTGGTCACGACGGCTTCTGCCCGGTGATCGGCCGTCAGATCGCCCACGGCCGCATCGAGGGCTTTGGCGTTCTGCAGCGCTTCACCTAGGCCGATGTTGACGACGATCTTCTCGACACGCGGCACCTGCATGGGGTTCGAGTAAGCGAACTCCTTTTGGAGCGCCGGCACGACTTCCTCGCGGTAGCGCCGCTTCAGCTCGCTCATGACCTCACCTCCCGGCCGAGGGGCTCGCCGCACCGCACGCACACGCGGACGCTCGTGCCGGTAGCAAGAGCGGCGTGCCTGACTCGGGTTGGCTGCCCGCAGGAGGGGCACACGACCATGACGTTGCTGGCGGGCAACGGCATCGTCTTGTCGAGGATGCCGCCCTGCTGGATCTGTGGTGCGGACTCGGTCCGGCCCTGCATCGTGCGCGGCTTGGTGTGCCGCTTGGCGACGTTGACCCCGCCGACGATCACGCGGTCGGGGCGCACCAGGCGATCGACCGTGCCGCGCTTGCCGGCATCCTTGCCGGCGAGCACGACGACCTGATCACCCCTGCGGATCTCCAGCACCTTGGTGACGTGCTTAACGACCTCGCCCGGCATTCTCACAGCACCTCCGGGGCGAGCGACACGATCTTCATGTAGTTGCGGTCTCGCAGCTCCCTCGCGACGGGGCCGAAGATGCGGGTTCCGCGCGGGTTCCCCTGATTGTTGATGAGCACGGCGGCGTTCTTGTCGAACCGGATGTAGCTGCCGTCGGGCCGCCCGTACTCCTTGCTCGTGCGGACGACGACCGCTCGCACGACATCGCCCTTCTTGACGGCCGCGTTCGGGATCGCCTGCTTGACGCTCGCGATGATGACGTCGCCGACCTCAGCCGTGGTCCTCTGGGAGCGCCCCATGATACGGATGCACTGGATCGTGCGTGCGCCGGTGTTGTCGGCCACGCGCAGCCGGCTGTACTGCTGGATCATGCGGTCGCCCCTCCGCCGGGCGACTTGTCGCGCCGACCCGGATGGGCCGCAGCGTGGATCGCCTCCTCGGTCGACGCCTCTTCGGCGACCAGCTGGTCGCTCATGCCGTCGGTCGCGCGTTGGACGATCTCGACCAGGCGCCAGCGCTTGCTCGCGCTCAACGGCCGCGACTCCTCGATTCGCACCGTGTCGCCGATGCGAGCCTCGTTGCGCTCGTCATGGGCCTTGAACTTCGTGGTCAGTCGCACAACGCGCTTGTAGAGAGGATGGCGTGAGAGGCGCTCGACGGAAACCACGATCGTCTTGTCCATCTTGTCGGAGACGACCCGCCCGACCTTGGTCTTACGCTGGCGTTCCACCTTCACTCCACTCATCGCCCGGCCTCCGCGACCGTCGTCTCATGGCGACGCTCGGTCTGCACGGTGAGAATCCTTGCGATCCGCTTTCGCGTGCTCCTGATCTGGTTATAGTCGCTCAGCTGGCGCGTAGCCAGCTGGAAGCGCAGGTCGTAGAGGTTCCGTCGGGCGGCAGCAAGCTCGGCCTCCAGCTCGCCATCAGTGAGCGCGCGGACTTCATCGATGTCCATCTGCGACGCCCTCCTTGACCACGAACTTAACGCTGATCGGCAGCTTATGACCGGCCAGCCGCATCGCCTCCTGGGCCTCATCAACCGGCACGCCAGCCAACTCGAAGAGGATCCGGCCAGGCTTGACGACGGCCACCCAGTGATCGGGCGCACCCTTGCCGGAGCCCATCCGCGTCTCGGCCGGTTTCTTGGTGACCGGCTTGTCAGGAAAGATCCGAATCCAGACCTTGCCGCCGCGCTTGACAGATCGCGTCATGGCGCGCCGGGCGGCCTCGATCTGCCGGCTGGTGATCCACGCCGGCTCCTCGGTCATGAGTCCATAGTCGCCGAACGCGATCGCGCTCCCGCCCTTGGCCACACCGCTCATGCGACCGCGCATGACCCGGCGATGCTTGACTCGCTTGGGAAGCAGCATCGCTCAGGCCCCCGCCGCGGCGGCGGCCTCGTGGGGCGCCTGGCGTTCCGGGACGATGTCGCCCCGGTATACCCAGACCTTGACCCCGATCCGACCGTAGGTGGTGTGGGCATGCACTTGCCCGTAGCTAATGTCGGCGCGCAGGGTGCCCAGCGGGATTCGGCCTTCGCGCTCCCACTCGCGCCGGGCCATCTCGGCGCCACCGAGGCGGCCCGCAACGGCAATCCGGACGCCCTTGGCGCCGGCCTTCATCGTCCTCTGCACCGACTGCTTCATCGCCTTCTTGAAGGCGATGCGCCGGCTCAGCTGCTGCGCGATGTTGGCGGCGACCAGCTGAGCGTCGAGCTCAGGCTGGCGGATCTCCTTGATCTCTAGCTTGACCTTGCGGCTGGAAATCTTGCCGATCTGCTGGCGCAGCGCTTCGACGTTGGCGCCACCCTTCCCGATCACGATCCCGGGTTTCGCGGTATGGATCGTAACGGTGACGTGGTTGATGCCGCGCTCGATCTCGACGTGGCTCACGCTCGCGTTGGCGAGCCGCTTGTCGACCAGGTCGCGGATCGCGAAGTCCTCCTTGAGGAGGTCCGCGTAGCCCTTGTCCGCGTACCAGTTCGCCGTCCAGCCCCGCGACACGCCGATGCGAAAGCCGTACGGATGGACCTTGTGACCCAACCTAGGCCTCCTTGCTCTCGACGACTACGGTGATGTGGGTCATGGGCTTGTGGATAGGGAATGCCCGCCCCTGGGCACGCGGTTGCCAGCGCTTGATCGTCGGACCCTTGTCGGCCCGCGCCTCCGCGACGATCAAGTCGTCGGGCGCGAGATGGTGGTTGTTTTCAGCGTTCGCGGCGGCGCTCTTGAGCACCTTCGCGACGTCCCGCGCCGCGCCCTGCGGCATGAACTGCAAAATGGCGCTGGCCTCGCCCACCGGGCGACCCACGATCGCCTGGGTGATAAGGCGCGTCTTGCGCGTCGAGCGGCGGATGTACCTGGCGGTGGCGGCGACTCGCACGGCGTGCTCCTACTTCAGCGCTGTCGAGCGCTCGGTGTGCTTGCCGTGCCCGCGGAAGGTCCGCGTCGGCGCGAACTCTCCCAGCCGATGCCCGACCATATTCTCGGACACGTAGACCGGGATGTGCTTGCGCCCGTTGTAGACGGCGACCGTGTGTCCGACGAAGTCCGGGAAGATGACGCTCGCACGAGACCAGGTCTTGAGGACCCGCTTCTCGTTGCGGCGGTTCATCTCCTGGACGCGGCCGAGGAGACGCGCCTCCACGAACGGCCCCTTCTTGACTGACCGCGACATCAGCGACCTCCTTTCGGCCTAGCCCTTGCGATGGCGGGAGCGCACGATGAGGCGCCCCGTGATCTTGTTGCGGCGTGTGCGCAGCCCCATCGCCGGCTTCCCCCACGGTGTCTTCGGCGGCATGCCGGTGGGCGACTTGCCCTCGCCTCCCCCGTGCGGATGGTCGCGCGGGTTCATCACGACGCCGCGCACCTCGGGACGCTGGCCCATGTGGCGGGCGCGCCCGGCCTTGCCCAAGCTCTGGTTCTCGTGATCCAGGTTGCCCACCTGGCCGACGGTGGCCGTGCACGTGAGCGGCACGCGCCGCATCTCGCCGGACGGGAGGCGCACGGTGCCCCAATCGCCTTCCTTGGCTAGCAACTGCGCCGAGGCTCCGGCCGACCGAACGATCTGGCCGCCCTTGCCGGGAACCAGCTCGATGTTGTGGATGGTGGTGCCGAGCGGGATGTCGCCAAGCGGCAGAGCATTACCCACACGCGCCTCGACGCCGGGGCCGCTCACCACCACGTCGCCCAC
>CAWIHR010000078.1:0-22395 GCA_963835945.1 uncultured Chloroflexia bacterium
TTCAGTAACCCCCTAACCGACGGCAGCCACGCACCTCCAAACCGTCCGGGGTGCCTCCTGAGTCGAGGTCAAGTCGGTTATCGTGACATCCCGGCTCGAGCACCGACTGGTCGCGGTTACTCTGCCGGTCCGAACCCTTGGCCAGACTGGACTCGGACGCCGCGGCTGCGCTGGCTCCTGAGGTGGCTCAGACGGTGACGACGCGGCCGCCCGGCCGGCGGCCCAGCGAGCGACAGCCCGCCGAGCACGATGACCTTCCGGGGGACGATGGCAGGCGCGTTCGAACCGGCGGCGACCGACGGGGACGCCGGGGCAGCTCTTCATCAGCGCCCCCCGGGACGAACCCGGCCAGCGGTTGGCGATCGGCCACTGCGCTAGCAGGCTCACGCGGTGAGTCTCCGCAGCCCTCAGTTGTGCGTCGATCTCCTGCGCCAGTCGCGGCCGGACGCCGCGGTCGGGTACACCGCGCATCAGTCGCTCGACGGCAGGCTCCCGGCGGCCGCCATTAGCTGGGCGGCGAGCAGGCTGGGGGCCGCGGGCGCGAGGTCGAACTCAACGCCGTACGCGTCGGATATTCGGTCATTGACCGACCCACTGAGCGTGACGCGGCCGTCGGTGACACCGATGTCCACGCCGAGGTTCGTAATGTCGAGCGGAGCGATGCCCGCGCGTCCCTCCACCAAGACATCCTCGTGTTCGTAGAACGTCGCGCGGGTGACCGGGATGCCCATCATCGGGTCGAAAGATGCGGTCATCGGACGAATCCTCCTATCTGTCAGCGCCGTTGCCCAATCTGAGCCACTCAGCAATCGTCAACTGGGTGGCCGAAGTCGTGCAGTCTCCACTTCCCCGTGTGCCTCGTGCGAGTACAGATCGGCCCTTTCGCGCCGGACGCGCATCGATGCAAACCTGCCATTCATCGGGCTCCTCCTTGGTCGGTCGCGACCTGGGGATCGGTGTGCTGACGGTAACCAACGACGCCCCCACGGATCGGTCACTCTGTGCTTGATTGCGCCGAGAATGCTGCGAACCTGATGGCGGCCTCCGCGCAGACGCGGAGCCGTCGTGCGAGCTCGAGTGCGTCGGCGGGCTCGAGGTCCACCCATACGCCCCGTGTCAGTCGCAAGTCCATCCAGATCTCACGCGCCAGGACCGCCTCACCCGGCGGGTCGATGCTCAGATACACAATTTCTGGCACCGCGGGATTGATGCCCACGCTGATCGTGGGGGGATCTTGCCATTATCGGCCGTCCCGTGGGGCTTCCCAGGGCAAGGCATCGTCAAGGACGATCGCGTCGGGATCGAAGCTCGGGTCGGCGAGGGACTCGTTGGTGATGTCCACGCTCACTGCTGATCCTCCTGGAGCCGGAAGGGCGATGCCGACATGGCGAATGCGCTAGTCGATCGAGCGCACGTGCCGCGACTGCAAAGCCCACGTCGAATCCTCGATATCTATTACCGATTAGCCACGGCGGATCACCAAGGACGCTCCTCGAACAGGAGCCGAATGAAACGCCCTGCGGCTCACTTCCTTCCACCATCTCCGCCGCCTTCCGAATTGCTTCGGCGAGCTCCCAGGCATCGGCGTCCGTGAGGCGAATGCCCGTCTCCAGCGTCCACGGCTCCTCCCAGGCGTGCACCCAGACCACCACCCCTTGGGCATCCTCGGCGGCGCCGGAGGTGACCAACTGCACGATCCGGTCGTCCTTGGTCGGGGTCCTGCGCCTCGGTCTCAGGCTCGAGATTCCTTACACTTTACCTTCCTTCTAGAACGGGCGCGATTGGGCGTCCTACCGCTCTTTCCACGGGCTGCGTGACGAGTCCAGTGACCAAGGAAGGCTGCCGCGCATTGACTCGTCGGTGCTGTTCGCTGACCAGACCGCGCGCTCGATGAGGCGGCCGGCCAGCACGTGCCATTCCCGGCGATCGCAGCAATCTTCGATGTGCTGCTGATGGCGGCGAAGGGCCCGCGCGTACTCCCGTGATCATCTCGTCGAGGGGATCCATCAACCTCGTCCTCCTCGACCTGGGCCGGGGCTGCAGGCAAGTGCCGGTGAGCGTGTGACCGGCATCGCGGGGGGTCGGGCGCCGCGAAGGGCATCGACGGCCGCGAGAAAGCGGGTGGACGAAGGGGAGGGTGTCTTCGCGTGACTGACTGGGTGACTGATTGAACCTGGCAATCGTGCGGGAACCCGGGCGGCTGTTAACCGCTTGGTCGTAGGTTCGAGTCCTACCGCCGGAGCCATTTTCCCGATCAGAAGTGCCCGCTTTGGCTACCCATGACCCGAGGCTACGGTGGCGGCGATCTGAACGGGTTCTTTCTGCTGAGCATCAAAGGGAGCCCCACAGGCAGGCCAGCAGCGCATGACCGTCGCACACGCTGACCGGTCGGCCACGGCGAACCTGACTGGAACTGCTCTGGAATACCGCTGGCCCTCACCTTGCAGAGCGTCAGGGGCAGGTCAGGACCCTCGCTCACTTCGCCCCGCTCGGGGCGGCGGTCCGCTCCTCAATCAACGTCTGCACGTCGGGGTCGAGGAGCGCCTCATCAGGCGGGGTGTCGAAATGCACCTTGATCCGTTCGGCAGGGTTGCTGAAGGTCAGGAAACACGGCATCACGGACGGGGCGTCGTAGCGGAGGCTGCCGTGGAACAGACGGGTGAGGGGCATGTATTCAGACTTCCACGACGCCGCCGGCAGGGTGAGCACCGGCCCCGCCCCGGCTTTCACGAAGACGTACTCGCCCTCCGCGTCAGAAAGATCCACCGGATCTTCGTAGCCAGAGAGACGCTGCACGCCAACTACGTCAATCGCGACGAGGTCCCCCACCGAGAGGCCGGGCAACGAACCCTGCTCGTAATGGGCGACCCGCCACACGACACCGGAGTTCTCCCTCATGTCAGCCCCCTCCGCCGAGCCCGCCGCCCTCATGGCGCAGGGCTCTCATGTGTGCGGGTCGGCCTCGCCAGTGGCTCGGCGCGGTCCCGGCGGCCAGTGTGTGGGCCACGCGTCATGGCCTCGCGTGTATGCGAAGTCTGATCCTCCCCCCGTGCGGCTGCGGTGCCGTTCCGGTAACAGTATGTGCAGAACCTTGTGACTATCAGCAGAACAGGCGGCGGTCGCATCGCCCCGCTGTCGCTCGTGGCGGTCAGGTACGAGGCGAACGGCCCCTGGCAACGCCTGGTGGTGGTGCGTATAGGCAACGGACCGCGTGCCGGTCAGTTCACGAGGGAGCTCTGGCGTTAGTGGTGGCGTCCACGGTGGCCGACCTTGCTCACGCAGACCGTGCCGTCCTCGGCTACTAGGCGGCACGGCTGGGGATCGATGGCGTCCGTCCCAACCCCGGCCTGCTCGTCCGGCAAAGGACCGAACACCTCGGGGAAGCCCTGCTGCGCAAGATTTCGGTTGGCGACCGCCAACAACATCACGGTGATGCCGCTGAGCAGATCCCTGTCGTCCGCCGATAGCGGCGATGGGATCTTGATGGTGGCGGCCCGCTCCGACGGTCCGCCACCCTAGCGTTCAGTGGGTGAAGGCGAACCCGCAGGCACCGTCGGCGCCGCTGATGAAGCTCTCGTTCACGCCGGTCCCGTCGAGCTTCGCCCGCCCGATCGTCTTGCCCGTGATGTTGCTGCCCACGTTGCCCCAGTACAGGTAGGTGCCGTCGCTCGCCACGCCGCAGGGGTCGTCGGCGCCAGTGATGAAGTCTCTGGTTCACCCCCGTGCCGTCGAGGTTGGCCCGCCCGATCGAGTTGCCGACCGCGACGGGGGAGGGCGGAGCGTTGCTGTTGGCCCAATAGAGGTAGGGACCGACGACCGCCACCCCGACCGGCCCGTTGGCGCCGCTGATGAAGCTCTGGTTGACCCCGCTCCCGTCGAGGTTGGCCCGCCCGATCGTCGAGCCAGAGCCGCTCGCAAAGTTGGCCCAGTAGATGTGCGTCGCGTCGAGGGCCACCCCACAGGGCACGTTGGCTCCCGTGATGAAGCTCTCGTTCACCCCGCTCCCGTCGAGGTTGGCCCGCCCGATCGTCGTGCCGGGGATCGAGACGCCCGAGTTCGCCCAGTAGAGGTAGGTGCCGTCGCTGGCCACGCCGCAGGGACCGTTCGCTCCCGTGATGAAGTTCTGGTCGACGCCGCTCCCGTCGAGGTTGGCCCGCCCGATCGTCGTGCCGTGGCCGTTGCCCCAGTAGAGGTGGTCGCCGACGACCAGCACCCCGTACGGCTCGTTGGCGCCCGTGATGAAGTTGGCGTTCACGCCGGAGCCGTCGATGTTGGCCACGCCAAGCGACGTGCCCTTAGGCGCGTTAAGGGCCCCGTTGGTCCAGAAGATGCGGGCCGCACCGATGCGGGCCGCACCGGCGGGCGACGCCGATGGGGTCGTGGCGGCCGTGCGCGAGGGAGTCGGCGTCGGCGGAGGCCCCCCGACGACCGGCGCACTCCCGACGACCGGCGCACTGCTGCGCGAGGCGACGACAAGGACCCCGGCGCCCAGGATGACGATGATGACGGCGGCGGCGATTGCCAGCCGCGCGGGCATGGACATCGTGAGGTACCTCCACGGCGTGCCGACGGCGCGCCGCTGCGTGGTTCGTTTGACGGTCTCGAGGGCCCGGTCGACGACGCGATCGGCCACTTCGTCCGGCCCCTCTGCGAGCCAGCGATCGAGGAGCCGTTCGATATCCTGGTCGTCGCTCATGACCGATGCCCTCCGGCAACCTGGCGACGGTCGTCCGCCTCGAGGACGGCTCGCATCGCCGCATGCGCGTAGTGGAGTCGGGAACGGGCCGTGCCCGCCGGGATGCCGAGCGCCTCGGCGATCTCGGCGGGCGCCAGCCCGAGGTAGTGGTGCAGCACGAGGATCACCCGTTGCTCGGGCGGTAGGCGTCGGAAGCCCCGCTCGAGCTGGTCGCGGTCGGCCACCGAGATCTCGCCATCGGCGGTGATCGGTTCGCCCATTGGAAGGACCCGGATGACCGCGTCGATCCGTCGCGTCCGACGGATCTCAACGCAGCACACCCGGACGAGGAGTCGGCGGAGCCAGGCTTCGCACCGGTCCGGATCGCGGAGCGTCGGCAGTTCGCGCCAGGCGATCACCAGCGTCTGCTGCACGGCGTCCTCGGCCCGGTCGAAGTCCCGGAGGATCCGCTGCGCGACCGCGAACAGCCAGTCGCCGTTCGTGCGGGCCAGGATGCCGAAGGCCTCCTGGTCTCCGTGCTGCGCCTGCCTGACGAGGTCGCGTTCCAACGCCTGCTCCTCCGGCGGGGC
Source organism: uncultured Chloroflexia bacterium (assembly GCA_963835945.1). Lineage (GTDB taxonomy): Bacteria > Chloroflexota > Limnocylindria > Limnocylindrales > CSP1-4 > JAJYNJ01. The sequence goes on from CAWIHR010000078.1 coordinate 5,266, forward strand.
GGCCTGTGTGGCCGCTCCACCAGTATTGAGGCTGCGGCATCGCGCAGCGTTCAATCTTCGCTGCGAGGACGGATGTAACACCCCTGGTGTGGGTCACACCGGGGTGCAATTCCCCCAAGTGATAGGTGTTCATGGGTCAATTGGCGAGCAGCAACGTGACGATCCGATATGTCGTCGACCCGGACGCCACACAGAGGCGCGCTCCGAGGCCGGCTCCAACGACTCGGAAGCGCCGCGTCAACACGGCTGGAACGCCGTCCCCCGACGCACCGAACAGTCGCGCGCGCACGAGGGGCTGGCAGCAGCGCTTCCCGAGCCGTGTAGGTAGCGACTCTTGGTTCTGCGGCACGAGGGGCGGATCGAGCGTGGCGATCCCTTCGAGCGAGAGCACATGGTCGCCAGACGGGTCGCTTTGTGGGTTGAAAGCCATATGCGGACACCACCGTCCGACTTCACCAAGCGCTCGGCTACCTCACCCCGGCCGAGTACCTGTCCTCCCTCGGGGTCGATGTGCAACGGGGGTACCTGACGAGCACAGGGACTGGCGCGCGGCTCACATCCCCTGTACGCTTCGGCCAGCGGGCGCGTGCGCGAAACGACGGCCTGTGCGCTCGACCAACCGTGTCGCGGGCCCGGCCTGCTCACGGAGTCTCGATTAGGAGGCGTCCCATGGTGCAACAGATCTGGTCGAAGCTCAACGCACGAGAACGACAGGCCGCGATGGGGGCCGGCCTCATCGTGCTCTCCTGGCTGCTCGGGATCGTCTTGAGCAGCGGGCTGTACGGGGTCGCCGGGGCCGGCGGGGTCGGTCTCTTGGGCGCCATCGCCGTGCTCGTGGTCGTCTATCTGCACTACGCGCCGAACACCACCCTCACCTGGCCCGCGCCGTATGCCACGATCCTCCTCGGGATCAGCGCCGTGGTGGGCCTCATCGCGCTGCTGCAGTTCCTGCAGCTCGTTTCCGTCCTCGGGCTCCTCGCGTCGTACGGCGGTGCCCCGGTCGTCCTCGTCCTGCTCGTCGACTGGGCCGGCGCGGCGCTCATGCTGTGGGGCTCGTACGGGGAGTGGCAGGGCACCAAGGCGGCTGCCTGAGAGCCGCCGTTCAGTCAAGGGGATACCTGCTCCGCGTGCCACGCCGGCCAGCATCGAGGATAGGGGAGCCGGCGGCCGATCTCCCGTCGGGCGGCGGCGCCTAGGCAGGAATTGATGCGACAGGGCGCTTGGCACTGACCGACCAGCCGGTTCGTTGACAACACACAAGCCGGGGCCCACGATTTCGCGATCTGGACCCAGAGGCTGCGTATAGAGTGAGGGAGGACCAGTGGTTCCGAACCGTGTGCAGTCCATGGTGTTTGTCTTGGGCGTCAGCGCCCTGCTCGCAGCGTGCGGCGGCTCGTCGGCCACCAAGGCACCCGCTGCGGCCGCCACGGGTGGCGTAGCCCCGGCCTCGGCCGCCGCGCTGCCGCAGGCATCCGCCGCGCCATCCGTGCCGGCCCCGAGCGCCGTCCCCAGTGCGGCCCCCAGCGTGGCGCCGCTGCCCAGCGTTGGCGACGTGTCCAACGCGGCCACCGCCCTCTCGAACGTCAGTTCGTACAAGGTCTCCATCACAGCGACCGGCGGGTCGAACCCGGGGTCGTTTACCGTCGTCGTGGTCCGCAAGCCCGCCTTGGCTGAGAGTTTCACGGCTACCAATGCCGCCGGCAAGACCACGCGCATCGTGGTGGTCGGCTCGGACGTGTGGATGGACGAGGGGACGGGCACGTTCGTCAAGGCACCCATGCCCCCCAGCGCTCTGTCGGCCATGACCAGTGCCTTCGACCCGGGCTTGTTCCTGCAGCGGGCCAAGGCCAGCGTGTCGCTCTCGGCTCTGCAGACCATCGGGGTGGAGACGAAGAACGGTGTGCAGGCGATCCACCTGCGTGCCGATCACTCGACCGCCGTCCCGGCCGGCCAGCCGACTCTCCCGCCCGGGGCCACGGTCGATATCTGGGTCGCCACGAACGGCAACTACCTCGTCGCGTTGGAGGAGAACGGGTTGATCTCGGCCACTGGTCCCACCAGCGTCAAGCTCGAGATCACCAACATCAACGACCCGTCGCTGAGCGTCACCGCGCCCAGCTAAGGGCATCGGCGGCTGGAGTCGAGACAGGGCAGCCCGGCGTCGGCCACTCGGGGTGCGCCGCGCCGCGGGTGAACGTAGGCGCACGCCTTCAGCGAGCGACTGGCGGTCGCGTGTGAAGCGATCCGGGAGTGGCAGCGCCCGCGGTTGCTTGGATCCCGCTGCAGCGAGGTCGGCCGTTCGTCGCGGCCCGACTCCTGTTACGGGCATGTCCTTGGCAACATGTGCGCATGCGCTTCGCAGAGTGGCGGGACGGGCCGGAAGGACGCCAGCGTCTCTCGGACAGCTGGTCTCCCTGACCGAGACCGTGTTGCAGACGCTCGGTGCGGGAGGCGACGCGCCCTGCCACGTTGCGCGGAGACCAACCGAATGCGCGGTTCCAAGTGCTCGCATCGACGAGCGCGCGCTTGGTTGCGCTTAGCGTGCGCGGCAACGTCCCGCAGGAAGGACCGCGCGTGTCAGGCCGGCTCTTTCGATGGGACCGAGTCCAGGCCGTCGAGCTCGCCGTCGATGGTCCACGGCGGACACGTGCAGGTGTCGGCATAGCTCGAGGGCGCGGTGCTGCAAGGGCTCGGCTCGGCGGGGCGTGAGATCGCGACCAGAATGGCTGAGGTGTGCCGAGACCTCGACCGCTCCCTACCCCGCGGCTGACACCGCGACGTCCGCGTCCGCCCAGCCCGTGGGCAAGAGCCGTGGGACAATGTCACGCGACAACGGCAGAGGAGGACAATGAGCGGCGCGACCGGACTTGCCCAGGACCCGACGGAGTATCGCCGACGGCTCGACGAGCAGCTGGACGAGCAGGTCGACGCCTGGGCCACCGAGCTGATGCGGGACATGTCGATCCGGGTCGGCGTCCGCCGGGTGATCCGGGATTTGTTGCGGGCCGCCGGCATCGACGAGGCCGGGTTCGAACGAGTGTTTGCGGCGGGCGGTGGGGCTCCGGCGACACTCGGGCGGACCGCGGACGGTGAGCTCATGGTGCCTGCCATCGAGTTGTGGTGCCTCGTTCCTGGCGTCCGCCGTGAGACGCCAGACGGGCGGGCGCGCATCATCGAGTACCTCGTGGAGAACTTCCACGAGATCACCTACATCTAGGCGTCCTCAGCCTATTCTTTCGGCACCACGCCGACACGGGCCCGGCGCGCCGCGGGTTTGGTCGGCCCTGCCACCGAAGGACGGTCACGCCTCGTTGCGTGGCACACATCCGGGTGTTCCTGCCCCACTCGACTGCTGCAGCCTCTTCCGTCTGGCTCGGCGCCCTCGCCGTGGCGGCGGTCGCATTGCGAGCAGGCGGTGCCATCTCGACGCCCTGCGGACGGCCAACACCACTGGCCTCTTGCAGACGGCGGTTGGTGCCACTAACGATCCGTGCGACTTCGAGCACGACCGGCGCCCTTCAGCTCTGAAACCCTGCCGCCACGTGCCGTTCAGCTGCCCGGGTTGGTCGGTGTGCGTCAGCCACGCCCATCGAGCGCGCGCAGGAGCGCAATTGCGTTCTCGAGTCGCAATTTCGTGATCGTCAGGTACTTGGCGAGGTTCGATCGGTCGACCTCGCTCATGCTGTCGAGCGCCTGCGGCGCCCGGAGCACGCCGACCAAGTCTTCAAGCGCCTCACTGAGGTGAGCCTTCGACGACACCAAGGCGTTGTCGCCGGTCGGCACCGCATGCGGTTCGACCTCCGACTCCTGCGGGGAGGCACCTGTATGGTCGCGCTCCTCAGGCCCGGCTGCTGCTGCCTCGCCCGCGGCCGTCAGTACATGGCGTCCACGCCGAGGGGTGTCGTGGGCACCGGCCGGGCGCCCCTGGATCCGGGCGCGAAGCCGCAGCAGGGTGAGCTCGCCCCGAGCCACCTGTGCTGCTAGCCGCTTCCGCCGCCGGGGGTCCTCGACCTTCATCAACTCGTAGGCGTGTGACACCGTGTCTTTGCGCAAAGACACGAGCTCGCGGATCTCCGTCGGAGCGTCGGCGAGGCGTAGCCGATTCTCGATGTACCCCTTGTCCTTGCCGAGCTTCTGGGCGAGCCCGCGAACGCTGTATCCGTAGTCGTGGGTCATCCGGCGGTACATCGCCGCCTCGTCGAGCGGGGACAGGTCCTCGCGCTGGAGGTTCTCGACGATGGCGATCTCCAGAGCCGTCGCATCGTCGATCTCTTCGACGAGGGCCGGCATCGTCTCAAGGTTCACGATCTGGGCCGCGCGCCAGCGTCGTTCTCCTGCCACCAGCTGGTAGCGGCCGGCAGGGAGGGGTCGGACAAGAATAGGCTGGACGACCCCGTGCGCGCGGATTGATGCGGCGAGCTCGTTCAGCCCGTCCTGGTCGAGCGCTAAGCGCGGCTGCTCCGGACTAGGATCGATTCGCGAGACGGGAATCTGGCGCACTGTCACATTGCGCGGCTTTTCGTCTGGTGCAAGGAGGCTGATGATCGCCGGCGACAGCTCCTCGCGCTCTTCCGATAGGCGGCGAGCAGCGGTACTCCGGAAGTCGGGCCTAGCCAAGATCGATCACCTCCCGTGCCAGCTCGCGGAACGTGCGAGCTGCGTCCGACGCCCCGGCGTACGCGGTGACCGGCCGACCGGTCAGCGGCGCCTCGCCGAGCTTGACCGTGTTCTTGACGATGCTGTGGAACACGTGGTGGTCGCCCAGCTCCCGAAGCTCCTCGAGCATCTCGCGTCCGAGTAGTGTCCGTCCGTCGTAGAAGGTGGGGAGCAAGCCGAGAATGCGCAGTTCCGGATTGAGCCGCTTAACCCGGATCTGGTTGATGACCTTGACAAGGGCCGTGAGACCCTTCAGCGCGTAGTACTGGGTCTGCACCGGGATAATCACGCTGTCCGCCGCCACCAGGCCGTTAATTGTCAGCAGCCCGAGCGTCGGCGGGCAGTCGATCAGCACGAAGTCGTAGCGATCGGTAATCCAGTTGGAGAGCACCTCGTGCAGAGCCTGCTCGCGGCCAATCGCTGTGAACAGCTCGACCTCGGTCGATGCCAGTTCCAGTGTCGCAGGGGCAACGTCGATGCCACTGGTCTGCGTGGGGATGATCACGTCTTCGAGCCGGGCGCGCGAGTCGGCCAGCACATCGGCCATCGACTGCTCGACAGTGCCAATGTTGATGCCGAGGCCCACCGTCAGATTCGCCTGCGGATCCATGTCCACGCACAGGACGCGAAACCCTTGTTCGGCGAGTGCGCCGCCGAGGTTGATCGCGGCGGTGGTCTTGCCAACGCCGCCCTTCTGGTTCGCGATAGCGATGACCTTCGCCACGAGCTCGGTTCCTCTCTGCGCGGATTTGAGTCGAACACGCGTCAGCGTCGTGTGGGGACTCGCGACAGTGTAACGTCGAGGATGACCCTTCCAACGCACTTGTCCACACTGAACAGGACTTGTTCACCGAATCGGTGGATAAGTCTCGGCGGTTGTGTGCGGCTGCCACGGCCTCGACAGCGTCGCCTCCCGGTTCGCCGCGGATGCGCTGATCGGTAACGCGACCGTCTTTGCACAAAGACACCGGAAGGGGCCCGAACCCTAGCCAGTGACGAAAGACGCGCGATGGGCGCGCGCGTCGGGCAGCTTCGGGCATTGCGTGACTTGAGCTGTTTCGGGGGCGGCAAGGCGGAGCGACCGTCAGCACGAGCAAGGCAAGCTGACGGTCCGCGAACGACTTGACAGTCCTGCTTGATCCCAACTCGTTCGTGGAGCTCGATGCATTCGTTACCTACCGCGCGGGGAATCTCCGCCCCGACGAACAGTGCATTCTGGACGACGGCGTCGTCACGGGACACGGGACCATCGACGGTCGGCTCGTCTTCGTGTGCAGCCAAGACTTCACCATGTTCAGTGGCTCGCTGTCCGAGGCGCACGCTGAGGAGACGCGCAACGTGATGGACCTTGCGACGCGGACCGGCTCGCCGATCGTCGGGCTTAGTGATTTCAGGCGGCGCTCGCTTCCAAGAGGATGTCGTCTCACTCGGCGGGCGCGCCGAATCTTCCTGTGCAACACGCTTGCCTCCGGCGTCATCCCCCAGGGTCTCGCTGATCATGGGTCCGTGTTCCGGCGGCCGTATGTATTCCCCGGTCATCACGGACGTCAAGACCATGGTGGAGCAAGCGAGCTACATGTTCGTAACCGGGCAGTCGTTGTGCGCGTTGTGACGCACGCAGACGTCGATCGCGATCTTCTTCACGGCGCGGTGACGCACACCGAAGTCAGCGGAGTGGCCCACCCGGCCGCATCCGACAAGCAGCCGCACTCGACATGGCGCGCAGGTTCCTCGGGTTCCTCCCGTCGAACAATGTGTGGGACCCGCCGCTACATGGAGCTGCAGCCGGGCTGGGCGCAAGACATCGTGACCGGGCTGGCGCACCTTGGCAGACACAGCGTTTGATCGTCGCGCAGCAACTGATGGTCCTTGCGAGTGCACTGCAAATCGATGCGTTGGACAAGGCCGCCCGCTTCGTCTGTGTCTGCGACGCGTTCAAGGTCCCGCTCGTGACGCTGCTGGACGTTCCGGGGTCCCTGCCCGGCGTCGCGCAAGAGCATGGCGGCATCATCCGCCACGGTGCCAAACTGCTGTGTGGTTACTGTGAGGCGACTGTCCCCAAAGCTCACAGTGATTGCGCGCAAGGCGTACGGGTCGCCCACGGCGTCCTGAGTAGCAAGCTTCGCGGTGATAGCAACCTCGCGTGGCTCACCGCCGAGATCGCGGTGGTGAGCGTCGAGGGCGCGGTCAATGCGATCTTTCGGGAGCGCCTCGCTCGCGCGTCGGAACCGGATGCACAGCGGCAGGTGCTCGTGCGCGAGTACTCGGAGCGTTTCGCGCATCAGTACATGGAGGCGGCGCGCGGGTATCTCGACGATGTCATTGGGCCGTCGGAGACCAGGCCCCGCCTGATCAGATCCCTCGAGATGCTGTCCGGCAAGCGTCAGCGGAACCCGGCCCGGAAACACGGGAACATCCCCCTGCGACGGCGGATAGCCCAGGCGTCTTTGCACAAAGACGCCTGGGCGGCCGATGACTTGGCGCGCGGGAGTAGCTCTGAGGTGGGGGTTCGCCTGCGCCGGCTCCGAGTAGCCAACCGAGGCCTGAATCGCGTTCGTTGGCCCGACGGCCGAAACGCTCGCTGGACTCGGCGGCAAGCTCGCCGCTCGGCGTGGCGCGAGTTTCGCGGCGGTTCCTCTTGTGCCAGGGACGCGCGAGCCGGCCCCCGCCGGGGATCTTGAGGCCGCCGGTAGAGTGCGTTTCGACGCAGAGGGCGTCGGCTGGCCGGCGGGGGTGAAGGCCTCGGCCCAACGTGCGGGCGGAGTATGCGCCGCGTTGACCCGGGCCGGGAGATCTGCGCCCCGCCCTGCTTGCCCCGAGTGGCGCTCGTCCGTCCTCTGTCTGCGGGCGCTGGCCAAGCGTCCGGGCCCGCCAGGATCGAGGTCGTGATCGACGGCGGGCGGTTCGAGGCAGTGGTTGCGCCGGCACGCCCGGCGGCGCTCCGCGACCTGGCCCGCCGGGAGCATGCGGCCGCGGGCGGCACTTGCGGGTGGTCCGTGCCCCGCTGCGCGGCCGGGTCGTGCGGATCTGGGTCGGAGCTGGCGGCCCGGCAGAGGCGCGCGCGCCTCTGCTCGCGCGAGGCCATGAAGATCTCGAGGCCATGAAGAGAGAGAGAACGAGATCTTGGCCACTGGGGCGGGTACCATCGAGGTCGTGAGCGTCGAGCCGGGCGCTCGCGTCGAGCAGGGAGATGAGCTGGTGGTGATCGCATGACGCGCGAGCGCGAGCAGGAGAAGGGCGCCGCAGGCGAGAGGGGGAGCAGCGCTGCAGCCGGACTGAGGGGCAGCGAGCCAAGCGACCAGGGCGGCAGCGCTGCCGGTCGCGAACGGTGGCGGGCCACCACGCGGCAGCGCGCCGTGGCGGAGCATCCCGAGCGCCGCCACTCGTTCGTCACGTCGAGCGGTATTCCGATCGCGGACTTGTATGCGCGCGCGGACGTGGCGGCACTCGACGAGGACGGCGACCTGGGCCGTCCCGGTGAATTTCCTTTTACCCGGGGCGTGCAGCCCACGATGTACCGCGGCCGGCTCTGGACGATGCGGCAGTACGCCGGTTTCGCGAGTGCCGAGCAGACGAACCGCCGCTTCCGCTACCTGCTCGAGCAGGGCCAGACCGGGCTCTCCGTTGCATTCGACCTGCCCACCCAGATGGGCTACGACTCCGACGCTGCCCGGGCGGAAGGCGAGGTCGGCCGGGTCGGCGTCCCGATCAGCTCCCTCTCGGACATGGAGACCCTGCTTGACGGGATCCCGCTGGATCGCGTGAGCACCTCGATGACGATCAACGCCACGGCCCCGATCCTGCTCGCCTTTTATGTCGCGGCTGCCGAGCGCCAGGGAGTGCCACGCAGCGCGATCAGCGGCACGACCCAGAACGACATCCTGAAGGAGTACATCGCGCGCGGCACGTATATTTACCCGCCCCGTCCCTCCATGCGCCTCGTCACCGACGTGTTCGAATTTTGCGCGACCGAGCTGCCAAAATGGAACACCATCTCAATCAGCGGGTACCACATGCGCGAGGCTGGGGCGACGGCTGCTCAGGAGCTCGCTTTCACTCTCGCCGACGGCATCGCGTACATCGAGGCGGCACAGCAGCGCGGGCTCGACGTCGACCGCTTCGCTGGGCGGCTGAGCTTCTTCTTCGCGGCCTGGAGCGAACTGTTCGAAGAAGTTGCCAAGTTCCGCGCCGCGCGCCGGATGTGGGCGCGGATAGTTCGTGACAGGTTCGGGGCGCGCAGCGAGCGCTCGATGATGTGCCGCTTCCACACGCAGACCGCCGGCAGCAGCCTGACGGCCCAGTCCATTGACAACAACGTGGTGCGCACCACACTCCAGGCGCTGGCTGCCGTGCTTGGCGGCACGCAGAGCCTGCATACCAACGCGCGCGATGAGGCACTCGCCCTGCCAACCGAACAGTCGGCGAAGCTTGCGCTTAGGACGCAGCAGATCCTCGCGCACGAGGCGGGCGTGTCTGAGACGCCGGACCCACTCGCTGGAAGCTACTTCGTGGAGTCGCTCACGGACGAGCTGGAGCGCTTAGCCACGGGATACCTCGACGAGATCGACGAGATGGGAGGCACCCTGGCCGCGATCGAGGCGGGGTACCAACAGCGGCAGATCCAGGAATCGGCCTACCGCCGCCAGCGTGCGGTCGAGTCCGGTGACGAGATCGTGGTCGGCGTCAACCGCTTCATCGACGGGCCCGCACCGGCGCCGCCGCTGCAGCGCATCGACCCCGAGGAGGAAGGCCGCCAGGCGGAGCGCGTGCGATGCGTGCGTGCCGAACGCGACCACGCGGCTTGGCAACTCGCCGTCAACCGGCTCGTGGCGGCCGCGCAGGGCGAGGAGAACGTGATGCCGGCGCTGGTCGAAGCTGTCCACGCGCACGCCACACTGGGCGAGATGAGCGACGCCCTGAGATCCGTGTGGGGCGAGCACCGCGAGTCCATCACCATCTGACAGGAGAGAGCATGACCCCGCAGGAACTGGTCGAGCGGCACCGCCTCGGCGCGATCCACCATGTCGCGGTTGTCGTCCGTGACATGGACGCCGCGGTCCGCTTCTACCACGACACGCTTGGCCTGGCCCTCGCGACGGTGCTGCCCATCCCGTCGGACGGCGTGCGCATCGCCTTCCTGCCGGTCGGCTCGAGCCGGATCGAGCTCGTCGAGCCTACGGATCCGTCGACCGGGGTCGCGCGCTTCCTCGAGAGCCGGGGGGAGGGCTTCCACCACGTCTGCTTCGAGGTGCCAGACGTGGCCGAGGCGCTGGCGCAGATGGAGGCCGCGGGGGTCGAGCTCATCGACCACGCGCCCCGCCGGGGTGCGGAAGGGCCCGTCGCCTTCCTTCACCCTCGCAGCAGCCACGGCGTCCTCGTCGAACTGATCGAGGAACCCGGCGGGCCGGCTTGGGAGAACCTGTTCGGCGATGGGGCGCCCGCCATGGCGCAGTGACCCCGGCGGCCGCGAAGGCCGTGCGTCAGGTCGTTGCGACGCCCTGCGCGGCCAGCAGCTGCGCGATCTGCCCGGGCGTCTCCGCGACGCGGAACCCAGCTGCCTCGAGGGCCGCGACCTTCGCCGCCGCCGTTCCCGAACCGCCGCTGATGATCGCCCCCGCATGGCCCATGCGCTTGCCCTCGGGCGCGGTGCGGCCCGCGATGAACGCCGCCTTGGGGATGCCGCGCAGGTGGTCGGCGGCCCATGCCGCCGCCTCCTCCTCAGCGCTGCCCCCGATCTCGCCGATCAGCACCAGCGCGTGCGTCTCGGGATCGTTGGCGAAGAGCTGCAGCACATCGAGGTGGGACGTGCCGATGATCGGATCGCCCCCAATCCCCACGCAGGTGGACTGCCCGATACCGGCGTCGGTGAGCGCCTGCACGACTTCGTAGGTCAGGGTCCCGGAGCGGCTGACCAATCCGACCGACCCCTCCAGGTGGATCGAGCCGGGGATGATGCCTACCTTGGCACGGCCCGGCGAGGTGACACCTGGGCAATTCGGCCCGATGAGGCGGGCGCCCGCCTCGCGCACGACCGGCATTACCTTCACCATGTCGAGTGCTGGGATGCGCTCGGTAATGCACACTACCAGCCCGATCCCGGCATCGACCGCCTCCAGGATGGCGTCGGGCGCCGCCGGGGCGGGGACGTAGACGATGCTGGTGTTCGCGCCGGTCGCCTGAACCGCCTCGTGCACCGTGTCGAAGACGGGTACCGTGCCATCGAGGGCGCGCTGGCCGCCTTTGCCGAAGCGAGTTCCGGCGACGACGCGCGTCCCGTACGCTTGCATCTGACGCGAGTGGAACTCGCCTTCGCGTCCCGTGATGCCCTGCACGACCAGGCGCGTCTCCCGGCCGACCAGGATGCTCATCGCCCGGCTCCTTCCGCCACGGACGCCACCTGCCGAGCCGCCGTTACCGCTTGCGCGGCCGCGGCCTCTAGGCTCTCCGCCGTTTGGAAAGCCGCTTGGCGCAGGATGTCCTGCGCGGCCTCTGCGTTGGTCCCGACAATGCGAACCACCATGGGCACGGCACGGGACTGCTGGGCGCGGGCCTCGACGAGGCCGCGGGCGACCTCGTCACCGCGCGTGATGCCGCCGAAGATGTTGACGAGGATCACCTGCACGCGCGGGTCGGCGAGGATGAGGCGCATGGCCGCGGCGACGGTGTCCGCTCTGGCGCCGCCGCCGATGTCGAGGAAGTTCGCCGGCTCGCCGCCGGCCCGCTTGACGAGGTCCATGGTGGTCATTGCGAGCCCGGCGCCGTTGACTAGGCACCCGATAGTGCCGTCGAGGTGGATGAAGTTGATCTCCTGCTCGCGCGCCTCCCGGTCGGCAGGGTCCTCTTCGTCCAGGTCGCGCCGGGCCTCGAGGTCAGCGTGCCGGGGGAGGGCTGAGTCGTCAATGGTGATCTTGGCGTCTAGGCAGACCAAGCGGTCGGTCTCGGCCCCGTCGGCCGCCCGCTCGCGCACGATCGCCAGCGGGTTCACCTCGACGAGGTCGGCGTCGTTGTCGAGCATCACGCGGACTAGGCCGCGAGCCACAGCCACGGCGTCGCTGAGGTGGGGACCCGTCAGCCCCAGCGCGAGGGCGACATAGCGGGCCTGAAAGTCGAGCAGTCCGAGGTGCGGGTGGGCGTGCACACGGACAATCGCGTCGGGCTGCTCCTTCGCCACCTGCTCGATCTCGACGCCTCCCTCCGCGGAGCCCATCACAAGGATGCGCTGCGCGGCCCGGTCCAGCACTGCGCCTAGGTAATACTCATGGCGGATATCGGACGCGGGCGCGACGAGGACCTTGCGGACCGTGATGCCTTTGATCGTCATGCCAAGGATCTGGCTCGCCACGCGCTCTGCGTCATCAGCGGTTGTCGCCAGCCTCACGCCGCCTGCCTTGCCCCGCCCGCCCACCAGGACCTGTGCCTTCACGACGACGCCGCTGGCGCCGGCAGTCAGCATCTCCTGAGCCACACCGGCAGCCTCGGCAGGGGTGGTGGCCACGCGACTGGTTGGAACCGGGAGCCCAGCCGCGGCAAGCAACTCGCGCGCGTGGAATTCCTGGAGCTTCACGAGCGAGAGCCTCCGTGAACTGCCCGGGCGAGTTGCCCAGCCGTTCCAGCATAGCCCGCCGCGGAGTGCGCGGTGCGCGCCGGGTCGCAGAGAGAGCGTGCGCGTGGATAGAATGCCCGCGAATGGCAGGTCAAGCCCGATCCGTTCCCGCTACCTGCGGGAGCCGCGTGCGGGCATGGCGCCGGGCGGATCGACGATCCCGGCCGGTGCTGACCTACGGTCGTACTCCGGCCTGATCGCCGGACGGTTCGCACTCCGCGGAGGCGCCATGCTGCTCCGATACCGGCCTCGAGAGGGGATGCTGGCCTGGGCCTTCCACCGCATCAGCGGCGTCGCCATCTGGCTCTTCGTCGTCGTGCACGTCGTCGACATCTATCTTGTCGGCGGCGATCCGAAGGCCTACGACACGGTCCTGCAGGTCTACGCCAGCACGCCCGGCCGCGTGGCCGAGGTGCTGCTGGGCGCCGCACTGCTGTACCACGCGCTCAACGGCCTGCGGATACTGATCATCGACCTCTGGCCGGTTATGACTGTGTACCACCGGGCGCTGTGGTATGCGAGCTGGATCATCTTCGTGGCGGTCGGGATTCCCGGCGCCTTCATCATCCTGCGACCGGTCATCGGGCCGGCCCTGGGCATCGGGGCTTAAGAGGCGGCGAGATGGTGATGATCGACCACCGGACGGCCGGCCGCAGTCGCCCGCAGGGAAGCGGATTCGAGCTCTTCGTCTGGTATTTCATGCGCATTACGGGCGTGATGCTGTTCGTGCTCGCGCTCGCGCACTTCAGCATCATGCATTTCCTGTTCGATCCCTCTCAGGAGAGCGCGTCGTGGATCGCTGCACGCTGGGGGAGCCTGGCGTGGCGGGTCTTCGACTGGACCCTGCTGATGGCCGTGCTGTTTCACAGTTTCATGGGGGTGCGAACGGTCCTCATGGACTACGTGCACGGCGCGCGATCCCGGCTGCTCTCGATGTCGGCGCTCTACATCGTGGCCATCATCCTTTTCGCCGCCGGTACAGGGGTTGTGATGACATTGCCGGTGGGGGCGTGACGTGATGGATGAACCGATCATCCACGAGTTCGACGCGCTCATCGTCGGCGCGGGTGGCGCCGGCCTGTACGCGGCGCTCGAGCTTGCCCGAGAGGGCGTGCCGACGGCGGTCCTGACCAAGCTCTACCCGACCCGCTCCCACACAGGTGCCGCGCAAGGCGGAATCTGCGCGGCCCTGGGCAACCAGGAGGAAGACCACTGGGAGTGGCACATGTTCGACACCGTGAAGGGGGGCGACTACCTCGTCGACCAGGACGCCGCGGAAATCCTGGCGCGCGAGGCGATCGAAACGGTGATCGAACTCGAGCACTTGGGGCTGCCGTTCAACCGGACCGAGGACGGGCGGATCGACCAGCGGCGGTTCGGGGGGCACACCCGCAACTTCGGCGAGGCTCCAGTCCGGCGGGCCTGCTACGCGGCCGACCGCACAGGCCACATGATCCTGCAGACGCTGTACCAGCAGTGCATCAAGCAGGGCGTCCGCTTCTTCGACGAGTACCACGTGGTCGACCTGCTGATCGAGGGCGGGATCAGCCGTGGGGTCGTCGCGGTCCGGCTGGCGGACTGGCATGCTCCACGTGCTTCCGGTCCAAGGCGGTGCTGCTGGCGACGGGCGGCTTTGGGCGCATGTTCCGCATCACGTCCAACGCCCACACACTCACGGGCGACGGCGTGGCTCTGGCGTATCGCCGCGGCGTGCCGCTGGAGGACATGGAGTTCTACCAGTTCCACCCGACCGGCCTGGCCGGGCTCGGGGTGCTGCTCTCCGAGGCGGCGCGCGGGGAGGGCGGGATTCTCCTGAACGGCAAGGGCGAGCGTTTCATGGAGCGCTACGCGCCGACGCTGCTTGACCTGGCGCCGCGCGACGTCGTCAGTCGCGCGATCTACGAGGAGATCCGGGCCGGCCGCGGTGTCGACGGCAAGGACTACGTGTGGCTCGACGTCCACCACCTGGGGCGCGCGGTCATCGACGAGAAGCTGCCGGACATCACGGACTTCGCGCGCATCTACCAGGGCGTCGAGCCCTACACACAACCGGTGGGAATCCAGCCGACCGCGCATTACGCAATGGGTGGAGTGCCGACTGACGTCATGGCGCGCGTCGTGATCGACGAGCGCAACACAGTGCTGCCAGGGCTGTACGCGGCGGGTGAGTGCGCCTGCGTCAGCGTTCACGGCGGCAACCGGCTTGGCACGAACTCCCTCCTCGACATCCTCGTGTTCGGCCGCCGCGCCGGGCGGGACATGACCCGGTTCGCCCGCGAGACCGACCTGCCCGACCTGCCCGCGGATCCGAGCGGACCTGTGCGGGCCGAGCTGGAGTCGCTCCGGGCGCGCCGCGAGGGCGAGCCGCCGGCCCGCATCCGGCGCGAGTTGGCGGACGTAATGATGGAAGACGTGAGTGTCTTCCGGACCGCCGCCACGCTGCGCCACGCGCAGGGCGTCGTTCGGGATCTCCGCGACCGCTACGCGCGGGTTCGCGTGCAGGACGGCGGAACACGTTTCAACCAGGACCTGCTCGAGGCGCGCGAGGTGGGCTACCTGCTCGACGCCGCGGAAGTCACAGTTGCCGCGGCGCTCGCCCGGCAGGAGAGCCGCGGTGCGCACTTCCGCGAGGATTTCCCGGAGCGGGACGACACGAACTGGCTCAAGCATTCGCTGGCGAGCCAGTCTGAGGACGGCGCCAACCCTCAGTTTCAAGCCCGTGAGCATCACGCGCTTCACGCCGAAGCCGCGCACGTACTAAAGAGCGGGAGCGGCTCCATGCAGGTCAATCTCAGGATCCAGCGCTTCGACCCCGACCACGACACCGCACCGCGCTGGGACGAGTACCGCGTCGACGTTGATCCCATGGCGCGCGTCCTGGACCTCCTCCACCTAGTGAAGTGGGAGCAGGACGGCACGCTGACCTTCCGGCGCTCCTGTGGCCACGGCATCTGTGGGTCCGACGCGATGCTCATCAACGGCCGCAACCGGCTCGCCTGCAAGATCCGCGTGGATCAGCTCGGCCGGAAGATCACGGTCGCCCCGCTGCCCGGGTCTGCCGGTGCTCAAGGACCTCGTGGTCGACATGGACGGGTTCTTCGCCAAGTACCGCTCCGTCCGGCCGTTCTTGGTCAACGACGAGCCCGCCGCCGGCGCGCGAGCGGCGACAGTCCCGGCAGCAGCGCGCCGTGTTCGACGACACGACCAAGTGCATCCTGTGCGCGGCGTGCACCTCCTCGTGCCCGTCGTTCTGGGCCGACCCGGCTACGTTGGGCCGGCGGCCGTCGTGAGCGCGCACCGGTTCATCTTCGACTCGCGCGATGAGGGCGCCGAGGAGCGGCTGGAGATCCTGTCGGACAAGGACGGCGTGTGGCGCTGCCGGACGATCTTCAACTGCGTCGACGCATGCCCGCGCGGCATCAACATCACGCGGGCGATCCTCGAGGTCTCGGCGCTGATCGTGGAGGGGTCGGCCTGAACGGGCGAGTCGACCCACCGGGGCCGACGGTCGAGCAGGGGTCTGCGGGCGAGCCAGGGCCACTGGCCGGCCCGACGGCAGCCGAGGGCGGCGGGCGCCCAGTGCGGCTGCTCGTGCGCACGGACGGCGCGGCCCGGGGGAACCCGGGTCCCGCTTCATGCGGGGCGATCCTCGTCGACGCGACGCGGCCTGGCGCGCGGGATCCCGACGCCATGCCGCTCGCAGTGATCGCGCGAGCCCTCGGTACCCGCACCAACAACGTGGCGGAGTACGCGGGGGTCGTTCTTGCCCTGCGACTGGCTCGCCGGCTGGGTGCCGAGGAAGTGGACCTCGTGCTCGACTCGACTCTGATTGTTGAGCAACTGAACGGGCGCTGGCGCGTGCGCGACGTGAAGCTCAAGGGGCTCTTCGAGGAGGCGCGCGGCCTGCTGGCAGGGTTCCGCCGGTGGAGTGCGACGCACGAGCCGCGCGCGTGGAACCGTGCAGCCGACGCGCTGGCGAACCTGGCCCTCGACGATCCGGACGCGGCGGCCGCGGCCGAGCGGAGATATCGCGCGGCGCTCGGACTGGAGTCCGCTCCAGAGTAGTGGGCCCCGGCCGGAGTCGAGCCGGCCGGGGCGCGGCCCTCGGGTCGCGGGCCGCGCGTGGTGTCGACGAGTTGACCTGTAAGCCGAGTTCTGTGCCCCGGCCGAGGCCGGGGCGACGGTCATCCATCTGGGCACGGCGGTCACCCGCCGGCTCCGAGCGGCCTACCCGAGGGCTCGGTGGCGCACCTTTCACCGGAGCAAGCTCCGGCATCGCCCTCCTATTCGGCCTTGCTCCGGGTAGAGCTTGCCGCGTTTCACCCCGGCCCGTGAGGGCCGGCCTCGTCTCTGTGGCGCTTGTCCTCGCCTCGCGGCGGACGGGCGTTACCCGCTACCCTGCGCCAGGGAGCTCGGACTTTCCTCGAGATCGCCCGGTTTCCCGGGGTTTCCCGCGACCGTCCGGCCGACTCGTCGACGTACGGAGTTTACCTGCTGCCGGACAGGCTCAATCCTCGTCGGGTCGAAACACGTGCGCCGCCACGCATGCGTCGCAGATTCCACGTGCGGCACTGAGGTCGCCGAGCGGGATAGGAACCGCGCGGTCGGGGTACAGGCAGTCCACGGAGTACAGCCGCGACGGGCCGTGCCGGAGCACAGTCAGGCGGCGGAAGGTGCAGCGCCTCAGGTGGTCGCGCACCGCACCCGCTCCCGCCGGGTCGACCAGCCGCTGCTGCAGTGCCACTCGGGTGTTCGTTCTACCTCCGAGCGCGGAGCCTATCACCGCGCCGGGCTGTCTCGCACCGGCCGTTTCGTACTAGCCCGACTCCCCAGATCCCACGCTGTCCCCGGCAGGGCCGAACGCGCTTCCT
>CAWIHR010000079.1:0-32679 GCA_963835945.1 uncultured Chloroflexia bacterium
TGCGACGCGGCGCGTTCCAGTCGATGGAGTACCTCGACCAGGCGCGTGTGGTCATGCAGTTCGAGCTGCCGCTGGCCGAGGTGATCGTCGACTTCTACGACCAGCTGAAAAGCCGCACCCAGGGCTACGCCAGCATGGACTACGAGGAGATCGGGTTCCGGCCCGAACGACTGGTCAAGCTCGAGATCCTCGTCAACGGCGAGCCCGTGGACGCCCTCTCGATGATCGTGCACCGGGAGGATGCTCAGGCGCAAGGCCGCCGGTTGGCCGAGCGACTCAGGAAGCTGATCCCGCGCCAGATGTTCGAGGTGCCCATCCAAGCCGCCGTCGGGAGCACGGTCGTGGCGCGCGAAACGATCAGCGCGATGCGCAAGAACGTGCTCGCGAAGTGCTACGGTGGCGACATCACGCGGAAGCGCAAGCTGCTGGAGAAGCAGCGCGAGGGCAAGCAGCGTATGAAGCGCGTGGGACAGGTGGAGATCCCGCAGAGGCATTTCTCGCCATCCTGCGACCCGACGAACAGGCCTGACGGTCGCGCACGAGGGGGGACCTCGGGAGGCAGGCGGTGCCCATGCCGGTCGACGCGATTCGGACGCTCATGGCGATCGCCTTGGCGGGCCTGCTGCTCCTGCTGCGGCTCGAGCCACCGTTTCGGTTCCGCCGGTTACGACGTGGACATGACTACCAACTCAATGGGATCACGCCTGACGAGGCTCGCCTGGCCGGGCTTGGCGGTCGCGCTCGTGGCGGCAATCGCCATCTTGCTGCCGGCCGGGCGCGGCGCCATCGGGCTGGGAAGCGCGAGCGCCTTGTCCCCCCTCACCGTCGTGCTGGCGATCCTGGGCGCCGCCGTGGGGGTCGGTGCCGTGGTTGCCGTTGCCCGGCTGTGGTCGTCGGAGTGGCCCCCGCGCCTGAACCCCGGGGGCGACACGCCGCGCTTTGCCTTCGACTCACTCGCGACGGCGATCGTGGACGAGCTGACATTCCGCGGCGTGCTGCTCGGGTTCATGCTGGTGGCGGGCGTGCCTCCGCGGCCGCGTTTTGTGTGCAGCTCCTCCTGTACGGGCTCGACGCGTCTCGGCCGGTCGGTGGTGACACTCGACCTGCTCCTCGCAGCGCTCCTGCTCGGAGCACTCACCGGCATGCTCGCGCTCGCGACCGGGGGGGTGGTCGCGCCGTTCGTGGCGCATGCGGCGACCCGTTTCGCCGCGCTCGACCTAGCCGATGCCATCCCGCCGCAGTCCCCGAACCGGCTGCGCTGAGGCCCGCCTGCCGGCTGGGTCCGAACCTTCGCTGGCCGCCGAACGTGTGCGCGGCCATGACAATCGTGCCGCGTCCCAACCATCCCATGCCGTGCCCGCCCCTGGTGTGCCAATCCCGGTCGGGCATGCCAGAGACGCCGAGGACGCGCCGCTGCCGCCGATCGCCCTCTACGTGCACGTCCCCTTCTGCCTCTGCATCTGCCCCTACTGCGACTTTGTCGTGTTCGGGGGGCGCAGCGCGCGCGGCACGGGCTCTCGGATTCAGGCGTACCTATCCGCGCTCGATGCCGAGCTCGACCTCCGCGCTGCCCGGCTGGATGCGCTGCCAGCGGAGCGCCCGCTGTTGTCCAGTGTCTACTTGGGTGGCGGGACGCCCTCGCTGCTGACCGCGTCCCGCGTTGCGTCGGTGCTTGACTGCGTCCGTCGCCGCTACGGGGTCGCATCCGGGGCGGAAGTCACGATCGGGGCCAACCCCGGGTCGGACGAGCGCGGCGACTTGGGGGGTTTCGCGGCGGCGGGGATCACTCGCGTCAGCCTAGGCGCGCAGAGCATGGACGACGCCGAGCTGCGACGGCTCGGGCGCCGACATTCCGCAGGGGATGCGCTCGCAGCCGTGACGGCCGCGCGGCGAGCAGGGATCGGGTCCGTCAGTGTCGACATCCTCTACGACATACCGGGTCAGACCATGGCGACGTGGCGGCGCACGCTCAAGACGGTCCTGGAGGCCGGCGTCGATCACGTGTCAGCTTATGCCCTGACGCTGGATGATCCCGACGCCGAGGGTCTGACGGGCCCGGCCGGCGACCACCTGCCGACCCGCCTTGGTGCCCGCTCGTGGCGGGATCGGGCGCGCGCCGAGCAGGACGCGACCGAGCCGCCGACCTCTACTGCGCTGCCGACGAGATGCTCGCCGCCGGCGGGTTCCACTGGTACGAGCTGTCCAACTGGGCGCGGCCGGGGCACGAGAGCCGGCACAACCTCGCTTACTGGCACCACCATCCATACGAGGCCGTTGGGCCGGGCGCGCATGCCTTTGACGGGCGCTCGCTGCGCCGCTGGAACGCGGCACGGCTCGAGGGGTACCTCTCGGCGCTGAGCGCCGTGCCCCCGCGGCTCCCACCGGGCGGCGAGGAACGGCTCGACCAGGCAACGTTCGCGGCCGAGGAGGCGATCCTCGGCCTCAGGCGCCGCGGGGGATCGAACTGGACCTCGGGTCGCGGCCGAAGATCGTGGCCGCGCTGGGCTGGCGCGCGGCCACGATCTCCTGGAGGACGTCGCAGAAGGGCGAATCCGCTTGTCGCTGCGCGGGCGGCTGCTGTCCAATCAGCTCTTCGCGCGGATCGTCCCATGATGACAGGGTCAGGGTCCGTGGCTCAGGCCCCTGGCCCATCGACACGCCGCGAGCCAGCTTGGTACCATCGGGGACGTTAGCACTCCAGTACAAAGAGTGCTAACGAATGCGAGCCGGGGCGGCCCGGCCAAATCATGGGGGATAGGTCGTGGCGCGTCGGAGAGACCGCGAGCCCGGGTCGCTCGACCCACGGGCGAGGCGATCCTGCGGACCATCATCGAGGAATACGTCGTGACTGCGATCCAGTGGGCAGTCACGCCCTCGTGGAGCGATACGGACTGGGCGTGAGCTCGGCCACAGTGCGCAGCATCATGGCCCAGCTGAGTTCGCCGGCTACCTCTCGCACCCCCACACGAGCGCCGGGCGCACGCCTACCGACGCCGGGTACCGGCTGTACGTGGATCGATCTCCGAGGGCTCACATCTGGCCCCGGTTGAACAGCTCATGATCCGGCACCAGTTCGGCCAGGTCGAGTTCACGTCCGAGCAGTGGTTCCGGCTCGCAGCGGCGACGCTGGCCGCCGTGACCCGGGAGGCTGGCTTGGCCACGCCGGCCAAACCGGCAAGGGCCCCGACTCCGCCGCGTCGATCTCGTGCAGGGCGGCGATCACATCGCAGCGCTCGTCCTCGTCCTTGCCGAGGGTCCTGTCAAGCAGTGCCTCTTGCAGCTGGGCGAAGCCGCCGACCAGGAGACCCTTGACCGCGCAGCGCGCCAACTCGACGAGCTGCTGGCTGGCCGCACCGCGCGGCAGGTGCAGGAGGAGCTGGCGCGCATCGAGGCCTCGGCCCCGGGATTTCCGGACACGGCGGAGCATCGAATCGTGCGTTATGCGGCGTCTCGCGCACTGCAAGTGATGCATGAATTCGACGCGGCGTCGGTAGAGGACATGGTCAGCGAGGGGCTACTCAACGTGCTGGCGGCCCCGGAGTTCTCCGAATCCGAGAAGGTCCGTCGCGTGTTCGGGGCGCTTCAGGATCGCGAGTACCTCGGCCGGCTGGTCGCCGGGTCGCCGGGAACAGCGGCGTGCAAGTGTTCATCGGCCGCGAGAACGAGGTCGAGGAGATGCGCGACGTGAGCCTCGTCGTGGCCTCGTACGGCCGTCCCGGACGGGCCGTCGGCATCATCGGCGTCCTTGGCCCGACGCGCATGCCTTATCCGCACGCGATCAGCAGCGTCCGCTACGTGAGCGGGCTCATGAACGAGTTGGTGGATCACTTCTACGCATGAACGAACGACATCACAACGGCGGCGCCCGGCGCCGCATCCATGTGTCGGGCTCGCCCCGGCCCAACGGGGACTCCGGCGCGAGCCAACTGCCCGACGCGGTGGACGCGGCCGCGGAGCAGGTGCCGGTCGCCGAGAATCCGGCCGAGGTAGTCGAGGCGCTCCACGCTGAGCTCGAGGCGGCTCGGCGGGAAGCCAGCGAGCTGCCGCTGCGTGGCAACGCAGTGCGGCGGATTTCAGAACTACCGGCGGCGGAGCGAGCAGCAGCGCGAGGCCGCCTTTGGGCAAGCCAGCGAGTCGCTGCTCCGCAAGCTGCTCGCCGTCGTCGACGATTTCGACCGCGCGCTCGGGGCGATGCCGGAAGACCTCGAGCAGTCGGGGTGGGTCGAGGGCGGGTGGCTCGTCGAGCGCAAGCTGCGGGCGCTCCTTGCATCGGAGGGCGTGATCGCCATCGAAGCGATTGGCCAACCGTTCGACCCACGCGAGCACGAAGCTGTCGTGCACCAGGAGACCACCGAAGCCCCCGATGGCATCGTCATCGCGGAGCTCCAACGAGGGTACCGGCTGGGGGATCGCCTCCTGCGCCCCTCTCTCGTGGCCGTCGCCAACAACGCGGGCGGGCGGGAGCGCCCGGAGGAGAGAACTAAGCAATGGGCAAGATCATCGGCATCGACCTCGGCACGACGAACTCAGTAGTCGCCGTCATGGAGGGGGGGAACCGACTGTCATCCCGAGCGCCGAGGGCGGCCGGACCGTCCCGTCCGTCGTCGCCTCGACCAAGACGGGCGAGCGGCTCGTCGGGCAGCTGGCGAAGCGCCAGGCCATTACGAACCCGGCCAACACCGTCTACTCAATTAAGCGTTTCATGGGGCGCCGCTGGACGATCCCGAGGTGCAGCGTTCCAAGGGGCTCGTGCCGTACAAGGTCGAGCGCGATGCGAAGAGCGATGGGATCAAGGTCGTGCTGGCCGACGGCTCCACGTCGTACACGCCGCCCGAGATCAGCGCGATGATCCTGCAGAAGCTCAAGTCAGACGCCGAGGCCTACCTGGGCGAGAAGATCACCGACGCGGTGATCACCGTCCCGGCGTACTTCGACGACACGCAGCGGCAGGCTACGAAGGACGCCGGCCGCATCGCCGGGCTCGACGTGAAGCGGATCATCAACGAGCCCACCGCGTCTGCGCTGGCCTACGGCCTGGACAAGAAGACCGACGAGAAGATCGCCGTCTACGACCTTGGCGGCGGCACGTTCGACATCTCGATCCTCGAGCTGGGTGACGGCGTCTTTGAGGTCAAGTCGACCAACGGCGACACGCACCTGGGCGGCGATGACTTCGACCAGCGCGTGATCGATTGGCTGCTGGCGGAGTTCCGGAAGGACCAGGGGATCGACTTGCGCGCCGACCAGCAGGCGATGCAGCGCCTTAAGGAGGCGGCCGAGAAGGCAAAGGTCGAGCTCAGCTCGACTCTCCAGACCGAGATCAACCTGCCCTATATCACGGCCGACCAGACCGGCCCAAAGCACCTCGTGCTCCCGCTCTCGCGCGCGAAGCTGGAGGATCTGGTCGCCGACCTGGTCGATCGGACCAAGGGGCCGGTGCAGCAGGCGCTGAAGGACGCCGGGCTGAAGCCGTCCGAGATCGACGAGGTCATCCTCGTTGGCGGCCAGACGCGCATGCCGGCGGTGGTCGACGCCGTCAAGGTCATGTTCGGCGGCAAGGAGCCGCACAAGGGCGTCAACCCCGATGAGGTGGTCGCGGTGGGCGCCGCGATCCAGGCGGGCGTGTTGGGCGGCGAGGTCAAGGACGTCCTGCTCCTCGACGTGACGCCACTTTCGCTCGGCATCGAGACGCTCGGCGGAGTGATGACGCGGCTCATCGACCGAACACCACTATCCCGACCTCGAAGAGCCAGGTCTTCTCGACCGCCAGCGACAACCAGCCGCAGGTTGAGATCCACGTCCTGCAGGGCGAGCGCGACATGGCGTCCGACAACAAGACGCTCGGCCGTTTCATCCTCGACGGGATCCCGCCCGCCCCGCGGGGCATCCCCCAGATCGAGGTGACGTTCGACATCGACGCCAACGGCATCCTCGACGTGAAGGCCAAGGATCGCGCCACCAGCCGCGAGCAGCAAGTTCGCATCACGGCCTCGTCGATGCTCTCGAAGGACGATGTGGACCGCATGGTCCGCGACGCGACCGAGCACGCCGCCGAGGACCGCCAGCGGCGCGAGGAGGTCGAGACACGCAACCAGGCCGACACGCTGGCGTTCCAGGCAGAGCGGACGCTGCGCGACCTGGCCGACAAGGTGTCGCCCGACGACCGAGCGGCGACCGAGCGAGCCGTCGAGGCCGTGCGGGAGGCCCTTAAGGGCAATGACATGGACGCCATCCGTTCGCGGACTCAGGAGCTCGCTACGCAGCTCCAGAAAGTTGCCACTGCCGCGTACCAGCAGGCCGGCTCGCCGCCGGCCGAGGGGACCGGCCCGGGCGAGGGCCCGAAGGGCGGCCCCGAGTCGAAGGGCGGCCCGGGCGACGGGGAGGACGAGGCGGTCGAGGGCGAGTACAAGGAGGTCTGACCCGCAAACCGGCAGGTCGTCGGCGTCTGCCCGACCCGCGCCGCGCTTGCCCCGGTGGGGCGCTTGCCCGGGTAGGGCGATTGCACCCGCGCGTTGCTTGGGTCGGGACGTGACTCAGTCAGTCGCCGGCGAGCGCCCGTCCGAGTCGCGTCCGTGACGCCCGCCCGTGCCGCCGTGGCCCGACGACCACGAGCGCGATGCCCCAGACCAGGAGTGACACCATCACGAGCCCGTAAACGGGCCAGTACGTGCCAAGGCGGTCGACGCTGATCCCGCCGAGCTCAATGGGCAGGATCCCGCCCAGCGGATATGCGACGGCGAGCACGCCGAAGATCGAACCGAAGTTGGGCCCTCCGAAGACGTCGCTGAAGGCCGCCGAGCGGAGGGCGATCGTCGCGCCCATCCCGAACCCATAGAGGACGACGCCTGCGATGGCGATCTCGGCCGTGGCACCCGTCCCTGCGAAGGCGGCGGTGGAGCCAAGGCCGACCACCGCGAGCGCCGCGATCCCGACCGGGCGGCGGCCGAACCGGTCAGACAGCGCGCCCCCGACCAGCTGGCCGACGATGTACGAAATCGACTCGAGCGCCAGTCCCTGCGCGGCTAGGGACTCCGGCACGCCCTGGCGCGCTGCGTGGGGCAGGAAGGTCTGGAATACCCCCTCGTCCATGGCGCCGATCGCGACCGCACCCATGAACAAGACCCAGAAGCGGGTGGTGCGGAGGGTGCGGCGGAGGGTGTCGGGGCGTCCCTGGTCGCCCGACGGGCCCACTTCGCGCGCCGCGCCTACCGCACCAGGCGCGGAGGTCTCGCGAAGGCCGGCGCTCTCGTGCGGTTCGCCACTCCCGTGCGGCCGCGTGCCCTCGGTCGCCCCCGCCGTCGCCGCCGTTCTCGGATCTGGCGCGCGCGTGTCCAAGTCGGTGTGTCGGGCGCCGCCGCGCCGCGCAAGCCTCGCGGGGACGAGGACGGCCGGCCCCGTTGTCATAAGCCACACGAAGGGCAGCCCGGCCAGCGAGAGGAACCCGAAGATCGCGAGGATCTCGCGCCATCCGATCGCGGGAATTGCAGACGTCACCAGCGGCAGCGCGATCGCGACCCCGGCGCCGGGCCCAGCGTAGGCGATCCCCAGTGCCAGGCCCGTCATGCCCGCGTAGCGGCGCGAGATCGCGGTCGTGGTCCCCACAAACACGAGCTCCAGGCCGACCGCAAGCAGGATCCCATAGGCGAACACGAGCAGTCCCACGTCGCTGGCGAGGACGGCGATGCCCCAGCCTGCGGCCATGAGCACCATCCCGGCAGCTAGGAGCCAGCGGTCCGCGATCAGGTCGTAGGCACGGCCGAGGAGGGGGCTCGACAGGGCGGTAACGAGTAGGAAGATCGTCCAGGGTGTCACCGCGAGCGTGCGGCTAATGTCGAACTCGTGCGCGTAGGCCACCGAGACGGGAGGAAAGCAGTAGAGGCCTGCGTAGGCAACGGCGCCGACCACGAACGCGGCGCCCACCGGCAGCCACATCCGCGCGCCGCCCGCGCGGCTCATGCGCGCGCGCCTCGGGAGCCGGCGGCACGGACAGCGCGACCCAGCGCACGTGCGGAGCCCGTGCTCGGCCAGCTGACGGCCGGGGCGTTCGCGAAAGTCGCGTAGTCGCCGAGGGCGGCCGCGAGCGCCGGCACGAACCCGGGCTCTTGGTGGGGCTCGAATCCCGGCTCCCACCACGTTCCAAGGATCCGGACGCGCCCCGCGGCCCGGTCGATGCGCGGCTCGATGCGTCCGACCAGGCGGTCACCGAAGAGCACTGGGAGGACGTAGTATCCCCAGCGCCGCTTCGTGGCCGGCACGTAGACCTCCCACACGTAGTCGAAGCCAAAGAGCGCCCGGAGCAGGTCGCGGTCCCACGCCAGTGGGTCGAGCGGCGCCAGGAACGCGACCGCCGGCGGCGACCCGCCGGGCCCGGCGCTACCGGACTCGCTGGCGCCGCTTGCGGCGGCGGGAACCGCCACCTCCCGCTCCGCCTGTGCGAGCAGGCCGATCTCGTCGGTCACCACGTAGCGCCGGCCACGCACGCCCTCGACCTCCAGCGGAGTCAGCTCGCCGCGCTCCACGAGCTCCGCGACCATCTCGTTCCGGCTGCGGCCGGGGAAGCGTCCCGTGCCCGCCCGCGCCGGAGCCGTTCCGTGCCACACCTCGCCGTTCCCCGACGTGCCGAGCAGCCCGTGGCCGCGGAACCGCGACAGGAGCCGATGCCGGACCTGCTCCGCCTCGGGCACCCGCTGCTCCAGGAGTGCGGCCGGCTGAAGGCGCTCGATCAGGTCGTAATACCGGCGGTTCCCGTCCCGCCGGGCAAGCCCCACGACGCCCGCCTCGGAGAGCGCCTCGAGCACGGCACGGACGCGGCTCGTGGGTCCCCAGTACCAGTCAATCGCGTGCTCCCGCTCGAAATCGAGCGAGGAAAGCGGGCCTTCGGCGCGCAGTCGATGGAGCACGGTCTCGACCGCGTCGGGATGTTCCGCGAAGATTCCGTCCCTGTGCGTCAGGGCGTGGCGATCCCAGGTGTGCCGGTACCAGGGCAGTTCCCTCGTCGGCAGGATGCTTAGGCCCTTGTTGAGTGCCTCGAAGAGCAGCCGGCGCCGGTACAGCAGGTCGTCGGTCCACGAAGGTCGGTAGCCGGCGATCCGGGCGTGCAGGACCAGGTCGTGGTTTCGCCCGGCAATGCCCAGCGGGTCGAACTGCAGCGACCCGAGCCGGTCCACCACGGCAAGGACGCTGTCGGGCCCGGGCGGCAGCGATCTCGGCGGCGCGAGGAAATGGCGCAGGACGAGGAAACGGCGGGCGACGGGCGCCGCCACCGTTCGGGGGTCGGGCACGCAGGGATGGTAGTGCCACGCGTGCCGGGGAAGTGCCGGCGCCGCGCGCGGGGGTCGCCGGAGTGCTGCCGGAGCGCTTCCATATACTGGGGCTCACATGGCTACTAGTCGCGACTACTATGACGTCCTCGGGGTCCCCCGGGACGCTTCTGACTCCGATATCAAGCGCGCGTTCCGCAAGCTTGCCCAGCAGTGGCACCCAGACGTCAGCACGGATCCCTCCGCCCCCGAGCGGTTCAAGGAGATCAACGAGGCGTACCAGGTCCTGTCCGATCCCCAGCAGCGACGCGCCTACGACATGTTCGGTCGTGCCGGTGTGGGCACCGGGGGCGCGGAAGGCTACGGGCCTTTCGGCGGGTTCCAAGGGTTCGGCGACTTGTTCGACGCGTTCTTCGGTGCGGGAGCCGGCGGCGCGCAGACCCGGCGGGCGCATCCCCCGGCCGGATCGGACCTCCGCTACGATCTCAGCATCACCTTCGAAGAGTCGATTCGAGGGGCGGAGAAGGAGATCGAGTTCTCGGCCCTCGACCGGTGCGCGACCTGTTCGGGAACCGGTGCCGAGCCGGGCTCCGCATCCCAACGCTGCCCGCAGTGCAATGGGCTGGGAGAAGTCCGCCAGGTCCGCAGCACGATGCTCGGCCAGATGGTGAACGTCAGCGTCTGTCCCAGGTGCCGTGGCGAGGGGAGCGTCGTTGCAACGCCCTGCCACGAGTGCCGCGGCGAGGGGCGCATTCACCGCAAGCGAAAGCTCCGCGTGGCGGTCCCGGCCGGCATCGACGAAGGCCACCAGATGCGGCTCACCGGCGAGGGCGAGGCGGGGCCCAGGGGCGGGACGGCGGGCAACCTGTACGTCGCGATCCATATCGAGGCGCATCCCTCGCTCCGGCGCGAAGGCACGGAGTTGTTCTTCGACCTACCAGTGTCGATCACGCAGGCGGCGCTCGGGGCGCGCGTCGCCGTGCCCACAGCGGAGGGCGAGGAGCAGGTCGAGGTCAAGGCCGGAACGCAGCCGGGAGCCGAGATCCGACTCCGCGGACGGGGCGTACCGAATCTCCGCCGCCCCGGCGTCCGCGGTGACCTCCACGTCATGGTGGACGTGCGCGTGCCGACGCGGCTCTCCAAGCGCCAGCGAGAACTGCTCGAGGCGCTGGCCTCTGAATCCGGAGAACGGCCCGCTAGGTCTGGCGGCATCTTTGACAAGGTGAAGGACGCCATCAGCTGAGCGAGTCGAAGCGGACGGCCGGCCAACTGGCGATGCGTGATGCCGCGGACGGCGGGGCTGCCGCGAAGCCAGCCATATGGCTCGAGATCTCGATCGCGGTGGACCACGAGGCGGTCGAGGCAGTGGTCGAGATCCTCGCGCGAGTGGCCGGGGGGGGCGTGAGCGTCGAACCGGGCTTCGAACTGCTCGACGAGGGGCTGGCGGTCAGGCTCGACACGGCACGGCCTGTTCTCGTCCGGGCTTGGCTCCCCGATGCGGAAGGAGCGGCGACGGCCGACGCGCTCGAACGAACGCGGATTGCGCTCGGCCATCTGCAGGCGTTCGAGCTGCGTCCGATCGGCGAGCTGCGGACGGCCGTAGTGCGCGAGGCCGACTGGGCCGCGCAGGGGCGCGCGCACTTTCCGGTGGCCCGGATCGGGCAGCGCTTCGTCGTGCGGCCGACGTGGCGGCGGTACCGCCGCCTGCCGGGCGATCTCGTGCTCGCGCTCGATCCGGGCGTCGCGTTCGGCACAGGGCTGCACCCGACCACGCGGCTCTGCCTGCTGGGCCTCGAGGCATGGTGTACGGAACGCAGGATTGCCGGGGCCCGTGCCCTCGATGTTGGGTCCGGGTCTGGCATCCTGTCGCTCGGCGCCGCGCGGCTCGGCGCTGCGTTCGTGCTCGGTGTCGACACGGATCCGCTCGCGGCCGAGGCGACGGCGGCCAATGCGCGCCGCAACCGGCTGTCGCAAACGATCCAGTCTCGGACGGGGACGGTCCCCACAGGCGAGCCGCCGTTCGACCTCGTGCTGGCAAACCTCGTGGCCTCAGTCCTGGTCCCGCTGGCCACCGCCCTGTACGCGGAGGTGCGGCCCGGAGATAGAACGGCGGGCTCGGGCGGCCGGCTCCTCGCCGGCGGCATCATCGCGCCACGAGAGGTCGAGGTGCGGCGTGCCTTCGCCGCGGCGGGCTTCCATCTCCTCCGCCGCTGGGAAGACGGCGACTGGGTGGCAATTGAGGCTGAGCGGGTCGATTGATCACACCCGCAGGGTCGCGGCAGCATCGGTGGCACCATGAACCCCGACGACCGACACAGCGGAGGGATCAGCGTGGCCGGGGATGCATGCCTGTTCTGCCGGATCGCCGCCGGCACGCTCCCCGCGACCGTCGTCTACGCCGATGACGATGTCATGGCGTTCCGCGACGTCGCCCCGCGCGCCCCGGTCCATGTGCTGGTGATCCCCCGCCGCCACCTCGTGTCCGTGATGGACCTGCGGGACGAGGACCTGCCGCTGCTCGGCCACATGTTCTTGGTGGTCCAAGAGGTGGCCCGACGGGACGGGATCGCCAAGTCCGGGTTTCGCGTCCTGTCGAACGCCGGCCCCGACGGCGGCCAGACGGTGCACCACCTGCACCTCCACGTCCTCGGCGGCCGGTTCATGACCTGGCCGCCCGGGTAGTCGAAGTCGATTGTTCGTCCGCGGGTCCCGAGCCGGACCGCCTACGGGTTCGTCCGAACGCGGTCCCTCTGACGGAACGAACGACCGCCGCACCGCGGCCGGAGGCACCCTCCCCGTTCCTCGTCGCCTTGCGGTCCTTCTCAGGAGTACCTCGAGCGCGGCGTCGTCCAGACGAACTTCTCAACCGACGGAGGTCTACGGCTCGACGATCGTCTTTGGCTGGTACTCGCCCGGGGCAAGCGCGGATCCCGCCCCGGCGGCGGCGCTCCACGTCTTGCAGTCGTTCGGATGGCCGTTCCCGGTCGTTCGGTAGCTAGGAGGCCGTGTCGGTAATCGCCAGCGGAGCCACCCGGGCGAGTGCGAGAATCTCATATGCGCACCAAGACGTTCCGCCCGTACGACCAGGACAGCCTCCTGCTGATGCCGCCCAGCCTCCACGACTGGGTTGATCCCGACGGCCTGGCGGCATTCCTGTCCGACCTCGTGGACGAGCTCGACCTCGCGCCCTTCCTCGCCGCCCACGACGACCCGCGGGGGATGCCGCCCTACCATCCCCGTCTGATGTTGAAGATCCTCCTGTACGGCTATGCCACCGGCGTGCGGAGCTCGCGCAGACTCGAGGAGCGCCTCGGCGCCGACGTCAACTTCATGTTCCTCGCCGGGCAGGCGCGACCCGATCACAAGACGATCGCCGAGTTCCGCCGGCGCCATCTCGCCGCCTTCGAGGGCCTGTTCCTCGACGCGCTCCGGCTGTGCCGGGCGGCCGGGCTCGCGAGGCTCGGCCGGGTCGCGATCGACGGCACCAAGCTCAAGGCCAACGCGAGCCGGCACAAGGCGATGAGCTACGCCCGGATGACCGAACGGGAGACCGCCCTCGCCGCCGAGGTGAAGGCCATCCTCGACGAGGCCGAGGCGGTCGACGCAGCCGAGGACACGCTCTACGGTGACGCCCGGGGCGACGAGCTGCCGCCCGAGCTGCGCCGCCGGGAGAGCCGACTGGCCCGGATCCGCGAGGCGAAGGCCGCCCTCGAACGGGAGGCCCGGGAGCGGACCGGGGATCCCGACGCGGTCCCCGAGCCGCAGGCCCAGCGCAACTTCACCGATCCCGAGAGCCGGATCATGCTCTCCAAGCCCGACGGCTTCATCTACGGCTACAACCCCCAGATCGCCGTCGACGACAGCCACCAGGTCATCATCGCCACCACCCTGTCCGCCGACCCGACCGACACCGGCGCCCTGCCCGCCCTGGTCGACCAGATCGAGACCAACACCGGGCGCCGGCCGAAGAAGCTCCTCGCCGACGCCGGCTACGCCTCGGACGACAACCTCGCCCACCTCGAAGCGCGCGGCATCGACGCCTACGTCGCGACCCGCCGCGACCGCCACGGCGCGCAGGCTCCGACGGCTCCCCGGGGCCGCATCCCGGCCGGCCTGTCGCGCCGCGAGCGGATGGCCCGCAAGCTCAGCACCCAGAAGGGCCGGGCGGAGTACCGGCGGCGCAAGGCGATCGTCGAGCCGGTCTTCGGCCAGACCAAGGAGGCCCGTGGGTTCCGCCGCTTCTACCTCCGGGGCCGGGTCAAGGTGACCGCGGAGTGGCACCTCGTCTGCGCCGTCCACAACCTCGCCAAGCTGTTCCGCAGCGGCCGGGCCGACCGAGTCGTGGCACCGACCCGGGCAGCCGGGCTCGTCAGGCAGCCGGCCAGAGCGTGAGGGAGGCCATGCCCGCCATGTCCCGGCCCGGATCTGCCTCCGAGCCATCCCGCTTCCCGCATCTCGGTCGTCAGCCGGCTGGACTCCCGTTCTGGCGGCGATTACCGACACGGCCTCCTAGGGGCCCGCATCGCGCGGAGGACCCGTTCCACCTGCTGCCAGGGCGCTGCGCGCGTCGTCACAGGCGCTGCAGGATCTCTCGCCGCTTGAAGTCGTACTCAGGCTGCGTGATCAGGCCGGTCGCCCGCAGCTCCTCGAGTTCGAGCAGGGCTTCACGGGCGGTCGACGGTGCCCCCCGAACGGCCATCGTGGTTCGGCCCTCCTGGCGGGTCGTGTCCGCCCGCTCCGTGGTGACGTCGAGCTCGGCGGCTGGCACCAGCCCGAGCTCCGCCGCGTAGGCGGCCACGCCGATCTCCTGCCAGCGCGCCTCCGCGCGCACGATCGCTAGAAGGCCGATCCAGCGCGCCAGCTCCTCGTAGTGGTCGCGCCTCGCCCGGGAGGCGAAAAGGCCGGACGGGTTGGCGATGCTGAAGGAGCCCGCGCCCCGGTCAGTGGCGTAGGTCACCAGGAGGTCGCCACGGAGCACGCCCGGCGTCGTCGGTATCTGCGCTCCTTCGATCCACGTCCCGTCCCACGGAGGAGCGCCCCGGGTCTTGCCGCTGCCCGGGCTCGCACCGAGGATAGTTGCCGCCGGGACCGAGACAAGTGTCCGGTCTCCGCGGGTTGCGCTTAGGACCAGGGCGCCGGACGCCGCTCGGATCCGGGCGTCGATCGGTGTTGCCGGGTCCTCCAGCACGCCGAGGGCGCGGTAGCTCAGCCCGCCGCCGACATAATCGATCATTTGGGCGGCATCGACTGCCTTGGCGAGCTCCGGCACTGGCTGCGACGAGACGGAGCGTCGGAGTGCAAGCATGATCGTAATTCGTCGGATCGATTGTGTCGCCGCTGCGGTGACCGTGGGGTCGCCGGCCATGGACTCTGCCGCCAAGTCCGCGCCCTGGAGCACCTCCGCGTAGCGGGACGGACGGCGTGCGCCGCACCCCGGGCAACGATCGAAGAACGGATGGACATACCCATCGCACGATTGGCATAGTAGGTCAGCGAGAGCGAGCGGCACAGCTCAAGCCTACCCGGGTTGGGAGCTGCGCGCAGGCTGCGGACGCGACGGGATCCGGCGACCAGTCCAGTCTCCGCAGGAAAGCGCCGACCCGCGGCAAAACGCGGCTCGCTGTGCTCGAAGGTGGATACCTGCGTGCGGCGCGCAACTGTCAGGGCGGCACCCGCGGAGGCCACCGTCGACATGAGGAATCTTCCGCACAGACAGGGGCCCGAGCTGGAACGGCTGGCCCGAGCTCGACGGGTGGGCAGCCAGTATCGATACCGCCATCGACCTCGGCCCCCATCCCTAGCGAGCGGGCCCCTGAGGCCGGGACACGCGTCCGTGCGGCCTGATGGCTCGTGCACCAGTCGCTCTGGCGGAGCATCCGGCCGCCGTTCGAGTTGAGCACCGCTTGAGGTTGAGGTGTACCGGAGGTACCGAACGAGTACAGCGGATGTCCTCGTCCAGAT
The DNA here is from genome assembly GCA_963835945.1 of uncultured Chloroflexia bacterium. GTDB lineage: Bacteria > Chloroflexota > Limnocylindria > Limnocylindrales > CSP1-4 > JAJYNJ01. Next base: position 15,222 of record CAWIHR010000079.1, read on the forward strand.
ACGTCCGTGACACCGGACCCTGGATGCGGGTGAGGCGCGAGCGGGGCTGAGAACGGTGCGAGAGCCCTCGCTACGCTGGTGGTGTCAGACATCAGCCGGAGGAGGGCTCTCGTGGGCAAGTCTATGGTCCGACGTGGGCGGCGTCGCGGGGTGCGGCCCAGTGCACGCCTGGTCGGGCGGATCCGGGGCGGGGTGGTCCTGACCGCCCGCGCCAAGGCGCGGCTCGATCTCGTCGACTGGCATCACGCCCACGGTGGCAACGTCAGCCGGACCGCCCGTCACTTCGGCTACTCGCGCCCGACCGTCTATCGCTGGCTCGGCCGCTACGACCGCGGCCGACTCGAGACCCTCGAGGACCGACCCTCCCGCCCGCTCCGCCGGCGCCGTCCCACCTGGACCCTGAGCGAGCTCGTGGCGGTCCGGGACCTGCGCGAGCGCTACCCCCGGTGGGGGCAAGGACAAGCTCGTCGTGCTCCTGCGGCGGGCGGGGACCCGCCTGTCATGCTCGATGGTGGGACGGATCCTCGCGCGCCTGCGGCGGAACGGCGAGTTGCGCGAGCCGGTCGGGCGCAGGATCAGCGTGCGGCGGCGGGTCTGGCGTCGGCCACACGCAGTGCGCCTCCCAGTCGACCATCGGATCGCCGGCCCGGGCGATCTCGTCGAGCTCGACACGCTCGACGTCCGGCCACCCGGGACGACCCATCCGCTCTGAGCAGTTCAGGGCGCGCGATCGGGCCAGCCGCTGGGACGTGGTCGAGCTGCGCCGCAACGCCCTGGCCCGCACGGCGGCCTCGGTCCTCGACGCGCTCGCCGCGCGGATGCCCTTCCCGGTCCGCGCCATCAGCGTCGACAACGGCTCGGAGTTCATGGCCGAGTTCGAGACGGCCCGCGTGGAGCGAGGCATCCGCCTGCACGTCCTGCCGCCCCGCTCACCCAAGCTAGAACGGCTCGGTGGAACGGGCCAACCGCACCCACACCGAGGAGTTCTACGAGGTCACTGACGCCGAGCCCGACCTACCCTCGCTGGGCGCGGCGCTTGCCGAGTGGGAGCACGTCTACAACCACGTGCGCCCCCACCAGGCCCTGGGATACCTGACACCGGCCGAGTACCTGGCCTCGCTCGGGGTCGATGTGTAACGGAGGTACCGGACGAGTACAGCAGTTTGACCGCCCACCGCGAGTCCGCTATGCTCGCCCGGCCCTCGCGCGGCGCGTTCATGGTGCCCGTGCGCACGTCAGTACCGTCTGGCATCGGACGGCGTGTCGAGGTGATGTCCCGGCCAGGGGAGGTGATTCCGGATTGGCTGAGGTCCGCGTCGGGGAAAACGAGACCTTCGAGAGCGCGCTCCGCCGTTTTAACAAGAAGATCCAGCAGAGCGGGATCCTTGCGGAGGCTCGACGCCGCGAGCACTACGAGAAGCCGAGCGTGAAGCGCAAGCGCAAGGAAGCCAAGCGTAAGAAGGCCGCGCGCCAAGGCTAGGTCGTCCGGGCTGGCCGCCGGTGGGCACGACAATCCGTCAACCTACCGACTGCGGCCCGGCCCTCCGGCCGATCGCGGACGCCGGTGAGCGCACCCCGGGAGCCAGATCCGTGACACTCGCAGAGCGATTGCGGGCCGACATGACCGCGGCGATGCGCGAGCACGACGATGTCCGTCGCGACGCGCTCCGCATGGCGCTCTCGGCGCTCCATAGCGCCGAGAAGGACGCGCGTCATCCACTGGACGCTGACGACGAGATCGGAGTGCTCACACGCGAGATCCGCACCCGCCGAGAGTCGCTGGATGCGTACGCGAGCGGCTGCCGGCCCGATCTTGCCGCCGTCGAGCAGCGCAAGCTCGACGTGCTGGACCCCTACATGCCCGCCCAGCTTGGCGACGACGAGCTCGACGCCCTGATCGGGGCGGCGATTGACGAGACGGGCGCAGTCACGCCACGTGACCTAGGCCGTGTCATGAAGGTCTTGGCGCCCCGCGTCCGGGGTCGCGCGGACGGACGCCAGGTCCACTCGCTCGTCACGCGGGAGCTGACGCGCCGCGCGGCGGGCGGCGGCTGATGCTGGCCCGGCAGGCGGGCCCCGCGCTCGCAGCGTTCACCCGGCGCGACGCGCTACGACTATTCATTTCGGCGACGCTTCTGGTAGCGGCCCTCACCGCCATCCTGTCGATCGACATCGTCCCCACGGCGTATCAGGTGTCGGCGGGCGACATCGCGCCCGCCACGATCTTGGCACCGCGCACGGTTGACTTCGTGAGCCAGATCCTCACGACGCAGGCGCAGGGCGCCGCCGAGCAGGCGGTGCCTCCGCAGTACGACTACACGGCACAGAAGGGTGACTTGGCCGCCGCCCTGCAGACGGCGCAGTTCGACCAGATCGTGGCGCCGGTAGACGCCGCATTCGGTGCGGTATTGTCCGATGCCGCTCGGAAGGCGGCCCTCGCGGGCGCCCTGCCGAACCTGTCGTCGACCGCCTTGACCACGCTGCAAGGGCTCGATGGCGCGGCCTGGGCCTCGTTGCGCGACAACATGCGGCGGGTCCTCGACGTGACCGAACAGGCCGAAGTGCGCGATTCCCAGCTCGACGCAGCTCGGCAGGCTCTGCCTGCGGCCCTGCCGGCCGACCTCCCCGCCGACCAACGCGCGCTCGCCGGCGAGATCATCGAGCCTCTGCTAGTCGCGAACTCCTCGTATGACGCTGCGGCGACCCAGGCCGCCCGCGCCGCGGCGGTGCAGGACACGCAGCCGGTGACCGTCACCATCAAGCAGGACGAGGTCATCGTCGACCAGGGGCACACCATCGCGCCCACCGACATGGAGAAGATCCAGGCGCTCGGCCTCGAGAGCTCGCAGCCGGACTTGGCGAAGCTGGCAGGGTGGTTCCTGCTGGCCGCCCTCGTCGTCGCCCTTCTTCTGGCCTGGGTCTGGCGCTACCGGCCAGAGTTCTGGCACCGGGACAACGCGCTACTGCTGGTCGGGCTGCTGCTCGCGTGCGCCGTCCTCGCCTTGAAACTCACGGCGGGCCGCTCCGTCATGCCGTTCTTCATCCCGATCGCGACGGTGGGACTTCTGCTGACGATCCTGCTCGATAGCGGCGCGGCTATCGTCATTCTGGGGACGCTCGCGGTGATGGCCGGCGCGGTCTCCGGGACTGTCGAACTCGCCACGTACGTCTTCCTCGGCGGTCTGGTCGGGATCGTCGCGCTGCACCGCGGCGACCGGTTCCACTACTTCGCGCAGGCCGCGGTCGCGATGGCGGCCGTGAATGCGACTGTGGTGGCCATCTTCACGCTGCTCGGTGAGCGGGACCTGACGGGCGTGCTGCAGCTGTGGGGCGCGTCGGTCGCGGCCGCCGGCGGGTCGGCCGTCGTCGCCGTCGGCACCTTCGCAGTGCTCGGCAGCGTCTTTGGCATCACCACGAGCTTCCAGCTCCTCGAGCTCGCGAACCCATCGCAGCCACTGCTGCGTCGGCTGCTGCTCGAAACCCCGGGCACCTACCACCACTCGCTGATGGTGGGGAATCTGGCCGAGCGCGCGGCCGAGTCCATCGGCGCCGACCCGCTGCTTGCGCGGGTGGCCGCCTACTACCACGACATTGGGAAGCTGGCGAATCCTTCGGCGTTCATCGAGAACCAGGCGGGGCTGGGCAACGTGCACGACCTGCTGACACCCGAGGAATCGGCGGCCGTGCTGAAAGGGCACGTCGCTAGCGGAATCGATCTGGCATACCAGTTCGGGCTGCCCAAGGCGGTCATCGCGTTTATACCCCAGCACCACGGCACCGCACTCATGAGTTACTTCTATGCCAGAGCGAAGGAACAGGCGGTGGCGGCGGTGGGCGCAGAGCCGGGCTCCCCTGAGGCGGCCGCCGCGGAGGCCTCCGTCGACCAGGCACGCTTCCGCCACGCGGGCCCCAAGCCGCAGAGCCGGGAAGCCGCGATCCTGATGCTGTCCGACAGCGTGGAGGCATCGGTCCGGTCGCTCACTGGCCACGACGAGTCGACGATCCGAGCGATGGTGGACCGCATCATCCGAGAGCGCTTGGAGGATGGACAGTTCGACGAGTGCGACCTCACGTTGCGCGACTTGGAGCGGATCCGCGAGGCGTTCGTGGCACAGCTGCTGGGGATGTACCACCAGCGCGTCGAGTACCCGCAGAACAAGATCGTGGAGCTGGAATCCCGCCGGATCGCGGGCGCCGGCCGGTCGTGACGAACCCTGGGCCGTCCGTCCAGTACCTCCCGCCGTGGCGCATCGAGCTCTCCGTTCGATCTGGCGTACCCCGCCTGGTGCCGCTGGCTCAGATCGCCAGGCTGGTCGATGCGGCGCTCCGGGCGGCGTGTGCCCCGGCGCCGGCCTCCGTCGCGGTGATCCTGGCCGGCGATGACGAGCTGGCGTCGCTGAATGCGAAGGTGATGGGGCAGAAGGGTCCGACCGACGTGCTCTCGTTCCCGCTGCTCCCGCCTGGGGCATTCCCGACGCACGATGGAAAGGCTGGCACGGGCGCACCAGCGCACGGCGTCCCGGCATTCGCGCTTCCGCCCGGTACTCGTCCCCACCTCGGCGACGTCGTTGTGTCTGTGGAGCGCGCCGTGGGGCAGGCGTTGAAGGGTCAGGGTGGCCAGACCGGAACGATCGAGTGGGCCCCCGCTGACGAGATCGCGCTCCTCGTGGTTCACGGCGTCCTCCACCTGTGCGGATGGGACCACGCCGACGCAAACGAAGGAGCCGCAATGCGCCACCTGGAGATGTCGATCCTCGCCTCCCGTCCACGGCGCAGCTGAGCTGCGCTGCGCCGCCCCTGCTGTCGGCCACCGCCCACACCACGGATTCGACGCTGTGTGGAGTGCCCGGTAGGCGGGGTCAAGCCGGCGTCTCGTGCGCGCGTGGGGCAGCGCGGCCCAAGGCAGTGCGGGGTGGCACGGAACTCGCGACTGCTACCATCGTTCGCGGCCCGCGGGAGACTGGTTCGGGTCCTTTTCGCGTACTGCGGCCCGGGCTGCGGCGGGCATGGAGGCCGCGTGAAGATCGTCGTGGGCCTGGGGAACCCGGGCCCGAAGTATGCCGAGACGCGCCACAACGTCGGGTGGATGGTGCTGGACCGGCTCGCCGATCGGGCAGGAATCTCCGGGCGCGGCAAGGAGAGGGACGCTTCGATCACCGTTCGGGGCCGGCTGGGCGACCTCGATATCGTCCTCGTCAAGCCGCTCACATTCATGAACGACTCCGGGATCGCCGTCCGCAAGATCCTCGCCCGCGAACGGGAGCCCCTCGAGCGGATGTTGGTGGTCGTGGACGACTTCGCTCTCCCCTTCGGACGCCTGCGGGTCCGACCAGACGGCACGCACGGCGGGCACAACGGCCTGCGTTCGATCGTCGCCGAACTGGAGTCGCAGCGCTTCGCCCGGCTGCGGGTCGGGATCGGGGAACCGGGCCGGGATGCGATCGACCATGTGCTCAGCCGGTTCTCCGGAGCAGAACGCAGGCTCTTGCCGGACCTGCTGGACGCCGCGGCTGACGCGGTCGAGACGTGGGCACGCGAGGGGGCCATCACGGCCGCGAACCGGTGGAACGGCTGGACGCTGGGGGGCACGGCGGCAGCCATGTCGGCTGCGGGGCCGGTGGGTCAGCGCCACGGGCAGGACGGCCCGCCACCGGCCGACCTGGGCGACGGTCGATGCGGAGGAAGGGCCGGCGCCTGGGGACGAGTCCCCCGCGCCGCGAGAGATCGGCGGAGAGGCAGGACCGGACGGCATCCGGCGCACGCGGACAGGGTGGCGCCGAGTCCTGCCCCATTCTCGCGACCGGGACCTGCGCGAGTGACGATCCCATGACGGATCAGCGCCTGCGCGGCCGCAGGGGCCGCGACCGGCACATCGCCGAGGCCTCGGCTGCGTTGGCCGGCCGTTCCTCGAGGACCCGAGGACCGGACCGCCAGCGGCCTCCGGCAGGGTCCGGACGGCGAACCTCTCGGCACTGCCTCCGCTTCTGGCGCGGTCCGCCGAGCTGCGCGCACTCGCTGACCGATACGCGACGGTCCGCGCTGGACGCGTGGGCCGTGACTTGCGGCACGTCACGTACGCGGGCATGCCCCACGGTGCCAAGACGTTCCTGGCGGCGGCGCTCGCGGGCGCTACTGGCGAGCGCCTCGCCTGGGTCGCGCGCGACGCCGAGATCGCCGACCGTGTGGCAGAGGAACTCGCCGCCTGGGTGGGCGAGCCGTCCGCCATCGTGGTACTCGAGCCGCGGACGGCACTCGCGTACGAGCGGGGCGAGCTGGTCCGCGACGAGACGGCGGCACGGGTGGCCGCAATCGCCGCATGGAGGGCGGGTGCCGCGGACGGGCACGCACCGGCGCGCATCTTGGTCACGAGCCCGCAGGCCTTGCTCCAGCGGACCCTCCCGCCGGACGCCTTCCCGGCCGTCCCGCTGGTCCTTCGTCGCGGCGCGCGGCTCGCCCAGGAGCGGCTGTTGCGCGAGCTGATCGACCTCGGGTACGACGCTGTCACGGAGGTGGGCGGACGGGGCGAGTTCGCGAGGCGCGGCGGCATCGTCGATCTGTTTCCGCCAGGCCAGTCGCTGCCTGTGCGCGCCGAGTTCTTCGGCGACGAGATCGAAATCCCTGCGCTCGTTCGACCCAGCAGACCAGCGCTCGACCGGCGCGGTCGCCGATGCCGCGGTGCTGCCCGCGGGCGAGTTCCTGTTTCCGCCAGACACGCCGGTGCGTTTGCGGGGACGGCTCGGACGCCTTGCCGGGCGGCTCCCACTGCTGCTCGCTGCCGACCTCGAGCGCATGACCGTCACGCGGCAGCCCGGGGACGCGGCCGAGGTCTGGGCCGGCGTGCTCGCGCCCGCCACGGGCGCAGATCATGTCGGTGATGCGATCTGGCTGCTCGATGAACCCGCCGACATCGATCAGGCCGCTGCTTTCTTGTGGGAACAGTCTGCGGACCGCCGCCGCGAACTGGAGGACTCCGGCGAGCTGCCAGCGGGGTGGCCTGAGGCGTACCTCGACCACCGGGGGTGGCAGCGGACGCTCTCCGAGGCGAGAACGCTAGGGCTGACGTGGGAGAGCGAGGCCGAGGGCGCACCGCCGGGCGGCAACCCGTTCGGGTGGCGCGAGCCGGCGCTCCCGCCGCAGCGCGTCGCGGGGATCCGCGAGGCGCTCGCGCGATGGCGGGCCGAGGGCCGCCGAGTCCTGGTGACGTCCGACCAGTCGGCCCGCCTGGCGGAGATCCTCGAAGAGAGCGGAATCCTCGCGACCCCGACCGGCCGGCTGGACGCGCCCCCGGCCGCAGGGTCCGTTGCTCTAGTCGATCGCAGCCTCAACAGCGGCTTCGAGGACGGTCCGGAAGGGCTCGTCGTCCTCACGGACCGCGAGCTGTTCGGCTCTGTTCGCGTCAGGCGGCCCCGGGCACTGCGGCGCGTGGTGCCGCGCGACCTGCTGGAGCGACTGATCGCGGGTGACCTTGTGGTGCACGTTGACCACGGCATCGCGCGCTACGGCGGGATCGCACGGCGCGGTGTCGGCACCTCCGGCGAGGCCCGCGACTACCTCGAGCTCATCTTCGCCGGCACGGACCGCATCTACCTGCCCGTCGAGCAGGTCGACCGGATCAGCCGGTACTCCGGCGGCGAGAGTCCGCAGCTCTCGAAGCTGGGCGGCGGTGAATGGCAGCGGACGCGAGCACGCGTCCGGCGCGCCGTCACCGATCTCGCGAAGGAGCTACTTGAGCTCTACTCGGCGCGGGCGAGGGCCCGCGGGCACGCGTTCTCGCCGGACACGCCGTGGCAGCAGGAGATGGAAGCCGCATTCCCCTACGAGGAGACGCCCGACCAGACGCGCGCCGTCGTGGAGGCCAAGGCCGACATGGAGCGCACCCAGCCGATGGACCGGCTTGTCGTAGGCGACGTGGGATACGGTAAGACCGAGGTGGCGCTCCGGGCGGCCTTCAAGGCGATCCAGGATGGGGCACAGGTCGCGGTGCTGGTGCCCACGACCATCCTTGCTCAGCAACACTACGCCACCTTCGAGCAGCGTCTCGCGGCCTACCCGATCACCCTGCGGATCCTCAGCCGGTTCGTCTCCCCGACCGACCAGCAGGCCACCATCGAAGGGCTCGCGCGCGGCACGGTCGACCTGGTGATCGGCACGCACCGCCTGCTCTCGAAGGACGTGCGGTTCCACGGCCTGGGGCTGGTGATCGTCGACGAGGAGCAGCGCTTCGGCGTGGCGCACAAGGAGCGCCTGAAGCAGCTCCGGCGCGCCGTGGATGTGCTGACTCTGTCGGCGACGCCCATCCCTCGCACCCTGAACATGGCGCTCTCCGGCGTTCGGGACATGAGCGTGATCGAGACGCCGCCCGAGGACCGCCTCCCGATCCAGACGCGTGTGGCGGAAGCGTCGGCCGGTCTTGTTCGCGACGCGATCCTCCGCGAGCTCGACCGAGGAGGCCAGGCGTTCTTTGTGCACAACCGGATCGAGACGATCGAAGCGCAGGCCGAGCAGCTGCGCCGGCTCCTCCCACAGGCCCGCATCGCGGTGGCGCACGGCCAGATGCTCGAAGGGCAGCTCGAGAGGGTCATGCTGGCCTTCTCTGGGGGAGCCTGGGACGTCCTCGTCTGCACCACGATCATCGAGTCGGGGCTCGATATCCCCAACGTCAACACCATCGTGATCGACCGTGCCGACGTGCTCGGCCTCGCCCAGTTGTACCAGTTGCGCGGGCGAGTCGGACGCAGCGCGCGGCGTGCCTACGCGTATCTGCTGTACCGGCGGCGCGACCGGCTGAGCGAGGTGGCGCGCAAGCGGCTCCAGGCGATCTTCAACGCCTCGGAGCTGGGAGCTGGATTCCAGATCGCGCTCGCCGACCTAGAGATCCGGGGCGCGGGCAACATCCTTGGAGCAGAGCAGCACGGGCACATCGCAGCCGTGGGTTTCGATCTCTACACGCGCCTCCTCGGAGAGGCGGTCGAGGAGCAGAAGGCGATCCTCGAGGATCGAGAACCGCTGATCGCCCGCCCGGCCGCCATCGTCGACCTGCCGATCGACGCCTACCTGCCCGACGACTACGTGGCCGGCGAACCCCAGAAGCTCGAATTCTACCGCCGGTTGGCGCGCGTGCGGACCGACGAGGAGCTCGCGGCCGCGCGCACGGACCTCGCCGATCGGTTCGGCACGCTGCCACTGCCGGCTGAACGCCTGCTGGACGTCGCGAACCTGCGGCTGCTGGCCGAACACGCGGCCATCTCGTCCGTGTCGCGCGAGGACGCCGAACTCATTTTCCGCTTCTTGCCCGACTGGCCCCGCGCCACGATCGTCCGGGCACTGCAGGCGCCAGGCTGGCGGCCGTCGGGGATTGCTCCCGGGACGCTGCGCGTAGCCTCGAACCAGGTACGCGTCCGGGTGGGCCGCGCGGCCGACCTGTGGCCAGTGGCGCGCGCGATCATCGAGCGGCTCGCCGAAGCGTCCGCACCGGGCGCGGCCTAGACGAGCCGTCAGGATTCGACGAGGCGGTACCCCAGCCCGTACTCGGTGGCGATGAAGCGACGTTCCGGCGCGGCTGAGGCGAGCTTGGCGCGCAGGTTCCGCATGGTGACGCGCAGAAGCTGCGTCTCCTCGCCGTAGGTCGGCCCCCACACGGCCTGCAGCAGCTCGCGATGCGCCACGAGCTCTCCCGGATGCTCTGCTAGGTGCCGCAGCAGCCGGAACTCTGTGGGCGTCAGGTGGATCTCGATCCCGCCGACCAGCACGCGATGGCTGCGGGGATAGATGTGGACCGCGCCCCGCATCATGATCCCCGGGTCCTCGACCGGTGGCGTGCGGGGATGCGTCCGGCGAAGAGCGGCCTGCACGCGCGCGATCAGCTCGGGGAAGCTGACGGGCTTGTTCATGTAGTCGTCGGCACCCGCACCGAGCCCGCGGACCTTGTCGGCTTCGGCACCGAGGGCTGTGACCATCAGCACTGGCACCTGGCTCCGCGACCGGATCCGCCCGATCAGCTCCCACCCGTCCAACCCAGGCAGCCCGATGTCGAGCAGCACGAGGTCCGGCGGCCGCTCCTCGAAGACGCGCAGCGCCTCTGAGCCATCGTGCGCCATCACCGTCTGCCAGCCATGTCGATCCAGCCACAGCCGGAGCAGCTCGGCGAACTCGGGCTCGTCCTCGACGATCAGAATGCGTTCGGCCGCCGGCTCGGTCATCGCGCCCCCGGCCAGGTGGCGGTTGCCGCCCTGCGCGTCCGCGACGTGGCGGTGGCGGCGGTCGGCAGGGTGAACGAGATCGACGTGCCGCGTTCGCGATCGTCGACCCAGATCTCCCCGCCGTGCGCCTCCACGAGCCTGCGGCACACGTAGAGGCCCAGCCCGCTCCCGGGCGTGTTCCCCGTGCGGGCCTGCCGGCCGCGGTAGAAGCGCTCGAACACCTCCTCACGCTCGGCCGGGTCGATGCCGGCGCCCTCATCCTCCACGCTCACAACGACCCGCCGATCCCGCTGGCTTGCCCGAATCGAGATCCGCCCATCGCTCCCCCCGTGCTTCGCCGCGTTCGTCACCAGGTTGTCGAGCACCTGCGCGATGCGGTCTGGATCCACGTCTACAAGAGGCAGGTCGGGCGGCAGTAGGACGTCGATCGGCGGGATCCCCGGCGCGTCCCCGAACTCCGCTGCAACCCGGGCGACGATCGCGGACAGCGAGGCCGGGCCGCGGCGCAGCGCAATCCGGTCGCCCTCCAGGTGGGCCACGTCGAGGATCTCGTTCACCAAGCTCGTCAGCCTCCCGGCCGCGTTCCCGATCCCCTGCACGGCGCGCCGCCGCGACTCCTCGTCGAGGTCGAGGCCCAGCAGCGTATCGACGTAGGCGGTGATTAGGGCGAGTGGGGTCCGCAGGTCGTGCGAGACCGCGGCGACGAACGTCGAACGCAGCTCGTCGAGCGCGTTGGCGGCCCGCAGATCGTGGATCACCGCGACGGCTCCCGCACCGGCGCCGGTCATGGGGGCGTACGAGACCAGGACCGGGATCTCCTCGTCGCGGCGTCCCACCACGGTCTGTTCGCGTCCCACGATAGGCGGTGCGCCGTGGATCACCTCCATGAATGGGCACCGCTGCCCGCACCGTAGCTGGCGACCGTCAGCTCCCGATCGGGGACGCGCACAGCCGAGCAGGTCGCGGCAGGACGCGGGAACGACGTCGGGAGAGACGTCGAGCAGCGCCAGGGCCGCCTGATTGAGCCTCACTACCGCACCCACGGCATCGACCGCTACGATGGCGTCCGTGGCGCCGTCGAGGATTGCTGAGAGCAGCGAGCGCTCGCGCGCCAGCGCCTCGCGCAGCTGCGCGGCCCGAAACGCAATGGCAAGCTCGTGGCGAACCCAGGGGAGGAAGCTGGGAGGATTCGTGGCGCCCCGCAGACCGCTGGGCGCGAGCGCCACGAATCCGATGGCGTGCTGCTCGAAGCCCTCGCCGGTGTCCCGGCTCTCCTCGAGCGGCCCGCCCGACCAGCCCCTCTCGTTGCACCAGTAGCTCGCCGCGGCCGCATCCTCCAGCTGTTCCGGCAACGCCCCGCCGGGCCCTGCGGACTGGCCGTCAAGGACGGAGGCCACTAGGGCGAGCGGCCCGCCGCCCGGCGGCGTCAGCCACAGGGCGGCGGCGCGTGCCTCGTTGTGCCGGCGGAGCTCGTCGAGGACGGCCGTGCCCAGGTCGACCACCCCCGCGCCCGATGCAAGCAGCTGGCTCAGCTGATACCCGGCGAACATGGTGTCCGTTTCTCGCTGCGCGTCCTGGAACGACCGCTGGCGGTCGGCCTCGAGCGCGGCCAGTCGCGCGAGGCTGGCGCGTGGGTCGGGCAAACGGCGCTCTTGGCCGTCGGCGTGACCCGGGCTCGCCGCTGCGGGTGCCAGCGGATCGGATGGAGCGCCCTGCAGCGGGGTCGCCGGCCGACGCGCGGTCGGGTGCGGCGTCATCCGCCACACCTTGCGCGAGGTACCGCGCTCTCCGTCCCGGGCAGCTTGGCGCCGACAAGCAGGAGGCAGTCGATGCTCATCCGGACCGTAGTGTACGGGGTAGGTCGGGTGTCGCGACGGCGGTCAAGGCGCCCGACTTAGGTCCGGTTCGGAAAACATGGTGGTGGGGCTCGTCTTCGTCGCGGATGAGCCGGCACTCGTGCCGAGGCTTGGCGCCATGCTAGTGCAGGCTGCGTCGGCTGTCCGGTCGGGCCCGCCGGCGGCGCGGCGCTGGGCTTGCTGAGGACGAGCGCCCCCGGGTGGTCGAGGTGCCGCGCGACGAGGTTGGGCGGTGGACGGATCGTGGAGGGGGCCATGCTCGCGGCGGTCGAGGCCACGTCCGGTGCCGCGCTCGATGTCGTGCTCGTGGCTGCCGATGGTGCCGCTGCTTCGCCGAGGCTACTCGGCGACCGGACTGCGCCGGGCATGCGGGGAGCGCCGCTTGGGTGCGCGCGTGGCTCCGCGAGTGTCCGGTGTTGCGCGAGGTGGCTGCAAAGGCGGCGGAGCTGGCGGCCGTTGCGGCGGAGAACGCGGGCCCTGCCTTGCAGCGCGCGGCCGACGTGACGACGGAGGTCGGGCACAAGGTCGCCACCCGGAGCAAGGAGTACGCCGCGGAGCTGCGCCACCAGCAGGCCGAGCAGGGCGCGGCCGAGCACGCGACGGGCGTCCCCGCCTCGGCCGGGGAGGTCGAGGCAGAGCCTCACGAGGGCGAGCAGCCGGGCGCCTGAGGGCGTCGCCGTACATCTGCGGGGCCGGCGATCCGGGCCCGCCTCACCACCGAATCCCCCCACGAGCAGGTAGGGCCCACGGCAGGCGCCGCGGGCCCTTCTCTTGCCGTAGGCACCCGGCCGAGCCCTGTGCTCCTGTTACCATCGCCGCCACATGGCCGGCTCTCGCCGCTTTTCCCTGACCACCGCGATCGCGTACGCCAACAGCCGCCCGGGCCTGCACACGCTCTACGAGGTCGTCGGGGCAGACGCCATTGCCCGCTCCCACCGCATGCGCGGCGACGACACGTACTTCCTGACTGGGACTGACGAGTACTCCGTGAACATCGCGACGACGGCGGCGAAGCTCGGGACGACGCCGAGAGCGTTCGTCGACGACATGGTCGGGCTGTTCGTGGCTGCGGAGCTCGCCGTCTGTCGGGGAACGCCCGGCGGAATGCCACGATGAACGTCCGTCGGAAGCCTGCCAAGCGCCCGGATCGTCCTGTGCAGCATGCGCGCGGCGCGCCGCAATCGCAGGGCGGGGGCGCTCGGGCTACTGGTCGGGGTGGCTGGTCACGGTCGCGACAGGTGATCGAAGTAGTACTCCTCGGGATCCTCGCGCTGACCGGCCTGGCTATGGTTGCGGTGAGCTCCAAGGGAGTCGTGTACACGTTGGTGTTTAGCGTGGCCGTCGTCGGTGTGGTCGTGGCGATCGGGATCGCTCGCGCCCTGTGGCGCGCGCGGCGCTGACGGGTTCAACGCGCGGGAAAGGCTCAGCGGGCGGCTACAACCTCGTGCTCGGCTTCGAGCCCCATCCTCAGAGGGAGTCTGCAAGGTCCACCTCCTACGCAACGTCCTCTCGCGGATCCCGAAGGGCAGCGCCGAGATGGTCTTGGCACTCATCCCGACGATCTGGACCCAGCCGGATCCGGCCGCCGTGCGAGACCAACTCGACGAGGTCGCGGCAAGGCTCGAGCCGCGCTTCCCGGCGGTTGCGGCGATGCTCCAGGAGGCATTTCGCCGCCTTCCCATTCAGTCACTGGAAGAAGATCTGGTCGACGAACCTCCTGTGAGCGCCTGAACAAGGAGTCTGAGCGCCGGACGGATGTGGTCGGGATCTTCCTGGTCACGTCCCATACCGTGGTGTCACAGCGCAGGTGGCCGATAACGAGAACGGCCACCGCGTCATCCTCGCGTCGTCTGGCTAGGAACCGACGACATGGAGGGGCACCACGATGGCCACAGACAGGATGGCCGTGCTCGACACGGTGCGCAAGGCGATCGCCACTGGCGACACCGACTTCCTGCGCGAGGGGGTGCGCGTGCTCGCCCAGGCGGTGATGGAGGCCGAGGTCACCGAGCTCACGGGGGTGCCACACGGCGAGCGTGACCCGGAGCGCCGGCTGACCCGCCGCAACGGCTATCGCGAGCGACGCTGGGACACTCGGGTCGGCACCGTCGAGCTCGCCATTCCGCGCGTGCGCGACGGCAGCTACTTCCCGAGCCTTCTTGAGCCCCGTCGACGCGCCGAGCGGGCCCTCCTCGCGGTGATCCAGGAGGCCTATGTGCTGGGGGTCTCAACCCGCCGGGTGGAGGATCTGGTGGAGGCCCTCGGCATCGCCGGGATCAGCAAGAGCGAGGTCAGCCGCATCTGCGCCGCCCTCGACGCCGAGGTGGAGGCCTTCCGGCATCGCTCGCTCACAGGTGAGCGCTACCCGTATGTGTTCCTCGATGCCACCTACGTGAAGGTGCGGGACGCTGGGCGGGTCGTCAGCATGGCCTGCCTGGTGGCCATCGGGGTGGCCGCCAGCGGGGAGCGCCGCGTGCTGGGCCTCGACCTCGCGGCCGGCAACGACAAGGGCAACGCCTGGTCAGGCTTCGTGCGTGGCCTGTTGGAGCGCGGTCTCTGTGGCGTGCGCCTGGTGATCAGCGACGCCCAGCGAGGGATCGTGGAGGCCGTGCACGGCCAGCTGCTCGGCGCGGGGTGGCAGAGGTGTCGCGTGCATGCCACCCGCAACTCGCTCGATCTCGTGCCCCGCGGCTCCCAGGACATGGTGGCGGCCGCCATCCGCAGCATCTTCGAGCAGCCCGATGAGCACTCGGCATCTGAACAGCTGCGTCGGGTGGCGGACGGCCTGTCTGCCCGCTTCCCGATGGTGAGCGAGCTGCTCCTCGATGGCGAACCCGACCTCCTCGTGCACTTCACCTTCCCCGAGGCCCATCGCCGCCAGATCAGGAGCACCAACCCTCTCGAGCGCCTGAACAAGGAGATCAAACGCCGCACCGCCGTCGTCGGCATTTTCCCGACGCGCGCCAGCGTGCTCCGCCTCGTCGGCATGGTCCTCGCCGAGCAGGATGACGAGTGGCAGGACGGACGGCGCTACTTCAGCCCCGAGTCGATGGCCTTGATCGACGCGCTCCCTCACGAGGAGGTGCCGGCGTTGCTGATGGCGAGTTAAGTGAGCGCGAGGATGACGCACTGTGACACCACGTCCCGGGACTTGACCATCTTCCTGCTGTTCTCCCGATACGCCGACAACGATGGTTCGCCCGTCGATGTCGCATCGTTGCCGAGCGCCGAGGGTGACTCGGAATAGTCCCGGCGGCCTTCGGATTGCCCGCCGGCTTGTCCGCCCGGGCGAGCCATCGATCGGATCTGCGCGCGCCTCGCCTTGGCTACCATCTGTCGCCTCGATGCCATCGCGGGCGGGCCCACCGCACTCGAGAGCGAGATCCACGACGCGGTAGAGCCGACCGGGGCGGCCCGGCGTCGGGTCGATCATCGCGGCGAAGATCCTCGGCGAGACGCACGCCATCGATCGCTTACCATCGGCCGCCGCCTTCGCCGCCCATGCTGCGGTGGCGCCGCTGTCAGCCTCGAGCGGAACCACCACCCCACACCGCCTCACTCGCGGCGGCAACCGACTGCTCAACCGGGCCCTCTTCACGATCGCGATGGTCCAGGCCCGACCGTCACGGGCGCACACACCTCGCGCGCAAGCACGCCGAGGGAAGGACGCCTCCTCAAGCCGAGTCGCTGCCTGATGCGCCATCTCGCCGGCGTCGTCTACCGATCGATGGTCGCCGACGCTGCGACGGCACGCCAAGACCGCGTGAAGGGCGTTGCTTGGCCTAGCGGCGCCCCAACCGCGCGGCGCTCATGCGGCTGGGCACCGCTCTCCTCGTGGAGCAGCATGACGAGCGGCTGACGATGGACATGCGCTCGCTCACCCGGGCCTCATGGGCCCGGCGCATCGGCGACGCTCCCGCGACCACCCTCGGTGAGCTGCTGAAGGAGGGGCGTGGCCGTGGCGCGCGTCCATGACCGCGGGGCACCGGCTCCGCGACGCACTCTCGCGTGCCGTGGAGGCCGTGCACCGGAGCGTGGAAGCGACGCGGCCGCTCGCGGCCGGGCTTGGTCGGGCGAGCTACTTGGGCGAGCGATCCGCCGGGTATCAAGATCCCGGCGCGGCGTCAAGCCTGCCGATCATCCGTGCGCTCGAGTGGACGGCGGCCGATCGCTGAGCGCCCGGGGTGCGGCGTCACCCGGCGCGATTTCGACGAAGTGTAGAGATTCGGCGGCCTCGTGGCACCGTAGACTGACATGCGATAAGAACGGAGAACGAATGCCGGCGGTGGCGCGTGCGCGCGGGTCGACGCTGCGTACCGCGGGGCAGGAAAGGAGGGTGTCAGGTAGGGGTTTTCGCTCGTGCCAACCCCGACTGGGTGGCAGGGTCCGTCTGTAGGGCCGACACGGCCCCGGGCGTGTGCTCTGGGCCCCCGGATCGCGGTCTCGCAGGAACTAGCCATCGTTGAGGGAGTACAACGGAATGACTGTACAGATCATTCTCGCGGAGATATTCGGTACCGGTATCCTGATCCTTCTTGGCGACGGCGTGGTCGCCAACGTTCTGCTTACCGGGACCAAGGGCAACGAGACCACGGGAACTGCAGGCCACGGTAACAACAGCTGGATCGTCATAACCTGGGCATGGGCTATCGCAGTGTTCTGCGGCGTCGCTGTCGCCGGACCGCTCAGCGGCGCGCACTTGAACCCCGCCGTCACGTTCGGCTTTGCCGTGATTCACTCGCTGAACAGCAGCGCCGGCATCACCTGGGACATGGTCCCCGGCTACTTTCTCGGTGAGATGGTCGGCGCGATCATCGGCGCTGCGCTGGTCCTGCTGCACTACTGGGACCACTTCAAGGTCACTGAGAACAAGGGCCTCAAGCTGGCCGTCTTCAGCACCGGCCCGAACATCCGGAACTACGGCCTGAACCTGGTCTCGGAGATCATCGGCACCTTCGTGCTCGTGTTCATGGTCTTCGCCATCGGCCAGCCGGGCTCTCCGATGACGGTGGGGGGCTCGCTCGGCGTGGGCCTGATCGTCTTGGTGATCGGCCTCTCGCTCGGCGGCACGACCGGATACGCGATCAATCCCGCCCGTGACCTCGGACCGCGCCTCGTCCACCAGTTCCTTCCCGTCCCGAACAAGGGGGATTCCGACTGGGCCTACGCCTGGGTCCCGGTGGTGGGCCCCCTGATCGGCGGCGCAGTGGCGGCTATCGTCTATTACGTGTTCTTCACGGAGTACATCGTCAAGGCGATCAAGGTCGCCTGAGGGCGGCCCTGCGTTGGCTGTCCGACTGCGGCGACGCTGACGAGGGAGACGTTGTCCAGGGCCCGCCTGCTGTCGCTCACCTGACCCAAGGGCAGGCAGCAGGCGGGGCCCGGTTGTCATGGCAGGAGGAC
>CAWIHR010000080.1:0-10446 GCA_963835945.1 uncultured Chloroflexia bacterium
GGCGAAGTTGATCAGCTCGATGATCCCGTAGACCATCGTGTAGCCGAGGGCGATCAACGCGTAGATCGCGCCGAGCGTCAGCGCGTTGACCGTCTGTTGTGCGAGGAGGGTTAGATCCAAGCCGAGCTCCGTCCTGGCGTGTCAGGGCTCCCGGGATGGAGGCAACCGGGGGGCGGATGCCGTCCCCCGGTTGCGCTCACTCATTGGGCCTCGGAGTGGTGCTAGCTGCCGCTCGCAGCGGGGCTGGACGTGCCACCCGCCGACTGGCCGAAATCGACCTGCTTGACGAACTTCCAGTCCCCGCCGTTGAGGGTCGGGTCGAACTTGTACTCGCTGATGATCTTCTGGCTGGTGTCGCCGTTCGCGTCGAAGTGGAGGGTGCCGAGGACGGTGGTGAATGTGGCGCCGCTCGTGACGTACGCGCGGATCCCGGCGCGATCCGGCTTGCCGACATGCCGGAAGGCGTCGAGGAAGATCTGCGTGCAGGCGTAGGCCGCTGCGCTGTAGGCCCCCGGGCTCTTCGTGCCGAATGCGGCGTCGTACTTCGCGGCGAAGGCGCCCGCGTTGGGGATGTCGTGCGAGGCCGCGACCGTGCTCCAGGTGTTCGCGTCACCCTGCGGTCCGGCGAGGTTGAGGAACGAGCTCGGCGTCGCGGCCGAGCCGTCGCTGATGCCATCGCCGCCGACGAACGGGATGTTGGCCATGCCCTGCGCGACCATCTGCTTGCGCAGCAGTCCGCCGCCCTGCGTCGTGACGCCACCGTAGTAGACGACGTCGGGGTTGAGCGCCTTGGCGGCGGTCAGGAGGCCCGTGTAGTCGGTGACGCTCGAGCCGGTCTCCTGATGGCCGACGACGGTGCCGCCCATCGCAGTGAAGTCCGTGACGAAGACGGCGGCGAGGCCGGCGCCGTAGGTCGTGGTGTCGTCCGTGACGAAGGCGCGGCGCGCGCCGAGGTCCTGGTAGGCGATCTGCGCGCCGGCCAGGCCCTGGTAGTCGTCCGTGGATGCCACGCGCACGTAGGCGATCTGGTTGGGATGGGTGGGCCGCAGCGTGGTCGGGCTGATGCCGCCCCATTCCTTGGTCAGGCCCGGGTTCGTGTTCGCCGGGCTGCACTGGATCAGGCCCGCGGCGTTGCTGATCGGGATCTCCGCCTTGGCCACGGCCGAGTTGAACGGCCCGACCACGGCGATGACCGAGCTGTCGTTGACGAGCGTCGTGATGTTCTTGGCGCCCTGCTGGGGGTTGTTGACGCCGTTGACGGCGTCGTCCTGCGAGTTGACGCCGAACTTGTAGCCGTCGATGCCGCCGGCCGCGTTGATGTCTGCCACCGCGAGCTTCACGCCGTTGAGGGTCGGCACGCCGTTCGGCGCCTCTCCCCCGGACATCGGCAGCTCGACTCCGATGTTCACGATCTGGCCATTACCGCCGGCCGCCTGGCTGGCTGCCGGCGCCGATGTCGCCGACGAACTGCACGCCGCGGCGACGAGCAGTGTCGTGACGGCGAGCGCGCCGATTCGTCTAGTCTGCATAGAAGTGCAGTCTCCTCCTCCAAAGCTGCCGCTTCCGAACGGTCAACCAACGGTGCGTGGCTGCGGGAATTTCAACGGTGGGATCGTCGCGGCGATGTGTGATCCGGAGCCATCGGCCCTGCCGGCCACCCCTCGTGGTCGATGGGCGTGGAGTGCTCCAATGAAGACCGCGCGTGACGACTGGCCCACCAAGGCATCCCTGCCATTCGCCGATGGGTTAGCGTATGATAGTTAATGGCGCCTCAAATGCAAGCCCGAGCGCCCCGGGCGTGTGCGGCCGGCCGACAGGCACGACCCCACCCGGTGCGGCGCGCTCGTGCACAGAATCGACTCTGCAACGGCCGATGACCCGGTCATCGTCGCGAGGCGCCGTCGGCTCGACTCGAGGTATCGCTCGCCATCGTGCAGTACCAGGTCCGCACAGCCCGGATCACGGACGTTGACCGCATCGTCTCGATGCTTGACGCCGTGGCCCGGCGGCCAGACGGCGACCGCGCGTCGCTCGGGTCGGCCGATCTGCTCCGGCAGCTCGTCAACCTGCCGCATGCGGTTGTGGTCGTCGCGGAATCGGGGCGTCGGCTCGTGGGCGCCGGCGTGCTCGCACTGCACCCCAGCGTATCTCTTGGAGGGTTCGTAGGCACCGTCGACGTGTTGATCGTCGATCCGGCCTCGCCGTCGCTCGCCGTCCGGCAGGTACTCCTCGAGGAGCTGCTCAAGTCTGGACGGAACAAGGGCTGCGTCGCCGTCGAGGCGGCACCACCGAACGATCCGGCGGAGCGGGAACGCTGGACCGAGACCGGCTTCGTCGAAGCCGGACCCCGCATGGTCCGGAGCCTCGCGCCTGTTGGCGCGCCCCCGGAATGACCCATCCACCGGTGCCCGCGGGCGCCGGCACCCGGCCCGCGGGAGCGGGACCGGAACCGAACAGGAGACTTGCGTGAGCAAGAACGTCGCCGTCTTCGTCGACGTGGCGAACATCTTCTATGCGGCCAAGGCGGCCGGCGTGGATATCGACTACGTCACGCTGCTCAAGGCGGCTAGCGCCGGGCGGGATCTCGTCCGCGCGTACGCGTACACGGGGCTCGACCCGGAGAACGAGAACCAGCGCCAGTTCCACGCCTTCCTGGCGCGGAACGGCTACAAGGTCGTCAGCAAGGACATCCGCAAGTACGGCGACGGCAAGGTCAAGGCCAACCTCGACATCGAGCTCGTGGTCGACCTCATGCGGACGTCGCGCAACCTGGACATCGCCGTGGTGGTGTCGGGGGACGGTGACTTTGCGCCCGCCATCCGGGCAGTGCAGCAGACCGGGACCCGCGTCGAGGTAATCAGCTTCCGCGGCAACACGAGCTCGGACCTCATCGACGTGGCCGACGTTTTCACCGATATCACCCAGATCGCGCGCGTGGAGCGGTCCTCGCGGAGCGGCAGGCGGGTCGCGGCGGAGGAAGAGGACCTCTCGATGACGGAGGTGCCTGACAAGGAGACCGAAGGAGCGTCCCGCCGCCGGCGCGGCCGGCATGGCGAGGGGCGCGAGGAGGTTCGCCGCGACGATCGCCGGGGCGAACGGCGGGAGCGCGCCGTTCCGGCGCTGCCGGTTGCGCAGGCCGTCCCCGGCGGGATACCGATAGTGGTGCTCCCCGGCGAGAAGCTCAGCAAGATGGCGGCGATTGTTCGCGCGCCGATCGAGGAGGAGGGTGCGGGAGCAGAGCTTACCGAAGAGCCTGAGATCGTCGAAGAGCCCGATCTCGTCGAGGGGATCGTGATCGAGGCGTCCGACGCGGAGGGCCAGGAAGCCGGTCGCCGGCGCCGGCGTCGGCGCGGAGGCCGCGGGCGAGGTCGCGGTCGCGGCCACGAGGCCGAGGTGGTGGAGACCGGGTCGGTCGCTGACGAGGCTGAGGCGGAGGCTGAGGAAGAGCTCGAGGTCGAGGCGCCGCGTGTGCCGCAGCACTCGACGTTCGGGTCTGTTTGGGATAGCCAGCTCGGCATGCCGACAGCTCCGGTCGGCTCGGCGCAGGATATGGACGAGGAAGAACTGGAAGAGCCGGAGATCCCGGAATACCTGCTGGCAGAACGGCGGCAGCGCGGAGCGCCGCACGGTGGCCGTCCGGTGAGCGTCGGTCGAACTGGTCGCGGTCGCGGCTCGTACCAGCAGGCGGTGGAGCGAGAACGGTATGGCCGTGGCGCTCCGGCCGGTGGTCGGGGGCCGCGTGTCCCCGAGCGCGGACCGCGCCCGCAGTTCGATAGACCAGCGCGCAACAACCGGCCGACGCGCGAGCCGCAGGCCGAGGAGCGTCAAGCCAGCACCGCGGAGCCGTGGAGCGAGGTGCCGGCTGATGTCGCTGAACTGCTTCGCGCCGAGATGGCGCGCCGCGGTGGTGCACGACCCGAACAGCCGGGCCGTCAGGGCCCATCCACCCAGCCACAGCAGACGCTTGGCGCCGAGGCCGAGCGAGCCTCGAGCGTATCGGATCGCGAGACTGGCGAGGGTCCGACCCCGGGCGCTCAAGCATCGGGCGCTTCGGCACGCGGCACGCGGGCTCGGGGCGGACGCGGCCACGCCCGAACCGAGTCTGAGCCCGTCTCGGAAGCCGGCGCCGCTGACGAGGCAACCGCGGCTGCGGGTGGGCTCGCGGACGCGGCCCCACGTCCCAGGACGCGGCGGACTCGACCCACGGTCCCTGTGCGTGAGACGGCAGCCGCCGAAGAGGCCGCCACCAACGTCGCGGCGCCACGTGGCCGGGCTCGGGCCGGTGCCGGCCGGGCCAAAGCGGTGACCGCTGGCGAGGAGCCGGCGGTAACACCGGCTCGTACGCGGGCCCGTCGATCCCCCGCGACGGCTGGGACGTCCACAAGCGCGCAGGAAATCGTCTCGGCGGCCGCCGGCGACGAGTCGGCCGCGCCGCGGAAGCGGACGCGCCGTGTCGGACTCGCCAGCGGAGCGGAGGGGCAGGCCAGCGTTGCTGACGCGTCGTCGCCCGCGCCTCGTCGGGCCCGCCGCACCCCGGCGGCGCCAGAAGCCTGATTCTCGCCGTGGGTGCCTGGCGCACGCGCGGCCAGCCCGGCGCCCTGGCGGCCGTCGCGAGGATGGCATCCACGGCCGAGGTCCCGGGCGCCCTGCTGCTCTCCGGCCCCCCGGGGAGTGGCAAGACCACGCTCGCGCTCGACCTGGCGGCGGCGCTGCTCTGCGCCGCCGCCGATCCCGCCGACCGTCCATGCCGGTCATGTGCGTCATGCCGGCGAGTCGAACATGGCAGCCATCCCGACCTGCACCGTGTGTCGCCGTCCGGCGCGGGCCGGCAGATCCGCATCGGCGAACGCGCTGCACCGGAGCCGGGCACCGTCCGTGCGCTGGTCCGCGAGCTGGCGCTCTCCCCTATGGAAGGCGCGTGGCGCGTCGCGATCGTGGAGGACGCCGAGCGCATGAACGAGGATGCCCAGAACGCGCTCCTCAAACTCCTCGAGGAGCCGCCGCCGCGCACGGTGCTTGTGCTCTGCGCGAGCGACGACGAGGCGCTTCTTCCCACGATCCGATCGCGCTGCGCTCGGCTCCGTCTCGCCGCAGTACCCGTCGCGGAGATCGCCGCGCTGCTCGAGGACGAAGGAGGTCTCGACCCTGTGCGTGCAGGAGCGCTCGCTCGGCTGTCCCGGGGTCGACCGGGACTCGCCCGCGCGTTTGCCCGATCGCCCGAGGCGGTGATCCTGCACGGCCGGCTGCTCCGCGAGCTGCTCGACCTCGTGGGTCGGGGGAGGGCGGAGCGGCTGGCGGCGGCGCCCGAGCTCCTCGCTTCAGCCGACCGGCTCGTAACACTGCTCGCCGCGGACGCACTCGCAAACGCGGGCGCGATGACGGAAGACGGAGGTGCCGTGGTCGACCAGGGGGCGCCGGGGCGGAGCCGGCGGCCGCGGGCGCAACCGGACGCGTCCGACGAGACAGGCGGCGAACCTCGCGGTGACCGGCAGTCGCCCAGTGCCCGCCGCCGCGCCCTGCTCGCGCTCGGCACGCTGTGGCGCAGTCTGGCGCGGGACCTCATCCTCGCACGGCACGGCGGCAGGGCGGAGCTCCGTCACGTGGACTTGCTGGAGGAGCTCATCGCTGCCTCCGCCTCGCTTCCCGGCGGGTCCGTGGAGCGGTTCCTGCTCCGCCTCGACGTCGTGCTCGGAGCGGCCGAGCAGAATGCCAACCCGGAGCTCGCGCTCGACGTCCTGCTTGTTGCGTGGCCGTCCGTGGAGGCGGCCTGATGGCGATCGGACGGACCGAAGGCCAGGCTGACGGCCCTGCACGGACGCGGGCCGTCGAGGCCACAGTGCGTGGCGTCGTCCAGGGCGTCGGGTTCCGATGGTTTGCGTCCCGGGAGGCCAACCGGGCCGGCGTCGCCGGATGGGTCGCCAACCAGGCAGACGGGTCAGTGTTCGTCGTCGCCGAGGGCGAAGCGGCAGCCGTCGAAGCCTTCCTCGCCGCGCTGCGGGAGGGGCCGCCGGGAGCCTCTGTCTCGTCGGTCGAGGTCAGCGAGCGGATGGCCACCGGAGCCTCCGGCGGATTCGGGATCCGCTCTGGCGCCCATCGCGGCGACTAGCAGCAAAGGGTGACGGCCGCAACCGATTGGCTGTGGCGAGGGGCGGACTCGACGGACCGGCCGACCTCCGCTGCCACCGCGACTATGGCCGCGCGGGGCCCCTCCCCGGGTGCCAGTCCCATCGAAGACGCACCACGCGCTAGGCTGGGCGCGGCACGCATGACGGAGGTGCACCACGCGTCTATTCGCACATAGCTGGTGGTTGCTGGCGCTGCGGGGCATTCTGGCGATCGCCTTCGGAGTCGCTGCCTTGGCGTGGCCCGGCCTGACCCTGGTCGTGCTCGTCGCGCTCTTTGGCGCCTACGCGATCGTGGACGGCGTGATCGCGATCCTGGCGGTCATGCGCCACAAGGAGCGTGGACGTTGGTGGGTCGTGCTGGTCGAGGGCATTCTCGGCGTGGCCGCCGGGCTGGTGGCGTTGGCCGTGCCCGGGATCACTGCCGTCGCTCTCGTTCTGATCATCGGCGCCTGGGCGATCCTAACCGGCATCATGGAGATCGCGGCCGCCGTCCGCCTTCGCCGGGAAATGGAAGAGGAGTGGCTGCTCGGACTGGCCGGGATCCTTTCCGTGGTGTTCGGGGCGGCCATTGTGGTCTTCCCCGGGGCCGGAGCAATTGCGCTGGTCACCGTGATCGGCGCGTTCTCGATCGTGTTCGGCCTTGCAATGCTGTTTCTCGGGCTCCGTCTACGCAACGCTCGAGTGGCGGGTGGGCTGGTGAGGTACGTCTGAGGCGGTGCAGCCCGGCTCCAGGTGAGTCGCGTGCAGCTGTACCCCTGGCGGATCTCGCCGCCACTTGGCACCCCGTCGATCGGCACCAAGCTGATCGGCCCATCGTCCTTCGAGGGCCGCCAGGCTCACGTCCTTGATGTGGGCGAGGCGGTGCTCATGCAACTCCGTCTCAATGTCGTGTCATCGAGCCCTTCTCGCTTAACGGCCGCGGCGAGTTAGGCGGCGTCACGGGCGAGCACGGTCGGCCGCAGCTCGAGGATCCGTCGCAGGAACGGCACCCGCTCCTGGAGCTCTTAGATGCCCGGGTTCAGAACAGCGTACCTACGACGATGACCCCGCCGGTGACCGAGTTGTCGGGCCCGGTGATCGTCGGCTGAAGTGCGTTGGCGGCCAGCAAGATCAGCGCGAGCCTGAACGGCGCGAGCTGGCCCACATCGCGTTTCCCGAACACGCGCAGCGCAGGATGAACCCAACGCAGACAATGGCCGAGCGCGGGATCAATTCGAGGGGCAGCGTGCCGAGTTGCCACATGTCGCAGCGCCGAAGGGTGTCGCTGCGCGGCGTGGACTGGCGCGCCCGGCGGGACTCGAACCCACGACCTTCTGCTCCGGAGGCAGACGCTCTATCCGCTGAGCTACGGGCGCGCTGGTTTGTGCTCAGTTTGAGCACCTAACCCGACTTTCGCCGGTTGTCGAGGGGACTACTGCGGTACAACGAGCGCGTAACCCATTTGCTCAGGGACGCCGCAATGGTCAACTCGGACTCCGTCATCGTACAGCAGGGCTCATTGACCCTTTCCGCTGCCCGCGAGTCGTATCGGCGGCACCTCCGTGGAAGACGGGCTTGCGCTCAGATATCGCCCGGAGAAACCCCCCGCTTCCTGCCCCCTTGGTTCGCGGTCAAGCAGAGTCTGGGTCTGCCATTAGCCCGGATGCGGGGGCTTCCCGCTGTGCCGGGGTTTGGTCTCCGCCATAAGGACAGACGCCGACGGGACCAAGTACTGGCGAACCGGAGTCGTTGGGAGTGCCCCGGCAACTCCGGTTCTGCTGCGCTCCGCCCTGATCGGGGCCAGTCCGCCCCTGCTGCTCCGGTGGCCGATGTCGGTACAGAAGTCGGAGGTCCTCCCGAGATGGTCGCCGGAAGTCACCTCCAACCGTCGCCGCGCGATACTGGTTCGTGGCGGCGAGGGGGGCGCCGCCAGCGAGGCACGCTGCGGAGGAATGACACCGTCCGATGCTCGACGAACGCGACGCCGCATGGGCCGAGGTGTACGCTGTGCTGCCTGCCGACTGGGTGGTCCTGCGCCCGCTGTGGCAGGAGACAAAGCGGGTGTGGGCCGTCTATGCGCGCACACTGACCGGCCCGCAGCAGCGACCGTCGGGGCGTGGCACGAGGCGTTCGGCGAGACGGAGGCCATCGCGCTCCGGGCGCTCGCCCAGCAGTTCCGGACGGGGCTGGCGTACACGCTGCCCATCCTCCGTGGAAAGGCGTGGATCGAACGTGCCCGCAAATGACCCACAGGTGCCCCGACCCATGGCCCGGCCCGTCGCCGTGGGCGACCAGTTCGTCTGCGTCGGGTGCGGCTTGACGTTCCGGCAGCGAGCCGGTCTGCTGGCCCACTGGGAGTCCACCGGCCACGGGCCAAAGCAGCAGCAGGCCAACGGCCTTGACCGAGCCCGCGCGAGCATCTCCGCCGATGACCCCCCACCGCCCACCCGTGTTCCCGAGGAGGAGCCCTAGCCCCCACGAGCGTGATCGGGCACGCCGCCCGAGTTGGCGGACGCGCGGGTCCGGGTACGTCAGCCGCGCGAGCCTGTTGGTCGCCCCGCTCCCCGGACGGGCGCGACGGCCACCGACTGTGCTGCTGACGGTCAGCACGTTCGGCCCGTTTCGCAGGCGCCACGGCCGTGCAGCCAGCCCGAGCGAGGCTCAGACTCCACCCGGCGTCCACGGCTCACTCGAGAAGGAAGGGACTGCACACTGTGGATCTCGACGAGACGATCTATGGCCGCCGCTCGACGCGCGAGTACTCGGCAGACGCGGTGGATGAACCCACCATCCGTCGGCTGATCGACGCCGCCGTCCATGCGCCCAGCGCGACCAACGAGCAGCCGTGGACGTTCACGGTGGTGCGCGATCAGGCCCTGCTCGATCAGATCTCGGAGGCGTCGAAGGCTCACTACCTCGCGACGATGACGACTGGCCCGCAGTACGAGCGACACCGCCTGATGCTCGGTGACCCGCTGTACCACGTCTTCCATCACGCCCCCGTCCTCATCGTGATCTCGGGGATGAGGCCGGGACCGTGGATCGCCGAAGACTGCGGGCTGGCGGCCGAGAACCTGATGCTGGCCGCGTTTGGGCAGGGCCTCGGCACCTGCTGGATCGGCTTCTCGCAGGGCTATCTGAACACGCCGGAGGGGAAGCAGGCGCTCGGCATCCCGGTGACGTGGGTGCCCGTAGCGCCGATCATCGTGGGCCATCCCAAGACGGTGCCCGCGCCGGTGGCGCGCAGGGAGCCCGAGATCCGCTGGGTCGGCTGAGTGTTCCGCTGACCTGCGGATGACGGCCAACTCGGGTGTGACCGATGCGGAGGCGCTGCGGAGTGAGCGTCGTGCCTGACCTGATGGCACTCCCGGACAGCGGCGACCGGCTCGGCCCGGCCACCGTGCTCGACGCACTTGCAAAGGTGTTTGCTGCCGGAGCGATGACGCTCGCGGTGCCTTGCGACCGGCTGGACCCAGCCTTCTTCGATCTTCGCACCGGGGTGGCTGGGGAGATCGTCCAGAAGTTCGTCAACTACCGCATACGGCTCGCGATCGTCGGGCCACTGCCGTCGAGCGCGCAGCAGTCGGCGGCCTTCGCCGCGTTCGTGGGCGAGTCGAACCGGGGCTCGCAGGTCTGGTTCGTCGAGTCGATGGACGCGCTAGAGAGGAGACTGGCCGAGCCCTGAGGCCGAGCCGCGCCAGCCGCTGCGCGGTGCGCGCACCCCGTTGTCGAGGCAGGCGCTGTCGCCTCTGCCGTAGTGTTGGCAGTGCCGGGCCTGCTCTCGCGAGGGTTTCGGCGCTGAGCCGGCGCTGTTAGGCGAGCTCGCGCGCCGTAGCTACCGTTTCGCCTACAGCGCTGCTCCGAGTGCCCCTTGCACCATCGCCGCAGCGGCGCCGGCGACGTAGACGACCGGCCAGTAGCGCAGCGCCACCACCAACAACGCGTCCGTCCGCCGGAACGTGATCCCAGTTGCCTTCTTGGTCACGCGTGCTGTGCCGTTCCACCTTCATGCCACGAGGCGATCATCGTCTCGACGCCTGAACTGACACTGAAGGCCGCTACAGGCGCCAAGTGCCGGTGGTCGCCAGGCGCGCGGTCGAGATCGCTCTTAGGGGTCGCTGGCGGCGCTTCTCCGGCGCCGAACCTCGCGGGCGACTAGTGCAATGCTGCGGAGAATACTAGACGGTTCGACTCGTCGTAGCTACGATGCTCGGCATGCCGAACCATCCCGCTCCTCCGCTGGTTATCAGTGAGCCTGAACGGGCCGCGCTCCGGGCGCTGACGCGGGCTGGGACGACCGAACAGCGCCTCGCGACGCGGGCCCGGGTCGTCTTGCGCGCGG
>CAWIHR010000081.1:0-24944 GCA_963835945.1 uncultured Chloroflexia bacterium
ACGCGTGAAGCTCCTGCACGAACGCGTCGGACCGTGCCTGGAACAGGGCCGGCGAGGCGATCGGCGTCCGCTCGCGCTCGAGGAACCGCTTGACGGACTCGGGCCGCTGGAGCTGCGGGATGTACGCGTTGAGATAGAGCCGATCGAGCGACCGGCACTGGAGGACGGTATGGTCCTGGAGTACCCTCGACGCGCTGGGCATGGCAGACCTCCGGCTTGGATGAGCACCGAGGTTAGCCTGCCAGTCCTTCCCTCAACGGTTTGAGGGGCGGGCCAGCGCCCTTCCTGGTGTCGTGTCCGACTCCACGTCCCGCCCTGCATTTCCGCGGCCCGACCGGATTGACGCGGCCACGGCGATGTGTATGATGCTACGAAGTGGCGCCAAGTGGCGTGAAGTGGGGTGCGGCGGGGAATCGGAAGGTCGGCAGTCGTGTTCATCGGCGAGTATCGCCACGCGGTGGACGACAAGGGACGCGTTGCCGTCCCGGCTCGCTTCCGCGCGCAGCTGATCGAGACGCCCGTGATCACCCGCTGGCTGGATTCGTGCCTCGCGATCTTCCCCGGGGCCGATTTTGACCGGCTGGCGGAGAAGGTGGCCGCGCTTCCCCTCGGCGACCCGAACGCGCGCAACTTCCGCAGGCATGTCTTTGCCCATGCCTTCGAGCTCGAGCTCGACCGCCAGGGGCGGGTGCTCGTGCCACCGTCGCTCAGAGAGTGGGCGGGACTGACCACCGAGGCCGTTATCGTCGGCGGCCACGATCACGTCGAGCTGTGGACGCCAGGGGCGTGGGCGTCCTACAGCGCGGGCATGTCCGCGCCCGAGGTGCTCGCCGAGCACCTCCAAGGCCTTGGGTTCTGATCGTCGTCGCGCATCTCCAGGATCCGGACGGGATCCGTCTCCGGGTACGCCGGCGGCTGAGGGAGGGCACGTACCCGTGATGGTCGAGGAGGTCATGCAGGCACTCGCTCCCCATCCCGGAAGCCTTCAGATCGACGGAACACTCGGGGGCGGCGGGCACGCCGTCCGGATCCTGGAGGCCATCTCGCCGGATGGCCGCCTACTCGGCCTCGACGCCGACGCAGACGCGGTCGATCGCGCCGCCCGCCGCCTCGCGCCCTACGGTGACCGGGCCGTCCTCCGCCACGCGAACTTCGAAGACCTGGGGCGCGTGGCAACAGAGACCGGATTCGATCCCAGCGACGGGGTCTTCCTCGACCTTGGGCTCAGCTCCTACCAACTCGCCGACGAGGGCCGGGGTTTCAGCTTCCGCGCCGCGGGCCCACTCGACATGCGGTTCGATCCCACCCGTGGCCGACCGGCATCCGATCTCGTGGCACGGCTTGACGAGACGGAGCTGACCGCACTCTTCCGGCGGTACGGCGAGGAGCCGTTCGCCGGGCGCGTCGCCCGGGCGGTGGTGACGGCCCGCCAGGGACAAGCCATCGCCACCTCGGCGGAACTCGCCGACGTCATCGAACGTGCGGTCCCTGGCCGCCTGTCCGGCCGTCGCCGGGTGCACCCAGCCACGCGCGTGTTCCAAGCCTTGCGCATCGCCGTGAACCGCGAGCTGGAGACTCTCGAGATGGCACTTGCCGCCGGGCTCCAGCTGCTCCGACCCGGCGGACGCATCGTCGTGCTGACCTATCACTCGCTCGAAGACCGCATTGTCAAGCGGTTCATCGCGACCGAGCGGCGGGGCTGCGTGTGCCCGCCTGTGTTGCCCGTGTGCGTGTGCGGGCGGACGCCCAGGCTACGGATCGTGCCTGGCACACCCGCCTCGCCGTCATCGCAAGAGATCACCGCGAATCCGCGCGCGCGGAGCGCGCGGCTCCGCGCCGCCGAGCGCGTTGCGGCATGAGCGCACCGAAGCGGACCGAGACACTGGGGGAGGTATCGAGATGAGCAGACGACATCAGCAGAGCCGCCGCCGCTCGTACGGACGCCGGCAGCACGAGCTCCACGAGCGACGCGAGAGACGCGATCCGGTCCTCTCCGAGAACCTCGAGCTGCCCGGCATGCTGGACCTCGACACGGCCGCCAACCGTCTGAGCCGCCTCGCGTTCGGCGGCCGGATCGTCAGCTGGGCCGAGGGCGTCGCCTGATGGCGGTGTACGAGGGCACGCGCTACTACCCGCTCGCTCGGCCGGCGGCGCTGCCAAGGCGGCGCTACGCCGCCCGGGTACGGGCGGGACGACGCAGCAACTGGGCCGGCATCGCCACGGCCGCCGTCCTGGTGGCGTTCCTGATCGGCCTCTTCTACCTGACCCAGACCGTGCGTGTCGCGGCCACTACCTACGACATCGACACCCTGGCCGCCCAGCGCGACAACCTGACGCAGCGGATCCAGTCCCTGCAGGGTGATATTGCCCTGCAGGGTGCTGAGATCTCGGTCACGCGGTATGCGCTGGGATCGGGGTTGAGCCCTCTCGGCGCACCGCTCTGGGTACGGGGTCGATAACACGACATGCTCGGTCGCACGGACCGGCGCGGCCGCCTCGTCGCCGTCCTTGCGACGTTCGTGCTGCTCGCCACGCTGGCCGGCATGCGGCTCGCCTACTGGCAGGTCGCGGCGCACAACCAGCTCGTGGACATCGCCCAGCAGCAGCTGGGCTACCCGATCGAGGAGCAGGCGACGCGCGGTTCCATCTACGACCGCACGGGGGTCCTGCTGGCCACCACTGTCTACCGCGATCTGCTCGCCGCGTACCCCAACAAGATCCCCGTCGGAGAGCGCGCCGGCATGGCGGCGCGACTGGCCAGCCTCTTGCAGCTCGACCCTGTCTCCAGCGCGGCGCTGGCAGCCAAGCTCAATTCGACCGCCCGCTACGTGGTCCTAGCCGACCAATTGACCAGCGCGCAGAGCGCCGCCGTCCAGTCCGGACTAGACGATGGGTCTCTGACGGAGCTCGACCTCGCGCCGCAGGCGGTCCGCGTGTACCCGAACCCAGGCGGTGCGCCCGGAACGTCCCTCGCCAGCCAGTTGCTTGGCTTCGTCAACAGCGACGACCAGGGGCAGTACGGGGTGGAGCAACGCTATCAGGCGCTCCTCGCCGGGCAGCCGCAGATGGAGGTCGCGGAGGTGGGCGGTGGGGGGCAGCCGATCCCGGGAACTGAGGCCGTCACGAACCCCGGGCAACCGGGTCAGAACCTGGTGCTCACCGTTGATGCCGGCCTGCAGCTCGCTGTCGAGAAGGAGCTGGACGCCGCCTGGATCGCGGACGGCGCGACGAGCGCCAGCGCGATCGTGATGGACGCCGCCAGCGGGGCAGTTCTCGCCTGGGCGAGCGAGCCTGCCTATGACGCAAACAGCTATACGGCGGTCGCGGGCCGCGATCCCGCGGCGTTCGTGGACCCGCTGATCAGCCGTGTCTACGAGCCGGGGTCGGTGATGAAGATGTTCACCGCCACGGCCGCAATTGGGAAGGGCGTGGTCACTCCGAACACGCTGATCGACGATAGCGGCGTGATGCAGGTCGGACCGGTGCAGATCGCCGACGCGGACCGCCGCCCCATGGGCATGATCCCGTTCGAGACGGTCGTCGCGTACTCGCGCAACGTCGGCGCTGCGCGGGTAGCGGCCATGCTTGGCAAGACCGTCGGCAGCGCCTCTGCGTCCCTTTACGCGACCTGGACGCAGCTCGGGATCGGCCAGCCGACTGGTGTCGACCTCGCCGGTGAGCTGCCGGGGCTCGTCACCGACCCGGCCACCGACCCATGGACCGCCGTCGATCTGGCGAACCACGCATTCGGCCAGGGTGTGGCCGTAACGCTCGCGCAGCTCGCGCGCGCGTATGCCGCGATGGCGAACGGCGGCAAGCTCGTCCAGCCCCATGTCGTCGAGGAGGTCGGGCAGGAACCGGCCCAGGTGGCCGCTCCAGAGCAGGTGCTGACTCCCTCGCTTTCCGCGACGCTCACTAGGATGATGCGCTACACCGTGACCACCGTGCCCTGGTACGCGAGCTGGACGCTGATCCCTGGCTACCTGGTCGGCGGCAAGACTGGCACCGCCCAGATCTGGGACCCGAAGGCCGGGGCTTGGATGTCCAACCGGTTCGACTTCACCTTCGTCGGGTATCTTGGACGCCAACGGCCCGAGTACATCATCGCCGTCGAGATCGATCACGGTCACCCGGACATCCTCGCGCAGGGCGTGTTCCAGCAGAACATCACGACCAACGAGCTGTTCCGCAGGATCGCGCGCGACTCGATCCAGTCCCTCGATCTGGCGCCGCTTCCCAGATCGGCGAGCGTTCCTCCCGCCTC
Source organism: uncultured Chloroflexia bacterium (assembly GCA_963835945.1). Classification (GTDB taxonomy): domain Bacteria; phylum Chloroflexota; class Limnocylindria; order Limnocylindrales; family CSP1-4; genus JAJYNJ01. The sequence continues at coordinate 4,265 of CAWIHR010000081.1, forward strand.
GCCGGGCTTCTCGGACCTGCCGACGCCGCCGCCCACGACTGTCCCGCCGTGGAGCGGCGAGGTGCCCGTCACCACCTCCTCCCCCGGCTCTCCCTAGCGGGGCCGCCATGCGAGAATGGCCCCTGACCGTGTGTGACGTCGCGAACCCGGGAACGATCGCAGCCGATGCCCTGGACGGTCCTGGGATCGCGGCGATCGCCGAAGGATCCCTTCTCCGCGTTTCTGCCCGCAGGGTCTGCCATGCCGCGGTCGATTCGCGCCGCGTCGAACCCGGCATGCTCTTTGTCGCGCTGCCCGGCGAGCGCACCGACGGCCACCTGTTCCTGACCGACGCAGTGGCCCGGGGCGCGGCTGCTCTCCTTGTCACCCGCGACCTGCCCGATGCGGAGCTCGATGCGCTGGCGGCTGCCGCGCCTGGCGGTTGCTCCATCGTGCGGGTGCGCGACGGGATCGGGGCGCTCCATGCGCTGGCGGCCGCGTGGCGGCTGCGGTTCGACCCGCTGGTCGTGGGGATCACCGGGTCGATCGCCAAGACCTCGACCAAGGAGGCGGTGGCGAGCGTGCTCTCCCGGTCCTACCGAGTGCTGCGATCGGAGGGCAACGAGAACAACGAGATCGGCCTACCGCTCACGCTCCTGCGCCTCGGGCGCGAATACCAGGTCGCGGTCCTCGAGATGGGCATGTACGTGCCGGGCGAGATCGCTCAGCTGTGCGACGTTGCACGACCCGACATCGGGATCGTGACCGCCGTGCGAGGTGTCCACCTCGAGCGGGCGGGATCGATCGACGCGATCGAGGCGGGCAAGGGCCAGCTCGTTGAGGCGCTGCCGGAGGCCGGCACGGCGATCCTGAACGCCGACGATCCCCGCGTCCGCCGCATGGCGGGCGCGCACGCGTGCGCGAGTCTTGACCTATGGCTTCAACGAGGCGGCTGACGTGATCGGTGTCGGGGTGACCTCGGCGGGGCTCGATGGGATGCGGTTCCGACTCCGCCTGCCCGGGCAGGCGGAGCGCCCGGTGCGGCTCCCGGTGCTGGGGCGCCATAGCGTGCACAACGCGACTGGCCGCCGCCGCCGGCCGGCGTCGCCCTCGGGCTGGACCCCGTCGAGGCGATCATCGAGGGGCTGCGAGCAGGGCTGGCATGCGCCGCACCGCGACGCCCTGCGCCGGATCGGCCCGTGGCTGGTCATCGACGACACCTACAATGCCGGCCCCGACTCGATGGCGGCCGCGCTCGAGGTCCTCGGCTCGCTGCCAGGACGGCCGTGGCGGTCCTTGGCGAGATGCTCGAGCTGGGTCCCGAGGCGCTCGCGCTGCATCGCGAGGTGGGGGAGCGTGCGGCGGCATCGTGCGACCTGCTGCTCGTCGTCGGGGATCGTGGCGCGCTTATCGCCGCCGGCGCGTCGCGGCGCGGGCATGCTGGCAGGCCGCGCACTAGCCGTGCCGGACCGGGACGCCGCGGCTCTGCGCGAACTCCGAGCCCGTCTCTCTGCCGGGCGACGTCGTGCTGTTCAAGGCGTCTCGTGGCCTCGGGTTGGACCCGGGGCTGCGATCGCAACGCGGCCTTGGCCTGGACGACCTAGTCGACGCGCTCGAGGCATCCACGATGGGTGTCCCGGCGTGACAGCGTGCTGGTCGAGGGTATGCTGCTGGCGTTCGCGATCGTGGTGATCCTGATGCGGCCGTACATGCGGCTGCTGCAGCTGGGCCGGGTTCGCCAAGCACATCCGGGCCGAGGAGCCGGAGGCGCACCGGGTAAAGAGCGGAACGCCCACGATGGGCGGCGCTCCTGCTGATCGGGGTCGTGATCGTCCTGGCGCTCGCGCTGGGCCTGGTCGATGCGTCGACCTATCGCGCCGCTCGCCGCACTCGGCGCTCGTGGGCATCCTCGGGTGCGGCCGACGACTGGCTCAACGCGCGCGCTGGCGAAGGCATCCGCGCCCGCCAGAAGCTGCTCTGGCAGACGGCCGTCGCCGTCGTCGCCGCGATGCAGATCCAGCGGCACCTACGACATCGACCGGGGTTCCGCGTGCCGTCGTGCGGCGACTCTACGTGGGCCTGCTACATCGCGTTCTGGCCGCCTTCGCGATCGTCGCGATGAGCAACGGCGTGAACATCACGGACGGCCTGGACGGGCTCGCGGCGGCACGCTCATGTTCAGCCTACGTCGCGTTCCTGATCATCGCCCTGCTCAACAATGCCGACCCAGCCGAACCTCGCCATCCTGTGCGCGCTGCTCATCGGGGCGCTGCTGGGGTTCCTGTGGTTCAACGTCCACCCGGCCCAGATGTTCATGGGCGACGCTGGCTCGCTGGCCTTGGTGGCGACGCTGGCGGTCGTCGCGCTCATCACCGGCCAGATCCTGATCCTGCCCCTGATCGGGATCATCTTTGTGATCGAGACGGGCTCGGTGGTGCTGCAGGTCTGGCTCTTCAAGACGATCGGCGGCGGCGAATCTTCCGGATGAGCCCGCTCCACCAGCAGTTCGAGCTGGGCGGATGGCCGAGAGGACGAAGATCACGCTCCGCTTCTGGATCGTGGCCGCCCTCGCCGCGGCTGCTGGGCGTCATGTTCTTCCTCTCCTCACTCCAGCATGCTCCAGTGAGGGTGCCGACGTGCGAGCCGAGGCACCGACGATGACCGTGCCGGCCGACCCGATCGATCTCGAGCGACTCTCGCTTGATTCGTTCGCGGGGCGCAGGGTGGCCGTGCTCGGGCTCGCCCGCAGCGGTATCGCGCTGGCGCGCTTCCTCGGGGACCGCGGAGCACGCGTGACCGTGTACGACGTTAGGCCGGAGTCGGAGCTGGGCGATGCGATCGCGGCGCTCGGCGGCCGACCAGTCCGGTTGCTAGCAGGTCCCAGCGTGGATCCCTCTGAGGCGCTAGACGGCCAGGCCTTGGTCGGCTTGCTCGCCCTCCATCAACAGCCGCTACCCGACGACAGAGCCCCGCCTCCGGGCGGCTCTGGCGGCGCTCGAGAGCGACGGCCGCGTGCGCCGTGGTCGGGGAGGTCGACCTGTTCCTGCGGCTCTGCCCGGCTCCCACCGTCGGCGTGACTGGCACCAAGGGGAAGACCACCACGAGCTCACTGTGCGCGGCCGTGCTCGCCGGCGGGTCGCACCCGGTGCTACTCGGGGGGAACATCGGGACGCCGCTGGTGGAGCGACTCACGGAGTTGACGCCGGAGCACCGCGTCGTGCTCGAGCTCTCGGAGTTGCAACTCGCCACGCTGTCGCGCGGCACGACGGTGGCCGCGTACACGCAGGTGACGCAGGACCACCTCGACCGACACGGAACCGTGGAGGCCTACCGTGCGGTGAAGCGCCGGCTCGCCGAGCTGGTGGACCCGGAGGGCGCCCTCGTCCTCAACGCAGAGGATCCCGTGAGCGCGGCCTACGCTGCGCTAGGGCGGACCCGGACGGTCATGTACCGGAGACAGCGGGCGATGCCCGGTGGAGTGGGCGTGAGCGGCGGCTGGGTGAGCGCGGCGGGCGTCGGCCGCCTGGCGCTCGCCGGAGGCGGTGGCGCGCCCGTGGGCCCCGGCGGGCGCGTCCTGCCGGTAGACGAGATCCCCCTCGCCGGCGAGCACAACGTCAGCAACGTGCTGGCCGGCGTCGCCGTCGGCCTCCTGTTCGGCATCGCTCCGGACGCGATTCGGCGTGCAGTGGGCGGCTTCCAGGCCGTGGAGCACCGCCTGGAACCGGTGGATGTGATCGACGGCATCCTGTTCGTCAACGACTCGCAGGGCACCCAGCCCGACGCAGTGATCGCCGCGCTGCGCAGCTACCCGTCCCCGGTCGTGCTGATCGCTGGCGGACGGGACAAGGGCGTACCGCTTGATGAGCTCGCGCGGGAGGCGACGCACCGGGCCGCGGCCGTGGTGCTGATCGGCGAATCGGCGCCCCTGCTCGGCGCGGCGCTCGAGCGCGCCGGGCACGGGCGCGTGGAGCGGGCCGCCACGCATGGAGGCCGCGGTGGCGCGCGCCGGCGTGCTGGCCCGCGAGGCGGCCGCCGCGGAGAGGACCGACCGGGCGACGGTGGTGCTGAGCCCGGCGGCCGCGAGCTTCGACATGTTCGTGGACTACGCGGCGCGCGGCCGCGCCTTCAAGGCGGCCGTGCGGGCGCTGGCCGAGGCGGGTCGTTCGATGCGGGAACCGGCCGAGACGAGTGAGGAGGCGACGTGAAAGGCTACTCGGCGCTTCCGCGATCGCTCGTCGGGCGTCCAGGGACCGAACGGCCGGCCGGTTCGGCGCGGCTCCCGCGGACCCGCCCCGCGCAGCGGCGCGCGGGCGCAGGCCTCCGGCCTGCCCGGCCTCCGGACGCGGGCCGGCGTGACGCTCGACTCGTGGCTGGGGCGTCCGGCGGCGGGCCGCAGCGTCGGGCTGCAGCGGGACCGCCACGAGCCCGAGTACCTCATCATCCTCGCTGTCGTCGCGCTGACTGCCGTGGGCATCCTGATGGTGTACTCGAGCTCCGCCGTCAGCGCGTACGTCGCGTCGCAGAGCACGTTCGCGATCGTCGGGCCGCAGCTGGTGTGGGCGGTGCTGGGCGTGATCGCGCTAGTGATCACCATGCAGCTCGACTACCGCTACTGGCGCCTCCTGTCCATCCCGTTGTATGTGGCGGCGGTCGCTCTGCTGGTGCTGGTGCTGCTGCCCCGCGTAGGCGTGACCGTGGGCGGTTCGGCACGTTGGCTGCAGATCGGGCCCCTCCCGGCGGTGCACCCCGCCGAGTTCGCCAAGCTCGCGCTGGTCGTCTACCTCGCGCACTGGATGGCGCGCCGCGGCACAGCCGTGAGGACGCTGCGACACGGCACGCTGCCGTTCCTGCTGATCGTGGCGCCGCTAGTGCTGCTCGTCCTGAAGGAGCCCGACCTCGGGACGACCGGCGTGATCGCGATCACCGCGTTCACGGTCTTCTTCGTGGCCGGTGCCAACCTGTGGCAGTTCCTGGTGCTGGTGCCCGCGGGCCTCGCCGGCGTGTTGGCGGTTATCCTGTCGAACCCCTACCAGGTCGACCGCATTCGCGCGTTCCTGAACCCCTGGAGCGATCCGTCGAACACCGGACTGCAGACGATCCAGGGGCTGCTCGCGTTGGGACTCGGGGGCATTCTGGGTTCCGGGCTTGGCACCAGCCGGCTGGCCGCGGGGCTTACCCTGCCAAACGCCTCGAACGACTTCATCTTCGCGATTATCGGGGAGCAGTTCGGGCTGCTCGGCGGACTCGTCGTGATCGGGCTCTTCGCGCTGCTGGCCTACGAGGGGTTCCGCGTTGCGCTGGCGGCACCCGACACGTTCGGCGGCCTGCTTGCGGCAGGCATCACGACCTGGATCACGGCCCAGGCGATCGATCAACATCGGCGTCGTGGTGGCCCTGATCCCGATCACGGGGATCACACTGCCCTTCCTTAGCGCCGGCGGGTCGTCGCTGACGATCAGCCTCGCGGCCGTCGGCGTGCTCCTGTCCATCTCGCGAGAGACGCTGCCCCGAGGAAGCTGGAACGATGCGGATCCTGATAGCGGCGGGCGGGACCGGCGGACACGTCTACCCGGCCCTGGCCGTCGCTCGCTCGCTGCGCAACCGCCGCGGCGACCTTGACCTGCGCTGGATCGGGGGCCACCGCGGGCTGGAAGCCCGCGTGGTTCCCGCTGCGGGCGTCGCTGTGACGCGGCTGGCGCTTCGCTCGCTGCGTTCGGTGGACGCGTCACTGCCGACCCTAGTTGATCCCGTGCGGCTGGCCGCTTCGTTCCCCCAGGCGATGGCGCTCCTGGCCGCCGTCCGACCGAGCGCCATCTTCACCACCGGCGGCTACGTGGCTCTTCCCGTTGCCGTTGCCGCTTGGTTGCTCCGGGTCCCGCTTGTGCTGTGGGAGGGCAACGTGGTGCCCGGCCGCAGCGTCCGGACCATCGCCCGTCTCGCGCGCGTCCGGGCGGTGAGCTTCGGAGAGACATGCCGCCGTCTGCCCGCGCCCTGCGTGGTCACCGGGACGCCTACCCGGGATCTCCTGTCCGTTGACCGTCTGGCGGCGCGCCGCCACTTCGAGATCCCCCCCCACGCGCACGCTGTGCTGATCTTCGGCGGCTCACAGGCTGTGCAGCGGTTCGAGACGGCGGTCGACGAGGCGCTCCCGGCGCTTGCCTCGCGGGCGGTCGTCCTTCACGTCACCGGCGAGAAGGCTTACGCAGCCGCCCTCGCCCGCCGTGACGCGCTGCAGGAGCGGCTGCGCGAGCGGTATCGGCCGTACCCCTTCCTGCGCGAGGAGATGGCCGATGCGCTTGCCGCCGCCGATCTGGTCGTGGGGCGCGCCGGATCGTCCACGATCGCGGAAGCCACGGCGCTCGGGACGCCGCTCGTGCTGGTGCCGTATCCCCATGCCGCAGGGCATCAGGTGGCGAACGCCGGCGCGGCCGAGGCGTGTGGTGCGGCCATAGTCATCGCCGACGAGGCGTTCGACGGTGCCGCGCTGCTGGCCGCAGCCGACATCCTGACCGATCCGCGACGGCACCGCGAGATGAGCCGCGCGAGCCGGTCCATGGGTCGGCCGGGCGCGAGCGAGGCGATCGCCGAGCTGGTGCTCGCGCTCGCCGATGGCCGTCCCCTTCCGTCCGACGCCGAGGTCGAGGCCATCAGCCGCGGGATGGCGGCGTGATGCCGCTGGCCTCCCGCCGGCTCACGGACGAGGAGAAGGTCCGCCTGGGGACCGAGATCCAGCGCCGCGTGGGCGTCAAGACGTCGCGCGACGAACCGCTGGCACGCTTCACCACCATGCGGGTCGGCGGCCCGGCCGACCTGTTCACCATGGCCCGCAACCTGTTCGAGCTGCGCGCGCTTGTCCGCTTCGCCCGCGGCCGGGAACTGCCGCTGTTCCTTCTCGGACGCGGGTCAGACCTGGTGATCTCTGACCGGGGAATCGGCGGGCTCGTGCTGCAGATCCGGGCGGACGGGTCGCGCATCGACGGGCGGCGCGTGATCGTTGATGCCGGGGTGCCCATGGCGCGGCTCTCGACGCTCGCCAGGGACGCCGCGCTCACCGAAATCGAATTCGCCCTAGCCATTCCTGGGACCGTCGGAGGCGCCGTGTGGGCCAACGCCGGCGCACATGGCTCGGACGTGCGCGGCGTCCTCGTTGAGGCCAGCGTGATCTCTGGCGGGGACGGCGTGGAGCGGACGCTCGACGCCGATGGGCTCGGACTGGCGTACCGTGACAGCCACCTGAAGCACCTCTCCGGGCCGTTCCCCGACGTCGTGGCGTGGGCGGCGTTCGGACTCGAGCCCGCGGACCAGGTTCGGATCGACCAGAAGCTCGACGAGATCCGGCGCTGGCGACGAGAGCACCAGCCGCTGGGGATGCCGTCGGCCGGCAGCGTGTTCCGAAACCCGGCGGAGGGGCCGTCGGCGGGCGAGCTGATCGACCGCGCAGGCCTCAAGGGCACGCGCATTGGTGGTGCCAGCGTCAGCCAGCTGCACGCGAATTTCATCGTCAACGACGGCCACGGCTCGGCGTCGGACGTGCGCCGCCTGGCCGAGCTGGTCCGACGGACCGTCGCAGAGCGGCTTGGCCTCGACCTGAAGCCAGAGGTTGTGTTTGCGGGCGACTGGTCGGGCTGGGAGGAGGAGACGTGACGGCCCCAGCCGGCGCTGGAGCCGGGACAGGCGGTGGACGAGCTCGCCCGGACGACCTGTTGCGCATTCCTGTCGCGGTGTTGCTCGGCGGTCCGTCGGCGGAGCACGACGTGTCGCTCGTGTCCGGCCGCGCGATCGCAGCTGCGCTGACGGGGGCCGGACACTCCGTCGAAGGCTGGCTGATCGGGCTCGACGGTCGCTGGTGGCGGCTGCCGCCCGCCGCGCTCGACCGGATGCTGCCCCCTGCCTCATACGACGATCCGCCGTCCCTGGGGGCGGAGGGCCCGTTCACGGCGGCGCAGGCGCTCGAGACCCTGGCGAGCCGTGAGCCCGCGCCTGCCGCCTTTGTCGCGCTGCACGGACCGTTCGGGGAGGACGGCACCATCCAGGCGCTTTGTGAGGCTGTTGGGCTGGTCTACACCGGCGCCGGAGTCGCGGCCTCGGCGGTCGGCATGGACAAGAGCCTCTTCAAACGACTGGCGGCGGCGCTCGGGATGCCGGTCGTCCCTTGGCGAGAGGTGAGCGCCGCGGCGTTCGAGACTGACAGGCGCGCGGCGCTCGACGCGCTGGGGGCCTTCGCCCAGTCCCTGCCCGACCCGCGGCTTATGATCAAGCCGGCCCGGCTCGGATCCAGCATTGGCATGCGGATTGTGCAGGTCCCGGGCGATGCCAACGAGCTGGCTGCCGCTCTCGCCGACGCATTCCGCTTCGACGACCGCGCGCTGGCCGAGGCCTACCTCGACCACCCGCGCGAGCTCGAGATGGCCGTGCTCGGCAACGGCCCCGACGATCTAGAGTCCCACGGTCCGGGCGAAGTGTTCCCGGGCCACGAGTTCTACGACTACGTCGCGAAGTACGAGGCGGGGGTGTCGCAGACGACCAATCGAGCCGTCGTTCCACAGTCACTGCGTGACCGGCTGCACCTCCTGGCGCGCGACGCGTTCCTCGCCATCGGCGGCGAGGGATTCGCACGAGTCGACTTCCTGCTTGCGGGCGAGAGGCTGTATCTGAACGAGATCAACACGATCCCTGGGTTCACCCCGATCAGTCTCTTTCCGGCCGTGTGCGAGGCCGATGGGCGCACCTTCGGCGACGTGTGCCAGCAAATCCTGGCCCTGGCGCTTGAGCGGGAGCTCCACCGGCCCCGTCGGGTGCGTGTGCGAGCAGACTTGCCGTGAAGCTGCCCGTTCGCCGCGCGTCGCGTCGCCGGTCGCCGGCCGTGCACCGTGCGTCTGCGGGGATTCCGGCGCGGCGGATCGGGGCCGCGGTCGTCGCCATCGCCGCCGCCGGGGCCATCTACGGCGCCGCCGCCTCGCCCGCGTTCCAGCTCCATCACCTCGAGCTCGAGGGGGCGCGGTACACCTCGCAATCGGCAGTCGACTCCGCCCTCGGGCTCACCTCCACGCCGCATCCGAACCTGTTCTCGCTTGACACCGCAAAGTTGCGCCGGTCGCTACTGACGCTGCCGACGGTCACCGACGCCCAGCTCGCAGTGGAGCTTCCAGACCGCCTCGTGGTGCGCATCGCGGAACCGAAGCCGATCCTTGTCTGGGCGACGTCCGGCGCGCGCTGGCTGGTCGACGTCGACGGTCTCCTGATCGCCCGTGCCGCGCCAGGGGATCCGGCGACGTCCGGGTTGCCGGTGTTTGCCGACGATCGCAGCGGGGACGCGCCCATGGCCCCCGGTGACACGCTCGATCCGACGGACCTCGCCGTCGCCCGGCGGCTGGGCGCCCTCACCCCGCTCATGCTCGGCAGTGGCGCGAGCGCGCTGTCGTTCGAGATCACCGAGTCGGATGGGTTCACGATCTCGAGCGTGCCGAAGGGCTGGCTGGCGGTGTTCGGGATGTATACCGCGACGCTGCGGGCTCCGGACCTGATCCCATCACAGGTGCAGTGCCTCTCAAGCCTGCTCGCGCAAGTGGGCGAACGGAAGGTCGGGACGGTCTACCTGTTCCCGGAGGGCGACCGGTGCGGCACGTACACGACTCGCTAGACGCCGCCAGCGGCACGCCACTCCGGGTCGAAGCTTCACGCCCTCGCATCACACCGCCGGGCCGATCGGCCCCGGCACCTGGGCGCGCGCGGTCGCCTTGCCGCGGCCGCTCGCGGTCGGTTAGCCTGTCATTGTTCGTGTGCGAGGAGGTGGGGAGAACGTGTGGATCCCGCTGGCGGGACTGCTGGTCGGAGTCCTGCTGGCCCTGGTCCTGCGGATCAACGTCAGCTTCGAGCTGGCCCGCTACTCGGCGGTCGGCATCCTGGCTGCGCTGGATTCGGTCCTCGGCGCGGTTCGCGCAGAACTGGACGGCAGCTACGACAATCGCATCTTCATCTCCGGGTTCATCGTGAATGCCCTTGTTGCGGTGCTGCTCACGTTCGTGGGCGACCGGTTGGGCTTGGACCTCTACCTTGTTGCACTGATCACGTTCGGCCTCAGGATCTTCCAGAACGTCGCCCTCATCCGGCGACACTTCCTGTAGACCGGCCCGCAGCTCGATGAAGGGATAGGGCGTGGAGCGAGAAGCGGTCATCGCCGCGATCGATGTCGGCACGAGCAAGGTCGTCGCGTTGATCGCCGAGATCAGCACCGACGGCGGCCTCTCGATCATCGGCAAGGGCGCGCCGACGTCGTCGGGGCTCAAGAAGGGCGTGGTCGTCAACATCGACCAGACTGTGGCATCGATCGCGAGTGCGCTGGAGCAAGCGGAGCGTACCAGCGGCGTTCGGATCGAGTCGGCATTTGTGGCTGTCGGGGGGAGCCACATTGAGAGCCTGAACTCGCATGGAGCCGTCGCCGTCAGCGGCCACGACAAGGAGGTCAGCCGGGAGGACGAGGACCGCGCGATCGACGTCGCCCGCGCCGTATCGATCCCGTCGAACCGCGAGATCCTTGACGTGATCACACGTGGCTACACCGTGGACGGCCAGGAGGGCGTCAAGGACCCCATCGGGATGAGCGCGACCCGGCTCGAGGTCGATGCGCACATCGTGACGGGCAGCGTCAGCGCCATTCAGAACCTCACGAAGTGTGTTGGCCAGGCGGGCATCCGGATCGAGCAAAAGGTACCCACCCCGCTGGCCGCGGCCGAGGCGGTGCTGACCGACACGGAGCGCGACCTGGGAGTGGCCGTCGTGGACGTGGGGGCTGGGACCACCTCGCTCGCGCTGTTCATGGACGGCTGGCCGTTTCACACCGCTGTCTTGCCCATCGGCGGCAACAATGTCACGAACGATCTGATGATCGGCCTGAAGACGAGCCTCCAGGTCGCCGAGGACGTCAAGGTGCAGCACGGCTGCGCGGATCTGCGGGCGGTGCCGCCGCAGGAACTCATCACCGTCAGCGTGTTCGGCGAGGAGCAGGGGCGGACGCTCCAGCGCGCTGAGGCCTGCGACATCATCGAGGCGCGCATGCGCGAGCTCTTTGAGCAGCTCGGCGAGCAGATCTCGGCCGCTGGCAGGGGCGGCATCCTACCGGCTGGACTCGTCATGACGGGTGGTGGCGCGCAGCTCGCGGGAGTCGCCGAGCTCGGGCGGGAGGTGCTCCAGATGCCTGTGCGGATCGGTGCCCCCGTCGGGGTGGGTGGACTCGTCGATCATCTGCTCACGCCGGCGTTCAGCACCTCGATCGGGCTGCTGCGGCTCTGGGAGCGCGAGTTCCGCCAGGGTGAGCCGGGGCGCTACGAGTCGGCACCGGCGGGTGGCGCCGTGCGTAGGCTGCGGGACTGGGTACGGAACCTGTTCCCGTAGACGCGCGCCGGTCTATACTCCGGCGAAGGTCCGCACCGTCGGCTTCCGCGTCCGGTGGCGGTCCATGACGTGAACAGCAGCTGTCCACACGAGCCATCGCCCGTAGGCGACTAGGTGAACCCGGAGGAGAGCGCATGCCGCTGCGGTCGGATTCCGAGAACTTCGCACTCATCCGCGTCATCGGAATCGGCGGTGGCGGCAGCAACGCCGTCAACCGGATGATCCGCGCCGAGATGATGGGCGTCGAGTTCATTGCCGTGAACACGGACGCCCAGGCCCTGCTCCAGTCGGATGCACCCCACAAGATCCGCATTGGCGACAAGGTCACGCGCGGCCTCGGGGCAGGCGGCGACCCCGGCATCGGGCAGCGCTGCGCCGAGGACGATCAGGAGAAGATCTACGAGGCCCTGAAGGACTCGGACATGGTCTTCCTCACGGCCGGGATGGGCGGCGGCACGGGGTCCGGCGCCGCGCCGGTCATCGCCGAGATCGCAAAGGAGGTGGGCGCACTCACCATCGGCGTCGTGACCAAGCCGTTCTCGTTCGAGGGCGCGAAGCGGCGGATGGTGGCGGAGAAGACCAGCGAGCTGCTGCGCGACAAGGTCGACACCTTGATCACGATCCCCAACGACCGGCTCAAGGACGTCGTCAGCAAGAACACGTCGATCGTCGACGCCTTCCGGGTCGTCGACGACGTGCTCCGTCAGGGCGTGCAGGGCATCAGCGACCTCATCACAGTCCCGGGCCTCATCAACCTCGACTTCGCCGACGTGCGCACGATTATGAAGAGCGCCGGGTCGGCGCTGATGGGCATCGGCCGCGCCAGCGGGGAGAACCGAGCCGCGGACGCCGCGCGCCAGGCCATCGCGAGCCCGCTGCTTGAGGTCAATATCACGGGCGCACAGGGCCTCCTCTTCAACATCACCGGCGGGCCGAACCTGGGCCTGTTCGAAGTCAACGAGGCGGCTGAGATCATCAAGGAAGCCGCGGACCCGGAGGCGAACATCATCTTCGGCACGGTCATCGACGAGCGCATGGGCGACGACGTGTCGATCACGGTGATCGCCACTGGCTTCGACTCGACCAAGCGCCGCGAGTACCCCACGGCTCCGGGGGACTCGTCGGTGCGGACCGGTCGCGAGAACCGTGACTTCCTGCGCGAGCTTGAGCGCGAGCGCGACCGCGAACGCCAGCGGATGGAGAAGCTCGGCGTGCCCGACCAATCCAGCGAGCGACCGTTCGAGGTCTCGACGCCTGCTCCGGCTGCGGCCCCGGCCCCGCGTCGCCCGACCTACGACGAGGTCGACTTGGACATCCCGGCGTTCCTGCGCCGGAGCCGCTAGCGGCGGACGTCCCGACGGGCGCGGGAGGCGAGCCGGGCAACGACGGATTCGGCACCGGCCTGCCGGCCCATGGGTTCCGGGCGGCCGATGAGGACGGCAGCATGGCGTCGTCCGCGCTGGTCGATCGCTACGCGTCGGCACGCGCCGACATCCTCTCGCGGATCGGTTGGGCGTGCGCACGTGTCGGACGCGACCCGTCCGAAGTCACGGTGGTCGCCGTCACGAAGACCGTCCCGGCGTGGTCCGTGCGCGCCGCGATCATCGCGGGTTTTGGCATCTTCGGGGAGAACCGGGTCCAGGAGGCCGCGCCCAAGATCGCCGAGCTAGCGGTAGGCGGCCGCGCCGCGATGGTGGGCGGCTGGCACCTGATCGGCCCGCTGCAGTCGAACAAGGCCCGCCGAGCCGTCGAACTGTTCGACGTGATCGAGACGGTCGACTCGCTCGCGCTCGCCCAGCGGCTCGACCGCACCGCCGGAGAGATCGGACGGGACGTGCTGCCCGTGTTACTCGAGGTGAACGTGGACGCCGATCCCGCCAAGTCGGGATACGACGCCGCCACGATCGCGGCCGATCTGCCCGGGCTGATCGCTCTGCCGCGCCTGCGTGTGCTCGGGCTGATGACGGTGGGGCGGTTGGTCGCCGACGCGACGGACGCAAGACCGACCTTCCAGAGGCTGCGCGAGCTCTCAGGGACCCTGCGGGCGATGGACTCACGGCTCGGCCCGGCTCTGTCGATGGGGATGAGCGACGACTACGAGGTCGCGGTAGAGGAGGGGGCCACGATCGTGCGGCTCGGGCGGGCGATCTTCGGCGAGCGGCCGGTGCCGTAAGCGAGCAGCGGGTTTCGCGAGCGTGCAAGACGGATGCCTCCCCTCCGGTGGCAGGCCGCGCGGGACGCCTATACTCCGTGGCCGTGAGTGCCTTCCTCACCAACTTCCTCCGGCTCCTGTTCCTCGCTTTATACGTGCTGCTGCTGGGCCGGGTGCTGATGAGCTGGGTGAGCCCGCGGTTCGACTCGCCGCTGGCGCGCTTCCTGTACGAGACCACCGAGCCGATCCTGCAACCGATCCGGCGCGTGTTGCCCTCGACTGGCATGATCGACTTCTCGCCGATCGTCGCGTTCCTGCTGCTCTCGGTGCTGGCGGCCGCTCTGAACATCGGCTAATCGCAGGGCTACTGGTGGTCACGGCCCGGATCACGATCCGATTGACGCCGCGCGCCGGCCTGGATCGCCTCGACCCGCCGGGTCTCGACGGGGAGCTGCAAGCGCGGGTCCGGGCGGCGCCGGTCGAGGGCGCGGCCAACGAGGCACTCGTGCGATTGCTCGCGGCTTCGCTGCGCGTGCCGAGATCCTCGATCCGCCTCCTGGCTGGCGGCCGGAGCCGGCTCAAGCTAGTCGAGGTGGACGGCATCTCGGACGAGGAGGCGCGGTCCCGGCTACGTGGCTCATGAGCCGTTGCCCCGTGTGCAGGGAGGCATGCTGCCGGGCTCGCGTTGACGCCCCCTCGCGGTCGGCTGATAATCGCATTGCGGTTACGCCGCTTACGCCGCGCGTCACGGGGGCGATTGGCTCAGTCGGTTAGAGCGCACGGTTCACATCCGTGAGGTCACTGGTTCGAATCCAGTATCGCCCACCAGCTCCTCCGGTATGCGAACATCTGCCGGCACCCGGTAGGTCGGGCGGATATCGGTTGGCGAGACGACCCGGATCTCCCCGATGAGGAGGCGTAGCAGCGCCTTGGTACGCGCCCGCTGTCCCTGCTGGAGCACCTTACCTAGGGCCTGACTGAGGGCCCAGGAGACGAGGGCGGCCTCGACCGGCCCGCTAGCGGGGGAGGGCTCGGCGGCAGGGGTCTCGGCCATTCGGACCTCGATTGCCGCCAGCTGCGCCTGGAGCTCGGCCAGGCGGGACTGCACAAGCGAGGCGTCGAGCTCCGCGGCCTCGAAGGCTGCGAAGTAGCGGGCGAGCCTGCGGCGCAGCTCAGCGGCCTCGCGGGTCAGCCCCTCCCGCGCCCGCTCGGCCTCCGCCTGCGCAGCCTGTCCGGCGGACGCCGCCTCCTCGAGTGCGGCCCCGACGAGCCCAGTGTCGGCGTAGACCTCGCTCATCTGGGCCAGGACCGCGGCCTCCAAATCGTCCTTGGGCAGGCGTGCCTGGTCGCAAGCGGAGGGCCCCCGGACCGCCCGGCCCGCGCACATGTAGTAGGCGTAGCGATGGCCGGTCGCGCCCCGGGCACTGGCCCCCACCATGGGATGGCCGCAGCGGTCGCACACGAGGTTCGTGCTGCTGAGGAGATAGTCGGTGGGGTTGCTGCGGCGCAGGGCCGGGTCCCCGGCCCGCGCGTCGAGGATGTTCTGCGCCGCGTCGAAGAGGGCGCGCTCGACGATCGGTTCGTGGGCTCCCGGGCGCCACACGCCCCGGAAGCTGACCTCGCCGATGTAGGCGCGGTTGCGCAGCACGAGCAGGACGCTCGTGGTGGACCAGCGTCCCCCGAGCCGGGTCCGGATGCCCTGTCCGTCGAGCCAGGCGGCGATCTGGCGGCCACCCTGGCGCGTCTCCACGTAGCGGCGGAAGATGGTGACCACCACGGGCGCGGTGGCCGGATCCGGCTGCAGGATGCTCGTCCCCCTCGGCTTGCGGTAGCCGTAGGGCGGGGTACCCCCGGTCCACTCGCCACGAGCGGCCTTGCGTTCCATACCTGCCCCGATGCGATCCATCATGCTGGCTCGCTCGAATTCGGCGAACGAGCCCAGGAGTTGGACGAGCATGCGGCCGGCCGGGTTGGCGGTGTCGAAGGGCTCGGTGGCGGAGCGGAAGCCGACCCCATGACCCTGGAGCTCTTCGATGAGGCCCACGAGCTGCCCGAGGTTGCGGGACAGGCGATCCACCCGGTACACGAGGAGCAGATCGAAGCGCCCTGCTGCCGCGGCCGTCCGTAGCTCGCTCAGGGCCGGGCGCTCCAGGGACTTGCCCGAGGCCTGGTCGGTGTAGCGGGCGACGACGTGCCAGTCGGGCTGGCTGGCCACGAACGCATCGAGCCGGTCGTGCTGGGCTCCCAACGAGTAGGGCTGGTTCGTCTCGTCGGTGCTGATCCGCGTGTATGTCACCACTCGCACGACGCCGCTCATGGGAGCGGGTCCTCATCGGACTGTGCCAGGTAGTCCTCGATCGCCCCGCCCAGCAGCCCCACCGCGGTGTCGGTCTCCGCCTCGGTCAGCGGCACAAGCGTGGGCGGCCGCACGCGGATCGCGCCCACCGCCACGGTGAGCCGCTTGCTTGCCGAGCGCCCCAAGTCGAACACGAGGACGAGCAGGATGAGCAGGAGGACGAGCACCTCGCGCCAGTCGCTGGGCCAGCCTGCGGTCGGCGTCGGTTCGCTCATCGGGCGGGCTGCCCTGGCTTCGCACGCTGGAAGAGGACGGTGGCGCCACCCCTGAAGCCGCTCTTGGCCCGATAGCCGTCGGGCTCGTGGTAGATGTCGACGCCGGTCGGCGTAGGATGTTCGGCCCACTCGGACTCGGCCGCGAGCTTGTCGCAGTGCGTGGCAGTAGGCAGCATGGGGGAGGAGCGCGGTCAAGCGGTCGCGCTCGGCGTGCAGGCCGGCGATCTCCTGCTGGGCTCGCGCCAGGGAGGCCTGGGCGTCCGCGAGGGCCGCCTGGGCCTTGTCGAGCGCCTTCCGGGTCTGACCGTGCGCTGTGCGCTCGGAGGTGAGGTCGGCCTTCGCCTTGTCCAGCTTCGGCGTGGCCCTGCTGGCTGTCCGCTGCGCGGCGGCGAGGGCCGCCTGCGCCGTGGCCAGTTCCTGCTCCAAGCCGGCGACCCGGGATCGCAGCTGTTCTAGCTCACCTGACTCAAGAGGCGCAGCCCGGCGATGATGGCCCCCCGCTTGGTGCGGTGGGCAACCCCCATACGGTCGATCAGGCCGGAGTCCTCCGGCCCGAACTCGACGATGAAGCGCCGGCGATAGCGGCCGATATCGGGCAGTTCCATGGACGCTATGTTACATGTACACCTCAATGTCTGCAACACCACAGCCTGGGCACCGGCCACCAGGACTGGCGCCAACACGGCAGTCCGGCGGCGCGACGCGGGCGGCACCTTGCGAGGCCTTCCCGTGACTCCGGTCTGTTAGTGGAAAGCCTCGGGAGCGGTCAGTCTGGCGGGCCAGCGGCGGGTCACGATGCTTTCAGGACCTATTCAGCGATCGGGACCATGATCCTGACTGTTCCTCCTCTCTGCCTCCTCCCTCAAACCGGGAGACGACAGGCAAGAGCCCCCGGCACCCCCTGCCGGGGGCTCGTCGTTCTATCGCGACCCCGTTGCCATCGTCGGGGTCGTCCTGCTCGTGCTGGCGGCGCTTTGGTTCCTGAAGGTGGAGGGACCGGACTGCTGCTGCGCGGCCCCGGTTCCATCGTGTAGCCGCCGAGCCCGGGCGTGACGGGAGCCGCAACCAGCCGCGATAGCCCGGACCCGAGCCGCCGAGCCCGGGCGTGACGGGAGCCGCAACCAGCCGCGATAGCCCGGACCCAAGCCGCCGAGCCCGGGCGTGACGGGAGCCGCAACCAGCCGCGATAGCCCGGACCCGAGCCGCCGAGCCCGGGCGTGACGGGAGCCGCAACCAGCCGCGATAGCCCGGACCCGACCGCCGAGCCCGGGCGTGACGGGAGCCGCAACCAGCCGCGATAGCCCGGACCCGAGCCGCCGAGCCCGGGCGTGACGGGAGCCGCAACCAGCCGCGATAGCCCGGACCCGAGCCGCCGAGCCCGGGCGTGACGGGAGCCGCAACCAGCCGCGATAGCCCGGACCCGAGCCGCCGAGCCCGGGCGTGGTCGAGGTATATGTGCCATGTAGGTCATCCTTGGTCGGGCGCGGGCTGGCCGTCCTGCCGCGCCTGATGAGCCAGCCCAGCCGGGCGGGTGCGAGCCGGCCTTGCCGCCTGTTGGTCCAGCCGGAAGGCCGCCCACAGCCGGCAAGCCCCAACACGACCCGGCTCGGGATCCTCCGCCCGAGGCGGTAACGCTAGGACCGCCAGCAACGGCCCACGACGCGCGACAGGTGCCCGCGTCGACCGATTGGCCGGGACGCGTCGATCCGCGCAGGACGCCCGGGCGCCGGCGCCGTCCGCCAGCAGCATGCCGCGGGCGCCTGGCGCGACGAGGCCCGCTGCCGACCGACCGCCCCATCAGCCACCATCTGCCTAGTGGTGGAGGCTCCCGCCGTCATCCTCGAGGCGAACGCGCTGACGGAACGGCGGCAGCGGCTTCCCGCGCGGACGGATGGCGGCCCGCGCCCGTCGACATGCTGCGCCAGAAGGGGAGCCTCGATCTGGCCCCCCATTCGTGCGGCGGGGATACCGTGCCCCGGCCGCCCCTGCTTTCGGACAACCGGCCTTTGGCGCTCGACACGCACCCATGCGTGGTTCGCGACCGGCTCCCATTTCGGCTCATGTATCTGGCAGGACGTGGTCCATCACTGGCGCCGGATCACCAAGCGCAGCGCCCGTGACCTCATCCGCCGCCCTTCACTTCACCGCGAGCGCCTTCTGAGCGGCCAATCCCGTGGTCTTGGTGAGTGCGTCCTCGAAGTCACGCGTCACATCAGCGGTCTGCGTGCGAGCGTGGGTGACCTCGTGGGGGCAACGTGCCCGCGTACGCGGCCATCGTGGCGAGCTGATCGCGACGGATCACGACCTCGCCGCTCCTCTGGTCCCATGTCCCTAACACCTCGTCGCTGCCCGTCGGGCTGATGCGCATCGTCGAGCTGATCCGGACAACCTTGGCGCCCGCCGGGGCTTGCGGCCTTGGAGGCGGCATGATCTTCGGAGTGTGGTCTCTTAAGCTGACGCTTCTTCTTCCGCTAAGAGCTCGTCAGGTTCGACGTAGGTGTAGTGGAAGCTCGCGTTCCAGCCTTCCTGGAACGTCCAGAGGTCCACGATGCGTCCGCCCTTGATGTCGACCGCCTTCGGGAGCTTGCGTGCCAGCGTCTCGGGGACGGGACACGATCCGATAACCGTCCTGGCGGGCTCGGTCGATCGCGGCCGTCGCCGTGGCGATCTGCATCGACGTTACGAACAGGACCTTCTCGTTGGCGTCGGGATCCGGCAGGCGTGCAACCCGACGTGAGCCACTCCGTCTCGTCGTGGATGGTGCCCCACTCGTACTTCGCGAGGTCGTTCGCCAGGGGCATCGGCCACCGGCTTCAACTCGGCAGCCAGGAGGATCGC
The DNA here is from genome assembly GCA_963835945.1 of uncultured Chloroflexia bacterium. Taxonomy (GTDB): domain Bacteria; phylum Chloroflexota; class Limnocylindria; order Limnocylindrales; family CSP1-4; genus JAJYNJ01. Next base: position 23,196 of record CAWIHR010000081.1, read on the forward strand.
CTTGACCCGGTCCGCGTACGCCGTACGGCCGACGTTGCTCCGCTCGCGGTTGAGGGCCTTCCGCAAGGGCGCGGTCAGCGACGTGATGTCGTAGCTGAACAGGAAGTTCTCCTCCGTCGCCACGCGCAGCCCGTTGACATCGATTCCGGCGGGCTTTCCCCTCCGTCGAGCCAGGACCGCGCCCACCGCGGTCCGTTCGAGCACTTCGTCGTCGTCGGACGAGACTGAAAGCAGATCCCTCAGCCTTTTCTACGTCCGCGTTTTCAGTCCGGTAAAGATGACGGTCCGGTGCCGCATCGAAGGGGTCAGATGGGGCGCGATGATTACATGCAGCGTGGCCCAGATCCCTTGAAGTCCTGTGTTTGGGGACACCGGTGGGTGATGTCATGCTGCTGTGTGGGGAGTCTACATTTATTCCGATTCCTTATCGGCAACACCGCTAGAGTGTGTCGCAGTCCCACGCCCGGAGCTCGCCCACGAGATCAGGGTGGTGAACTTTGATGTCTTGTTTTGTGTTAAGTGTTTCCGAGGCATGCAGGCCGACGGAATGTGATGTTGAGGAGGCTCGTCATTTGGCTTGGTGTCCTGTCAGAGCCGCCTTGTTGAATGCGTTGGCCATACCGGTGTACGTGTGTGTGCTGCACCGAGCGCCGAAATGAATTTATGTTTGATATTAAAATGGGTTACATTTTTTGTTTTGTTGTTGAGTTCGTGTTGTGTCCCCGTACTGGGGTTTCGCTTGTTGTGTGTGCTGGGAGGTGTGGACACATCGCACCCGGGTGCTGCTCGGTGGATTGTGGTGGAGATCGACTTCTGAATCACTGTGGTTGCTGTTTGTGGGGACATCTCGAGACGATAACGCATTTGGTGGAGGGTGATGCGAGCTCGGCGAGGGGATTCCACGAGAATCCAGTGCACTGTGATGTGGAGGGTTTGGGAGGATGGTTGGAGCATGTGGTTGAATACCGTGTCCACCCACTCTGCCTTTGGTTCATCCACAGCTGAGGTGCTGCCCTTCAACCCACCAGTTGATGTGTGTGTGTGTGTGTGTGTGTGCACCCTCACGGAGGCATCGTGTTGAGCTGTGGTGGCTGGGTCCCACGATCCGGGAGGCTGGTGTTGTCATGGGATGAGCCACCACGTCTGCTGGGGCGGGGACCAGCGCCTTCCTGAGAGGGGCTGGAGCTCGGCGAGGTTGATGGGAGGCAGGGATGGTGGATGTGGCCCGGCATCCTGGATCTGCCCACCCCAGGATGATTGAGAGTTAGGAATGCGGCGGTGAGGCTGGGCATCTCGAGATGCTGCTGCTGTTGAGTTGAGTTGGGCTCCACCTGGAAAAAAAAAAAAAAAAAAAAAACAGGCCCAGCTGAGGTTCACCAGAATGGTGGTGCATCAGCTCAAGTCCTTGGGTTTCTTCAACACTGTTCCATTGCGAAAACTTCACTGTTGTGAGGAGGTGATACCCTTGTTGGCGCCCGTTGCTGCTACATGTGGCCACAGGGAGTGTTGCCGAGGAGGTCTGGGTGCACCATGATGTCATCACACCTTGCCATGGCCTCGAGTCATCAGATGTCATGGCCAAGTCCATGTCATCATGGCGGCATTCACCACACCTCTCTCTCTGCACCACCAGCTTGGACAACATGACACCGTCATTTTGGGTCATCAGCTCATTTGTGGTTGTCTGCCTTGTTGTTGCACAAGTTGTTTGGATGCCATGAAAACAAGCACAATTTATGAATAGAGGTA
>CAWIHR010000082.1:0-4809 GCA_963835945.1 uncultured Chloroflexia bacterium
CTCGCTAGTCGTGCTGCTTGACCGCTGGAACTGGTGGCCCTCGCACCTGGCGCGCACGCCCGTGGCAGGAGAGCTGGGACGTGAGGCATCGCTCTAGGGGCTAACCGGGCGGCCAACCTAGGCCGTCCTGCGCGAGCTGCCAAGGGCCCCGCACGATCCGGCGATCGTGCCAGCGGGAGCGAGTGGACGCGTGCGTCCGCTAGACGACCCGCCCTCGAGTCCGTCGGGCCTCTACCCAGGCGTCGCGGCTGCGTCGCTGGCCTCGGCAGCGGTCGCCCTGCGCAGCACTGGCGCGACCTCCGTCGCGAACAGCTCGACCGACCGGCTGAGCGCTGCGTATGGCAGGGCGCCGATGTCCATCTGACCGAGGATCCGGCTATGGCCGAACAGCTCGTGCTGCGAGAGAGCCTTGTCGATGATCTCCTGCGGGCTGCCGACGTAGAGCGCGCCGCGGGGGCTGGCGGCCTGCTCGTACGCCTCGCGGCTCACACGGAAGCGGCCATGCGAGTGGTAGGCGAGGTAATGGGCGTAGTGGGGGTAGAAGGTTTCGCGGGCGCCCTGCGACGTCGGCGCAATGTGCATGTGGCTCGACGTCCCGGTCCCCAGGGCCGCCGGGTCGTGGCCGGCAGCCTGCGCCGCCTGTCGGTAGGCGCGGAAGGCCGCGGCCACGTCGGAGGGCAGGCCGCCGATCAGGCCCACGATCATCGGGAGGCCCAGCGTCCCCGCGCGGGCGGCACTCTCGGGGCTCCCGGCGAGGCCGATCCAGATCGGCAGCCTCGGCTGCACCGCCCGCGGCGTCACCTCGGCATCGTGCAGGGCGGGCCGAAACCGGCCCTGCCACGTCACGCATTCCTCCTCGTTCGCGCGGAGCAGCAGGTCGAGGTGGTCGACGAACAGCGCGTCGTAGTCCTCGAGGCGGTACCCGAACAGGGCGAAGGACTCCGTGAACGCCCCGCGCCCCACGATGATCTCTGCCCGGCCGCCCGAGAGCAGGTCGACGGTGGCGAAGTCCTGGTACACGCGCACGGGGTCCGCCGTCGCGATGAGGCTCGTCCCGCTCGTGAGCCGGATGCGGCTCGTCTCGCGAGCCAGGGCCCCCAGCAGCATCGCCGGGTTAGAGATGGCGTAGTCCGAGCGGTGATGCTCGCCCACCGCGAACACGTCGAGTCCGGCGCTGTCCGCGAGCCTCGCGATGGCGATGATCTCCTCGATGCGCTGCCGTGCCGAGAGGGTCGCCCCGCTGATTGGGTGGGGCGTGATCTCGGTGAGGCTGATCAGTCCGAGCTGCATGCTGGGTGGTGCTCCGTCTGGGTGTGGGTCGTGGACGGCCGATTTGCCTAGCTCCGGGTTGAGGTGCGGAAGCGCGTGGCCGCCCGGCGCAGCGCAGCGCGCGGTATATGTCGCCGGGATCGACGGGCGGACATGGCCGTCGGCGACGAGGTCCTCGGGTTCGTCCCCGCGATGCCGGCGAGCCTACTCTCAATCAGCAGCCGAGCGCGGTCCAGCGTCACGGGGGCCCGAGAACTCAGTGGGCGCCATAAGACGCCTCGGATGTTCGTGCCGAAGGGCCGCCCCTTCTCCGAGCCCCACGTGGCGCACGTACCGGGGAGCGCCGCTGGACCGTCGCCGGCGTGCTGGCCGACCGCCACCGTGCCCCCACGAAGTCAGCGGCGGGCCAGGCCACACGCATGTGCCCGGCACGTGCGTGTCATTGCGTCCCGACCTGGCCCGTGTCGCTCGCTGGCGCAGGGCACCGTCAGCGGGCGTCTACCAGCGCCGAAGCGCCTCCGCCAGCTCCCGTAGCGCCTCGGCCTCGGTCATCCCGCGTGACACGACGGCCGGCCGGGGCGCGAACCGGCGCAGGTGCCCTGCGTAGAACGCCGACGCCGCCCAGAGCCGCTCTTCGGGACGCCAGCGCGGGCGGGCGACCTCCCAGCCCGGCAGGCGGTCGAGGGCTTGGTAGACGGCCTCCCAGGCGGCCTCGGTGTCGCTCATGGCATGGCAGTCTAGAACAGGCGTTCTAGTGGATGCGCGTGAGGTCACGAGGCTAAGTCAACAGCTGTCCCGTGGAGGATGTCGCCAAGTGGCCGCGCCCTTGAGCCTCTGAGGTTGCAGCTGATGATCGTGGGCTCGGTTCCGCAGAGGCCGGCCCAGCCCCGCATGTGCTTGAGGATGATCTCGGCCAACTGCGCGAGGTCGTAGCCTTTGGGCGGACGTAGCAACACCACGCATATGCCCGCGGCGGCCATAGCAGCCATCAGGGCGCGGGCCGTGAAGTCGAGATCGAGGGTCACGAACATCGCACCCAGTCGCCGAGCGACGGCCACCAGAGTTTCGTCTGTGGAAGTGCTCAGCCCCTCTCTGCGCACGTCGGTGCAGTTGACTTCGAGGAGCCTCATGGCTCCGCACACTTCCTCCGGAATGCACTTGTCGAAGAGGAGCACCCGTCGCTAACCGGCTTGGGCGAGTGACTCTTTGAAGTCTCGGGCAGCCTGTATGCCGTCGGCGCCCAGCTCGGGGTACATGCTCATCAGCGCCCGTGGGGTGATCCCCTCATCGAGCAGCTTGGTGACCAGCCGAGTCGGAATGCGCGTGTTCGCCACGACAGGGGACCCGCCTTGCACTGCCCGATCGACCGTGATCGTGCGTCCGAAGCCAAGCTGTTCCCCGATCTTGGCAAGTTCGTCTGCGATCTCTCCCAGCGCGATCTCAAAGACGCGATTGCCCGGCTTCTGCACCGTTGAGAAGGTTTGGCCGGGAGCCATCAGAGCGAATATGTCCTGACCGTCTGTAACGAGTGTCTTCTCGTGCCACGTCTCGTCCGGTGGCAACGAGGCGCGGAGGTAAGCAACGGCCTTCGCAACCCTTTGCAGGCTCGCGCGTCCGCGCCGAAGCCGGGCGATCACTCGCGTCTGCACCAGATCGCGGTAGTCGTACAGGTCTCGGCCACCTCTGGGCGCCTGATAGGCGGAGGGTGTGACCAGGCCCTTCGAAGTCCAATACCGGAGCCGCCGGACCGACACCCGCGCCAATCGGGCCGCAAGGTGAGCGTCGTACACGCCAGCGCCAAGCTGGGGACGTGGTCCCTCCACAACTCCGGATTGTAGTCGCCGGATCCGGCAGCTGGACATTGCCACAAGAGGACACCTGTTCGTCTGGGGTGCGGCTCGGCCAGACCGACTGTCGCGAGGTCGATTGGATCATCGAGGCCAGAACGCGGGTCTTGCCAGTAGAACACCGCGCGCGTCCGTCGTCAGGACGATTCGTCGTCAGATCTACGCTCGCCGGATTGCATGACTCGGTTCGCTTGCGCCGGCGCATCAGGCCCCCCGGTTGCGGGTGCTTGGGGCGCTGCGCCCGACGGCTCCGCCTGCGGCCGGCTCCCCCGGGGCATCGAAAGGGCCACCGCGTACTCCGTTAGGCTCTCGCCGTCTTCAACTTCCGCGGCGGACTTGGACCTGTGTGGCGCCAGCAGCCTGCAAGGCAAGGAAGGGCTCGAAGCCATGCGAACCCGTCCGATCCGGCGTTGCGGACGCTGACCGAGCTAAGCCCCTCGCGCAGGTGTCAGCCTTCTCCCAGATCGCCGTCATGGCGACACCCCCGACCCCACCTGATCCAGTCGCGCCCGTGCCCGTTGCCGCTCCTCGTCGCTGAAGAGCGGAGCGAACTCGGGTGTCAGCACGAGGGACTCCATCGAGAGGTCAGTCCGACCGAGCAGCCAGAGATCGGTGAGGCCCGACTGCACCTCTGAGTCGGCGAGAAGCACATCTCGTCTGCGTTGCTCATCGTCAGAGCCACGGTACGCGGTTGCGGGGTCACGTCCGTCAAGGTGGTGTATGAGCGCCGCTTCATCCGCCGCGTGAGTGACTATCCGGCGGCGGCCAGCACCGGCATCACCTCCTCGGTCAACTCGTCGCCGAGGCGGACGAGGCGCGCCTTGGTGAGCGACTCCGCGCTCATGTAGCGGCGCGCCACCGCCCACTCCTCGTGCTGCTCGGCGAGGACGGCGCCGACGAGGCGGATCACGGCCTCGCGGGTGGGGAAGATGCCCACCACGTCGGTGCGCCGCCGGATCTCCCGGTTGAGACGCTCCTGGGGGTTGTTGGACCAGATCTGGCGCCAGTGCTCCGCCGGCAGCAGGCGGAAGGCCAGGAGGTCCTCGCGACCCTCCGCCAGCAGCTCTGCGGCCTGCGGGAAGCGAGCTGCGAGCTGCTCGACCACGCGGGCATGCTGGGCCTCCACCTCGTCGCGCGAGGGCTGGGCGAAGATCGAGCGCACCAGGGTAGCCACCAACGGCTGGGCGCTCTTGGGAACGCGGGTGAGCAGGTTGCGGACGAAATGGGTGCGACAGCGCTGCCAGCTGGCGCCGGGCAGCACCGCCGCGACCGCGGCCACCAGCCCCGCGTGGTCATCGCTGATCACGAGCCGCACGCCCGAGAGGCCCCGGGCCACGAGGTCCCGCAGGAAGGCGGTCCAGCCTGCCCCGTCCTCGCTGGTCACGAGGTCGAGGCCCAGGATCTCCCGATAGCCGTCGGCGTTCACCGCGGTGGCAATCACCGCCGCGGGCTGGGCAATCCGGCCGCCCTCCCGCACCCGCAGGGCCAGCGCGTCGAGCCAGAGGTAGGTGTAGGGCGCGCCGTCCAGGGGCCGAGAACGGAAGGCCGCCACCTCCTCATCGAGCGAGCGGGCGAGCTCGGACACCTGGCTCTTGCTGATGCCGCTGATGCCGAGGGTCGCGATGAGGCCCTCCACCCGCCGGGTCGAGACGCCCCGCACGTAGCACTCCGCGATCACCGCCACCAGGGCCCG
>CAWIHR010000083.1:0-20114 GCA_963835945.1 uncultured Chloroflexia bacterium
TTCCGGCCGGACAGCCTCACGCTCCCTGACAGACGATCGCGCGATCCTGGGCGGGCGGCTGTCACGCCTGCTCAGGCGCGGCAAGGCAGTAGAGCTGCCGCGCCCCGGAGACACCTTTCAGCTCGTGGATCCCGGCGTCGACGAATGTCAGCCCTGAGTCGGCGACCAGCTCGTGCGTCGTGGCCGACACATAGACCTGGCTCGGGCCGGCCAGTGCCATGACGCGCGCGGCGACGTGGACTGCCAGCCCGCGGACGTCGCCGGCGGCGATCTCGACCTCGCCTGTGTGGATCCCCGCCCGGATCGTCAGACCGATCGACTTCGCCGCAAGGCAGATCGCTGCCGCTGCGCGGACCGCCCGCTCGGAGCCGTCGAACAGGGCGAGGACTCCGTCGCCCGTCGTCTTCACGAGCCGGCCACGGAACCGGTCGAGCTCGAACTGGATGCGTTCGTTGTGCGTGGCGAGTAGCTCCCGCCAGCGGGCCGGACCGAACGACTCCGCGAGCGCGGTCGAATCGACGATGTCGGTGAAGAGCACGGCGCCGAGCACCCGCTGCGTGGTCTCGTCGACTCGCGCGAACGAGCGGACCCCCGCAACGTCGTAAGCGACGAAGGCCTCGTCGCCGATGACCCAGCCGTCATGGCCGGGCGGGATCTCGAAGACCGTGCCTGGGCCGATCTCGTTGGTCGTGCCGTCCTCGAGGCGCGTGCCGAGCCGCCCGGCGATGCAGACGCCCACGTGGTGGTACTGGCACAGGCTGGTGCCCGATATGGGCCGCACGTGCTCCATCCAGTGCCAGCCCGGCTGGAACACCATCCTGCCGATCACGAGGTCGTCGAGGTTGTAGATATCGATGCGCCCGAACGGTGTCGGGCGGACCTCGTCGGGATTCTCGAGCGACTTCGCCTGGAGACGGGCCACGGGTCTATCCTCGCGCCGCGCAGCACGACCGAACGGGCCCTCCGCTCGTGGTCGCGTGGGTGCGATCATGCGTCAAAGCGGGCGGCCACATAGTCCGCGACCAGTCCGCACCCGACTGGTGGACCGTGGCCCAGAAACGGACAGACCCGCGGATGGCTCGCCCCACTTTCTCGATGGATCACGGGCGAAGGTCCTGCAAGGCCTAGCGGCGTCGGTCGCGCCGAGGCGATCGCCGTCCCCCTATCGGGAGCGTGTGCTCGTCAGAGGAGGCGGGATGATGGGCGGCTCGATCGAGTTGGGACGCCACCTCCCGGTGTCGGCGGCCAGGGTGTGGGAGGCGCTGGTCGACCCCGCTCAGGTTGGCACCTGGCTCGCGGCGAGGGCCACCATCACCGCCGAGCTGGGCGGACCGTCGAGTGGGACGAGGTCGCCGCCCTCTTACACGACGCCTATCGGGTGGCCAGACGTCCCGGGAGGTAGTCCGAGAGCCGGAGACGGCTGCCGCCCTACTCCTGCGGCGTCTCCACCTCGATGAAGAAGTCGGACGTGGGCGGCTCCCAGGCGCGCACCCGGACCGGGTGCCCTGTCAGCTGCGCCAGGGCATCAGCCACCCGGTCGAGATCGTCCAGGCGCCGCAGCACCCCCCTGACGACATCCACGTCGGCCGGCGACAGGAGATCCTTGGGCGTCACCAGATGGAGCCTGCGCTTGCGTGACCAGGTGAAGACCGTCTCGCTGTGTTCCATGCACCGCCTCAGGCGCCCATTCCGGCCGCACTGCCATCGAGAGTCGGCCACGCGCCCGCGATGGTTCCGAGCGCGAGGTGGATTCTCGCTTTGCAGCTGCCAAACAACTTCTCGCCCGGTATCCGCCCGCCGGGGAGGTTGGGTGGGAGACCTCGGTGCTCCCCGGCGAGACGCGGCCCGGCTTAACACGCTCACCGGGCACCGCGGAGTCTACGCCCGCTGTCCATCATTTCCGAGCGGAGTGGTCGGATATCCACAACCGGCGGGCATGTGTGGACAACTGCCCGACGTTGGGTGCAGGCCTCCTGCGCGCCGGTCCTCAGCCTCGCTGATCGCGGAACAGCTGGGCGAGCGCCCGGAGGGCGATGGCCGAGGTAGCGCATGGCACACGACACATGCGCGCGGTGTGAACCGGCTCGGTCGCCGCGAGGCGCGGCGCCGCTAGACTCGACTGGCTGGAGTCGCGCTGATGAGGGGCAGGTGATGTGCGCGACGAAGGATGCAGCCAACGTCCCCGCTGGTGGGCTCGGGCCCGTGGCAGCCGCCGTCGAGATGTACCCGGAGCCGCTGCTCGCCCACCCGAGCCAGACCCATCAGGTGCGCGTGCTCGGCGCGCCTGTCTTTGTCGAGCGCTACGCAGGTGTCGGCTACGCCCGCTTCGCGATGGGCGGCAGCGTCGCGGTGGAGATCGAGGTCGCGAGCCCCATCACCGATGGGCCGTGCGCCCCCATCGCCCGCAACCGACGCCAGCCGATGGCTCACGACCTGGTCGAACTCCAGATGACCTCCCCGTCGTGCCATTCCGGGTCGCGCTCCAAGAGCTCGCGCAGCTTTCGATACTCCACGTCCTGGGCGGGATCGTCGGCGTTCCGCACGTAGGCGTCTCGGTCGGTGAACAACACGGCCAGCATCGGATCCTGCGAGTCGTTGTCCAGCCGGTACACGTAGCTGCGCGCCGGCGCTCCCGTCGGGCCCGCTGGGCGGTCCCGCCGCGGGGCCAGTGTGCGCCCCGCCGGGCGCCGCGTGACCTACCCCTTCGGGTCGGTGGAACGCGCTGAAACGGCGGACCGGGGCCCGCCGTGTACCTGAGGCGCGGCCCCGGCCCGTCCGGCTGAGGGAGGAACCGTGGCCCCATGGTGCGCCCTGGGCCCGCCTCCGCGTCATGGGCAGGAGGTCCCACAGTCGGACGCCGGACGTCCTTCCAGAAACGGAAGACCGAGGCCGCTACTGCTCAGCAGCCCCGGTCTCCGGCAGTGTAGGAGCGACCTCGGCCTCACGACACTCCCGGCGCGATCCCTGCGTCGCGTGTCGGAGGTCACTGGCATGGCCGCCGGACGTCCTCTCGCACCCTCGCGCGTGCTCTCCACGGCCCCGCTCTCCCCGCTCCACGGCTAGCGCGGGCCTTCTCTCTGCGCCATCCGGCCCTCCAGGAGGCACCCTCGGACGTCGTACCGTGTGGCGCGCGGCCAACCTACAGAAGCAGAGCCGCCGCAATGCCGAGCGGGAGGCCGCCAAGCGTCTGCGTGCCCTCGAGCGCGAGCGGCAGCGGCGGACAGCGCGCGAGGCGGCCATGCCAGCAGCCGCTCCACCGCCCATCGCGGCGCCCACGCCTCGCGCAAAGGCAAAGCGGTAGGCACCTGCCCGGTGCGATCGGCGGCTGGCCGTGGACGCGCGTGGCTGGACCGGGGTGGGAAGGCCCATGTGAGCTGGCAGGGGCGCTGCGGACTCGATAGTCAGGTGGAGTCCGCACGCAGCCCCTACACGGAGCGCCCGACTGTGCTCAGGATCGTGCTGATCCTGCCGCCGAGAAAGATGAGCGCGACGATCGCGATGATCGCGATCAGCGCGAGGATGAGGGCGTACTCGGCCAGACCCTGCCCGGGCCGACCAGTGAGGACGGTAAACGCGTGACCCCTGAACTCACCGAGGTAGTACCTGACATAGAACAGCACTCGCTGCACGGCCTTCTGGTCCATCTCCCGCTCCCTCGAACGCCGTCATCCCCTGCTGGGCGCCATGGTGATGACTCGATATGTGTCCTCGCGAGGGCAGTCACGGTCAGTAGCCTGGAAGTACCGGACGGTGTGCGGACCTGATGGCTTCCCAACTGGCTCTGGCTCGCAACCCCGGACTACCGCCTCCTGCAGCGGAAGGTGTGACGGTGCCTGCGGCTGCGATCGCGCGACCGGGACAGGACGACTCGACCCCGGCGGTGAACCGGGGTCGAGATCGGTGGCCGACGGCCAGAGGAGGAACTGGAGCGCCGACGGCCGCACCAGTGAGGAGATGGCGCTGCACCTAGGACGAGCTGACGATCGCGGCTGTGACGTGACCACAGCGTGGCCCGATAGTGCGGCTGGCTAGCGCGCCACCAGCACTGCTGCGAAGACGAGATAGCCGGCGATGATGAGCGTGCCGGCTCGACGGTCCAGCCCTCGCCCTTGCCAAGCCAAGGCGACCGACGCCTCCGCCAGGATCAGGTAGGCCAAAGCGATCCGCGGTCGGCGGCGACCTCTCGTGGGCGGGACCCACGCGCTACCCACCCCGGAGTCGATCCCGACCTCGCGGGGAGGGCAGTGCACATGTGCGCCACGGAGCGAACTTCCGTCCGCTCGTGACACATCCTGGCCAGCCAGTCACTTCTCGGCGGCGAGCATCACCTCGGTGGACTTGATGATCGCAACGACGCGCCCTCGCCAGACGATGAATGATCTTCAAGACCCTGCTCGGGGGTGGTGGGCATGGTCCTGCACGTTGAGCCGCACCTGCTCTTCAGCGACCCCTATTTCGCGTAGGTGCCAGCGGGCATCGGTGACCAGCTCGACGGCCAGGGTGCCGGCCTGATGCTCTGGCTGGGCTACCGCGGTCAAGTCCCGGGACGTGGTGTCACAGTGCGTCATCCTCGCGCTCACTTAACTCGCCATCAGCAACGCCGGCACCTCCTCGTGAGGGAGCGCGTCGATCAAGGCCATCGACTCGGGGCTGAAGTAGCGCCGTCCGTCCTGCCACTCGTCATCCTGCTCGGCGAGGACCATGCCGACGAGGCGGAGCACGCTGGCGCGCGTCGGGAAAATGCCGACGACGGCGGTGCGGCGTTTGATCTCCTTGTTCAGGCGCTCGAGAGGGTTGGTGCTCCTGATCTGGCGGCGATGGGCCTCGGGGAAGGTGAAGTGCACGAGGAGGTCGGGTTCGCCATCGAGGAGCAGCTCGCTCACCATCGGGAAGCGGGCAGACAGGCCGTCCGCCACCCGACGCAGCTGTTCAGATGCCGAGTGCTCATCGGGCTGCTCGAAGATGCTGCGGATGGCGGCCGCCACCATGTCCTGGGAGCCGCGGGGCACGAGATCGAGCGAGTTGCGGGTGGCATGCACGCGACACCTCTGCCACCCCGCGCCGAGCAGCTGGCCGTGCACGGCCTCCACGATCCCTCGCTGGGCGTCGCTGATCACCAGGCGCACGCCACAGAGACCGCGCTCCAACAGGCCACGCACGAAGCCTGACCAGGCGTTGCCCTCGTCGTTGCCGGCCGCGAGGTCGAGGCCCAGCACGCGGCGCTCCCCGCTGGCGGCCACCCCGATGGCCACCAGGCAGGCCATGCTGACGACCCGCCCAGCGTCCCGCACCTTCACGTAGGTGGCATCGAGGAACACATACGGGTAGCGCTCACCTGTGAGCGAGCGATGCCGGAAGGCCTCCACCTCGGCGTCGAGGGCGGCGCAGATGCGGCTGACCTCGCTCTTGCTGATCCCGGCGATGCCGAGGGCCTCCACCAGATCCTCCACCCGGCGGGTTGAGACCTCCAGCACATAGGCCTCCTGGATCACCGCGAGGAGGGCCCGCTCGGCGCGTCGACGGGGCTCAAGAAGGCTCGGGAAGTAGCTGCCGTCGCGCACGCGCGGAATGGCGAGCTCGACGGTGCCGACCCGAGTGTCCCAGCGTCGCTCGCGATAGCCGTTGCGGCGGGTCAGCCGGCGCTCCGGGTCACGCTCGCCGTGTGGCACCCCCGTGAGCTCGGTGACCTCGGCCTCCATCACCGCCTGGGCGAGCACGCGCACCCCCTCGCGCAGGAAGTCGGTGTCGCCAGTGGCGATCGCCTTGCGCACCGTGTCGAGCACGGCCATCCTGTCTGTGGCCATCGTGGTGCCCCTCCATGTCGTCGGTTCCTAGCCAGACGACGCGAGGATGACGCGGTGGCCGTTCTCGTTATCGGCCACCTGCGCTGTGACACCACGGTATGGGACGTGACCGCTACCGCATGAAGCAGGATTCGCTCGACCACATCCTCACGACGGGCTGCTCGCGTCGTCGCTCCCGACCGCGTTGCTCGGGTATCGCCGCGCCGACGAGACCGCGAGCTACGTCCACATCGACAATGTGGCAGCTGCCGACGGCATCACGACGCACCTTATCTCCTTGGGTCGGAGGTGCATCGGCCACATCACGGGCAGCCGCGGTACTGTTGCAGCTGAGGACGGTTTGACTGGCTACGAGCAGGCCATGGGGCGCGCCGGTCTCTCGACCGACGGGCTCATCGCGGGCGGCGACTTCAACCAGGCATCCGGTCTCGCCGGCGCCTCTCGACTGCTCGAGCGGGGGGTCGACGCGCTGTTCTGTGGCAACGATGCGACGGCGGCGGGCGCGCTGGAGGCCATCCGGACGCGCCGCCTGCGGGCGCCCGAGGACGTGGCTGTGGCGGGGTTCGACGACCTCGAGTTCGCCGCCTCGCTCGACCCACTCCCGACCACGCTCCGCCAGGGGGATACGCCGGCAGGGAAGCCAGGCCGTGCGGGCGCTCTTCGCCCTCCTGGAGGACCCGGCCGCGGGACCACGACGCGCGGGGCGAGAGGGCTAGGGCCAACACTTTACGGGTGAACGTCCGGATCGTGTGCCGGCGCCTCCCAGTTCGCCTCATCGCCGCCGGCTGAGCGTCTCACCTGTGGTACGTGACGCGAACGCGCGAGCGGAACCACGCCAACCAGCATCGCAAGCGCGGCCAGGCCGAACATGTCCGGCATCCCGAGCGTGGCCGCGACCGGGACTGCCCAGCGCTGGCCGCGTGGCGCTGCCCACACGATGAGCGCAGCGGCCACGCACAGGCGCAGCGGCAGGATCCCCGGCTGTCCGCCGTTGCTCACTAACACCTCGATCCACTCCCTCCAGAGTGATGGGGCCGCGGCCCAGGACAGCGCGGCGATCGCCACTGTTGCGCCGAGGGCGACGGCGAGGGCTCCCCACTCCCGGCGCAGGGCGAACCAGAGCAGGCCAACACCGGGCGTGACCTTCGTCAGCAGCACCGCCGACCAGAGCGCAGGCCAGCGAAACCCAGCCACCATCGCCACTGTGAGCAGCAGGTTGATGTTCGCCACGTTGAGCTCCGAGCGCACGATGAAGAAGCCAACGAGCGCGACGGCCCCCGCCCACCTGCCCGTGAGCGCGATCAGGGCCGTGGCCTCGGCGCACACGAAGAGCGCGACGAAGATGCCTGGCGGCAGAAGCCGGAGCGGCGTGATCGCCTGCAGGAAGGCGGGCGAATAGAGATAGGCCCCGTGCACACCGAGTGTCGAGGACCCGTAGGGGTACGAGAGCGGGGCGGCGTAATAGGCGCTCGCGTCGATGAAGCTGGCTGGGTTCGTCAGCGCCCGCAGGCAGAACCACCCGACGAGGAGCAGGAACCCGGCCGTCAGCAGGTCACGGAGCGCCGGCCTCCAGCGTTCCCAGCGCCGTGTCCAGACCCGGACAGTCTGAAGGGCAACCCCCAGCATGGCCCGCGGCTAAGCCGCCTACACTCCCTCACCTGCCTTGAGGCAGCCACCATCGTACCGCCGCTCTTGTGGTTCCACCGGCGCCGAATACGACGGCGGCCATGATCGCCCGAGTGGGCTGGGGCCGAGCCTTTACCGCTGGAGCGCTACTCGACGGTGTAGCCCTCGCGAGCTTGCCGTCGTGTGGGCAGCCTCCACCAGCCGGCCCAGTTGCAACGCACTCTAACGGGCCCGCGTTTCAGACAAGTCCCATCCCATAATGTCAGCCTGTGGGGCCAGGGGCGCGGCAGCCGACGCTAGGCCGGCGCATCAGGCGGGTGAGGCAGGTGCAGGATCTCGGCCTGACGAACCGCTGGACCCGGCGGCGCTTCCTGATGGTCGGCGGGTGGTGCTCGCCGGCGGGGCGACAGTGGGAACGGGCGTGGCCCTGGGGATCGTCCGCTGGCTGCTCGCACCAGCGCCGGCCTCGCGGGCGCTGGGCCCTTCGGCTCCGAGTGCGAGTGGGCGCCGGCAGTTTCGCTCCCGCCCGGACCGGACGCCCCCGCGGGTCAGCGCGACGAAGCACGGGGCGGTTGACGTTGGCCTGCTCTTCCTGACGCCGGACAACGGCTCGGGCACCGACGGCCCCCTGATCGTCGATGACGCGGGCGAGCCCGTGTGGTTCCGCCCGGACACCGGCACGCAGGTCGCCAACCTGCAAGTGACCGAGTACCGCGGACAACCCGGGCTCCTCTGGTGGGAGGGGACCACCAACGGCGGGATCGGATCGGGCGAGATCGTGATCGCCGATGCCACCTACCAGGAGATCGCGCGGGTGCAGGCCGCCGACGGCCGCACGGTCGGCCTGCATGAGTGCCAGATCACCCCGCAGGGGACCGCCTGGGTCTTCGCCGACGCGGCGGTGCCGGGGGCCTCGGTCATCGGAGCGGAGGCTGCCTCCTCACCCGTGCCTGCGCAGGTCATGGACTGCGCCATCTAGGAGCTCGACATCGCCAGCGGCGCACTGCTCTGGGAGTGGCACTCGGTCGACCATATCGCGCTCGATGAGTCGGTGGAGCAGCCGACGAAGGGCGAGATCTATGACTACGTGCACGCCAACTCGATCGAACTCGAGGCCGATGGGAGCCTCCTCGTGTCGGCGCGCAACACCTCGGCGCTCTACAAGATCGACCGTCAAGGCGGGGAGATCGTGTGGCGGCTGGGCGGGCGGCGCAGCGACTTCGCCATGGGCGCGGGCACGAGGTTCGGGTATCAGCACGACGCGCGCCGGCGTCCCGACGGCACGCTCACCCTCTTCGACGACGAGACACCGCCCGTTCCCGCCCGCGGCCTGATCCTCCGCCTCGACGAGCAGGCCATGAGCGCCTCGCTCGCCGCCGCCTACCCCCATCCGGGTGGCCTGACGGTGACCAGCCAGGGCAACCTGCAGACGTTGCCCAACGGCGACGTCTTCGTGGGATGGGGCGCCTCGCCCTACTGCAGCGAGTTCGGCCCCGGCGACGACCTGCGCTTCGATGCCACCTATCCCGCAGCGAAGCAGTCCTACCGGGTCTTCCGTCAGCCCTGGGTGGGGCGCCCCTCCGACAGCCCCGCGATCGCGGTGGAGCGGGGGGGCACCGGCGCGCTCACGGTGTTCGCGAGCTGGAACGGAGCCACCGAGGTCGACCGCTGGGAGGTCCTGGCAGGCTCCGAGCCGAGTGCCATGACGAGTGTGGCAGTCGCGCCGTCCAGCGGGTTCGAGACCGCCGTCCTGCTCGTCACCACCGCGCCGCTGTTCCGTGGGCGGGCCATTGACCCCACGGGTGCGGTCCTCGGCACGTCCGCCTACGCCGCGCCCGCATAGGAAATCCACGACGACTGGGCGGAGGGATGGCCGGGCGGGCCAGCGTACCGGCCCGCCCGGGGAAGGGAGGAACACCACCGGGTCGTGCCCGCCCGGCAGCACGCGCACGGTAGCCGCGCGAGCTGACGTTCCCCTGAAAGCCGCTCCCGGGGGCCGGGTACCGTCGCGCCATTCGGCGCCCAGAGCGCGCCCGTTCAAGGCCTCTTCAACCCGGATTGCCGCTCCCGAGTCGGAGCGGACCCGGGGCACAACGTCAAGGCTCGAGAAGGGGTCCCATCACGGTCTGCCAGGGCCGGACCAGCACCTCGAAGGTGGAGTGCGGGATGAGTGCCCGGTAGCGCAGCGCTGCCCACGCGTTCCAGAGCGCGACCAGACCCCGCTGCGCAACCTCGCCGGTCGCCTCGATCACCGCCGCCGCCTGCGCCTCGGTCTGGTGCGTGCGGGACAGCCACGGGTCGAGCAGACCCGACAGGCCCCGACGTCGCTCCACCGGTGCAGCCCGGAGGTCGCGACCAGCCAAGACCCCGCCGACTGTGATCTGGAGTTCGGCGAACACCCCGATCATCGCCTCCCGTTCCTCGCGCGGCAGCCGCACGCCGGCGTCCCAGGTGAAGCCGAAACCCCGGCCGATGTCGGGCGGTGATCCGGTGGCCAGCATTTCCTCGACCACGCGTCCGAGGGCCAGAATCTCCGCGCGCGTCAACGCGGCGACCCATCCGAACATCGGCTGCGGGTCAGGTCCCGCCCGTCCCGACAAGGGCAGCGCCGCGGACCGAGCGAGGAGCGTGGAGCGGAAGTCAACGGTCAGCTTGTCAGCGCGGCTCTGGGAGGCCGGGACTGCGCTCTGCGAAGCGTCGCTCGCGGGGTCTCCGACTTGGGACGCTTGCTCGGCTTCCGGAGTTTCGAGCATCGCCAAGAGGCGGCGGGCTGGCTCGGGATGCTCCACGCCGAGGCGTAGGCCGACACCCAGCCAGCGGTAGTCCGCCGTTTCGAGAGCATCGGGACGGTCCTCGGCGTCCAATGCGGCGAGCGCCTCGCCCAGCGCCGCGCGGAGGTCCCGCCCGTCGCGCTCCGAGTCACCGTCCTCGGTGGGCACTGCTGCTTCCTCCGCTGCGGGTGGATCGTCGTCGAGCATACGGTCACTCGGTCACATCGGACGCCGGCCGTCGTGGCCCGTGCGGTACTCCCTATCCTCCCATGGCGCAGGGGCTGGACCACGCAGGCTGAGCCGCTATGGCGCCTGGCCCACCCAGCCACGTAGTGTCACCATTTGCAGGTGAGTAAAGGTCGTCTGCGCGTCTGCCTCGTCGGGTTGTGCCTGCTCGCCGTCAGCTGCGGCGCGGCATCGTCTTCCACCTCGGCTGGGGCCTCGCCGCAGTCGGCGGCTGTCTCTGTGATCCCGGAGGGCGCCAGCCCCAGTGTGCTGGCGCGCCTCACCGTGAACGCCGCAGCCACGCCACCGGACTGGCCGATGTACCACGCCAACGTAGCGCGGACGGGGGTCGCCAGCGGCTTCCCAACTTTCCATGACGGCCTCACCACGGCCTGGGCAGCCACGCTCGATGGCGCGGTCTACGGCGAGCCGCTCGGGGTGGGCGGCCGGGTGATCGTGGCCACCGAGAACGACAGCGTGTACGCCCTCGACCCCACGAACGGCCACGTGCTCTGGCGGCGCCACCTCGGCACGCCGGTGCCGCTCGCGTCGCTGCCCTGCGGTGACATCGACCCGCTCGGCATCACCAGCACCCCGGTCTACGATCCGGGCAGCCAGTCGCTCTTCGTGGTGGCCGAAGTCAGCGGACCGCACCACGTGCTCGTCGCGCTCGACCCGGCCACCGGCGCGCTTCGCTGGTCGCGGGGCGTCGACCTGCCCGGTAACAACCCGCTCGCGTACCAGCAGCGAGCGGCCCTCGCGCTTGGCCGCGGCTACGTGTACATCGGCTTCGGCGGTCTGGCCGGCGACTGTGGTGCCTACCGGGGCGAGGTCGTCGGGGTGCCCGTGAGCGGGCACGGCGCGACGATCGCCTACCGTGTCCCGGTCGCTCGCGAAGGGGCCGTCTGGGCCCCCGGCGGCCCGGTGCTCGACGCGTCCGGCAATCTCTACGTCTCGGTCGGCAACGGTAGTTCAACCACGACCTACGACGGCAGCGACTCCGTGCTCGAGCTCTCGCCTACCCTCAGAGCTGCGCTCTCGCTTCGCCCCGTCCCAGTGGTCACACGACAACGCGAATGACCTCGACCTGGGCTCGCTCAGCCCCGTGCTCGTCCCGAACGGCTTCGTCTTCATCGCCGGCAAGAGCGGCACGGGGTACGTCCTGCGCCAGGGAGCCTTGGGCGGGGTGGGCGGTCAGGTCTCCTCGAGGAGCGTGTGCACCGCCTTCGGAGGTGCGGCGCAGAGCGGTTCGACCATCTACCTGCCCTGCACGGATGGGCTCCGCATGATCATGATCGGCACGAACGGCGCGATCCACCTCGGCTGGCACACGAGCTCGGGCGCCACCGGGCCGCCCGTCATCGGCGGTGGCGCCGTCTGGAGCCTCGACTTGGGGGCCGGTGTACTCCTGGCGCTGTCGCCGTCGACCGGCGCTGTCCTAGCGCGCATCGGCGTGGGCCCGCTCCCCCATTTCGCCTCGCCCACGCTCTGGGATGGCCTCGTGATGGTCGGCACGATGCGCGGCGTCACGGCGGTCCGGCCCCTCGCCTGACGGCCGATCGCTCGCTCCCAGCACCCCCGCACGATCGCGGGGAGAGCGCAGGTTCCCGTACTCACCCCGTGCCTTGGGGCAAGCAAGGGGGGCCGCAGCGGCAGCCTGATCAATCCCTGATGAGGAGCTCGGCCGAATGAAAGCCCGCCGCGTGCAGCCGGGCGACCAGGGCGTCAGGTTCGACCCGCGTGCGCCAGGGTGCGCCGGGGTCGACGCGCGCAAAGCGCTCCGGATTGCCCATGGGTGTCGAGGCGTGGCGTTCGCCCCGTCGCGGACATGCGCCGCTCGCGGCATACTCCATACAGATCGTCGGAGGTGGCGGAGCAGGAAGGAGGGGTCGCGCATGGCCACTGACGTGATCGACGCGCGCCGAGAGGCGCTGGAACGCCGCTGGGATGACGTCATGGCACCCGGCCGCTGGGAGCCGCTCACGCTCGCGGCGCTCTTCGAAGCCACCGCTCGGCGCCATCCCGAGCGCCCTCTTGTCATCGCCGACGAGGGCGAGTACTCGTATGCCGACATGCGCGACTGGTCGCGCGCCCTCGCGCGTGGCCTCATCGATCTCGGGGTGACGCCGGGCGAGCGGGTCGGCGTTCTCATCGACAACCGGCCCGAGTTCGTGGCCGCCAAGCTCGCGGTCGCCTGGGCCGGCGCGATCGCCGTGCCGCTGAACTTCCAGTACCGCACCGACGATCTCGCGGCCGCCCTCGAACACTCGGGCCTGGGGGTCCTGCTCACCATCGCGCGCTCGTTCACCACTGACGTGGTCGCGGTGCTCGACGAGATCGCCCCGGGCTGGGAGTTGGGAGTCCGCAGTGCCCGGGCGCCGGCGCTGCGTCAGGTGGTGCTGGTCGATGGAGCGCGACCCGGCGTGCTCGACCTGCGCGGGCTCGCGGAGCGCGGCGCGCGGGTGCCCGAGACGACGCTGGACCGGCGCACGGCCGGAAGCGACCCGGCCGCGGTGGGGGACATCGTCTTTACCTCCGGCACCAGCGATCGGCCACTGGCCGCCGCCCTGACCCACGACATGGTGCTGCGCAGCGCCTGCGGCTCGGCATACCACCGCGGCTTCGCCGACGGCTGGCGGGTCTGCTTCGCCTTACCCATGTACCACGTGTTCGGCTACATCGAGGGGTTCGTGGCCGCCCTGTGCGTGGGCGGCGCGATCCTGCCGCGGCGGATCTATAACCCCCGCACCATGCTCGAGGCGATCGGACGGTACCGCGCCAGCGAGGTGCTGTGCGTGCCGACCATGTCCCTCACACTCGTCGAGGAGGCCGCCCGCGGGTCGTTCGATCTCGCCAGCCTCGAGTCGGTGATGTCGGCGGCGGCCCCCGCACCGGTGCACCTCTGGGAGCGCGTCCAGCGGGACCTTGGCCCCCGCACCGTGTTTACTGGATACGGCCAGACCGAGGTCTCCGCCGCGACGACGCTCACCCTGCCCGGTGACGCGCTGGAGACGGTGGCGGAGACGGTGGGCTGCCCCAAGCTCGGGGGCCGGGCCGCCGACGTGACGGGTGACGGCCGCCTGGCCCGCTATCGCACCATCGACCCCTTCAGCGGCGCTGTGCTGCCCGCCGGCGCGGAGGGCGAGCTCAGCGTGCAGGGGCCGATTGTGACGCGGGCCTACTACGGTGATCCCGCCCGCACGGCGCAGATGATCGACGCCGAGGGCTGGCTGCGCAGCGGGGATCTGGGTCGGGTCCGCCCCGACGGGTACCTCGAGCTCACCGGGCGCGCCCGCGAGCTCTACAAGGTGGGCGGGGAGTTGGTCGCTCCGAACGAGGTGGAGCAGGTCCTCACCCGCTACCCCGGCGTGTCGCAGGCCTACGTGGCCGGTGTGCCTGATCCCCGGCGCGGCGCGGTGGGCTGGGCGTGGGTCGTGCCGGAGGCGGGCGCGAGCCTCGAGCCGCGCGCGCTCATTCGCCACTGCCGGGCGCATCTCGCGCCGTTCAAGGTGCCCCGGGTGATGCGGGTCGTGCGCGCCGACGAGCTGCCCATGACCACCACCGGGAAGGTCCAGAAGTTTCGCCTGATCGAGCAAGCACGCAACTAAGCGTCGGCAGGTGGTCCCAACTCGTCGTCCACTGTGTGTCAACGCCACGCCAGGCGGTCTGCGCAAAGCGGACGGCGAGGTTCGTACGTCCTGAGCATGCAGTCGACCCGGTGACGCGCGCGGCGTCAATGTCACGCGCCAAGCGCCGCGAAGATCTCTCCGCGCCCGTTCGCGGATACCGGCCTGTACCCCGCTGCCACGATGGCGGCGCGCACGGTGGCTGGACGCGCGCCGCTTGTCGCTCCTGCCGGTCGGTGCGCTGCTCATCAACGCGGGTCGGGGTCCCACGATCGAGACGGCAGCCCTCGTGGGTGCCCTCTCAAGCGGTCGTCTGCGCGCCGCGCTCGACGTGACCGATCCCGAGCCCTTGCCGGTGGGCCATGCGCTTGGAAACTCCCGAACGTCTTGATCAGTCCCCACATCGCTGGTGACTCGCCCCGATCCTTGCTTCGCGCCTACGCACTGGACGAAGAGCAGATCCGGAGGTTCGCGACCTGCCAGAGCCTAGTCAACCGGGTCGAGCCGTACCTGCTCGCGTGAGCCGTCTCGTCCGTGGTGTCTTTCGAGCGCACGGCGGCGCTGTCGGGTCGGGCTCTGGTTCTGCTGGGGCGGGCACCATCCGATGTCTGTGAGAGGACCCCGCTTGTCAAGGCCCTCTTGGGGGCGCCCGGGTCTGAGAGGGGGTGCGCTCGGGTTCATTGAACTCCCGCTCGACTGGGGATCGGATACAGGCCGAGAGCGGCCACCTCGCCACCAATCGGACACACGCGACGACGGGGATCAACGTCGCCAGTCGGGAGGGTTAGGTCCGGCCAGTCGAACGGAGCCACACGTCGCGGCACGTCGCACGCAGGGGAAGTCGCCGGTTCGCGACGGCCGACGTTGTCCACAGCCGCCGGCGGCAGCGCAACAGCGCGGTCCCGCGCCCGAAGCTATTCCGAGCTCTGACGGAGCGCGTCCGCGACCGCCTCCCGGACTTCCTCGGGCGTGGACGCGTCGTCCACGCGGTCGAGACGATCGGTCATCGAGAGCGTCATCTCGAGGCCGGCAATGTTGAGGCCCCGCGTCTCGACGAGGTACTGGATCCGCGTCAGCCGCCGGATGTCGGCGGCAGAGTAGAGACGCTGGGTGTGGTGGCGGGCGGGCCGCAGAGGCCGCCCGCTCGTACTTGCGCAGGGTCTGGGGGTGCATCCCGGTGAGCCGCGCCGCGACCGCCATCGTGTAGACCGGTTCCTGGTCGCGCTCGCGCTCGGTCACGCGGAGCCTCCCCTCGCCGCTGCGGTCAACTCGACGTGCTGCCCGTCAGCTGCTTGGCCGGGTGGATCTTGATCTGCTTCGGCCGGGCCGCCTCGACCTTCGGCAAGGTGAGGGTCAGGATCCCGTGCTCGAGGTTCGTGCGCACCCCCTCGACGTCGATCGGCACCGGCAGCTGGATCGCGCGCGTGTACTCGCCGTACCCGATTTCGCGCACATACCAGGTCCAGTCGTCGTGGGCCTGCGGCGCCTCGGTCGTGGCGTGCAGCGTCAAGGTCCCCTGGGTGTACTGCACGTCGAGGTGCTCGGCGGCGATGCCGGGCACCAGCGCCTTGACAATCACCGCATCCGGCGTCTCGTCAGATCTCCAGGGGCATCGACCTCGCGGCACCGCCGGCCGAGAGGAGACGCGCCGGGTCGACGTAGCTCTGCGCGAAGAGCCTGTCCATCGCGTCCCGAAGGGTCACGAAGTCCTGGAGCAGTGGGCTCGTCATCCTGTCCGCCATCTCGACAACAACCTCCTTTCAGGTCGGGCTCGTGCAGCCCTATCCACGCACTATATCTAACATACTGATATGAGATGTGTCGAGAGCATTCGCACATCGAGTGTCACTCGGCAAGCGTTCCGTGACTTGGTCCACGCATGGCGGATCGGTTCGATGTTCCGGTTTCTACCGAGCGCGCTCGGTGAGCCTTGGCGCCTTCATCGACCCAGGCATTCGTAACGAGCGACGTGGCCTCGACATCGACGTTCGATCTATCCGGGAAAGTTACGAGCAAGTCGACCTTAATCAATGGGCGCTTGCGTCGGTTGCCTGACCGAAGGCGCCAGATTTGGCTTCCTGTTCAGCACGGTAGACGTCTGGCACACCATCCCAGCCAAGGGGGTGACACGCCCGGAGATGGCAGACTCGGTGCGACAATTGGCGGCTCACCAGCGAGGCCGGGATACAAGGGGGGCCAGACATGGCAGACGCGACATCGGCCCGGCCGATCTGGGCGGACCTCTCGAGTGGCGATCCGGAGGGCTCACGGTCGTTCTACTCGAAGCTCTTCGGCTGGCACGTGGAGCCTAACCCCGATCCGCAGTACGGCGGCTACGCCGTAGCGACGCTCGAGGGCCAGGACGTGGCCGGCATCGGGCCCAAGATGATGGCGGAGGCACCCACCGCCTGGCTGATCTACGTCGGCACTCCTGATGCCAACGCGCTGGCGGACGCGGTGACCGCGGCCGGCGGGACGGTCGTGGCCCCGCCGATGGACGTCGGGCCGCAGGGCCGCATGGGCGTGTTCCAGGATCCCTCCGGCGCCGTCATCGGGGCCTGGCAGCCAGGGGCGATGGCGGGCTTCTCGGCGAGCGGCGTGGGCAGCTTCGGCTGGCCGGAGCTCAACGCGCGCGGGGTCGAGCGCGCCATGCCTTCTACCGTGCGGTGTTCGGCTGGCACACCCGGACCTCGCCGATGGGCGAGGGTCAACCTGACTACACCGAGTTCCTGCTCGACAGCGCGAGCATCGCGGGCGGGCAGGAGATGCAGCCGATGGTGCCGGCCCAGGTACCAAGCTACTGGCTGCCCTACTTCACGGTGGCCGACGTGGACGGCGCGTTTCGCTCCGCCCTCGGTCTGGGCGCCCAGGAGATGGTCGCGTCGATGGACTTCCCGGGTGGCCGATTCGCCATCCTGCAGGATCCCCAGGGGGCGACCTTCGGGCTGCTGAAGACGGCGCCGAGGCAGGGCGTGGCCGGGCCACCCGTCCAACCCAGGCAGCAGAGCGCGCCATCACGAGCGCGGGGTCCGACGTCCCGGGGGTCGAGTGCGGCGCCGCAGCGGCGCGGTACAATTCGCCCTGCTCTGCGAGCGGGAGTAACTCAGTTGGCAGAGTGCTTGCTTCCCAAGCACCGCCTCCGCTCCCGTAGCCCTCTCCCCACGACCTTCCCCTAGCCGGGCTGTGCGCTGCGCGGCGCTCGATTTTGGCAGTAATGGCAGTCTCCTGCGCACAAATCCGGGTGCCACCAACCCCCGGGTTGTGGCCGGGCCGTTTGCCGGCCTGCTATGGCTGCACTGACCCGGTCGCTGTTGCCCACAAGGCGATCGGCGTCGTCGCGACGGTGATCCCGCAGCGGGGCCGCGACGCTGTCCAGACAGCCGCCGTTGGTGGCGCGAGGGGCAAGCGCCGACTGCCCCGCCCTCCACCGCGCGCTGAGGGCGGCGCGCGCGCACAACGACCGCCAGCCGTCAGCGGCGTCGCTTGCAGGTCTCGGCGAGTGATGCTAGCGTCCAAGCTACCGAGCGATTGCTCATCGCTCGCCGCTCGACATGGCCCTACGCCAGGGTAAGGGCGTAGAGGTCAACCGAGCCGCCCAGAGAGGTCAGCCGAGCGCCCACAGCGGCCAACCAGCCCCCGCAGAGGCCGAGCAGCGGCCGACCCGTGCCCTTCGCCACAGGCTCCGACCGCCGCGGCGGAGTTCGGCCGGTGAACCTCACAGGGGCTCGGACCAGCGCTCACCCGGTCATCCGGGTTCTCCCTGATCCTCCGTCGTCAGGCGCGGGAGCGTCGTTGCCGGTGCCGCATGGCGCTCGCACGTGGCGGCGTGCGGGCAGTCCGCGCAGGACCACCCGTGCAGGGAGCGGCCGCGCGGCGCGGACCTCGCCCAGGGTCGCGCGTCGGGCACCCGGTGCGCCGGGTCGGCGGGCTGTCCCCAACGTCTTCCGCCGGGAGCTCGGTGGTGCTGGCCACGCCGGCCACTCGGGATGGCCCACGCCCGGGGGCGTGCCCACCGGCCGATGCGGCACTCACGGAGTGCCCTTCAATCGCCACCGCCGTTGCCCGGTCAGCCTCCTGCCTCCCGCGCGACCCCGGCGCCCCTGCACCCCATACGATCGCGTCGTCCGCGGCACCTCGCCGTGGGCCTCGGGAGCCTGACCATGGCACGGCCCACGAAGTTCTCCGCAGGGGCTCGCCAGCGGTTCTTGGAGGCCATCGCCGGGGCGGCCTTCCCCGAAGTCGCCGCCCGCCACGCGGGCTGGTCGCCCCGCACCTACTACCGCTACCGAGCCGGCTCCAGCGTCGAGCAGCGCGCCTTCCGGGAGGCCGTCGAGGCAGCCGAGGCCAGGCTCGAGCTGGGTCTGGGCGTGGTGGCCGCCCGGGCTGCCTATCAGGACCCCCGCCTCGCGCTCCAGGTGCTCGCCAAGCGGTTCCCCGAACGCTGGGGCCGCCAGGCGCAGCTCCGCGCCCCCGGGGAGGGGTCGGCCGCGCAGAGCCAGCCGACGCGGGAAGTTGTCCTCGACCCGGCCCTGCTCGATGAGGTCGCGGCCCGGCTGCTCGAGGCGGCACGCCGCGAGCGGGGCCGCGGCCAGGTCGTCCTGATTCGATCGAACGCTTCGAGGACCGCGGCCCGCGCCGCGGCTCGCCTGACGAGGGAGGAACCCCATGACCGTCCTGTTGCCTGCGCCGCCATCCCGGCCGCCCCGTCTACCCGACGACGTCGTCCTGCTGGCGGCCCTGGAGCGGCGGTTCGCCACCTTCATGAGCCAGCTCACCGGTGACGACGGGCAACCCGTGATCGTGGCCCACCACGAGCACTGGTGCGAGCTCCTCCAGACCTGCGCGCGCCTCGTGCTGTGTGGGCCTCGCTCGCATGGGAAGACCACCACCCAGCTGTGCTTCATCCTCTGGCTGTTCTTCGTTCATGCCCGGGCCCATCCGGTGGGCACCGGCACGGAGGTACCGGTTCCGTTCCGGGTGCTCCTGCTCTCGGCCACCCAGGCCCAGGCCGAGGCGCTCCTGGAGCGGTTCCGGGCGCTGCTGCTCAACAACGCCTGGCTGCTCGGCCAGGCAGGGCCCGCGACGAGTGCGGCGGCCCGCCGGCGCAGCCAGCGCTGGTCGAGGACGGGCGTCCGGCTCGCCTCGGGCGCGGAGCTCACGGTACGCCCCTATGGGGCTGCGGTGCGGGGCGCCCATCCCGACGTGGTCCTGCTCGACGACGTGGAGGACGAGACCACCACGGGGACGGAGGCGCAGCGTGCGCACGCCTGGGACTACTTCGCCGGCGTGCTCGTGCCAATGCGCGTCGGGCGCATTGTCATCGTCGGGACCCCGGTCCACGAGGCCGGGCTGATCTACTCGCTCGTTCCAGACCAGGACGGCATCGCGCCGTACGGCTTCACCTGGCGCAAGTACCGGGCCTGGGACAGCGCGTCGAACACGGCGCTGTGGCCGGAGCAGGTGAGCTTGGACGAGCTGATGCGGTACCGCGCCGCCGATCCGCGCCGCTTCAGCCGCGAGTTCCAGGGCGAGCCGATCGACGACGCGAGCTCGATCTTCCCGTACTCGCTGACCGACCCGTTGCGGCGCACCGACCTGGCCTTTGTGGCGACGTATCGGCCCACCGCCGAGGAGGACGTGGTCCTCGGGCTCGATCTCGCGATCTCCGAAGCCGGGGACTACACGGTCGCGTTCGTGTGCGCCTGGAACCGTGCGACCCAGGAGCGCCGCCTATTGACCGCGCGCCGAGCCCGGGGGCTGACCCTGCTCCAACAGATCAGCCAACTGCGCGAGCTCTGCCGCAATTACAACGTGACCATCGCGATCGTCGAGAACAACACCTTCCAGAAGTGGCTGTACCAGGACTCCCTGGGCTACCGGAGACCGCCGGGCGCGTCTACGGGCACCGCACCGGGGTCGAGAAGTCCGATCTCGACGAGGGGGTCCCCGCGCTCAAGCTCGTCTTGGACCAGGGCCTCTGGGAGATGCCCGCGGGGACACCACGAGCGCGTCGTTCTTCGCGCTCTTCCAGGCGGAGCTGTGCGGCTTCGGGTGGCGCGCGG
>CAWIHR010000084.1:0-25426 GCA_963835945.1 uncultured Chloroflexia bacterium
GCTCACCGACCCATCCCCGCTAGGGCGAGGCCCGGCGCCTAAACGGAGGATCAGACCAGTCCCGGACCCCTGCGCCTGTCGGTGCCGCCCTCAGCGGCGGCCCTACAGATGGCCCCTTCCCTAGGGTCACTGCCGGTTCACTCCGTTGATGCGACCCAGGCGCTCAATGTCCGGTAGCGCATGTGGTGCTCGCGTCACGCTGACGTCGGGGAGTGATGGCGACGTCCAGGGTCAACGTGGGGAGGTGTTTTCGGATCTGGCCCACTCCCCGGTCCGCCCGACAAGCTCTGCTGTCGCGCCCATGGCGTTCACTCGCTCTGTCTCAAACCCGTGTCAGGCGGCCATGCGTAGGACTGCTTCAGGTAATTGAGGCCTCCTCGGCCCACGAACCCGTCGTGCTGAAGTCGCCCAACGACAATCCCAGGCGCGACGTCGATTCCCTGAGCGAATGTCCGAACCGTCGCGGGACCGAAGTCCGCATGATCGACGAATGCCTTGTAGGCGGAGGCGGGAACGAGTGCCTCGCGTGCGAATTCGTCTGCCTCGAGCTCCACGCCAAGCGCGATTGCCGCTCCGACGTCGGTCGGTGCATCGACGAAGTCGCGTCGTCGCGAGGACGAGACAAGATGACCGGCTTCGTGGAACAGGGTGAACCAGAAGTGATCGTCGGACTTGTGTCGAAGACTCAGCTGAACCAGAGCGCGATCACTGGCCAACCATCGAGCAGCGCCGCTCAATCGAGTGCCCTCGACTTCTGGAATCAAGACGACAATCACGCCAGCCTCTTGTAGAAGGCCCCGAAACCGCTCGACAGCGCTCATGAACGGCTGGACCCGGGAGAGTCCGCGTGCCTCTTGGAGTGCCGCCAGGAAGCGCTTCTTCTCGAACGGTCCTGCCGGGACGTGGGCGGCTGCTAGCTCGCCGCGGCGGAGCCATACCGCCGTTGCGTGCGGCGAGGAGGCGAACGCCCGAGAGGACCTGTAGGCGGCTGCCGCCTGGGACCACTGCTGTTCCCAGGCCTGAGGGCTGCTGACGCCAAAGAACCGCAGGAGATCTGCCAGGGCGTCGGCCCTCGTGACGTGCTGGCGCACGATGCCGAGGCGGTGGAGATCTCTGAGCGGGAAGTTCCGAAGCCAGTCGGTCTGGCCCTGAAGCTCCCGTTGGGCCTGCTCGTTGGCCAGATGCTCTCGGTACCGGATTTCGAGCGTGTTCCAGAAGCTCGCGCTGATCCCGAGCGTGCGCTCGAGTTGGATTGCGGTCTCGGGGGTGATCGCCGCCTTCGCGTTCACGATCTCGTTGATCGTCTTCAGTGGGCGGCCCATACGACGCGCAAGGTCCGATTGGGTCAGGCCGCGTTCCTGCAGAGCCTCGCCAAGAATCTCCCCAGGGGCCACTCGCCAGTTCGGTGACCACGTCGGGAGGTGCTCAGTCGCCATGGTAGTCCACCACCTCCTCGATGCTGATCCTCGTGATCGATCGACGGTCGAGTTCACCATTTGCTAGCCGTGGCGCCGGATCAGGATCCGGGCGAAATACCAACCGGTACGAGCGCGTCACGTAGATCGCGAATTGCCCGATGCGATCGCCCGTAAGGGCGTGGCAGTTCCCGGGGACCTCGCGCATGTCCTCCAACGTCGGGGCGGCCGCCAGCGATGTCAGACGCCGTTTCAAGAGGCTCCAGCGTTCGGGACCGAAGCGCCGGACCCCGCGGCGGTCATCGAGGCAATCCCGTTCGAGCTGGCGGCTGGCCCACACGATGTCGATTGTCCGGCTCCTTGACGAACTATAACCCTATAGGTTATAACAGTGTGCCATGGTGAGCGTGTATACGCAACCCCCGCTCTTGTTCGCCGATTCGATCACGGCTCCGGCGGCGTTCGAGCCGTTGGCCCACGGCCGCTTCCAGTACGTCCCCGTCCTCCAAAACCGGTGGGGAGAAATGCGGGCCCTTGAGCAGGCCCGACCGGAGACGTGGGCATGGATGACCCCGTTGATCGTTACGGTGGGACCCAAAGACCGGGGGCAGGTGCTGACCCCAACCCAGCTCGCCGCGTGGGTGAAGCGTCTCGCTCTCGTCCTCCAAGACCACGTCTGGTACCTCGATATCATGCGCCTTGCCCCGCTGCAGGCCCTCGGCGGCGGCTGGACGGCACTGTCTTACCTGTACGATCGCGCCCGTTCTCGGCATCTGACGTTCGTACCGGTCCTGCCCGTTACCGCTGGGCCGGGGCATCAGTCGCTGGTGCGCGCGGCGGCCGCTCAGGATCGGCGCGGCGCCGCCCTCCGCTACGACCTCCAGCACACGGTGCTGCCCGCCGGCATGACGCACGCTCGTCTGCTCGCAGACCGTCGCGCGGCCCTCGATCTGCCTGGGCGGGATCTCGACGTCATCCTCGATCTCGGCTGGCTTTCTCCCGACGTGACCATCTCCGCGGCAGACATCTGCGCCGTCATCGACGACGTTCTGGGGATCGGGCCCTGGCGTAACGTCATCCTTGTCGGCACGTCGATGCCTGACACGCTGGCGGCCATTGGCGAATGGTCGCTCGGCGGATTGCGCCGAAGCGAATGGGCGTTGTGGGTCGAAGTGACTGGCCCCCGCTACCGTCGGCAGGCCTCCTTTGGCGACTATGCGATCCAGCACCCGCAACCGCCCGACGCTACGGGCCCCGGCATGCGGGCGAACATCCGCTACACGGTCACCGATCGTACCGTGATCGCCCGCGGCGAAGGGTCGGTCACGCAGGGCGGCGCCCGGCAGTATCCCGAACTGTGCCGGATGATCACCAGCCTCACGGACTTCGAGGCCCGCGACTACAGCTGGGGCGACGCGATCATCGAGGAGTGTGCCAGCGGGGGTCCGTGGTCCTCGTCGCAGGGCATCTGGCGCGGTGCCGGGACATCGCACCACCTTCGGCTCGTCGTCGATCAGCTGAGAGCAATGGCTGGCTCGTGAACGACGAACGACCTCCGCAGCGTGCGGCTGCCGAACCGGGCGGTGCCGGGATCACGCCGGTAGAGAGCGTCGCGCACAATCGCGCGGATCTGCTCTGGCTCGGCTGCTGACAGAAGCCGGTCCCACATGGACTCTCGATCCTCGTCATGCCCGAGTCTCAACCCGAGGCCGACCAGGGCTGCGCGCGCCTCCTCTTTCCAGAGGAGACGGACTAGGGTCCGGTAATCGATGTCAGGGTTGTCGCCCGCTTCACGGATGATGCGAAAGCCGCCCTCGCAACCAGGGAAGGCGAGCACACCCCACCAGAGCGGTAGCAGTGGCAAGGCGCTGCCCAGATGACGCTCGGCTAACACTGCGCTGCAGCGATTGAAGACGCGTCCGTAGGCGGCCACCTGGCGCGGCAGCCGGAGCAGGTCGTCGGTCTGACTCTTGATCTTCGAAGGCTTCGAACAGCCGGCCGGCGAGGACCAAGTCGGCGCGCTCGTTCGACAGGGGGATCCAGAACTCGGCGATCGCACGGGTCGGCGTCGATGAGCGGATCTGCAGCTCGCGTGCCAGCACCGAGCGGACCTCCGCCTCCTTCATGCTCGGCCGCATCGGCTCCTCCGAGGAGCCAGGCTGGCATCCGGGACCATGCTTCGTGAGAACTCCCCTGCAGGGGGAAGGCCATGGCGAGAACGAGGTCCACCATGCTAGCCCGGTGAGCACGCGCAATGTTGCGCCGCGCAGGTGGTGTGACTGGCTGGGGTTCCTAGGATGGACGGCTCGCTGGGGACGAAGAAGAACAGGATCGACCCGGTCGTGAAGATCGCGAAGCCAGCGTTGCACGATTATGTTGATCACGCTGCCCGCCATCTTCCGCGGCCTCGGGGTGAACCCGCTCGCGCCGGGCGAGACGAATTGCCTGTTCTGGGTCCTGCTCGCTACATGGTGGTGACGGCCACGTTGTTCGTGACCGCCGGGCGCATCTCCGACATGTGCGGGCGGGTCCGCCGTTGAGCGACACCGTCAGGACGCCGAGGATTGTGTTGGAGAGCGCGATCCACCTGTAGTCGATGTGGGCCAGACGACGTTCGCGCTGCACCTCTGGCGTCATCCCCTGGGCTCTACCTGCTGTGCCATGGGCGAGCCTTGGATCTCGGCCGGCGGGCCAGAGCGGGCCCGCGCCGCGTCCGTCGGCTTCAGGGTGGCTTCCACGTCCTCCGCACGGTGCTCCAGCATCCGTTCGAGCAGTGATGCCAGCTGCAGGCGTTCACCCGGACCGAGGCGCTCGACGCGCGCCACGAGGCCGCTGCTCTCGAACAGGGCGCGGTCGCCCAGGGCGTCGCTCGCTCGCTCGGTGAGCCGGAGCAGGGTGCAGCGCCGGTCCGACGGATCGGCGCTGCGCTCGAGCAAGCCCGCTCCCTCGAGCCGGTCGACCAAGTTGGTCGCCGAGGAGGGATGGAGCTGCAGCGCTGCCCCGAGGCGACCGATCGGCACAGTGCCGAGGTCGCGCAGCAGCCGCAGGGCGTGGAGATCGCCGAGCGCCACGCCGTACGTGCGGGCCAGCTCGCGCTGCAGCGGCTCGGCGAGTGCCACCGCGTCGAGATAGGCGCGCAGCACCCGGCGCGTGTCGGGGGACCATTCGACCATCGTCGACACTCCAGTTGACCGTATAATGCAGTCGGAGGGAGTATAGTCGATGCCAGTAATCACGATCGCCCGGCAGTAGGGGGCGGGCGATCGACCGTGGCCGCAATAGTGGCCGAACGACTCGGTGCCGAGCTCGTCGGCTCCGCCTCGAGGCCAGTTCCGAGCGCCACGGGCTGCTTGACGCGAGCACAGGCCGTCGCGGGGCGAGGTGGGGCCGGGCTCGGGCCACGGCCCGTGCGTTGGCTTCCTGCCGCAGGGCGAGGCGCGGGAGCGACGCGCTCCGGGCTGCGCCTGGGGCGGCGGACTCTGCCCAGAGGGGGGAGATTTAAGGAGCGGCCGTGCTGCAGGGTGAGCCCGCGTCCGAGGTTGACCTCGGCGTCCGCGAGGACGTGGTCGGACTGCGCGGGCTGTCCGTCCTTACCGCGTACTACTTGGGGCTCTCGGTCACCTGGGGCTCCCTGACCACCATCGTCCTGCCGCGGCTCGTCGAGCAGCTTGTGCCGGCCGCCATCAAGACCTCGGCACTCTCCCTCATCGCCGGCCTCCAGGCGATCGTGGCGATCATCGTGCAGCCCATCTCGGGCGCCGCCAGCGACCGGCTGGTCACGCCCTGGGGGCGGCGCCGCCCGCTGATGGTGGCCGGCGTGGCCGTCCAGCTCGTCCTGCTCGTGGTGCTCGCGCTCTCGGGTTCGTACTGGGCCATCCTCGTGGTGATGCTGTGCATCGAGGTCGCGTCCAACACGGCCCAGGGTCCTTACCAGGGCCTGCTGCCCGACCTCGTGCCGCGTGGCCAGCGCGGGCTTGCCTCGGGTTTCCTGGGGGGTGCCCAGATGGCCGGCCAGGTGATCGGGGTGGCCGTGGCCGGAGTCCTCGCGGCCTCGGGGCACGTGGCCCTGGCGGTCCTCTTCACGGCGGCGAGCTTGGGGCTCGGCACGCTGATTACGCTCGCCGGCGTCGAGGAGCGGGACGGGCGATCCGGTGCGCCGCACCTGCCGCGCCTGCGTTGGCGCGCGCTCGGCAGGGGCAGGTTCACGGACCTAGGCCGCTGGCGCAGGGCCGTGCGGACGATGGTCCTCGAGGTGTGGGGCGGCGACGTCCTCGAGCAGCGCGACTACCTCTGGCTGCTCGCCTCGCGCCTGGCGATCTTGATGGCCACCGGGACCCTGCAGCCCTTCGTCTACTACTACCTCGAGGATTCGATCGGCTTGGGCTCGCGGTCGGGCACCCTGGTGGCGCCCCTGGCGGGTGCCGTGGTGCTGGTCGCGCTGCTGGCGGCCATCCCGGGTGGCGCCATGACCGCGCGCTGGGGACGCGTCCGCACCGTGGCCTTGAGTGCCGTCTGCGGCGCGGTGGGCGCCGTCGCGTTCGCCGTGGCGCCCTCGTACCTCTCGCTGTTCGCGATCGCGATCCCCTTCGGGCTCGCGCTCGGCATCTTCCTCTCCGCCGACTGGGCCCTCCTCACCGACGTGGCGCCGCTCGGCGAGGCGGGGCGCTATCTCGGTCTCTCCAACACGGTCACGGCTGCCGCTGCCGTGCTGGCGGTGGCAGTGGGAGGGCCAGTGGCCGACCTCCTCAACGGCATGCACGCCGGGGCTGGCTATCGCGCCGTCTTCGCGCTGGCGGCCATCGAGTTCGTGATCGGCGCCTGGGCCGTGACGCATGTCCACGAGCCGGCGGCGATGCCCGAGGCGGTGTCGTAATGCCGCCCCCCGCCTTCTCAGTCGAAGGTCAGAGGCGCGCGCGCGTCGTAGGCGGCGCGGGCGGCGTCGATACCGGCGGAATGCGCGTCGGCCCAGGCGATGAGGTCCCGCACGGTCTCCAAGAGCGTGCGCCCCGTCGGTGTGAGGGCGTAGTCCACGCGCGGCGGGACGACCGGGTACACCGTGCGGGTCACGATCCCGTCACGCTCGAGCCCACGCAGGGTGACCGTCAGCATGCGCGAGCTGATGCCCTCGATGTGGCGATGCAGCTCGGTGAAGCGCGTGGGGCCGTCGCCGAGGAGGCCGATGACGTAGACCGACCACTTGTCGCCGACCCGATCGAGCACGTCGCGGGCGCGACAGGCGCTGCCCGGCCCTTCAAGGGCGGCGGGAGGCGGAGCGATTCCCATGCGGGTTACCTCTGTGTACGTCAGGCAGACGCAGGTGCGTGCTTGTCCCGGGCCCGAGTATGACCGATGATGTGATCAGATACAAGACGTCACTGAGCACACGCATCGCACCCCAGGCACGACGGAGAACGACCGTCGGCCCGCAACTCGAAAGGAGCACCTCGATGTCCCGCTGGCAACTCGATCCCGTCCATTCGTCCGTGCAGTTCTCGGCGCGGCACATGATGGTCAGCAACGTGCGCGGCACGTTCCGCGACTTCAGCCTCGAGGTCGACTTCAACCCCGAGACCCCGAGCAGGGGCGCGTGCAGGCCGTCATCCAGGCCGCCAGCATCGACACCGGCGCAGCGGCGCGCGACGCGCACCTACGCTCCCCTGACTTCCTCGATGCCGAGCGGTTCCCTACACTCACCTTTCGCAGCACCAGCGTCGAGCCACGGTCCGGCGACAAGTACCGCCTGCACGGCGAGCTGACGATCCGCGGCGAGACCCGGCCCGTGGTGCTCGAAGCTGAGTATCTCGGCGTGGCGCACAACCTGCAGGGCGGCACCAGCGCGGGCTTCAGCGCCCACACGAAGCTGAGCCGCAAGGAGTGGGGCCTGACCTGGAACATGGGACTCGAGGCCGGCGGCTGGGTGGTCGGCGACGAGATCCACGTCGAGATCGACCTCGAGCTCCTCTCAGGGGTGCCCGAACAGGCCGCCCCGGGCGGAGAGAGGGCAGCAGCGCCGTCTGAATGATGGTGGCCATCCGTTGACTCTGCGCTCGCACCGCGCGACGGGCGCTCGCGGGTGCAAAGGCCCCCCGCGGATGAGCACCCACACAGTGGCCCTCGTCGCGCATCGGGCGGATGCGACGGATGACCAGGCCACTTACTGCACCAAGGAGCACATCATGACCCACGCATCGTTCGCCACGGCCCCCATGCCGTCGACACCTCTCGTCGGCGACGGAGGCAGCGCATACCAGCCCGGCGTGTGCAACATCGGCCCAGCGGAGATCGCCCGGCGCCGTCGGGCGGGACATGTCGGACTCGGGGCGACGGTCATCCTGGGGGGCGGGCTCGTCGCAGTCGGCGCGCCGCCGCTTGTGCGGCTGCTGCTGGCCCTCCCGGCGGCGGTCGCCGCGTCGGGCTACCTGCAGGCCCGCCTGTGCTTCTGTGCCGGCTTCGGGTCACGAGGGGTGTTCAACTTCGGCCCCCTCGGCCAGACGGAGCAGGTCCAGGACAATGCGGCGCACGCGCGCGACCGCGCACGCGCGAACCAGATCGGTCTGGCCAGCCTGGCCATCGGTCTCGTCGTCGGGGCCCTGGCCGTGGTCCTCCCGCTGTGACGACGCTCGAACGCGGCCCTGTGTCCGACGACGCAGGGACTGCCGACCGCCTGGATGCCGTGGCGTCCGCCCTCCGTTCGCAGAACATCGAGGTGCTCATCGTCGACAGCGGCGCGGAGGCGCGCGACACCGTGCTCAACCTGATCCCCGATGGCGCCGAGGTGCACTCGGGGAAGTCGAAGACGCTCGAGGACGTGGGCCTCCTGAGCGAGCTGGTGGAGTCCGGCCGCTACGAGGCCCTCCGGCCCCGCATCTTCGCCATGGACCGTACGAGACGCTCGACTGGCCCGTGACGGAGACCGCATTCGCGAACGCAGAACTGCCCCAGAACGACCCACAGACTCACCTGGTGTCTGCCGGAGGTGCGCCCTCGTTCTACAGCCTATACACGGGCGCGAGTCGCTTCTTCTTCATGCGAGCGCAGCCGACGGGTGGATCGTTTCTCTGTCGCTCGGCCGCGATGAAGCAGGTGCCTGAGCCGAGGAAGGGGCCGCAGACGGCCTCACCTTGCAAGTGCCGAACCGCCCCAGAGAGAACGCGAACCCGCCGGCCGCCATTCATTGCTCGCTGACGGTTGTGCGTGGCGACCGCCGCCGAGCACACCCGCCGGCGCCGAACGCTGACCCCGGCGCGAAGGCGCGGGACCGGCGGGCACCGGTCGAGCGGTCGCGCCGCGGCGCGGAACCAACCGCCCCGCCCGACCGCCCCGCCGACCGGAAATGACCCGCAATTGCCGGTTCCTGCCCGGACCGCGCCCGCCCGGCAACCCGACCGCAGACACCGGGTCGCCCGCTGCCCCATTACCCCGTCAAGCGCTTGACCCGGCCAGCACCTGCTCCGACAAGCCGGCCGCGGTGGCACCGTCCGGTTAGACGCCCGGGTTGCCGGTCTACCACCCCCGCTTCCGTTGACGCCGCCGGGACGCCGCTCGTAGACTCTGGCCACTCCCGAGCGGGAGTAACTCAGTTGGCAGAGTGCTTGCTTCCCAAGCAAGTCCTGCCGCCCTGGTTTCCCGGGTTTTGCATCGTTTTGCAACATGCTCACGCACGACTTCGGCGACGATAGTTGCGTGCGCAACTAGTATGCCAGGATCCGAAC
Organism: uncultured Chloroflexia bacterium; assembly: GCA_963835945.1. GTDB lineage: Bacteria > Chloroflexota > Limnocylindria > Limnocylindrales > CSP1-4 > JAJYNJ01. The sequence goes on from CAWIHR010000084.1 coordinate 9,128, forward strand.
GCTAGCCACCAAGGCGTGCCGCGGGCCGCGACCTCGCGGGGACTGCCTTGGGTACCCCTCGGGAGCCGCCGACGAGGGTCGCATACGGGGCGGGAGCGGTGGCTAGGGCCCGTTCAAGGAGGCGGTAGAAGGCCAGGCCGGGCGGGTCGGCGCGATGGTTGAAGCGGAAGGCGAATTCGGCGAGATACACGTCGAGCTGGCGCTGGCTGATCGCGCTGCGGTGAGTCCCACTACACCACGCCTCGAGCCGCGCCGCGACCTCGTCCAAGGCTGACAGGGCGACGGGGGCCGGCCCTGGCACGATGACAACGGTGCGTCTCGGGCCCACCGTCTGCAGCAGCTCATCGGCGCTCCATGCGGTCGTCCGGAGCGTCGCGTCGGCCGCCAGGCAGTCGGCTGCGAAGCGCCCGAGGGCGAGGGGCTCGTGGTCCGGCAGGCGGGTCAGGCGCACCTGCCCCGTTGCATCAGCGCGCACCTCGACCGCGACCGCGAGGCGCGTGGTCGGCCTCCCCCGCCCGGCTTCGACACCCCAGAGAGCCGCCTCATCGACGTCCACGACGCCGCGCAGGCGCGCGCCGGCGGGTTCGAGCATCGCCCGGCGCAGTTTGTGCAGCCAGGCCCAGGCGGTCTGGTAGGAGCCGAGGCCGAGGGCCTCTTCGATGGCGCGCGCACTCACGCCGTCCTCGCCGACCAGCGCCCAGAGGACCTCGAACCAGCGGCGCAGCGGCGCGCGGGTGCCAGCGAAGATCGTGCCCGCAGTGGCTGATGTCTGGTGCCCGCAGGCGGGGCACCGCGCGGTGCCCCGGGCGGTCCGCCAGACGCGCCTGCCGGCGCAGGCGGGACAACGGAACCCCGCTCGCCAGCGCACCTGCGCGAGATAGGCGCGGCAGGCGGCCTCGACCGGGAACCAGCGCGCAAATTCCGCCGCGCTGCGCGGATAGTCCCGCCCGCCGAGCGGCTCGAACGCGTGTGGCACGCGACCATGGTACGCGAAGGAACTGGATAGGCCTGCAGCTTCTCGCACAAGGTCTTAGGGGCGGCGCTTAGGGTGGTTGTATGGGACGGCAGAGGGCCGCCCGCTAGGAACGAGCGTGTGACATGGATAGCACCGAAACACTTCTGTACCTGGACGAGGCAGAACCTGCCGAGCCAGCGGGCCATTGGCGCAGCCGCATCGTCGGCACGGGCAGTGAGGCCCCCGAGCGCCTGGCGGCCAATCCACTCAACTGGCGCCTCCATCCGAGACGCCAGCAGGAGGCCCTGACAGGCTCGCTCGATACGGTCGGCTGGGTGCAGCAGGTGCTGGTGAACCAGCGCACGGGGTACCTGGTGGATGGGCATGCCCGGGTAGCGCTGGCCCTGGCTCGTCACGAGCCCTCCGTGCCCGTCCTGTATGTGGACTTGAGCCCCGAGGAAGAGCGGCTCGTCTTGGCTACGCTCGACCCCATCGGGGCGCTCGCCACCCCGAATGGCGAGGGACTGCGCGATCTGCTGGCCCAGGTGAGCGTCACTGACGCGGGCCTGCAGGCCCTCCTCGATGGCCTCGCCGCCAGCGCGCCCCGCCCTGGACGCACCGACCCCGACGCAGTGGGAGCGCTGCCCACCGAGCCCTCCGTGCAGCCCGGGGAGCTCTATCGGCTGGGCCCACATCGCCTGCTGTGCGGTGACGCCACGAACGCCGACGACGTGGTGCGCCTCCTCGACGGCGCCCGGCCCGCCCTGACGGTGACCGACCCGCCCTACGGTGTGGAGTACGATCCGGCAGCCCGAGTCAGCGACCGGCGGCGGGGACGGGTGGCCAACGACGATCGGGCGGACTGGCGGGCCGCCTGGGCGCTCACCCCATCCGATGTCCTCTACGTGTGTCACGGGGGCCTGCATGCAGGCGTGGTGGCCGACGGTCTCGCCGCCGCGGGCTTCGAGATCCGCGCGCAGATCATCTGGGCCAAGCCCGCCCCCGTGTTGAGTCGCGGGGCGTACCACTGGCAGCACGAGCCGCTCTACTACGCCGTGCGCCACGGGGCGCCGGCGCACTGGCAGGGCGATCGGCGCCAGACCACGCTCTGGGAGATCCCCACGGTGAACGCCGCGCACGGCACGCGCGACGACGCCACCACGCCGCACGGCACGCAGAAACCCGTCGCCCTGCTCGCCAGGGCGCTGGCCAACCACGCGGGTGATGTGTACGACCCCTTCCTAGGCAGTGGCACGACGCTCATCGCGGCCGAGCAGCTCGGCCGCCGCGCCTACGCCATGGACATCGATCCTGCCTACGTGCAGGTCGCATTGGAGCGCTGGCAGGCCTACAGCGGCGCGCAGGCGGAACTGATGTAGCCATGGGCCGCCCCTCCAAAGCCACCGAACAGCGCATTGAGGCGCTGCTGGGCGCCCTGCGCGCGGGCAACACCCGCGAGGCCGCGGCCGCCCATGCGGGCATCGACCGCACCACGCTGTATCGCTGGATGGGGCGCAACCGGGCCCTGCGGGTCCGCGTGGAGGGGGCCGAGGCGGACGCCGAGGTGCGCTTCGCAGCCCAGGTGGCGCAGGCCGCCTCCACCGACTGGCGCGCCGCGGCCTGGTGGCTGGAGCGGCGGCGGTCAGCCAGCTATGGCCGTGCCCAGGCGTTTGCGGCGGCGAGCGCAGTGACGGCCGACCCTGCCCTGGCGCCCCATCCGCTCGACGAGCTGCTGCCCGCCGAACAGGCGGAGCGGGCGCAGGCCTGGGCGGAACGCCTGGCGGCCCAGGCGGCGCAGGCCGCTGCCGCGCAAGGGAGTGCGCAGGCATGACGGTCGCAGAGCGGGTGACGTACCGCGAGCTCGTGCGCGAGCTAGCCGCAAGCGACGACGGTGCCTTTGCCGAGTATGTGTCCGGCCTGTGCTTCCCCGAGCATCTGCGCGAGGCGATGCGCTTTGCTGCTGGCCAGCCTCGCAGCGTGCTGCTCCTGCCGCGCGGCCATGCCAAGACAACGGGCGCCATCCACCACCTGGCCCGCCGCATCGGAGCGTCGCAGGGGCGCCTCAAGATCGGCATCCTCACTGCGTCGGAAACCGACGCGCGCAAACGCTCGCGCGCGGTGCGCGCGCTCGTCGAGAGCGGCTCCTTCGCGGAGATCTTCCCCTGGGCGCAGCGTGGCGTGGCGGGCGCCAAGTGGACCGAGGCCGCCTGGACTGTGCGAGGCGCGGAGGCGTACGTCGAGAAGGACGCCACCCTGCGGGCGGGTTCGCTCTTGGGAATGAAGCCCGGGCCGCGCTTCGATGTGCTCCTGCTGTGACGATCTCATCGGGCCCGCCGAGTGCGCCACCGCAGCGCAGCGAGCGAAGGCCTCCGAGCGCTTCTGGTCGGTGCTCGAGCCGATGTTGACGCCCGATGGTCAGATCATCGTGTTGGGCACCCGCTGGCACGAGGATGATCTGTATGCCGAGCTGATGGCCAAGGGCTGGCCCGCGATGGTACGACCGGCGCTCGCCGCGGACGGGCAGGCCCTGTGGCCCGCGCGCTGGCCCGCCGAGCGCCTGGCCGCCAAGCGCGAGGAGTTGGGCAGCGCGATCTTCGATCTGCAGTACCAGAACGACCCCTCGGGCATGGGCGGCAACGTCTTCCGTCGCGAGTGGTTCCGCTACGTGGACGCGCTGCCCCCGGGCGGCATGCGCCGCGCGGGTATCGATCTCAACGCCTCCGCGTCCGAGCGTTCCGACTACAGCGCCCTGGTCGAGTGGTGGGAGGACGCCGAGCACAACCTCTACCTCTGCGGGGCCTGGCGCGCCCGCCTCGACGAAGGGCATCGCGCCTGGGTCACCGGACGCAGCGACCCCATGACCCAGGGCGTGGCGCCTGCCTACGGGCCAGCGTCTGGTCCGCGCCTGCTCTGGCCCCTCGAGATGCTGCCGCCCGGCTTCGCCGGTGCGGTCGGCCACCCAGCGGCGCCGCGGCCCCTCGTGCGGCTCTGTATCGAGGCGACGCAGCACCAGCTCACTTTCGTGCGCGAGCTGCTGGCGCGGACCCGCTTGCCCGCGCAGGCGGTCTACCCCGACCGTGACAAGGTGGCCCGCGCCCGCTCGCTCGCCGCGCGCTATGAGGCGGGCAAGGTGTTCCACCTGCGGAACGCGCCAGGGCTCGCCGACTACGAGCACGAGGCCATCGCCTTCCCCAACGCCGAGCACGACGATCTCGTCGACGCGGCGGTCTACGGTGCTGATCTGGGCGGTGTGGAGTTCTCCTTCACGGCCGGCCGCCGCTTCTAGGCAGGCGCGGGATCGTGGTGGTGGCGCCGTCGCCCGACGCCGTCCGTCTTGAGACTGCAGCGCGTCCGGGCCACTCGGTTGCCGGTCGGTGTGCCGCAGAGGGACGCTGCGCCAGGCTCGTTAGGCTCGACGACGGCCGTGGTGGGTGTGCCGCGCGGTGAGGAAGGCGATGAAGTCGGCCACGCTGGCCCGCTCGGTGTCGCTCAAGCTCGCCAGCCGACGATCGAGAGCCTCACCTACGCCGAGCCGTCCGAGCTCCGTGGCGAGCCGGGCAGGCGGGATGTCCCAGAGGAGCTCGAGCAGCTCGACGAACGGGATCCCGGTGGCATCCGATGCCCGTAGCAGGTCGGACGGCGTGGGCCGTGCCCGGGAGGGACGGCTGGCATCCAAGAGCGACTGCACGTATCCGGGATCACGTCCAAAGGCGGCGCTCAAGTGACGCATGGAACCGTGCGAGCGCTCCAACACCTCGCGCAGGCGGGCGCGGAAGGCCTCGTCCATGAGTTGCGCGGCTCGCTCTTCCCGCAACCTGACCACCGCACCTCTCCGACTAATAACGGTTGCTGCGACCATCAATACGACGTACTATAGCACCATGCCAAGCGGGGTCATCGAGCGCGATACCGGGCGCCTGCGCGCTCGGCGAAGCCGGCTCCCGCGCAAGGTCCGGAGAGCGCTTGGTGAGAGCCGTCGCACCCCGAGACCAGTCTCTGGCGTCGACATCGCCTGGGGCCGCCCGCCGGGACACGCGGGGGTCGACGTGCAGGCCCTGGCGCCGCTTGTCGCGACCTACACCACCCTCTACGGGTCGAGCTGGCGACCGCTGACCCGGACGAAGCACGCCGCCGACTTCCGCCGCTTCCTCGACTGGCTGCGCGCGACCGGGCGGCCCGCCACGACCGCTGCGCTCGACTTCGCGACCCTTGTCGCGTATGTCGCGGACCTGCGGACTCGCCCCAAGGTCACTGGGGTGTGGCGGGGTGCCCCTGACGCGCGAGCACGCTCGAGCGCCAGGGGGATCTCAACCCTTTCGGCGAACTCCGTGAACGCCTACATGCGGCCCATCCGTTCGCTGTGCCTCTGGCTGGTCGAGGAGGGGATCCTGGCCGCGAACCCGTTCAGTCGCTCGCACGCGCGCGCAGGCCACAATCCGCTGCTGCCGAAAGAGGAGACTCCGCCTCGGAGCGCCACCCTGGCCGACCTGCAGGCCATCGAGCGCGGCTGTGCAGGGGAGGGGCCACTCGATCTGCGAGACCAGGCCATCCTCTCGCTGTTGAAGACCACCGCGGCGCGCAACGCGAGCGTGCGACTCCTGCGGGTCGAGGACCTCGACGTCGAGCGCGCGATCATCCGGTTCCGCCGGGCCAAGGGCGACAAGACCCTGGAAGTGGCCCTGCATCCCGAGACGAGGGTCGCCGTGCTGACCTACCTGGAGCGTGCTCGCCCGGCCCTGCTGGCCGGTGCTGTTGACGACCCGGCCTACCTTTTCCTCTCCGCGCGCCACGAGCGCGGACCACGACCGCTCACGGTGAATGCCGTCTCGCTCATGCTGCGCCGCCGCTACCACGCCGGGGGCGGCACCCTGCCGACCTTCGGCTCCCATCGCATTCGCCACGCCACGGCCACGCTCCTCGTCAACCACGGCATGCCCCTCGAAGAAGTCTCCCGTTACCTCGGGCACAGCTCGACCGATGTCACGCGCCGCTACGCTCAGCAGACGCCCGATGCCCTGGGGGCCCGAGCGGCGGAGGCCCTGGCACGAGCGGGCCTGGTGGGCGGGTGAGACCCGTGACTGAGGCTGCGGTTGCCAGCGCCTGAACTCTCGAGCTGCGGGCACGGGTGGGGATGCCCTTGTGGTCCGATGAGGTCGGAGGTTCAAGAGGACTTGAGGCCGAGGTAACTAGCGAACCCGCGATCAGCCACGCGCGTGGCATGAAGTCCGCTGGTGGGCCGCTGCTGACGGCGACGACAGACGCGGAGTGAAGGGCCCGAGGGTCAGCGGTCCCTATCGTTCGATGGGGCAGGCTCAGCAACAAACTGAAATCGACGATTCCGTCGGAGCGCCGGCTCACTCTGCGCCATCGCCTTCGTGGGCAGCAGCCGCACGTTCGATGGTGTCGATCGCGCGCGCGGCGCGAGGCCCGATCGCCCGCAGCAGCGCCAGAACGTCGTCCACGAGCGGCCGCGAGGCACGCCCTTCTTCGAGAGCAGTCCCGATACGATCGACGACTGGACCTTCAAGCAGCCACGGGATGAGCAGCAGGTCCTTGAGTGGCTCGACGACCGCCTGGTCGAGAGAATCGAGTCGTGCGGTGAGATCGAGACGGAGGGCCCTCGCCAGCTCTGGGTCGCCGTTCGCGCTCAACAGCCTAGCGAGCTTGAGGGCACCGTCGGCCGCCGCGACTGGACCATGGCGCGTGGTGTGGGCACTCCAACGGTAGTGAAGCTGCTGGCGGACCTCATCGTCATCGATCGTCAAGACGCGGGCCGCGGACTCAACCAGGTCCTTCGTCATGATCGAGAAGCTCTGCTGGAACTCGATCACGCCGCCGTCGAACCCGATTTCTGGTTGCGGCGGGACCGGGTAGCGGTCGAAGGCCAGTGTCGCGAGCGCCTTGTCGCGCTCTTCGCCTTCCGGCGGAAGCTTGGCGAGCGCCGCGAACTTCAAGCGTCCTCGTTTGTCTCGGACCGCCTCGTCGATGTCGCACGCGTCTGACATGATGACGGCCAGAGCCCCGTTCCCGTGCCCGATCGCCAACCCCTCCGCATCTGCATGGACGACGATCCGGTCCTTTGGGTATTCGCGCCTTCCGCGGACCGTGCTGATGTCCTGTGGGTCGAAGGCTTGTTGGTGCGGCCTGCCCGGCACCTGTTGTAGCGAGACCGGCACGGAGTCGCTGCGCAGGACGAGATCGAAGATCCAGGGCGCCTCGAAGGCGTCGCCAAAACGGTAGTCGCGCTTCTGCTCCTCGTCGACCGTCGGCGCCCGATACATCTCAGCCGTCCTCTCGGACCCGACCGGTCGAAAGATCGAAGCCGAAGTGTCTGAACTCGTAGAGGCCGGCCGGCCTGGTGTTGGCGGCCGGGTCGTGGGACCCCTTCTCCGCCGGCTCCGCAACTGGGACCGAGTAGTCGCTCCACGCGCGCTCGGCCTCCTCCTTCAAGTAGGCCCTCCAGGACTCCTCGGTCGCGCTGACGTCGCGCAGGAGCGAGCGCGCCCGCGCTTCGAGCGCATCGAGGCCGGATCGAGTCATCGCCACCAGAAAGAGCCAGTCCTCGCCGAGCTCATCGCCCGATGAGAGGCGCTCGACCGCAGCTTGAAGCTCGAGCAGCGAACGCACCCTCCAAACCGCGGTGGTGGCGTGTGTTTCCGGTGCGAGCCTCTCTAGGTAGGCCGTCAATGCCTGGAACTCTGCCGAGGCCACGATCTCAAGCGCTCGCTGCGCGTCGACACCCTCCGGCAAAGCCGGCGGGACGTCGATCGCCGGGTTCACTGCCGCCAGCTCTCGGGCGAGTGCGGCGCTCGCCCGGTCGACCAGAGCGCGAAGTGCGGCGAACTGTCCGGTCGCGACCAAACTGGTCGCCTCGCCCGTCTCCTCTTCAAATACCTTCCTCGCGGCCGCCGGGTCGTCGGCGGCAAGACGACCAAGAGCGACAAGGGCATTCATGGCGGTCTGGAGCCGTGACATCGGCATCGGCTCGCCGCTCTTCCAGCCGTGGTAGGTGCGCCTCTCGACCCCGAGCAACCGGGCAGTGGTCTCGATGGTCAGGTCGAGGCGCGCGCGGAGGCCCTCGATCGCCTCAAGCACGTCGGCCTGCGTGGGGTAGGTGGCCGGGAGCGGGCTCGCGGAGAGTTGCACGTACGGATAGTTGAACTCCGTCGCCGCACTGTGTTCCCAGTACAGCGCGTGGAGCAGCCTCGCCCAGTCGGGTTCTGACCGAACCGAGATGTAGCTGGGCTCCGTCGGCGGGCAAATCACGAGCACCCGGTTGGGACCGGAACCGAATACCTCTGGCGACGCGACAAGGTCAGGGTAGCTCGGACCAGTTGTGCCGAGCACACGAGTCACGAGGTCATTCTCGCTTGGTCCGAGCCCCAAATCCCATGGCTTGGCAACAGCGGTCATTCGGCCCTCCCCAATGCTTGGATCATCGGATCAAGAAGGCTCTCGCGGAACAGATTCCACGCCGCCCCGTGATAGCGCTCGAGCGTCGATCGCACGACGTCCCGGTCTAGCGCGAACGGCTTGGTCGAGAAGCAGTCAGACATCGATGAGGTAGGTCGACGGCGGATCATCGCCCCTCGCATTCTGCGTGTAGGCGTGGGTGATCGTTGCCGCGTCCTCGCCTTGAACGACCGTGATCTGCTCCGACGCGCGCGTCGCCAGCTCTGCGAACCGGGGACTCGCCGCCGTCCCCAGCAACTCGGGATGGAGGAAACGAGCCCAATCGGCGAGTGTGCGGGCCTCGGGGTGCTTGAGTTCATCGATGAACCGCAAGCCGAGCCGTTGGACCAGGGGTGATGCGACCTCCGCCAAGACCGCGTCAAGCGCCTCCCCAAACCTTCCGCGGAAGGCGACCCAGTCGTGGTATGCCGTCGTCTCGAGGCTCAGCAGGTCCGGTCCGAGGGTGACGATCCAGGCGCCGTCGTCACCGATGAACCGAATCGGACCAGGCCCGGGCTGATTGACCCGCTGAGGGGGCCTGTCTCCGATCGCAAACTGGAGCGACATCTGCTGCTGGATAGCCTGGACGACCGGGTAGCGCTCGCGAAGTCGGTCCTGGACCCGTGCCAGGGAGGCCGCCTCGGACAGCCGGAACTCGGTCGAGAAGCGCAGCTGGACCACCACGACCCGGAGCGGATTGTGTTCGAACTGGATGCGGGGCAGCGGTTCCAGGCCAAAGATCACGGGTCCCCTCCTTCGCGTCGCACTGTTGGTTCACATCATATGCCTACAACTCAAGCTGTGTGTGCGACGACTGTGCAGTCATCCCCGGCCCGGCCCGGTACCGTAGGGTCCGCCGCTGCCTGCGACCCTCCGAGACAGGGCTCCCACGCACTCTTAGAACGCCCGGGGGCCGATGCCGCCCTGGAAGTGGTGGCAACGCAATCGCCGGGTAACCCAGCGTCAGGTCCGCGAGAGCCTGCCCGAAACGGCGAGATCTCCTACGATAATGCCCTCGCCCAGTCGGTGAACGCCCTCTACAAGGCCGAGCTGATCCGCCACAGGCAGAGCTGGCGCACGGTGGCGGACGTCGAGCTCGCCACCGCGGCGTGGGTCGACTGGTGGAACCAGCGCCGGCTCCACGGCGCCTGCGGCGACATCCCGCCGGCCGAGTTCGAGGCGGCCTTCGCGCGCCGAGAGGAGATGACCAGCGCCGCCTGATTCCAAGGTCCTGAGTCTCCATCAGACCCAGGGCGGTTCATGTCTCCCAATATCGGTAGTCGACCTCGTCGCGCAGAAACTCCGCATGGAGCAGATACAACCACGCGAGGTGCATGTGGACGACGAACGCCTCAAGGGAGCGCCGCTCGCCCGTGGTGTTGTAGAGCTCGACCGCGAGCAGAGCTTCGGCCTTCGAATGCTTGAACCATGTGCCAGACACGAGTTCGTCGTCCCATCGCCGTCTCCAAGATGCGAAGGCATCATCGATCGACGGCTGGTGCCGGTCAATGACTGGCCGCGCCGAGGCATCTCGTCTGAGGGAAGATGGTCTGTCCACAAGTCCGGCTGCGATCCTGTCCGGGACTGGTGGCGTCGCCTAGGCCCCAGCGCCGCCCTCATCGTCGTAATCAGGCGTCCTGGACGGGAGGTCTCCTTCGGACCTCCCCCGATGCGCCGGGTCGACAGCCTGTGACGCATGTATGCCCTGATGCATACTCACCGGCAAACGGGCCGCTCCGGCCGATCGCGACGGGTAGGTGATGCGTGGCCGACCTTCGCTCCTGGATCTTCCAGTCGAGCCCAGTGCAATACGACTTGCCGCTCGCGCTCGAGGAGTTCACTGAGTTCACCTGGCTGGTGAACCAACACAAGGACGACATCCACGAGGGCGACCAGGTCTTCCTCTGGGAGACAGGGCAGGCAGCCGGCGTCGTCGCACTCGCGCGTGTCACGACCGAGCCCGCGATGCTCGAGGAATCGGCCGACGAGCGCCGCTACTGGCGGGTTCGAGAGGCGAGCCAAGGCCCCCGGCTGCGCGTCCGATTGGCGATCGAACGCGTCCTTCGTCCGCGCCTGCTGAAGTCCGAGATCCAGACCGACCCCGTGCTGAAGGACCTGCCAAACCTCAAGTTCGCCAACGCCACGAACTTCCGGCTGACGTCTGAGCAGGCTGCCGGCCTGCTTGACGCGATCGTGCGTCGCGGTGCGAGCGAACCGCCGGCACTCACTCCGGCTGACTTTCAGGTGCTCGCGGATCATCCGAAGAGTCAGGCCTGGGATGAGCTCCCCGAGGCCGATCGCGCCGCCTACGCGGCCCTCCGAGCGAAACTGCTCGCCTACGCCGAGTGGCTGACGGCAACGCTCACTGCCCGGACCCCCCTTAAGGCGTTCGCGAGCCACCCTAACCCGAGCGGTCGCAATCCCCTGTACCTGTGGTGCTGTGTTTACCCGTAGGCCGTGCCCAACAAGTCGTACGGCTTTCAGCTCGCCCTGATTGTCAAGCCCGACACGGTAGAGCTCGGCTTCACGGCCGGTTCCGCGAGCGGAGGTAGTTCAGCCGAAGCCGACCTGGCGACATACCAGGCTGCGCTCGAGAGAGCACGCGCGCGTCTGCGGAACCTCACGGACGACCGCACTGTCGGGCGCGTGATCGACCAAGCAGTGACTGGCGGCTATGGTCTCCGCGGCCGGTGGCTGCGGGAGCGCACCGGCGAGACGATCGCATCGTTCTCCGCCTGGGTTGACCAGGCAGCCTCGTCAGCCGGAGGGGGTGAGGCGATCACTCGCTTCTGGTCGCGCGACGAGGTGCTGACCATGGGGGCGGCGTTTCCCGACCGGCTGCGGCGCGAACTCCAGCGCTTCGTCCCGCTGCTCGATGCGATCTACGCGCCGAGCGAGACGACAGCAGCGGCCTGGAGCAACTTCGATCCACAGTGGCTCGCCTTGTGCCAGTACCTTGAAGCGCACCGCTGGTGGGCATCCCTGAGCTATCACTTCCGCTACGACGTTGTGTCCATCGCCGAGGACCGCATCCGATTCCGCAACCGCGACGGCAATGAGGCTGACGCGACCAAGGATCGACTGGCGCGACTGTGGCATGGCGCAGTCTCGTCTCCGCACGGTGTCGGCATCCCCTACGACACGAGGGCGCGGCCGGCACTCCTCGCCCTGCTGCCCAACATCGAGTTCACCGACAGTCGCATCTTCTTCGTAGACCCGCCCTCCCATGTGCTCGGCGAGCCCCGGCGACACGAGGCCGGGGCGGGTCAGGCTCCGGGGAAACTAGGCGGAGGTGGGCCGGAGCCCCCCGGCGTCACGATCGAGCAACTCTCCGAAGAGCTCTGCCTCGAGCCCGCCTACCTGCGGGATGTGGAGTGGCTGCTCCGGGACCGGAAACAGCTCGTCTTCTACGGGCCGCCGGGCACCGGGAAGACGTACGTGGCGGAGGCGTTCGCCGCGTGGTTCGCCGGATCACAAGACCGAACTGAGACGATCCAGTTCCATCCATCCTACGCATACGAGGACTTCGTCGAGGGGATCCGTCCTGTCCTCGATGCCGAGGTGCTCCGGTACACCCGGGCGGATGGCCTGCTGCGCCGGTTCGCCGAGAAGGCGCGCGCCGATGCGGAGCATGACTACGTCCTGGTCATCGACGAGATCAATCGCGCCAACCTCGCCCGTGTGTTTGGCGAGCTTTTGTACCTGCTTGAGTATCGCGACCGCTCCGTACGTCTGCCGTACTCGCAGGAGCTCTTCACGCTGCCCAAGAGGCTGCACTTCATCGGCACGATGAACACCGCCGACCGCAGCATCGCGCTCGTCGATTTCGCCTTGCGCCGACGCTTTCACTTCATCGAGTTCCCGGCCGACAAGGCGATCCTCGGGCGATGGCTGGCCAAGCACAACCCGACCATGGCCGAAGCTGCTGCTTTGCTCGGCTGGGTTAACCGCGAGATTGGTGATCACGACTTCGCCATTGGATTCAGCTACTTCATGCGCGACGATCTCGACGAGGTCCTGCTGCGCCGGATCTGGGAGCGCAGCGTGCTGCCTGCGCTCGATGAGTTCTACTTCGCCGATCCGACCAAGCGCGAGCGCTTCCGCCTGGATCGCGTCCGCGCCGCGCTCAAGGCCATTGAGCCCGTGGCCGGGGTAGGGGTGGAAGCCGAGCCGGCTGACAGCGACGCGCCGCCGATCGTCAGCAGCCTGGAGCCGGAACCGGGCGCGTGACCACGATCACGATCCGCCAGTATCGGCCGAGCGAACCTGTTGTCCTCTCGCCCGCGGCACTCGGCCGCATCCTGACGGACTACAGCACGCGGGTCAGCGTCGCCCCGGCTGGTGGCGGCGCAGTGATCATGTCAGGCAACAGCTATGTCGGGCTCATCCGCCTGGGCGAACTCGATCTCGTGATCCAGCCCAAGGTCCCGACGCTCTCGGTCTTCTGGATGTTGGGCTACGCCGATCGCTTGGTGCGGTTCGATCCGGCCGAGTTTCCCTTCGAGCGGGAACCCGGGCTCCTCGACATCCTCGCTCGCCTCTTCGCCAAGCAGACGGAGTTCCTCATTCGCCACGGTCTCTACCGCGAGTACGTCGAGCGCGACGAGAACCTGCGGTTCGTCCGTGGGCGCATCCTTCCCATCGAGGACCTGCGGGCCAACCGTGGTCTGCACCACCGGGTCGTGTGCCGCTACGGAGACCTCACGGCGGACGTGCCGCACAACCGGATCCTGCGTGCCGTGACCGACCAGCTGCTCCGCTTCCGCTTCCACTTGTCGGGGATCACCGAGCAGTTGGCGTGGAACGCGAGCCACTTCGCCGAAGTGAACTCAGTGCCACTCAATGCCCGTGATTTTGCCGACCTTCGATACGGACGACTCAACGTGCACTATCAGGCCGTGCATGCCCTGGCCAAGCTGATCGTCGAGCACTTCACCTTCCGCTTCGAGGCCGGGGAGCAGCTTGCGCCGAGCTTCTTGGCCAACATGGATGACGTGTACCAGGAGTTCCTTACGCGCCTCGTTGAAGAGCAGGCCAAACCCTTTGGCTTACGGCTCCGGCGACCGGGTGGCCTGTTCCTTGCCGAGGGTCACCGTGTACCCGTAGACCCAGACATCGTGCTGACTGATGGACATCGAGTCCGGGCCGTGATCGACGCGAAGTACAAGCTCATCGACGCCAACGCCGACGTGTACCAAGCGCTGGCCTACGCAAAAGCGCTCGACGTGGACCGCGTCGCTCTGGTGTATCCGGCAGATGGGGAAGTCGCGGCCCACTCCTATTCCGTGCTGAATGACGACACTGTAGTTCTCGTGCGGACGGTTCCCGTCGGCCACGGTGGCGCAGGGTTCGTTGACCTGGAATCGCGGGCGCGTATTGCCGCGACGTCTCTCGTGCGCGAGCTGTTGGATGGTCCTGCTGCACGAGCTTCCGTGGCCTGACCGGAGCCTACCGCAGGGTGCGGCCCGGCGGCTCGCGCGGATTCTTGCCAGATGACTGCAAGAACTACCGCCATTCGGCCAGCGGAATGTCACCAACTGGCGGCGTGGGGGCGCAGGTTGATTAAGAACGAGCGATCCTGATCGAGAAGCAGGAACTTGTGGGCCCTGACCAGCCACGTCGCGTTAGGCCACGCTCCCGTCGGCGAGGTGGCAGCAGGCTGAGCTTGAACCCCCCGTCTTGGGCTTGACCCACCGTAAGGGAAATGGCCGCGGCTCAATCAGGGTCCGGCAGCACGATGACTCAGCCCGGCAGTACTCCGCCGTGTTCTCGTTCGCGGTCCTAGAGGTGTCGAAACAGGATGCCGGGACGAACACCGTAACCAGTGGACTAAGGGGGCTGGCGCTGCTCGAAGCGCTTCCCCTGGTCATCGATCGGCGTTGCGAAGCGTACCGATTTCTCGGTCAGCGGGTCTCCTCGATCGCAGGGGGCGTAGGCTTCAGTCTGCCTTGGGCCGTCGCCCCCGCCGGGATCGGCGCTCGGGGGTCATTAAGCCGACGAGTAGGCGCGCCCCCTCGTCCTCGTTGCGCATCTGCACGGCCACCTCGAGTCCACGGTCCTTGGCTGTTCGCAGGATCCGGGCACGCAGCGTCGTCGGCTTTTCGCCCTCTGGATCAATCGAAAACACGACCGTTTCATCAGTCAGCCGATCGAGAATCTGGCGCTGAATCTCGAGACGCTGCAGCTCACGAGCCGAGGGCTGGAGCGGAGCCGCTTCTGCCTTCAGGTCCATGGCATTTGCGGAGACCTTCCGAATCTTCATCGTTGCTCCCTGAGTTCATTTCCAAGCGGAATCTGCGACACAGCCTACCAGGCGTCTCCTCGTCAATGCTCGAACGGATCCACGCTTCGCACCGGCCGGCCACGCCGCCGGAAGAGCCAGACTCGCGTGCGACGGACATGCAGAACCGCCGCCGAGGGTGCCGGCGGCGGTCCGCGATGAGCGGGTTAGTCAGCCGATCACGGGTACAGCCATGCATCGAGTACGTGTCCATGATCCAGGCCATGGTCTGGGCAGTAGCAGGTCGAGCATCTCATCGACCAGGTCCTTCACGACCTCCCAGTCACCGCGCTACGCTGACGTGCGTCCCTGGCCGAGTCGCTGGCGCAGCCGCTCTTGCCCGAGCTCGGACGTCACCGCGCAGCTCGGCCTTCCCCACGTCCGTCGGACATCAGGGAACGAGGATACGTCCCTCCCAGTCGCCATGTCGTACTGACAGACCCGGGGCTACCTCACGCTGGCTGGGTGCTTGGGGCTGAGCCCCTCACTTGGTGGAGCAGAGGGTAGGCCGAGAAGCGCAGCGGCCACCGCGTCATCGTGGCGTCATTGGAGTGAGAAGCCAACGACGATGGGGACATCGCGGTGGCCGACGACAGTATGGCCGTGCAGTGCTCGCGTATGCGCATCTGGGCGCGGCGCGGTTGGCCATCACGGGCGGATAGCGATGGACGCGGCACGTCGTCGACCCTTGCTTGGCGGGTCGCGAGCTCGGCGAGCAAACCATCCGCAGCCCGCGCGCCCCGCCGGTACCATGACAGGCGATGGGCCTTCTGAGCCTGTTCCTTTTGTTCCTCCTGTTCTTGATCGCGCTGCTGCCCACGCGTCGGCTCTGGGTGGCCGGCGCGCGCGTGAGGTGGCGCGTCGGCTACCTCGCCACGCTGATCGTGCTCGGGCTCGCGGCGATCGAGTTCGAGACGCTCGGTCGCTACCTCCTACCCATCCTGCTCCTGCTCTACCTGGCGCCGTTTAGCGGAATCGCGACCTGGTGGGAACGCTGGCACCGGCGGCCCGCCCGGGACACGATGATCGAAGGTCACGCCGCCCGGCTCGACCCGGACGATCCGCCTCGGCACTGATGGCGACCGATGGATGCTTGGATCGCCCGCACTCTCGCCTGGCCCGACGCTGGCGCATTGTGCGAGGGCCATCTGGCGCTTGACTCCCCGAAGGACCCGGTCTCATGTCTTGCATCCTCTGCGCGGACGCGCACGAGGAGTTCCAGACAGCGGCCGAGGCGCCACGCGCATACCTGATCTGCTGGCCCCGGTGGACCCTGACGAGTGGCACTAGACGCAAGAGCGTGCTACCCGGCACTCCCGTTCCTCCCCGGGGCTGCGTAAGCTAGCGGCGCTGACGCTGGTCGCGTCACCCGCATGAGGGCTGTCCAATGTTCGGGCTAGAGCCATGGCACATCGTGCTGCTCCTCGGGGTGGTCTTGGTCGTGTTCGGCCCCAAGCGGTTGCCGGAGATTGGCAAGAGCCTCGGTGAGTCGATCCGCGAGTTCCGCAAAGCCACGAGCGAGTTCGGAGATGTAGTGAAGACTGCGGCGTCGGCTCCGACTGATGCCGCCTTGACTCCGCCAGCTGCAGGCACGCTCGCTGCTTCGTCGAGC
>CAWIHR010000085.1:0-58128 GCA_963835945.1 uncultured Chloroflexia bacterium
AGAGGACGCCGTTGAGCTGGCGCGGTGGCCAGGACCAGTCGACCGCGGGCACGGCCAGGACGACGCGCTTGGCGTCGAGGGCGGCCAGTGCATCGGTCACGGCCGAGAGCCGGCGGGTGTACTCGGCGCGGTCGATGTCACCCCGCTCGTACATGTCGAGGACCCGCGCCCGGCGCGCCTCTAACGCGGTCGCGGCCGCCTTGTCGCGCTCTACCTGCTCGACCAGCTCTGGGGTGTGCAGGTGAGCGACCTCGGTCATCACGGCGGGCAGGATGTGCCCCTCGGTGATGCTCATGCGCGGATGGGGGGTCACCGACCCTAGGCGACAGACGTAGCGCACGCGGCGTCCACCCCGGTCGCGCAAGCCGGTGAGCTTCGTGCCACAGGTCGGGCAGCGCAGCAGGTGGGCCAGGACGAAGCTGACACCGCCCGCCTTCGCTCCCTGGACTCGCTCGGGCACGGGGAGCGAGGGATCGAGCCGGCGCACGATGGGCGCCACCGCACTGGGCCACCAGCCGCGCTTGGAGCCCCGGGGCTTGATCCCCCGCGCGTTCAAGAGGCGCGCCGCACCGCTGTAGCTGCCCGCCTCCCGGAAGGCGGCCAGGACGGCCTCGGCATCCTCGCCCTCGCGTTCGCCGTAGCGGTGGACGGTGCTGACGCTCTCTCCCCGCGCGACCTTGGCGGCGATCGCGGCGCGCACGCGCTCGGACGCCACGTCGGCCTCGAACTCGGCCACCGAGGCCAGGACGTGAGTGAGGAGCCTCCCTGACGCCGTGGCGGTATCGACGTGATCGGCGTACAGACGGACGGGGATGTCCTTCGCGTTACACAGGGCGACCAGGCGAGAGAGCTCGGGCACCGAGCGGGCTAGACGAGAGAGGCTGTAGCTGTAGAGGGCGGAGCAGCGCCCCGAGTCGATCGCCTCCAAGAGAGCCCGGTACCCGGGGCGCTTGTCGGCCCCCAGGCGCCCACTCTTGTCCCAGTCGGAGAGCAGCACGAGCGCCCCGTTGTCGTCCCCGTAGCGCGCGGCCAGCTCCCGCACTGCCCGCTCCTGGACCTCGTGGCTGACCTCGCGGGCGGGATCGCGGACGCTACTCTTGCGCAGGTAGGCGTAGGCGGGCATGGGATCATCTTAGCATTGGCGCGTGCCGACGCGGGTATCCCAGCGCCGCTCCCGATAGCCGTTGCGGTGGGTGAGGCGCTGGTCTGGTGCCCGCTCACCGCGAGGCACCCCCGTCAGCTCGCTGACCTCGGCCTCCATGAGCGCCTCAGCGAGGACCCGCACCCCCTCGCGCAGCACGTCGACGTTGCCGTCGGCACCGGCCTTGCGGAGCAGCTCGAGCAGGCCCATTCTCTCGTCGGCCATCGTGGTCTCCCCTCCGTGTCGTCGGTTGCTACTCCAACGACGCGAGGATGACGCGGTGGCCATTCTTCATCTCGGCCACCCGCGCTGTTACACCACGCTACGGGACGTGACCCTGAGGGGGCCGCACGCGTACCTCTTCGCTTGGACCTGCTCCGCACCCTGCACGAGCCACCCTTGGATCGTTCTTGGCCCGCCCATCAACCTAGGGCGTCGCGGTGCCGACACGCACCGGAACGTTGGCAGAAGGAGCCTCAGGACTCTGGACCAAGCGGGGTACCGGGTAGACACTCGCTCGACGGCGGGGAAGCAATAAGGGCGCCTTTGCGCTGGCACCGAGTGTCCAACTGACGTCGCCGCGAGGGGCCACGCTCCTGGCGTCGAGGCGACTCGGTCCCGTCTCGCACCTCCCCCATGATACCGACACCGGAGACGTCACCGGCTGCGACGCGCTGGTCTGTACTACTCCGCGACTCCTCCCGGCTGGGGCGCATGCACGGCCACGTTCCCGAGGCCGCGCTTCGCGAGCTCGTCGCGCAGCTGGTCCGGGGTACCGGCCAGAAGCGGGAACGTGCCGTAGTGGATGGGCATGACGTCCGTCACGCCGAGCAGCTCCACCGCCAGCGCGGCCGCGCGGGGGTCCATGGTGAAGTGACCGCCGATCGGCAGCATGGCGAGGTCGGGATGCCAGAGCTCGCCGACCAGCCGCATGTCGCCGAACACGTCCGTGTCGCCGGCATGGTAGATGCGGTAGCCGCTCTCCACCTCGACGACGAACCCGGCCGGGTCGCCGAGGTACATGGGGGCCTCGAGCTGGGCGTTCCAGTCGCCGCCCGAGTGCACGGCCGTGACCATGGTCACCTTCAGGCCGGCCGCCCTGACGGTCCCGCCCTTGTTCATGCCGGTCACGGCGTCGCTGCCGCCGGGCAGCCGCCGGGCCAGCCAGAGGCTCATCTCGTGGATGCAGGGCCAGGCAGGGCGCGTGCGGCTGGCGATCGCGACCGCGTCGCCCATGTGGTCGCCGTGGCCATGGGTGACCAGCAGCAGGTCGCAGCGGTCGACCGAGGACGCCGCGCGTGGCGACTTCGGGTTGCTGAACCAGGGATCGATCAGCACGCGCTTCCGGCCGGGCGTCTCCACCTCGACGCACGCATGCCCGTACCAGCGGATCGTCGCCTCGCGATCGAGCGCCATCGCGCCACCCCCAGCAGTCTTGTCGTCGGGGCCGACATCCGACGCCGATACGGGACGGAGGCGCTCCTCCGCCCGCGGACGTCGCCACGGCCGTGCCGACGTCCATCCTAGCCGGTCACGGCTACACTCCCGTGCGTGGCAGGACTGGCGATCGGGGAGAGCCTCACCTACATCAACTGGACCGTCCTGTCGGCGCTGCCGGTAGGTTCGTTCGGCGCGGTCGTGCTGCTCGGCCTCCGTACGGACGCTACGCGGGGGTTCCTGGGCTTCACGGCGTTCTGCTCCGCGGCGCTCGCCGGCCTGACGCTCCTCGCGGATACGGCGCTGCCCGATCCCGGCTCGACGCTCGTGATCGTCGCGTCGCCCGCCCTGGACCTGCCGCGCCGCGCGGCGCTGGCCGCGCTCGTGGTGCTAGCGCTCGCGTACGTGGTGGCACTCGCGAGGAACCGCCGCGCGCCGTTTGTGGGAATCGCAGGCGTCGTCGCCGGAGTGGCGGCGCTGGCGATCGCCGCGTACGGATGGGGTGGCGGGCTCGCGCGCTGGATCCCGCTGGCCGTGCAGCTGGTCGTGCTCGCGGCCGCGCTGGGAGGCGTGCTGGCGGCGATGATCCTGGGCCACTGGTACCTGGTGACGCCCCGGCTCTCCGAGGGGCCGCTGGTCGTGCTGGCGCGCGCTGACCTGGGTGGTGGGGGCGCAGCTGGCGCTGTTCGTGGCCTGGATGTCGACCGGTGCCGGCGCCGGTCACCCGCCGTTCGAGCCGCTGGTCGGAGCGTGGGCGCTGTTCGTCTGGCTGCGGCTCCTCATCGGGCTCGTGTTCCCCGTCGCAGTGACGTGGGGTGCGCTGCAGACGGCGCGGAGCCGCTCCATGGAGTCGGCGACCGGGCTGCTCTACTGCTCTACGTGGACGTTGGCGCGATCGCGGCTGGAACGATCTTGGCCGCTGGGCTGTACTTTGGTGCGGGGCTGTTGGTATGAGCCTGGCTTCGGACCGTACGGGGCGGCGGCTGTGATGATTCGGGTGCGGCTCTTTGCCCGGCAGCGACAGCTGGCCGGGGCGTCGCGGCTCGATCTGGCGGTCCCGGAGGGCGGGACGGTCGAGGACGCCTGGTCTGCATTGGTCGTTCGCTTCCCCGATCTGGCACCGGGGCGCCCGTACGTGCGGTTCGCCCGGAACGGGGTGTATGCGGACGCCGGCGAGCGGCTGGCCGAAGGCGACGAGCTGGCATGCATCCCACCGGTCGCGGGCGGGTCAGGGGAGGAGTCGAGGCCGAGCGGCCCGGAGCCGTCGAGTCGACTCCGGGTCATCGAATTCCAGGCCGACCCGATCGACCGGCGGACGCTCGCCCGGCTGCGGGCCGCCGTCGCGACGCCCGCGGACGGGGCGGTGGTGACCTTCGAGGGCCGGACAAGGGAGACGCCGGGCACACCGGCCCCCGGCCAGGACGCCGAGGCCGCGCGCCACGCCGGCAAGGCGGTCCTCGCTCTCGAGTACGAGGCGTACGAAGCGATGGCGGTGGCCGTGCTGGCGACGATCGCGGACGAAATCGAGGTGCGCTTCGGCGTGCGGCGAATTGCGATGGTGCACCGGACCGGGCGTGTCCCGCTCGGCGAGGACAGCGTGGCGATCATGGTCGCATCGCCGCACCGCGGCGCCTCGTTCGACGCTTGCCGATACGCGATCGACGAACTGAAGGGACGTGCGCCGATCTGGAAGGCGGAGCAGTTCGCCGACGGAAGTGTCTGGACAGGCGAGACGGCAAGAGAGGCGCCGCCGCCCGTATGATGCCGGCGTGAAGCCGCCGTGGGAAGGTCATCTCGCCGATCGCGCGGATGTCCTGCTGGGCCTTGCCGACAGGCTGGCCGACCGTCTCTCCGCCGCGGCCCGCGCCCGCACGAGCGTCGCCGCCCAGCGGGCGCTGCTGCGGGCGATCGGCGTCTCCGGGCTCGCGCCTGACGGCCGGTCGCTCGCCCTCGAGGTCGTCCATCGCTTCGCTGCAGCCGACCGTCGGCTGCTCCGCACCGGCATCGCATTGCCGTTTGCGCTTGCCGCGCACGAGTACGATCTGGAACCCCAGCAGCTGGCGCTCGAGGTGATCGAGGGGCACGTCGACCTTGCGGCCGAGGCCGATCTCCTGCGGAGGCGGGAGCGGGCGAAACCCGCCCGGGCCCTGCTCGAGACATGGCTCGCCGCCGCCGCCGATCGGTTCGAGGCGAACCGCGTGGCGCGCGCTGAGCTGGCCGACCTCTTCGGACAGCCTCCGCTGCCTACAGTCGCTGTCGAGGAACGTGCCTTCGACGCCCGCGACGCCGCGACCCATGCCGCGATGCTGGTGACGTCGGGCGCCGATCTGGTCCGCGTGCGGGTGCCGCGCGACGGCGAGCTGCGCGATGACCTGGGGGCCGTCGCGACCGAGGACGAGTGGCCGGCCGGGCCGGAGGCGCCGCCGCCCGCGGGCAGCCAGCGGGGGCTGGCGGTGGTCCGCGCAGCGCTCGACGAGGCCGGGGCTGTCGCCGGCCGGTACCCTGGGCTCGCGATCCGCCGCGTGGGGCTGGCGGCACCGGAGCTCGCCCTCGTCGCCGGGTTCGAGCG
The DNA here is from genome assembly GCA_963835945.1 of uncultured Chloroflexia bacterium. GTDB lineage: Bacteria > Chloroflexota > Limnocylindria > Limnocylindrales > CSP1-4 > JAJYNJ01. The sequence continues at coordinate 5,148 of CAWIHR010000085.1, forward strand.
AGTCGACGCCGTCTTCAGCGACCCTATGGAAGCGATCGCGCAGGTTGGCGTCGATCCGGATCGCGCGCTCGCCGACCACGCCCTGGGCCAGGCGCTTCTCGCGCGCTCGGGCGCGCGACTTGTGCTACCGGCAGGGCCTCTGGCCGAGCCGACGACGTGGGCGGCGCCGGCACAGGTCGCGGCTGCCGGCGGGCGCGCGCTCGCGCTGCAGGCGCTGAGCCGGGCGTTCGCGCTGCGCAACGGCTTCCCGGCGGACCGGCTCGACCTCGACGCGTGCCCGCCGTTCGCCGTGACCCGGGACGGCGCGCTCCACCCGCTCGTGCATGTCGCCCTGAGAGCCCTGCTGTTCCCGCAGCACCGGCTTGTCGTGGAGGACCAGGTGGGCGAGGCGGCCGGCGTGGCACTCCCCGCGATGATCGCCACGTGGGCCGCGGAACCGGCGCGTATTGGCACTGTCTTCGTCCCAGCCGATGCCCCGCGGCTGGATCGGGAGCGGGACGCGGTGCGGGGTGCGCTCCTCGCCGCCGCGGTGCTCGTCGATGCACGATCCGGGGGGGAGTTCCGCGGTGCCGCGCTCGACATAGCCCGTACCACGCTGAACGCGGCGATCGAGACGCTCGAGGCAATCGAGCGCGGCGGACTCGCGTCGGTGTTCGGGCACTCCGACTGGATCGGCGCGACTGGGCTGGAGGCTCGAGGCCCGCGCGACGTCGCAAGCGCCTGGGCGTGGGGCGAGGAGAGGCACCCGGATGAGATCTCAGTCCCCTCCGAGACACCCGACGGGTGATGGCATGACAGGCACGGGTAGGCCAGCAGGAGATGGCATCGGGCAGGCCGGGTACGGCACACGCACCGAACCACCGCAGACCGACCCCTGGGTGCGCGGCGGCGGATGGGTCGGCGGCTTCTACGGCTCGCGACGCGGGTCGCGCTCCGCGTTTCCCTGGGCGGGCGCGATCCTCGTCGTGCTCGGCGTGGCGTTCCTGGTCCACGAGGCCGAGCCGGCGCTGGACGGCTGGGGGCTCGTCACCATGACCCTCGGAGGCGTGTTCTTCGTCGCCTGGGCGACCGACCGGTCCTGGATCGCCCTGTGGCCGGGAGTCCTGCTGCTTGGGTACGGCGCGGCCCGCGTGCTGGTGGGACTCGGCGTGCTCGCCGGTTCCGGCTGGACCACGGTGGGCATCGGCCTGGGGTTCGTCGCCGGCTGGCTTGCACTGCGGGGGCGCGGACACGTCGGTTCATGGCCGCTCGTGATCGCCGGGCTGTTCGTGCTGGTCGGCGCGGCCGACCTCGCCACGGAGATGCCCGCACTGCTGGGGATCGAGGCCTATGTTCCCCCGCTCGTCGTAGTCGTGCTGGGCCTGGGGCTCATCGTCTTGGGGCGGAGGAGGCCGCGCGCCCCTTAGGCGGCTCCGCCCCGTTGTTGACCGCCGGCCGGACCGCCTGGTCGTTGGCCACCGGCGAGCCGGCCGCTCGTCAGTCGCCGGCGAGCGCCACGTCGACGGAGGACCGCATCGCCAGCGCGATCTCGCGGACCTGGGCGTCTGTCACCACGAAGGGCGGTCCGACCATCACCACGTCGCCGTCGACCCCGTTGGCGCTCCCGATGCCCGAGTAGAAGAGCACGCCGGACTGGCGGCCCGCCGCGAGCACGCGCTCGGCAACTTGCCGCGATCGGGGGAACGGCCGCCGCGTCTCGCGATCAGCCACCAGCTCGACGGCCGCCATCAGCCCCGCCGCCCGCACCTCGCCGGCGTTCGGGTGGTCGTCGAGAGCGCGGTGGAGTTCCGCCGCCAGCAGCTGGCCCTGCCGGGCGCTCCTAGCGACGAGGTCCTCGCTTCGCAGGATGCGCAGCACCTCACGGGCGACCGCCGCGCCCACGATCGAGTGCGAGTACGTGAACCCGTGTACGAAGACACCGGAGCGCCGGATCGTCTCGTAAACAGATCGGTCTGCAGCGGCGAATCCGAATGGCCAGTAGCCACCGGTGGCGCCCTTCGCAGCGACGAGGATGTCAGGCCGCACCCCGAACCCATCTATGGCGAACCACCGGCCAGTCCGACCGAAGCCGGTCATCACCTCGTCGGCGACGAGCAGCACGCCGTGGCGCTGGCATACCGCTGCGATGGCTGGCCAGTACCCGGGCGGCGGAGCCACCACCCCGAGCGTGGCGCCCACGATCGGCTCTGCGACGAACGCGCAGACGCCTGCTGGGCCGGCCGTCGTGATGGCACGGTCGAGCTCGGCTACCGCATCCTGCGCACTCCCGATCGCGTGGGCGTCGGGATCGCGGGCGCGGTACGGGTAGGCGGCGCTCACGTGGCGGAACCGTCCCAGCCAGGCTTCGTACGGCCGCCGGAGCGGTTTCCGGCCTGACAGGTCGAGCGCGCCGAGCGTGTTGCCGTGGTAGCTGCCCCAGCGCCCGATCACGATCTCCCGCCCGGGCTCGCCCCGCGCGACGTGGTAGGCGCGGGCCATCTTCAGCGCGGTCTCGATGGCCTCCGAGCCTCCGCTGACAGGGTAGATGGCGGGCTCGTCGAGGGGCAGCAGCGGCCCCAGCTCGGCGGCGTACGCTTCGAGGGGCTCGCTGGTGAAGGCCGACCCGTGCGCGAAGGCCACGCGCCCCGCCTGCTCGGCCATCGCCTGTGCCACCGACTCGCGCCCGTGGCCCACGTTGACGACGATGGCTCCGCCGGCGGCGTCCAGGTAGCGGCGACCCGCCGAGTCCCAGATCTCGGCGTCCCGGGCACGGACCGCGACCGGGAGGGCGCGGCCCAGCGCGCGGGAGAACACGTGACCCGGTGCCGTGGGTTCGGGAACTGGGCGGCGCCCGGTCGGCTCGCCGGCAGTCATGGTCCACTCCTGTCCGTCGGCCGGTGGCGTCGCCGCCGCGACCGTCACTTCGTGTAGATCCCCTCTGGGTCCAGCTCCTCGCGGATCAGGCGAAGCTCCTCGTCGCTCGGGCGTGGCGTCACCCCGGGCGTGTCGGCCACCTTCGGCTCCCAGGCCATCGCTTCCCGCACCCGCTCCAGCGTCGCGCCCGGGTGGAGCGAGTCGAGGCGCATCTCGCCGGTCTCGTCATCAAAGTGGTAGATGGCGAGATCTGTCACCACCACCGACGGGCCGCGGCCGTTCCAGCCGCCCTCGCGCCGGATGCGCGCACCGTCCGGCCCGCTGAGGTTGCCGGGCGACGTTCGGAAGTCGATGCGCTCCACGAACGAGCGCTTCGCCTGTCGCATGATCACGAAGACGTCCCGTGCGTTGATCGCGATCTCGCATGCCCCGCCGGATCCCGGAAGGCGCGTGGCGGGATGCCGGTACTCGCCGATCACGGTCGTGTTGATGTTGCCGTACCGGTCGATCTGGGCGGCGCCGAGGAATCCCACGTCCACCAGGCCGCGCTGTAGGTAGTAGGCGAACAACTCGAACATGCTCATGACCGCGGTCGAGCCGGTGACGATGGTCGGGTCGCCGATGGAGAGCGGGAGCCGCGCGGGCTCGGCACCGAAGACGCCGGCCTCGTAGACGAGCTCTAGGTCCGGGGCCACGGTTCGCTTGGCGAGGTTCACGGCGATGTTGGGCAGCCCGACGCCGACGAAACAGACGCGCTTGCCGGCGAGCTCCCGCGCCGCCGCGGCGATCATCATCTCCGACCTGGAAAAGGAAGGTTCCGCCGGTTGGCTCCCGGCTCCCGGCGTGTCCGGGGCGGCCGACCCGGCTGGGGTGTTCGTGCGCGGTGTGTGCGCTCCTGCCGGCAGGCGCCCGCTCATCGGTAGGCTCCGTAGTCGACCGGCTGGGACAGTGCGGGCCCGGGCCGCAGCGCCGCGAGCCGCTCCGCGCCGAGCTTCGCCAGGTATTCGGGCCGGCCGCTCACGCCGTGCACCCACTCACCCAGCCATGCGTCGAGCGCGGCCTGGTCCCGGCTGATCACCTCCCAGTCCAGGTAGAAGCGGTTGTCCCGGTCGTAGTAGCCCTGAGCATAGGACGGATGTGCGCCGAACGGCTCCACCACCACGGCGTCGACCAGCAGGCCGGGGATGATCGTCCGGTTCGGGTCGGCCCGGACTACCGACTCGTCGACCAGTTCCTCCACGACCACGATCAGGCGATCCGCGGCGAAGGCCGCCTCCTTCTGGCAGCCGAGCAGCCCCCAGATCTGCGTGTCGCCGTTCGCGTCGGCACGCTGCGCGTGGACGATCGTCACGTCCGGCCTGAGCGGCGGAACTGCGTACACCGTCTCGTCACCGTACGGCGAGCGGATCGGCCGGATCAGCGGGTTCACCACGGGCAGGTCGGTCCCGAAATACGAGCGGAGCGGGAAGAAGGGGAGGTTGGACGCGCCGGCGACGTACCTGCCGACCATGCCGAAATGGCTGTATTCCTCGACTTCCAGGGGCGCCGGGTCGGCCGACTCGATGCGCCGACGGATCGCGTGCAGGCCTCCGACTCCCGGGTTGCCCAGCCAGCTGAAGACCAGTTTGCGGGCGACGCCAGCGCCAATCATCTGGTCGTAGACCAGGTCCGGCGTGAGGCGCGCCAGTGTCAGGTCCCGCTTGCGCTGCCGGATGATCTCGTGGCCGGCGGCGAAGCAGATCAGGTGCGTGAACCCTTCGATGGCGACAGTGTCGCCGTCCCGGACGAGCTCGCGGACGGCGTCCGCCATGCTCGTCACTTTCGAGACCATCCGCCCGGACCCTCCGTTGCTCCCGACCCCGGTGCGCCGCGGGGTGGCACTCCAGCCGGCTGTCGCCTGTCAGCTTCTGGCGTCGATCGCCGCAACCGCCTCGCCGAAGATCCGAAGACCGGTGGCCGCCTCCTCCGCGGTGAGGGAGAGTGCCGGCGAGACGCGGACTACGACCTCGCCGGCCGTCAGGACGAGCAGGCCGCGCTGGAAGCACTCCTCTTCGACCGCGTTCGCTGTCCGCCCCGAATCAAACTCGATTCCGATCATGAGTCCCTTGCCGCGCACGTCGCGCACGATGCGGTCGTGGCGCCACACGAGCTGCCGCAGCCCTTCAATCAATTGTTCTCCGCGGGCGGCTGCGTTTGCCATGTACTCGCGCTCGATCAGGCGGATCGTCACGAGGGCGGCGGCGCAGCTCACGGGATTGCCGCCGAACGTGGAGCCATGCGCACCGGCCGGCCACGACATCAGCTCTGAACGCGCGATCATCGCGCCGAGCGGCAGCCCTGACGCAATCCCCTTGGCCGCCAGCAGCACGTCTGGCTCGACGCCCCAGTGTTCGATCGCCCACCACTTGCCGGTGCGCCCCATCCCGGACTGAATCTCGTCGGCCACGAGCAAGATGCCATGCTCGTCGCACAGGCGGCGCAGGCGTGGCAGGAAGTCGGGCTCAGGAACGACATAGCCGCCTTCGCCCTGGATGGGCTCGACGAAGATGGCCGCGATCTCGTTCGCCGGGACGAGGCGCCGGAGCACGCGCTGCTCGAGCTCGTCGATGCCGGCGTTGCCGAACGGCACGTGGTAGACGCCGGGCAGCAGCGGCGCGTACTGCGCGCGGTACTCCGCCTTGGAGCCGGTCAGGCTGACCGCGCCATAGGTCCGCCCGTGGAACGCGCCAAGGAACGCGATGAAGGCCTGGCGGCCGGTGACGTACCGGGCGAGCTTCATGGCCGACTCGACCGCCTCGGCACCGGAGTTGCACAGGAAGGCCCGCGTCGGGCCGCTGATCGGTGCGATCCGGTCCAGCTCGCGCGCCACCTCCGCGTAGACGGGGAGGTAGTAGTCCGAACTGGCGCAGTGGATGAGCGTCGCTGCCTGCTCGGCGATCGCGGCGACCACGTCGGGGTGGCTGTGACCCGTGGAGTTCACTGCGATCCCAGCCGCGAAATCGAGGAAACGGTTCCCGTCGATATCTTCGACCATCGAGCCCTCGCCACGCACCGGGACGATCCGGTAGACGCGCGGCAGGCTCGGAGTCACGTACAGCTCGTCGATCGCGATGTGTGCGCGGGCCCTCGGCCCGGGAAGCTCGGTGACGATGTGGGGAGTGGGTCGCGCCTGGACGGTCGTGCGTGCGAACTCGGTCATGCGTGGCTCCGTGCGCCTGGCGCCGGTCCCCGGCGCCGATGTGCCCGGTGGGACGGACGCGCCGCGGGAAGGTGAATAGCAAATATGCAGGCTGGATGGCGCTCGCCGTAGTGTACAGGGGCGCGAAACCTGCGGTGGCGCATCCGCGGCGCGAGCCCGTCCACGGCGCGGACGTGTCCTTGCGGCGGTCGCGCGTGCGCGGCACGGGCCCGGGCTGGTGTGGAGCGACCCGCGGGCAACGCGGAACCGCGACTGGCGCCGCGGCTGAACCGGTGACGGCCAGGCGATCCGCGTGTGGTCGAAGGCGGCAGCGGGCGGGCTCTGTCCGCCGCCTCAGCCGACGATCGTCTGGCTCTGCTCGTGCATGTACTGCTGCACGTAGTAGAAACCACCGCCCGACTTGCCGGTGGTCCCCGAGCCCTTCCACCCCCCGAACGGCTGCACGCCCGGCCAGGCGCCCGTCGTGGCGCCCGCGCGCCGGTTGGCGTACACGACGCCGGCCTCGATGGCGCACAGGAACGCGTCGATCTGCTCGCGGTCATGCCCGTAGAACCCGGCCGTAAGCGCATAGACGTTGTCGTTCGCGAGCATCAGCGCCTCGTCGAGCGTGTCGACCGCACCGACAGCCACGAGCGGGACGAACAGCTCGTCCCGGAAGAGCCGATGGTCGAACGGCAGCCCGTCGACGATCGTGGGAGCGACGTAGTAGCCCCGGTCGTAGGCGCCGCCCGTCAGCCGCTCTCCGCCGACGAGGATCCTCCCGTCGCGGCGCGCCTCCTCTACGGCGCGCAGGTACGTGTCGACCGCGGCCTGGTTAACGACCGGCCCGAGCCAGTTCCGGCGATCGTTCGGGTCGCCGACCGTGATGGCCGTGGTCTTCTCGACCAGCAGCCTGATAAGCTCGTCCTTGACCTCTCGCTGGACGTACACGCGGCTGCACGCGGAGCACTTCTGCCCGCCGAACCCGAAGGCCGATCGCATGATTCCCTCGGCCGCCTCCTCGAGATCGGCCGTCTGGCTCACGATCGCCGGGTTCTTGCCCCCCATCTCCACGATGACCGGCTTCGGGTAGTCCTTCGCAAAGTGGCGGTAGAGGTCGAACCCGACCTCGTACGAGCCGGTGAACGTCAGGCCGTCGACGCCCCGATTCTCAGCCAGCTCGGCCCCCACCGTAGAGCCGGGGCCCGTGACGAAATTCACGACCCCACCGGGAACGCCCGCATCACGGAACGCCTCGTAGAGCTTGAGTCCCATCAGGCTGCTCTCCGAGGCGGGCTTGAGCACCGCGCAGTTGCCCGCCACGAGCGCGCCGCCGGCCGGGCCCCCGAACAGCGACGCCGGGAAGTTGAACGGCGCGATGACGGCCCACACGCCGAACGGCTTCAGGATCGATCGGGTGTGGACGGTCTCGTCGCCCAGGTTGCCCATCGCGTAGTCGAAGCCGCGATGCTCCTCGACCTGGTCGCAGTACCAGCGGATCAGGTCGGCCGTCTCCTCGACATCCCCCAGCGCTTCGAGGCGGTTCTTGCCTACCTCAATCGCTGTCAGGGCTGCGAACTCCATCTGCCGCTCGCTGATGATGTCGGCCGCGTGGCGCAGCAACGTGACGCGCTCCTGCCACGGCCGCGCGCTCCAGGCCGGGAACGCAGCGCGCGCCGCGGCGATGGCATCTCGCACGTCCTGCCGCGTACCCTTCGCGAACCGGCCGACCAGCGTCCCGTCGATGGGGGAGCGGTCCTCGTACGTGCCTTCGCCATCCCTTGGGTCGCCGTTCACGTACAGAGCATGCGTCCGGCCGAGCTCCGACCTGGCCCGCCCCAGCCCGGCCTCGTAATCGGCATGCAGCTGCTCGTTGTCGTTGCGCAGCGTGGCGTACGTGATCTTGATCCGCGGTTCGGCCGCGCTCGTCATCTCGTGTGTCCTCGTGCATCCCGCGACTGCCGTCGGCCTTCTGGGCGGCTCGTGTCAGTCTAGCGCGGCGACGATCTCGGACAGGGAGGGGGCAACTGCGTCCGGAGGAAGACATCACCCGGAGCCCTGCTCCCGGCGTGGCGGCGGGCGGCGGCGAGATCCGCCGCGCCGTGCTTGCCCGAGAGCACGAATGCGCCGCGGAGACCCACGCGCCGAGCGGCCGCGACGTCCGTCAGCAGGTCGTCGCCGACCATCAGGACAGTCCGCCGCTCCCACGCACCGGGAACGTTCGGCGCCTCCGCGGGCAGGCCCAGCGACTCCAGTGCGGTCTCAGAGAACGACGGCGCCGGCTTGCCCACGAGGAGCGCGCGTCGTCCGGCGGCGTACTCGATCGCACGGACGGACGCCCCGGAGTCGAGCGTGATGCCGTCTGGCGTGAGCCACCAGCGGTTGCGGTGAACCGCGACGAGCCTCGCCCCAGCCCGCACGAGCCGGAATGCGGTGTTCAACCTGGCGAATGTGAATCCCGGTCTGGCGTCGCCGACGATCACCGCCGCCACGCGCGAACCGGACGCTCCGTCGCGCGCGGCGGCTGCCGCCTGCTCGTCCGACAGAAGTCGCTGCCCCTCGAACTCGCGGAGGCCTTCGTCGGCAGCGAGGACGTATGGCTCCTCGCCTGGCCACTTGCGGATGGCCAGCGAGGCGCTCGCGGAGAGAGCAGTGACGATGTCCGAGGCACCAACCGCGATCCCTGCGGCGGTCAGCATGCGCGACAGGGTCTCGCGATCGTGGCGCGAGCTGTTGGTCACGAAGCGAAACGGAATGCCACGGGAGGCGAGTCTGGCGACTGCGTCGCCGGCGCCAGGCAATGGTCTCCCGCGCAGCACCACGACGCCATCCATGTCGAGCAAGAGGGCGCGAACGCCGGCAAACGCCTGCCGGAGCCGGTCGTGCGAGTCGGCCGGGGGATGCGCGTCCTCGCCGTCCTGTAGGCCGCTCACCGAGTGCTCAGCTGGACGTCTGCACGGCGCGGAAGCAGTCGGAGCAGTAGACCGGCCGGTCCATCCGCGGCTTGAACGGGACCTGGGCGGTGTTCCCACAGCGAGAGCAGATCACGGCGAAGTACTCGCGGACGGCCCGCTCGCCGCCTCGTTCGTATCCGCGCGGCCCGCCGATCTCACGCATGTCGTACCCGCCGCTTTCGCGGGCAACGCGGCGGCTTGCTCGGCAGCTGGGGCAGCGACGAGGGTCGGAGGTGAAACCCTTCTGCTGGTAGAACTCCTGGTCCGCGGCGGAGTGGACGAAGTCGACTCCACAGTCGACACAGCTCAGGGTTCGATCGACGTAGGACACTAAGGCCTCCTGGAGCGCGTGATAGCGAGACGAGCGCGACCGACTCAGACCCGCGGCGATCATAGACCAGACGACGCGGCCGACCAGCGTCCCACAGGAGCGGGCGCCGCGCCACCAGGTGTGTGACGAGATCCCTAGAGCGGGGCGCACCGGCCGTTGCCTAAGCCTAGCATCGAGCATCTCCAACCGACAAGCGGCGACCGGGACGGTCACGCCCGGGGGGATGACACCGGGCAGGACGCACGCCCGGCAGACCCGACCATCGCGCCGACCGCTCAGGGTGGCACAATGCCGGGGAAAGCCGAGCGCGTTCTAGGACTGAGGTTGCGGCGTGACCCGCGGACCGATGTCCACCTATCAATCGGGCCCGAATGCCCGGGCAACAGGGAGACCGAGACCATGCTCCGCCTCCTGCACCTGTCGGACGTGCATCTTGGCGCCCGACACCCTGAGCTGGGGACCGCTGGCGCCGCACAGCGAGAGCGCCAGTGGCAAGCGTTCGAGCGCGCCCTCGAACTCGCCGCAGCGGAGGACTGCGCAGTCGCGCTGATCTCGGGTGACCTGTTCGACTCCAATGCGCAGCCTCGGCGGTCGGTGGAGCGAGTGGCGAAGGCAGTGGGGTCTGCAGTCTCGGCCGGCGTCACCGTTGCGATCCTCCCAGGCGACTGCGATCCTTTCGATGCTTCCTCCGTCTACCGGACATACGACCTAGCGGCATTGGCCGGCATGCCCGACACGGACGGCATCCACGTCCTGGAGCCGGGCCGGCGCATCTTGGTCCTGCCCGCGCTGGACCTCGCCGTTCGGGCCTACCAGGCTGCCGAGGGGAAGTCGCTGGACGAGGCACTGGGCGAACCACGCGACGAGCCAGAGACCGGCGTCCGCATGCGGGTCGGCGTGGCCCACATCGCACCGGGCGGCGCCGCGCCGTCCGAAGCCGCCGTGGTCGCGTCCGGGCTCGACTACCTGGCTCTCGGCGGAACGATGTCTCCGTCGCAGGGCGCCGCCGCGACTGGTCGTTGGGCCGATCCCGGACCAATCGAGTCGATGGGCGAACTTGGGGACGTAGGGCAGGCGCTGCTCGTGACGCTCGACCCGGACGGCCGGCAACGGGTGCGCATCGAACGGCGACCGGTCGGACGCACGCGCCGCCGGCAGCTCGAGCTCGCGGTGGACGGGTTCCCGGATGAGCACGCCCTGGTGGAGCACCTCTCGGCGCTGGCGGATCCCGACCTTGCGTGCGACGTGCACCTGGCAGGATCGAGGCCACCCGGTCTCCTGGTCGACGAGGCGGCGCTGGAGGCTCGGCTCGAGTCGGGCTTCCTCCACCTGCGGATCCACGACGAGTCAGTGGCTCCGGTGCCCGCGGGCCCCGCCCCGGCGCCCGGGTCGATCGCCGGCGCCTTCCTACTGGACGTCGGCGGCCGGATAGCAGCTGCCACCGCGGAGGGGCGCTCCGGCGACGCACGCGAACTCGGCGAGATTCGCGACCTCGGTATGCGGCAGCTCGCTGGCTCCTCTGGCATGCCGGTCTGAAGGAGGCGGGCGATGCGAATCATCCGGCTGCACCTCCGCAACGTGCAGCGGCACGCCGACCTCGAGATCCTCCCCGCTCCGGGTTTCACGGTGGTGCGGGGATCGAACGAATTCGGCAAGTCCACGGTCCGCCGGGCGGTCGAGCTCGCCCTGTACGGCCGCACCGGCGATGCCGAGGCCCAGGTCCGGACGTGGCAGGCCGAAGAGCGATCGCCCTCGTCGGTGCAGCTCGATGTCGAGGCCGACGGCGACGAGGAGATCTCTTTCCGCCTGACCCGGACGTTTGGACCAGGCGCGTCGCATGTTGAGCTGCAGGTGCCGGACGCGCGACTCGAAGGCGAGGCGGCGGATCGGCGCCTCGCAGAGCTCACCGGGCTCCCCACACTGGCGTTCTTCCGCTCGACGGCGGTGCTCGACCATGCGGACGTCAGCGGACTTGCCCAGGATGACGCCGCGCTCCGCGAGCGGCTGGGGGCGACTGTCTCGGCTGGAGACCGCGCGCTGGCTCGTAACCTCCGGGAGCTCGCTGCACAGGTCGATGCGATCGACGGAGCCGGTCTGCCCGCTCCCGGCCCGCTCGCTGCCGCCGAGGCCGACGTCGCACGGCTCGAGGGCGAGGTCACACACGGCGAGGAGGTGCTCGGAAGCCTGGTCGCGGCCCAAGAGTCGTTGTGGGCGGCCCAGACCGAGCTGGCCGAGACTGACGCACAGCTGGAGAGCGACCGTGAGCTTCTGGCCACCAGCGAAGAGGCAGTAATGCTGCTCGCTGAGCAGGAAGCTGCCGAGTCCCGGCATGAGCGGTTCCAGCGCGCGGCGGTTGTGCGCGACGAGATCGAGAAGAAGGACTCCACTCACCCGTCGACCTTGCCGTTTGCGGTCCTGCGCGACGGGACGGCCCGGCTTCGTGAGCTGGAGAGCACGATCGTGCGGCTCACTGCCGAGCTGGGCGATGACGTGGCGGTGTCGGGCGAGATTATGCGGCCCGAGCCTCGCTGGCGCCCGTTCGCGGTCGCCGCGATCGTCCTCGCCGCGATCGCGGTCGGCGCCGCTGCGTTCACACCGGTCCCCGTAGCTGCCATCGTTCTCGCTGCCCTCGCACTGGCGTCGGCGATCTTCGCCTTCCGCACCCGACGGCTGGCCTTCGACGTCAACTACCAGAAGAACCTCCGCGAGGAGCAGGTCAAACGCCGGCTCCGCGGGCGCTCAGTCATCGAGGATCAGCTGCGACAGAATCAGAAGGCTCGCGAGGCGCAGCTGGCGGGTCTCGGCGCGAAGGACCTCGCGGCAGTCGAAGAGCTGCTCGCCGAGGAGGAGGCGCACGTCGCGCGGCTTGAACAGCTGCACGCCGAGTTCGCGTCGCTGCTGGGCGACCCACCCGAACGTGAGGACGTGGCGGTGCTTCGCGATCGGGCTGCGGCCGAGGCTGAGGCCCGGCGCCACCTGCTGGCGCAGATGGGCGAGATCGGGAAGCACCCCGCTGGGCATCGTGCCCGGTACGACGCGGCGGTGGCCGCCGGGGAGGCAGCGCTCGCTCGGGCCCACGAGGCGGTGGCCGTCGCACGGGCGCGAGTCGAGGCGAGCCCGGCCGACGTGGAAGCCGTGGCGGGCCTGGCAGAGGCCCTGTCCGACGCGCGATTGCGCCGCGACCGACTGGCCCGCCGGCGCCGGATCGTGGCCGGGACGCTCGACGCGCTCGGAGCTGCGGAGCAGGCCACGGTCCGCCAAGCGGCGCGCTTCGTGGAACGCCGCATGGAGCGCGACGTAGAACGCATCACGAACGGCCGTTACCGACGCGTCCAGGTCGATGACGCGGATCTGTCGATCCGGCTGTGGTCGCCGGAACGCCGTGACTGGGTCGACGCCCGCGCTCTCTCCAATTCGACGCTCGCCATGACCTTCGTGTCCGCGAGGCTAGCCCTGGCACGCCAGGTCACGGGATTCCGGCGCCCGCCACTGGTCTTGGACGACCCGTTCCTCGCCTTCGACGACGAGCGCGCCGCCCGGGCGGTGTCGGTGGTCCGGGAGCTTGCGGGCGACCTCCAGGTACTGTTCCTGACGAGCGGGTCGCGGTACGACGCGGTGGCAGACCTCGTGGTCGAGTTGCCGGCGCCGACCGAGTCTGATCGGCGCCCGGCGGTCGCGGAGGCAGTCTGAACCTCGCGGGGCTCGGGTTCGCGCTTGTCGCGGCGCTGGGTTGGGGGATCGGGGACTTTTCGGGCGGTTTCCTGAGCCGGCGCGCCGGGGTCCTGCTTGTGGGCCTGGCCATGGAGACGATCGGGATCGCGTTCGCGCTTGCCCTCGCCCTAGGCTCGCGCGACCCGTTCCCGCCTCCCGCCGCCGTGATCTGGTCGCTTGCTGCCGGCATCGCGGGAATCGCTGGCCTGCTGGTGTTCTATCGGGCTCTCGCCGCTGGCGCTATGAGCCTGGTTGCGCCCGTGGCGGCCGTGGTCGGCGCCGGCCTGCCGGTGGTCGCCGGTTACGCGTTCGGCGAGAAGGTGGGAGGCGGACAGGCGGCCGGCATCCTCGTCGCGCTCGCCGCCGTCGTCCTGGTCTCCCGGCCCGCAGACATCGGGGGCGGTGATCGTCTCGGGACCTGGCTGGCGCTTGTCGCCGGGCTCGGCTTCGCCGCCTACTTCGTCGGCATGGATCGCGCGATGGTAGCCGGGGCCGGAACGTGGTGGCCGGTGCCGATCGCCAGGGCGGGTTCGATCGTGGTCACCGGGGTGGGGGTGCTCGTGACGGGGCAAGGGCGCGATCTCCCGCGAGTGATGACGCCGGTGGTGCTGGTGGCGGGCGTGGGCGACATCGTGGGCAACCTCGGCTTCGTCCTAGCCCGCGCACAGGGTCCGCTGGGCCCGGCGGCTGTCGTCGCGTCGCTCTATCCGGCGGTGACGCTTGTCATGGCGTGGCTACTGCTGGATGAGCGGCTCTCCCGGGCGCACGTGGCCGCAGTGGTACTCGCCATCGCGGGGATCGTCCTGATCGCGCTGCCCGTGTAGTCGGCCGGCCGGCCCACTTCTGGCCGGCCGGCCGATTGTTTGGCGAGCCACGGTCGCGCGAGCGCGTGGGCGACCGTGACGACCCAGAGCGAGACGGCGCCGCCGACGCCGAACAGGCAGGCCAGCGCCACTGGCATCGCGTGAACCGCGACCAGGGCGACTTGGACTATTTCTGAGGACGCCCTCCTTCGATCAGCGCGACGCGTGGCGAGGACCGGCCAGCGTGGGGGGCAGTGGGCGCGGCGACAAGTCACCTAATCCCGATTGCGGCCATCAGGAACCCGAAACGGGGCACCGCGTGCAGCTCGTTGTCGGCGAAGACCGGCACCAGCGCGGGCGCCGGGCCGGAGCCATCGCGTTGACGAGAGGCATGCTTCAAGGCTACCTTGGCGCACGGTCCCGAGCGCTTCGGCGCGTGCGAGCGGCATCGCCAGCTGGATGGCGCGCCGCACGAGCGCGACGTCCTCCCCGGCCTAGCCGTCCGCCGCAGAGTCCCCGGCCGTCGCGGTACGCCGGGCGTCGCTCACCGGCTGGCTCGAACGGCGGCTTTGTGTGCGCGCTTGCCCTCTTGGTACCAGGCGAGCGCCTCCGGCGAGTCCACGTCGCCGAGCGTCGGATGGCCGGGAACAATGGCATCGAGGCCGGGCAGCACAAGCCGGAAACGCTTGGCCAGGACCGCGGCCATCGTCCCGGCCTTCACGTCTCCGACGCCGGGCAATTGGAGCAGGCGCTTGCGAAGGTCTGGGCCGTCCGCCGCCTCGGTCCAGATGCGAGCAGCATCCGAGCCGTACAGATCCGCGACCACGCTGCAGAGTGCCTGCACGCGGGCGGCCATTGCCGCGGGGAAGCGGTGGAGCGCGGGGCGCTGCTGGAACAGTCGTGCCAGCTTCTCGGGGTCCATTGCGGCGATCTCGGCGGCGTCGAGGGACCGGCCGAGGCGTCGCTGGAGCTCGAGCGGGGCGCTGAACGCCTTCTGCAGAGTCACCTGCTGATCGAGCGCGAAACCGATGAGCAGCGCGAGCGGATTGCGGGCAATGAGCCTATCGGCCTCGGCGTCGCCGGTGAAGTGCAGTCTCTCTGGAACGCTGACGATCGCCACGGGCGTGATGGTAGGGGTTCGGCGTCTGGAGCGCATACCTCGGCGCCTCGTCGCCGCGCTGTGACCGATCCCGCGCGAAAGGCCGCGATCCGATTCCGGGCCGTCTCAGCTTGCCACGCCGCGCCTCGCCTCGGGGAGCCCGGCCGCCGCCGCGGCGTCGAGCATCCACGTTGCGCCGCGCCGCGCCGCGATCTGCGCGGGGTACCGGTTGACGTCGCGGGGTCCCGCGAGCACCGCCGCCATGATCGCGGCTTTGGATGGCCCAGTCCCCATTACGAGCACGTCGCGCGCGATCTCGGTCAGGCGTGGAGAGCACGTCACGCGCGGCACGTGCGGGCTGGCGGTCGTGGGGGCTGGAACGCCGGCGCAGATCGGCGGGGCCGGCGCGTCCACCAGAGGGCTACCGGGGAAGCACGATAGGAAGTGTCCGTCCGGGCCGACACCCAGCAGGACAAGGTCGAAGACGGGAAGACCATGCGCGTCCAGCGGCACCCGGGCGACGAGCTCCGAGGCGTATCGCGACGCACAGGCGTCCGGACCCTCGCCTGCCGCGCGCGCCTCTGGAATCGGGAATGGATGGACGTTCCGTTCCGGAACCACGATCCCGGTGGAGCCGGGCCGCCGACCCCTGAGCAGCGTTTCCCGAGCCAGCCGTACGTTTGAGTCGGTGTTGTCGAAGGGGACGAACCGGTCGTCGCCCCACCATAGGTCGACGTGGTCCCAGTCGATGCGATCGCGGAACGGGGCGATCGCGAGTGCGCGGTGGAGAATGGCGGCGGTGCTGCCTCCGGTAAGCATCAGGTGGGCGCCGCCGCGCCAAGCGACGGCCCGCTCGAGTGACGCGCACACATACTCTGCAGCGCGCCTACCGAGCGCCGCTTTGTCGGCGAGCACGACGATTCGCGGTCCTGCCATCGCGTCCTCCTCCGCCCGGAGCCGAAACCCGCTGCCTACGCACCCACCAGCCGCGCGGCCCGTGCAATTGCCTCCTCGAAACTCCGGTCGTGCCCGAGCCGATTGAGGCTCTCCGCCACGTAGGGCGCCTCGTTGAACAGCTCCAACCCGCCCGCCCGCCGGACGACCTCTGCGCCGTCCCAGTCGGCTGTGGCCAGCAGGTGATCGGCCTGCCGGCTCACTCGAGCCCGGACGACCCGTCGCCCGCGACCAAGTTCGAGCTCGACACGCTGCAGCGATCCGTTCGGCGGCGCCCCGGCCGAGCCGGGCGCGACGACTGGCCGGAACTCGACTCGAATCTCCCGATGTCCATCGGTCCAAGTGCCGACGAGGCTTTCCGAGTTGCGCCTGGGCTGGAGCGGCTGCGACACGTCCAGGTGCAGCGCCGCGGCCAGCCATCCGGCGAAGCAGGCGGCCGTGGAGATGCGCAGGGTGGTGCTGGGGCGCACCACGTCCAATCGAAGGCTGTGTAGGCTGGACAGCTCGGGCGTCAGCAAGGGGTGATCGAACAGCGCACCGAGCAGCTCTCTCCAGAGTGTCAGCCGCATCCATCCGATGTCGTGCACCGCGACGTCGCCACCGGCGACGAGCATGGCAAGCGCGGCAAGGCGGGCGGTCCCGTCGTCGCGGAAGGCTCCCGAGTCGATCAGCAGCTGGTCGCACGTCCCGGTCAGCTCGCGCAGCTGCCGGGAGCCGAGGGGTGGGTCGTCCGCCCACCACAGAACGACCGGTAGATCGTGGATCAGTAGCGGCGTCGCGATGCCGGCTAGGTGCTGCGCCGTCTCGCCGCCGGCGTGCACGAGGATCCGTTCCGCGCAGGTCTCCGTGACGCTGGCCGGTCGAACGGTGCATTCGAGGCTGATTCGCGCGTCCAGCGACGATGGGCCGTCCAGATCGCCGGGGGCCAGGACGATGGCGCGGGACGGGTGGCGGCCGGCGAGCTCGCCAGTCGCGTCGAGCACGCGGTCTAGGGTCTCCGGGCGCGTTGCGACGACGACCAGCGTCAGCACGGAGGTCCGTGCGCGGACCCGCACGTCGCCGCGCTGTTCGAGCCGTGGTGCAACTCTGGGATCGCCGAGTGCGTCGGCCTCGGCCGCCGGCGTCATCCCCTCGAGCTCGGCCTCGCGCGCAGCGAGGCTCCAGATCCGGGCGAGCTCGGTCTCGATCTCACCAACCGACGTGGCCCGCGCGCCCCAGTGATGCATAGCACCCGGGAAGGCCGGCCCGATCCGCATCCCTCCGCCGCCGATCGCAGCCCGCTGATCGGGCGGGTGGGGGTCTGGCCGATCAGCGCGATCATCGGGCACGTCCGTCAGAGCCTCCGCCAGCGTCGCCCGTCGCGCTCGATGAGCTGATCCGCTTCCTCCGGCCCCCACGTTCCCGCTGCGTAGTTCGGGAACCCCGGACGGTGCCCGTCTTGGTCCCACGCGTCCCACGTCCGATTGATGGGCGACACAATCCCCCAGGCCGCCTCCACCTCGTCGGCGCGCGTGAACAGCGAGGCATCACCGAGCATCGCGTCCAGCAGCAGCGTTTCGTACGCTTCGGGGGCGTCGCTTGCGAACGACGACCCGTACGTGAAGTCCATGTTAACGCTGCGCACGTCGAGCCCGAGGCCGGGCACCTTGGCGACGAACCGGAGCAGGATGCCCTCGTCGGGCTGGATGCGCATCGCAAGCAGGTTCGGCTCCGGGTCTGCCTGCATCTCTTTGAAGAGGGCGAGCGGCGGCTGCTTGAACTGCACCGAGATCTCCGTTGCCGGCTTGGCCAGGCGCTTGCCGGTTCGCAGGTAAAACGGCACGTCCGCCCAGCGCCAGTTCTGGATGTGCAGTAGGAGTGCGGCGAACGTCTCCGTGTTCGAGTCCCGCGCCACCTTGGGCTCCTCGCGGTAACCCGGGACAGGCTTGCCGGCCACCCACCCGGGGCCGTACTGACCGCGTACGACGTCGCGCGCCACGCGCTCCTCGGTCCAGTCGCCCTCGATGGCCCGCAAGACACGCAGCTTCTCATTGCGCAGGTCGTCCGCGCTCCACGCGATCGGCGGCTCCATCGCAACTAGGCACAACAGCTGCAGCATGTGGTTCTGCAGGATGTCGCGGCTCGCGCCGGCTTCCTCGTAGAACGCGCCACGTCCCTCCACGCCGAGCGACTCCGAGACCGTGATCTGCACGTGATCTACGTAGCGGCGGTTCCAGATCGGCTCGAAGATGCCATTGCCGAAGCGGAAAACCAGTAGGTTGCGGACGGTTTCCTTTCCTAGATAGTGGTCGATGCGATAGACCTGCGACTCGCGGAAGACCCGCTGCACGTCGCGGTTCAGCTGTCGAGCGGAGTCGAGGTCCTGTCCGAAGGGCTTCTCGACGACAATTCTGGACCAGCCACGGCCGCGACCCTCTGCGTCGAGTGACGCGCGACCCAGGTTGTCGATGATCGTGGGGCCCAGGCTGGGCGGCGTTGCGAGGTAGAAGAGGCGGTTGTCGCGCGTGCCGCGCGCCACCGAGATCTCCTCCAGTCGCTGGCCGAGGCGCCGGTACGAGTCGGCGTCGTGGAACTCTCCTTCCTGGTAGAAGATCCCTGCCGCGAAGTTGTCCCACATCGCGTCCTGGATCGGGACGCGCGAGTGCTCGGGCACCGCCTCGCGGAGATCCGCGCGGAACTCCTCGTCGGTGTACGGTCGCCGAGCGAAGCCGACGACGGTGGTTTCCGCGGGCAACAGCCCGGCTCGCCGGAGGTTGTAGAGGGCCGGCAGGATCTTGCGGCGCGTCAAATCGCCGGTGGACCCGAAGACGACGACGCATGCTGGTTCGGGGACCTTCTCGAGCCGCAGGCCGGCGCGGAGCGGGTTGACCTGCGGACGTGCTCCGCTGGAGCGGGCCAGCGTCGCGGGGCGACGTGCCATAGACGACCGCCTTTCAGTCGAGCGCCTGCCCGAGCGCGGCGCGCAGCGCCGCCAGCCCGGCGACCGGATCCCCCGAACAGTCGATGCGCAGGACCGGCAGTTCGTGCGCCTCGAGCGCCTGGAAATCGCCGATCGCCTGCGCGTCGATCAGTGTCCCAAAGCTGTGCCCGGCGCCCGGGATCGGAAGGTCGCGCGGGTGTTGCGCGACCAGCTGGAGGAACCAGCCAACAGGCGCACCGCCCTTGTGGAGCTGGCCCGTCGAATGAAGATACCGGGGCCCGTACCCGAGCGTCGTCGCACGCCGCGTCCGGTCGCGCAGCAGCGCCCGGATCGCCTGGAGGGCCTCCGTCCGTTCCGCGCTGGGTGCCATGTAGGCCTGGATCGCCATATAGCCCCCGGGCGCGGCCCGCTCGAGGTGGCGCCGCAGCTCGCCCCGCACGGTGCCGTCTCCGCCGCGCAGGCGCAGCGGAGCGTCGCCGACGAGCGTGAGCGGCCCCGCGCTCGCGAGCGGTTGCAGCGCCGGCAGGCGCCGCTGCTCGTGGTACTCGGCGAGCACGCGGTTGGTGTTGCCTTTCGACTCCGTCACGTTCGGCTCATCGAAGGGGTCGATGCCGAGGACGGCACCGGCGATCGCCGTGCCGAACTCCCAGCGGAAGAACTCGCCGCCAAGGCCCAGGTCCGGGTCGACCTCGATCTCGAGCACCGGATGGCCGGCGAGGATCAGGCCATCGATCAGCGGACGCGTGGCTTCGCGCCAGTCGGTGCTGCCGCGCAGCACCAGGCGGACGAACGCCCGGTCGGGGCCGTACACCTCGGCGGGGCCGAGCGGCTCGCGGTCGATGGGCACGATCCCCACGCCGTGCTTGCCCGTGCTCTCGGCGACGAGCTGCTCTGCCCACGATCCGAACGGGGCAATCGCCGGGTCAGCGACGAAGGTGAGCTTGTCCCGCCCAGCCTTAGCCAGTGCGCCGATCGTGACGCCGAGCACGAGCCCGGGATTGTCGGGACCGTCCGCTCGGCATCGCTGCGCCATCCGGACCCCCTGCTCGAGTAGGCCGGCGAGGTCAAGGCCCAGGAGGGCGGCCGGGACGCACCCCACGTAGGTCAGGGCGCTGTAACGACCGCCCACGTCCGTTGGGTTCAGGAAGATCTCCCGGAACTCGTTGTGATGGGGGATCCCCTCCATGCTCCGCCCGGGGTCGGTGATGGCGGCGAAGTGCAGCGCCGGCCAGTGGACCCCTCGCCCGTGCGCCTCCTCCTCCCAGAGCGAGGCGAGGAAGCTTAGCGTTTCCGTCGTGCCGCCCGACTTGGTGGAGATCAGGTAGAGCGTGGTCGTCGGGTCAAACGACTCGCGTGCCCAGCGCACCGCGTCGGGGTCGGTCGAATCTAGGACGTGGACTGGCGTGCCTCCGCCGGGCGCGACGCCGTACGTGGCCGCGAGCACCTCAGGGGCGAGCGAACTGCCGCCCATGCCGCAGAGCACGGCCTGCGAGAAGCCTTCCTCTCGGATGCCGTCGGCGAACGCCTGCAGCTCGTCGACGTCCTCGAGGAACGCCTCGGGCGCATGGAGCCAGCCGAGGCGGTTCGCGATCTTCGCCTGGGCAGGTTCCTCGGCCGACCACAGCGTGACGTCCTTGTTCCAGGCGCGGTCGACCCATCTGTCGTCGACCGCGTGCTGCATCGCCAAGTCGACTGGGTCCCGAAGGTCGTCCGGGAGCGAGAAACCGGAGACGTCAAGCCCGCCGGTCATCGTCGTCCTCCTTGTCGCCGCATCTCTCCGCGTTAGCCGTTCGCGACATGTGCCGCTGTCCCGGCTGGCGTGACAGCCACGACGCCGCGCACGCGCCGCTCGAGCACGCCCCGCGCCACGTCCACGAGGTGGTCCGCGGTGATCCCGAACGCCTCCATGACCTGTGGGCCGGGCGCCGATAGGCCGAAGTGCTCGACCGAGATCATGGCACCCAGTGGCCCCACCCAGCGATCCCACCCGAGCGAGACACCCGCCTCGATGCTGACACGGGCGGTGCTGCCGGGGGGCAGCACCTGGTCCCGGTACTCGGCGGGCTGCGCCTCGAACAGCTCCCAGCACGGAAGCGACACGACGCGCGTCGGGACGCCGTCTGCCTGGAGCCGGTCGCGCGCCACCATCGCGTGCTGCAGCTCCGACCCAGTCGCGAGGAGGACCAGCCGAGGCGGGACCGCCTGGCCGTCTGGGGCGGTTCCGTCGGCTAGCACGTACCCGCCGCGCGCCACGCCGTCCATCGCGCGCTCCCGCGTCCCGGCGAGCACGGGAACCTTCTGCCGGGTGAGTGTGAGCGCCACGGGGCCGTCGCGCCGCGCGACCGCTGCGCGCCAGGCCGCGACCGTCTCGTTCGGGTCGCCAGGCCGCATCATCCAGAGGTTCGGCATCGCGCGCAGCGCCGCGAGGTGCTCGACGGGCTCGTGCGTGGGTCCGTCCTCTCCTAGGCCGACCGAATCGTGCGTCCAGATGTAGATCACATGGAGGCGGGAGAGCGCCGCGAGCCTGACGCTGCCGCGCATGTAATCACTGAACGTCAGGAACGTGCCGACGAACGGCACGTAACCCCCGTGGTAGGCGAGGCCGTTCGCGATCCCCCCCATGGCGTGCTCGCGGACACCGAACCGGATGTTGCGCCCACCCCGGTCGTCGGGGCCGTACTGCGCCTCGTCCCGCACATCCGTGAGGTTGCTCTCGGACAGGTCCGCGGCGCCGCCGAAGAGCTCGGGCATCGTCGCCGCCACGGCCTGGATCGTCGCGGCCGACGCTTGGCGCGTCGCCTGGGCCTGGTCCGGCCCAAACGTGGGGAGGTCGCGGTCCCAGCCGCCCGGCAGCCGCTGGGCCAGCCGACGCTCGAGCTCGGCGGCCTCGGTGGGAAACTCGCGTCGATACGCGTCTAGCCGCGCCCGCCATGCGCGGACCCAGTCGTCGCCCCGCCCCACGGCGGCGCGGAACACGTTGAGCGCCGCGTCGGGCACATAGAAGTGGCGATCGGGATCCCAGCCGTACGCCTCCTTCGTGAGGCGCACCTCGTCCTCGCCGAGCGCCTGTCCGTGGGCCTTCGAGCTGTCGTGACGGTGGGGCGAGCCGTAGCCGATGTG
Organism: uncultured Chloroflexia bacterium; assembly: GCA_963835945.1. Taxonomy (GTDB): domain Bacteria; phylum Chloroflexota; class Limnocylindria; order Limnocylindrales; family CSP1-4; genus JAJYNJ01. Next base: position 27,071 of record CAWIHR010000085.1, read on the forward strand.
GGTGCGCACCGCGATCAGGCTCGGACGCGGATCCCGCCGGGCGGCCTCGATGGCCTGCGCGATCGCCTCGATGTCGTTGCCGTCCTCGACGCGCCGGGTGTCCCAGCCGTACGCGTCGAACCGCGCGAGGACGTCCTCGCTGAACGACCAGTCCGTCGGCCCGTCGAGCTGGATGTGGTTGTCGTCGTAGAGCGCGACGAGCTTGCCGAGGCGCAGATGACCCGCGAGGCTGGCCGCCTCCGACGAGATCCCCTCCTGCATGTCGCCGTCACCGCAGATCGTGTACGTCCAGTGATCGACGATGGCGTGGCCGGGCCGGTTGAACTCGGCGGCGAGGTGGGTCTCGGCGATGGCCATGCCGACGGCGTTGGCGAAGCCCTGCCCGAGCGGGCCGGTCGTCGCCTCGACCCCCGCGGTCATGCCGTATTCGGGGTGTCCGGGCGTGCGCGACCCGAGCTGCCGGAAGCGCTTGAGATCGTCCAGGGCTAGGTCGTAGCCGGTGAGGTACAGCAGCGCGTAGAGCAGCATGCTGCCGTGCCCGGCCGAGAGCACGAAGCGGTCCCGGTCCGGCCACGCCGGATCGTGCGGGGCGTGGCGCAGGAAGCGCGTCCAGAGGGTGTAGGCCATCGGCGCGGCCCCCATGGGCATGCCCGGGTGTCCGCTGTTCGCCGCCTGCACGGCGTCGATCGAGAGAGTCCGGATCGTGTCAATGGCGAGCTGGTCCGGGCGGGTGGTCACTGCAGTCATCGGAGGCGCCCCTCGGTTCGCGGGAGACCGCCGTCGGTCAGCGGCCGGCGAAGCACCGTCTCCCCATCCGTGATCCATCTTTGGTTCGAGCTTGACTACTATAGACAGGTCCGTGAAGCCGCCCTTAGGGGTCGTAGGCGCCAGAGGATGTCCGGGACCGCGAGCAGTTCAGCCCTCCGGTCAACCCCGGGGCCGATGGAGGTCGCCGGGCGGCGGGCACCCGGCCCGGCGATTGTCGTGCTCGGTGACCTCGCGCTCGACATCACCGCGTCCGTTCGCGAGCCGCTTGACCCCGGCAGCGACGCGGCTGCGTCCATTCGGTTCCATCAGGGTGGCTCCGCCGCGAACACCGCATGCATGGTGGCCAGGCTCGGAGGGGCGGCATCGTTCGTTGGAGCCGTCGGGCGCGACGCATGGGGGCGAGCGCTCGTCCGCGCGCTCCGCGGCGCGGGAGTTGCCGTGCACGCGCCGCGCGTCGCCGGGACCACCGCCCGCATCGTCGTGATGGTGGCATCCGACGGGGAGCGGACGTTCGCGACCGAGCGCGGAGCCGCTGACGGCCTGCTGGCGGCGCACCTGCGCGCGGGGTGGTTCCGCCGTGATGGGCTGCATCTGCCCGGCTACTCGCTGTTCAGCGTCCCCCTGCGGGACGCGGCGCTCGCCGCGTGCGGATTTGCCCGGGCGGCCGGGGCGGTCGTTTCCGTGGACCTTGCGTCTCGCCGGCCGCTCCTCGCCCGCGGCCGCCGCGACGCGGTGCGCGACCTCCGCACGGTCGCTCCCGACCTGCTATTTGCCAACACGGATGAGGCGGCGGCGCTCAGCGGTGGGCGTCGGCGAGAGGCATTGCTGGAAGTCGCCCCGGTGGTTGCGCTCAAGCAGGGCAGGTCGGGGTGCGTCGTGCTGGCGCGGAAGGGGCTCGACTCGGTTGAGCTGGTAGTGGCCACGCGGCCCGTCGAAGCGGCAGACACGACCGGTGCCGGCGACGCGTTCGACGCCGGGTTCCTGCTCTCGTGGTTGGCCGCACCGCGGGAGGCACGCCACGACCCCCGCGTGCTCCGGACGGCGGCGCTCGCCGGACATCGCGCGGCGCACCGGCACCTGGCCGGGCACCGGCCCGAGCTGGAGTCATAGGGCCGGTGCCCGGCCAGGTGCCGGTGCCGTGGCAGGGCGCACCGTGCTGACGGCGCGCCCTCGTCCTTGCGCGCCCTCGCCTTGTTTCACCCTGACAGCATCGGTACACTCGCCACAACGGTCGTCGTGACGCTCAGCGGCCAGCGGGCAGAGGAACGCGGGCTGATCGATCGGACGGCCGGCGCAGGGAGGCCGGGATGCGCATCTACGAAGGAAGTCCGCGGCAGGACTTCGAGGAGGTGCTCCGCTCGATCGGGGCGATCCTCGACCAGCGCGGGCTGCGCGAGGTCTCGCTGACCGAGATCCCGGATGGGTTCATCGTGCAGGGCCTCGCCGTCGAGCAGGCAGGTTCGACCTGGTCGGAGTCCTACGGCCAGCAGCACAAGGAGACACTGACCTTCGTCGACGATGACATCGCTCGGTTCATGGAAGAGGGGATCGCGCGCCGTGAGCAGCCGACGCCTGTCGCCTCGTTCGGCAACGCCGGCGGGTACGAGGCCGCCCTGCGAGTCATCGGCCACTACATCGACGGGCAGCGCCCGCGCGATGTGTTCTTTTTCGAGCAGGAGGGCGCGTACGTGCTGCGCCTGCTGACGGCGACACAGGCAGGTGCGAAGCACGTGCTGGTCGAGTTCACCCGTGACGAGATCGTCCAGCTCGCGGCCCAGGCACCGGCCGGACGGGCATCGAACGCCGCACCCGGCGCCGCCGGGTAGGTCGCCAACTCGCCCCAGCCGTCAACCTGCTAGCGTGGGACACACGATGCGGAAGGAGATCGCATGAAGGCCCTGAAGATCGTCGCCGTGGCGCTCGGCGTCACGCTTGCCGCGCTCGTCGTTATCCCCCTCCTTGTCCTGGCCGGCTTGTTCATCTGGCTGAAGCTGACCGAGGAAGCGGACGATGAAGCGCTGGAGTTGGAGCAGGAACCAGCCTGAGCTCCGCGCCGCAGGCTGAGCGGCGGAGGTGGGCGGCGTCTGCGCGTTCGTCCGCGACCCGGAGGTATGGGGAGCGGGCAAGGCGACACCTGCCTTCTGATGCCGCTTCGCGGTGGCAGCCGAAGGAGGCGCTAGCGGGCCCGCTCGGGCGCTACCACCGCCGCGACGAGGAGCACGAGCCCGATCCCGACGGCGCCGAACGGCCACAGCCGGCCTGCGTCTACCGCCGGCGCCACCTGGCGGATCAGGAAATACGCGCCGACCAGCAGGAACACGAGTCCGGCCACTAGGCTGCCGCCGATGCGGCGCCGGCCGGCGCGCCCCCACCCGTCGGGCTGCCAAGGAGAAGGGGGCACGGGTGGGCCCGGCGGTAATGTCGGGCTCCGCGAAGCCGTCGGCGCGTTGTCGGCCATGGTCGTGTCGCCGCCCGCGCCCGTCGGTTCGGATCCCGGTCGATTCGCCATCGCTGCCTCCGCGTCCGCGCCAGAGAGGATACGTCGCAGGTTGCGGGCCCAGGCGGCCTCGGGTAGCATTGGAAAAACCCCGGAGGACGTTCGACCATGGCGAAGTATGTCTTCGTGACCGGCGGCGTGAGTTCCTCCTTGGGCAAAGGCATCACCGCCGCGAGCATCGGCCGCCTGCTCAAGAGCCGCGGTCTCTCCGTCTCCATCCTGAAGCTCGACCCGTACATCAACGTCGACCCGGGCACGATGATCCCGTACCAGCACGGCGAGGTGTTCGTCACCGACGACGGCGCCGAGACCGACCTCGACCTGGGTCACTACGAGCGCTTCATCGACGAGAGCCTGACGCCAGCTCAGCAACGTCACGACGGGCCGGATCTACCAGGCGGTCATCGCCAAGGAGCGGCGAGGCGACTATCTCGGCGGCACCGTCCAGGTCATCCCGCACATCACCAACGAGATCAAGGAGCGGATCCAGCGGGTGGCGCGCGACGGCCGTGCGGACGTGGTGATCGTCGAGGTCGGCGGCACGGTCGGCGACATCGAGCGCCTGCCGTTCCTCGAGGCGATCCGCCAGATGCGCAACGACGTCGGGCGCGAGAACGTGCTGTACGTCCACGTCACGCTGCTGCCCGCGCTCGCGGCTACCGGCGAGCTCAAGACGAAGCCCACCCAGCATTCGGTCAAGGAGCTGCGGGGCATCGGCATCCAGCCCGACGTGATCGTGCTGCGCTCCGACTGCACCGATCCCGGACGAGCTTCGCGACAAGATCGCGCTCTTCTGCGATGTCCCGGCGGCAGCCGTCATCCCGGCGACCACGGCCGATACGATCTATGAGGTGCCGCTCTTCTTCGAGGAGGCGGGCCTGGGCGATCTCGTGGTCGCGGCCCTGGGCCTGGCGGACCGGGTGCACACCGCCGACCTCGTGGCGTGGCGCGCGCTCGTCCAGCGGATCAAGCGCCCCAAGCCCGAGCTCGAAGTTGCGCTCGTCGGCAAGTACATCGAGCTGCCCGACGCCTACCTGTCCGTGACCGAGGCACTTCGCCACGCGGGTTGGGCACACGACAGGTCCATCCGCGTTCGGTGGGTCGATTCCGAGGCGCTCTCACCTGACGTTGTGGCCGAGCGGCTGCGTGGAGCGGCAGGCGTGCTTGTCCCTGGCGGTTTCGGACATCGCGGGATCGAAGGCAAGGTCCTAGCGGCACGATACGCCCGCGAGCGCGGCGTTCCGTACCTCGGGCTGTGCCTGGGCCTCCAGTGCGCCGTCATCGAGTTCGCCCGCGACGTGCTGGGCCTGTCCGATGCGAACTCGACCGAGTTCGACCTGTTCACGCCCGACCCGGTAATCGACTTCATGCCCGACCAGCGCGAGCTGGAGGACAAGGGGGGCACGATGCGGCTGGGGCTGTACCCGGCCCGCCTGACCCCCGGCTCCAAGGCGGCGGCGGCCTACGGGACCGAGGTGATCTACGAGCGGCACCGTCACCGTTTCGAGGTCAACAACGCATACCGCTTGGAGCTGGAGCGTGCCGGCATGGTCCTCTCGGGGCAGTCGCCCGACGGACGCCTCGTGGAGATCGTTGAACTACGCGATCATCCCTGGTTCGTAGCGAGCCAGTTCCATCCTGAGTTCAGGAGCCGGCCTGACCGGCCGCACCCGATGTTCAGCGGCTACGTCGCCGCCTGCCTCGCCAACAGCGAGGCAGGGCGCGCTGGCCCGGCGGAGGTCGCGGTCCGCCTCGGGTGAGCAAAGGCCGCCGCTCGCGAGCGGCGCGAATGGCGCGCGCAGCGCCACGGCGCCGTCGAGCGGGCAAATCGGGCCCGCACCGAGGAGTTCTGCGAGCCGACCAGCGCCCAGGCCGACCTCGAGGCCTTCAAGGTGGAGCTCCGCGCTGGTAAACCGGCTACAACCGGGTCCGGCTCTACCAGGCCCTGAACTACCTCACGGCGGCCGGATACGTGACCTCCGTTGGGGTCAACGTGTACCGGTGTAACGGAGGTACCGGACGAGTACAGCGGATTGACCGAGCGGCGCGGCATGGTACTATTGCGACCGCACTTCGTTCCCCTCGAATGCCCGCCGGCCCGGCGCACGGGATTGCTTGCCTCACGTCCGGCGCCCCCGGGGAACCCATGCCACTGCGGCGGATGTGCGCCCGATCTGCTGCTGTGCCGCATACCGTCGGCGCAGACGTGACCACTCCACCTCGACCGGAAGCGCCCATGAATATCAACGAACTCAAGACGAAAGACCTGCGCGAGCTCGTCGAGATCGGCGGCGACCTAGACGTCGATGACGCGAGCGAGATGCGGCGAGACGAGCTCGTCGAGCGCATCCTCCAGCGTCAGGTCGAGCGCGGCGGCCAGTCGTATGCGACCGGGATCCTCGACATCGTTGACGAGGGCTACGGCTTCTTGCGGCGCCATGGCCTGATGCCGGGTCCGGAAGACATCTACGTCAGCTCCACGCAGGTCCGCAAGTTCGGGCTACGGACGGGCGATCGCGTCGGCGGGGTGACGCGGTCCCCCAAGGACGGCGAGAAGTACTGGGGCTTGCTGCGAGTGGAGTCGGTCAACGGAGTGGATCCAGACACCGCCCGCCGCCGTCCCCACTTCGACGTGCTGACGCCAATCCACCCGATCGAGCTGATCAACCTCGAGACCGACCCGAAGAACCTTAGCCAGCGACTGATCAACCTGGTGAACCCGCTGGGCAAGGGGCAGCGCGCCCTAATCGTGAGCCCGCCTAAGGCCGGCAAGACCGTGCTGCTGAAGCAGATAGCAAACGGCATCACGGCGAACTACCCGGAGATCCTCCTCATGGTCGCGCTCATCGGCGAGCGCCCTGAAGAAGTTACCGACATGCGGCGCTCGGTCAAGGGCGAGGTCATTAGCTCCACGTTCGACGAGCCCACCGAGAACCACACCCACGTCGCCGAAATGGCGCTCGAGATCGCCAAGCGCCAGGTCGAGACCGGGCGCGACGTCGTGATACTCCTCGACTCGATCACCCGCCTGGCGAGGGCCTACAACCTCGCGCTGCCCCCGTCCGGTCGAACCCTTTCCGGCGGCATCGATCCGATCGCCCTCTATCCGCCCAAGCGGTTCTTCGGTGCCGCGCGGAAGCTAGAGGAAGGCGGCTCCCTCACCATCATCGGCACGTGCCTCATCGACACCGGGTCTCGCATGGATGACGTGATCTATGAGGAATTCAAGGGCACGGGCAACTCCGAGCTCATCCTCGACCGAAAGCTCGCCGAGAAGCGCATCTTCCCCGCCATAGACGTCCAGCGCTCCGGTACCCGGCGCGAGGAGTTGCTCCTCGAGGAGGGGACGCTCCGTATGGTCTGGACCATGCGGCGGATGCTGTCTGCGGTCGGCACCAACGAGGGGATCGAGCTGCTGCTGAACCGTCTGGCCAAGACCGATAGCAACGCGCAGTTCCTCGCCACGCTGACCAAGAGCCTCGACCAGTAGCCCCGAGCTCTCACGGGAGCGCGGGGCATCGGCGCAATCGGTTGACGCCCGCGTTACCGGAATGGTATGGTCGCGGCAAGATTTCAGGCCTCGCGCTCCGCGGACCGGAGAGTCCCTCGCGCGGTGGTCACAGAACGCACAGGTTGGGACCCAACCTCATAGAGCGCTCCTTGGCGGTCGCCTTTGCTCCTGCGCACGACCCCGCGACGCGACCGCCTCGCTTGTACAGGAGACCGTATTGCTGAACGCGTCTGTCGCCGCCCGCCGCGTTCGCGAGAGCCTTGCCGGTGTCCGCGATTTCGTCGAGCGGAGGCTCGTCGCGCACACGCCGCGAACGCCCGTTGCAACGCGGCACCGCACGGCCTTGGCGAGTACCGATCGGCCGACCGGCCTTGCCTTGGCTGCGGGCGCGGCGAGGCTTCGGCGCCGTCTAGTTGCCTTGGCCATGGAGCGTCGGGGCGCGCCACTTCTCGCGATCGTATTGCTCGCCGTAGCGTCGCTGCTCTCACAGTTTTCCGGCGTCGCCGCCGGCGGAACGGGCGGCACCGACGGCCCGGGCACCGGGTACAACCCGCGCATCGTCTCGGTCAACAGCGAGCGGCCGGACGTCGGCCAAGTTGACCCTTCGTTCACCCTCCAGGCGACGAACTCCAGCCTAGGCACGGATGGGTCAGGACCGACCGCCGGCACGTACGTCATGGTTGACGGTAGTCTGATCACGCCGATCACCGCCGGCTCGAACGTGACGGACATCAGCGACCAGGTCAAGACGTACACGGTGCGCCCCGGAGACACGCTCAGCGGCATCGCGAATCGGTTTGGCCTGTCGCTCATGAGCATCTGGTGGGCCAACCACCTGAGCTCAACTGACACCCTGCACATCGGCCAGAAGCTCCAGATCCCGCCTGTGGACGGTGTCCTCTACACGGTCAAGTTCGGCGATAGCGTTACGTCGATCGCACGCAAGTACCACGCCGACGCCGCCGACATCCGGGAGTACAACGGCCTCACCGGTGACACCGTCGTGATCGGCCAGGAGATCATGGTGCCGGACGGTCACGGCGCGCCGATCCCGACCGCCACGGCGGCTCCGGCGCCCCCCCAGCTCGCGAGTGCCTCAGCCCCCGAATCAGGTGAGATCGGACCCGTAGGCGGAGCGTGCACCAGCTGCTCGTACAGCGGGAGCATGCTGTGGCCGGTTCCCGGCGGCTTCATCAGCCAGTACTACTGGTGGGGTCACCCCGCGCTCGACATCGCGGCGGCCTACGGCACGCCCGTGCTCGCCGCGGCTGCAGGAGTCGTCACCTACGCCGGGTGGCGCGATAACGGTGGCGGGTACCAGGTCTGGATCAGCCACGGCAACAACATCTACACCACGTACAACCACATGTCGGCCGTGATGGTCGCGGTGGGCCAGCACGTGGACAGGGGGACGCAGGTTGGGCGCGTCGGTGCGACGGGCAACGCGACCGGCCCCCACTGCCACTTCGAGGTGTGGATCGGCCCCATCTGGGGCGGCGGAACGCGCGTCAATCCGCTCAACTATCTCTCCCGCTGACCAACTCGGTCGCGACAGCACCCATTCCCGGCCTTCCGCGCCTGTTGCGCCCGGCCCGGCCCGGCGGTCCTGATAGCATGCGTGCCGATGTTCCTTGATCGCGCCACAGTGTGGCTGCGTGCCGGTGACGGCGGCGACGGAGCGGTCTCGTTCAGGCACGAGGCGCACGTTCCCCGGGGGGGGCCCGACGGGGGCGACGGCGGGCGTGGAGGCTCGATCTACCTTCGCGTCGACGTCGGACAGACAACCCTCGGCGACTACCGCTTCCACCATCACTTCCGGGCAGATTCTGGCGGCAGAGGATCAGGCTCGCGCAGCCATGGCCGGGCCGGCGGTGACCTGGACCTCGGCGTGCCGCCGGGCACGGCTGTCTTGGACGCGGACACTGGCGAGCTGGTGGCCGACCTCGTGGGGGCGGGGCAGCGCGTGATGGTTGCGCGCGGCGGACGCGGTGGCCTCGGCAACGTGCATTTCGCGACGCCTACGCACCGTACCCCGCGGCACGCGCTGAAGGGCGAGCCAGGCGAGGAGCGGCAGCTGCAATTCGAGCTGCGCCTGATCGCGGACGTCGGCTTGGTTGGGCTTCCCAACGCGGGCAAGTCCACGCTGCTAGCCGCGCTTACGAACGCCACGCCGAAGATCGCCGACTACCCCTTCACGACATTGGAGCCGAACCTCGGCGTGCTCGACTTGTCGGTGCTCGACCCCGACGACCCAGGCGCCCCACGATCGCAGACGTGCCGGGCCTCATCGAGGGTGCGACCTCAGGCGCTGGCCTCGGGCACGCGTTTCTCCGCCATGTCGAGCGTACCCGCGTACTGGTGCACGTCGTGGACCTCGCCGCGCGGGATCCACAGGGCGACCGGGAGATCGTGCGCGAGGAGCTGCGCCTGCACGACGAACGGCTGTTGGAGAAGCCCGGACTGGTGGTGGCGAACAAGCTCGACCTTCCGGGTGCCAGCGAGCGATACGCCTCGTTCGCGCGTGCGTGCGCCGCCGATGGGGCTGAGGCCGTGGGCGTGTCCGCTCTGGAGGGACGGGGCTTGCGCGAGCTGGAGGCGGCCGTCGCGGCGCTGCTGCCCGGCCCAGACGAGCTGGGCATGCCGCCTGAACCGGCCGGCATCGTGGTTCACCGGTTTGATTCCGCGCGCGGGAGTTTCTCCGTGGAGCGCCAGGGGAAGGGATTCCGGCTCCGCGGGCGGCAGATCGAGCGGCTCGTGGCGCAGACGGATTTCGACAACGAGGAATCCGCCGAGCGCTTCCAGCGCGACCTTGAGCGCATGGGCGTGGCTCGTGAGTTGCGCCGGGCGGGTGTGAGGGCCGGCGACACCGTCACGATCGGCACCCGGGAGCTGGAGTGGGGCGAGGAGGGCTGGGCGTGACGTCGGAGCGGATGCCGCGGACGCACCCGCCTTTTCTCCCGGGCGCAGTATCAGCCGTTGGGGCATGGGGAGTGCTCGGCGGCACCTTCGACCCCCCGCACTACGCGCACCTGGCGATCGCTGAGGAGGCTCGCGACGCGCTGGGGCTCGCTGGGGTTCTATTCGTGCCGACTGCCGTGCCGCCGCACAAGCTCGGTCGTCGAATTGCGCCTGCGCCTGACCGGGTCGCGATGGTCGAGCTCGCCATTGCCGACAACCCGGCCTTCCGCCTGAGCCGCGTGGAGGTGGACCGTCCGGGCCCAAGCTACACGGCCGACACGATCGAGCGCCTCGGGGCGGACCCTCCGCAACCCTGGAACCCATCGGCCGGCCTCGTATTCATTCTCTCCGTGGAGGCCCTCCTCGGACTGGAGACTTGGCACGCGCCCGAACGGTTGCTCCGCTCCTGTCGCCTCGCCGTCGTCCCGCGGCGTGGGTTTCCCGTGGCGCCCCGTTCGTGGATGGCTGAGCACTTCGCCGCCTTTGGGGACCGCTTGATCGTGCTCGATGGTCCAGACCTGGGTCACTCGGCGTCGGCGATCCGCGACCGGGTGGCCGCCGGCCGGAGCATCCGGTACCTGGTGCCACCCGCGGTCGAGGACTACATCTTGGCCATCGGGCTCTATCTGGTTGCGCCGTGACGCGAGCTGCGGTTGGGCTGGCTGGGCGCATCATGAGCGATGCGACCGTGGCCCGCCAAGGGCACCCCGCCCGAGGTGCCTGGCTCCACCGAGATCATGTCGGTGACCGAAGACCATCGCGCGAGGAGGTCAAAGCGAACGTGACGGACCCTGTTCCCGCCCGCGCGTCCCGGCGTCCCGGGCTTCCGCCCCGTGACATCCCAGTGGTCGTCGATGCGCAGGTTGCGCTCTCGCTGGCGCGCCGGATCGTTGAGCTGGCCGAGGACAAGAAGGCCTCCGACATTGTGTTGCTCGACGTCGGCGCACTCACGTCGCTCGCCGACTATTTCGTCGTGTGCTCGGGTGCCTCTGAACGTCAGCTCGCAGCGATCGCGGACGGCATCGCGGAGGGCGTGAAGGCCGACGGACTCCTGCCGCTGGGACGAGAAGGCACATCGGGTACCCACTGGCTGCTGCTGGACTTCGGTCCCGTGATCGTGCACGTGTTCGCGCCCCCGGAGCGCGACTACTACCAGCTCGAGAAGCTCTGGGCCGACGCGCCCACGCTGCTGCGCGTCCAGTAGCTGGCCATCGGGCTGGGCTCCCGCGGATCCGCCCGTCGGCGGGGGTACTGCCGCGTGCGGTACCACCGAGGCATGCCCGTCTTCGGCGGCTCCGCCTAGCATCGCCCATGCGACGACTGGCGAGCGCCGGTCGCGGATCGGATGGGACCACGCAGCATGCCCTCCATCGCGCTGGACTGTCCCGAGTGCGGGCGCCCCCTCGTCAACACGCGGTACGACGCCACGTTCCGGCTTGCCGACCGCACCGAGCGGCTGTGCTTCGGAATCCCGGCCGGGCTGTGCGCCGACTGTCACCAGCTGTACATGGACCCGGAGCTGATTGAGCTCCTCGACCTCGACGCGGGGCGCTGCGTGTTCGCCATCGAATTCGACACGGTGCTGCAGGCGGCGGCGGGATTGGGCGCCGAGTAGAGGTTAGCTCAGGCCGCGACGCGCTCTGCGAGCCAAAGGCCGAGCGCGAGCGGCCCCGTCAGGGGCGCAGCGCCGCGTCGCGCGTCGCTGGACAGCCCCTTGGAGGCGAGATCCACCTCGAGGAGCGCGTCGAGCGCGGCCTCGAGTGCCGGAACGTCCCAGTGCATAGCCTGCCTAGCTAGGGTCTCGGCGCGGTACGGGTGAAGTCTCAGAAGGCGGACCATGTCTCCGGGCGCCGCACCATGCGCCAGCCGATCGCGGATCTCGAGCAGCTGACGGAGTCGCCGGTGCAGCTGTGTCACGACGATCGGGAGCGCCGTGCCCGTCGCTAGGAGGGCGGATGCGATCGCGGACGCCTCGCCGGCCCGGCGCGTACCCACGGCGTCTAGGAACGCCCACGTTGACGCTGGCACGGTCGGCGCCACGAGAAGGTCCACATCCTCCCGGCGGACACGAGCCGCAGGCCGGTAGAGCGCGAGAAGTTTCAGATGCGCCTCGGCGAGCTCCGTCTGCCGCCGACGATCCACGTCGGCCTCGCGCACGTCGCCGCCGACGCGTTCAGCTAGGAGGTTCGCGGCCGCGGGCTCGATGTCGATGCCGAGCTCAGAGGCCCGGCCGGCGATCCACGACCCGAAACGTCCCGGAGGTGGCGCCATTATCCGTCGGACCGTACCTCCGACCCGCTCGATCGCCTCGCGGATCCGAGCCGACGCCGCGGCGGGCTCGCGTGCGCCGCTCGCTGACAGTTCCGTGAAGGCGACCCCGTTGCCGGGGGCGACGCCGTCGAGGAGCGCGACCGCCCGGTCCTGCTCCTCCCGGGATTCGAAGCAGTGCTACGGGCTCGGTGACGACCACCAGCACTCCGCCGCCGAAGAGCGCAGCCGTTCCCAGGCGCACGGCGAGTGCGTCGAGCACGGCGGGTTCCGCGGAATCCGGGCGCCAGGTCTCGACCGGTTGTCCATCGGTCTCCAGGGCGCGGGCAAACCGCTCTACGGCGCGATGAAGTCCGAGAGCGTCGTCCCCCCAGAAGTACGCGAACGGCGCGCCCGTCACCGTCGCCTCCTCCGTGGGCGCGAGGTCAGGTTTCAGCGCGCGTTCCGGCGGTCGCAGCGACACCAGCCTCGCGGCGCCGGCGCCGCACCGCCTCCAGCGTCGGGGCGACCCAGCGCAGCCGCCGGACGGCCAACGGACTGACGCCTGCGGTTTCGCACACCTCGCGCTCTAGGCGCTCGGCGCGGGCTCGTGCGCGGGCCAGGCTTTCCCGGTACTCCGGATATCGGGCGGCCCAGCTGGCGAAACGTGCGCTCATCGCCTCCAGCCGCTGGCCCGCTCGCTTGTCGGCGTATGCCAGGATCCGTTCCTCGCGAGTCGCGACACCGTTCCAGCGTCCGTACCGGTCCGCGTCGAGCAGACGCGTGATGGAGTGCGCCGAGACCGCCCTGGTGAGTTCCGGGTATCCGCGTTGGCTCAGCCACCGCGCTGCGGCCGCGCCGTGCCCAAGCTCCTGCACCGGATCGTCGGCGGGGAGGAGCTTGTCGATGTCGTGGAGGAGCCCGGCCGCCTCGACTAGCTCACGATCGACCGCGACGCCGCGAGCTGCGCAGCGCTCTGCGAGGAACGAGGCGATCTCGGCGACGGCTCCGACGTGCGCGAGGAGCCAGTCGGGCGGGTCGAGTTCGAGCAGGATGTCGGCCGCTTCGGCGCGCGAGGGGATCACCGGCCGATTTTACGCAACCTGGCGTTCGTTCGCCGGGCCCTCCTGGGTCGCCTCTGAAGGGTGCGACGGCCGCAACCCGAGTCCTGAGAACGACGGGCATCAGCTCGCGGCCGCCATTTCGACTCCAAGGTCGGAACCGTCGGTGCTGACGGCGGTTGTTCAGTCTCGGTCGGTCCCGGAAAACCCGTGCCCCGGCAGGGCGGATCGCGTCAGCCGCGGCTGCCGGTCGGCACGGAGTTCAGGCCGGGATGCAGGGCGCGACCTGCCACATCGACCGTCCACACGTTGGCGGCCGCGGCTAGCAAGCGCGACGACTCCTGAGCGTGACTATGCGTCCTCGGCGCGCCCAAGGGCTCGGGAGGTCGGGGTTGGATCTCAGGCGCTGCTTCCACGGCCGGTGGCCAGACTATGGCGCCGGGATGCGCTCTGTGAATCGCCGCACCTGCGCCCGCGGGGTGGTCGCAGGCGGGCCCGGATTCGAGACGTCCGCCGAGGCCCGGGGCACTTCGGATCTCGGCGGACGGTGGCGAGACTATACCGGCGCGCGCCCACCCGTGGCTTGTCTGCGCATAGCCGCGCCCCGGCAGCGCGGCACTTGCGCGCGGCGGCCCCGCGACTCTGGACCCGGGCATGAGCGCGCTCGCATCGGTCCGCCAGCGAAGCCGAGGTGCCGCCACGTACTCGCGTCCGACTCCCAGTCGGGCGGGCCGGCGGGAGTTAGATCCTCTGGAGAAGCGGTTGGACGTCGGTCACGAGCCGCGTCATCGACTCTTCGTCGTACGTCGCCGGGAACGCGGCGATGAGATGGCGGTACCCCAGTTCGACATAGGGTGCAAGGCGCTCGGCGACGTCCTCCGGAGTGCCCACCGGCTGATCGGACCAGCGGCGAGAAACGCGGTTGCGGTCGAATGCCTCCGCGAAGACGCGCCATGCCTCGGCGCGGTTGTCGCGGATGAAGACCGTACCGACACCGGTCGTGCGCTCGATCTCGTCCGGGTTCCGACCGACGGCGGCGCAATGCTCGAGGAGCACCCGTTCCTTCCGCCGCACCTCTTCGAGACCTCCACCGACGTTGTTCATGTCGGCGTACTGCGCCACGAGCTTCAGCGTCACCTGCTCGCCGCCGCCCCCCACACAGATCGGCAGATGCGGCTGTATGGGCAGGGGGTCGTTGCGGACGTGCGAGGCGCGGTACCGGGAGCCCTCTGGCGCGGAGGGCTCGGTCCCGTCGAGCATGCCCCGCATGATCGGCAGCGCCTGCCGGAGCCAGCGCAGGCGCTCGGGCGCACCCGACCCGAACTCGAAGCCGAAGTCGTGGGCCTCTTCGTCGAACCACGCGGCACCGATGCCGAGGATGGCGCGCCCGCCGCTGATGTGGTCGAGCGTGGTCGCCATCTTGGCCACCAGGGCCGGCTCGCGGTAGGGGTTGGCGCCCACCATCAGGCCGATCCGCACGCGCTCGGTGCACGCAGCCCAGGCCGTGATGGTCAGCCAGCCCTCGTAGTTGGGCCCGTGGGGGTCGCCCACGATCGGGTAGAGGTGATCCCATGTCCACCAAGATCGACACCGACGATCTTGGTACCGTGGTACCACTTGGACGGTATACGCGACGTGGATACCGTTGCTCGATCGGTTCGACTACCCCGGAAGAGGACTCACGTCCAGAGCGAGGAATACCCTAACCGGTCCGCCCGAATGCCCGCCTCGAGCAGGGAGAGCCAGTCGGTGTACTGGTTCCAGCAGAGCGCGCCGAGCTTGATCCCATTCATGGAGCCAGTCTAGGGTGATGTGGCGGAGAGGGCCGAGCCTCCTGGTCAGCGCGGAGCGCATCGAATTCTCCGCCCGCCGCGCGACGGTGCCCCAAGCACACCCTGCGCAGTTGCAGCCAACCAGCATCAGCGTCACGGTGGATGTGGCCAAGGCACGGCCAGGGCGACGGTGGGGGACCGCAACGATCGCCGCAGTGTCGCCGCTCCTCAAGTTGGGAACCCCCGTGTTCTCCGGGACGAGACCGGCTTGATGAGGCTTCTCAGGTCCATCCCGAAGGGGCAAGATTGATCCCGGCATGATCCCCGCGTCAGCCTACCCAGGGGAGGCCGTGTCAGAGCATCGCGACAGCGTGGGCAGATCTATCCGGGGATCTCCACGTCGGTACCGCATGACGCGCGCTCCGTCCAGCACGCTCAGGGCGCGGTGGACGGAGCGAGCACGCCGCCGCTGGATGCCGGGCTGATCGTCGGGGCCGAGGCTGCCGGGCTGGCTGAGGGGAGCTCCGCGGGTGGGATGAACCAGGCCGGCCGGGACGTGCCGTCGAGCGCACTCTGGCTGGTCAGTGGCTCCGAGTCGGTCACGCTGAAGGAGCGGCCGGCTCCTGTGAGGGTGTCGACCCACAGATCGATGCTGAGCCCGTTGACGTGGAGGAAAGCGATTTGATCTCCGGCGGGTGACCAGACCGGGCTGAAGCTGTGCCCATCGTCGGTCACGCGAAGGAGCTCTGCGCCGGTGCGGGCATCGAGGATGACGATGTCGCGGCCCTTGGTGGAGCTGCGGACCGCGGCGATCCAGCGGCCGTCGGGCGAGTAGGTGGGTTGCCCATAGCCGTACTCCGTGAGGAACCGCACGGCCCCGGTCTTGACGTCGTAGAGGCCGATTCGTGGGCGGCCGAGGGCCCCCTCCAGATGGTTGTACGTGAAAGCGATCGTGCGCCCGTCCGGACTCCAGGCCGGATCGTTCTGCCCGAGGCCGTAGTCCTCGGGCAGGGCGAGCCGGGTGAGATGCCCACCCGCAGCGGGCATGAGTTCCACGCTGTAGTCGAGCGAGAGGGGCGTCGGCGCGTCGCTGATGAGCCCGAGGGTCGTGCCGTCGGGGCTCAGGGCGGGTTGCCAGAGGCCCCAGTAGTACGAGTAGGCCCCGCCCGCCCAAGAGTAGAGGCCCGACGCGATCGGCGTCGCGCTGCCCCCACCGCCAGGCATCCGCGAGAGCACCGGGTAGTTGAGCGCGTAGGCGGCGGTGACTCCGGTGCATCCGCTCACCGCGACCAGCGCGCAGGGGATGCTCGCTTGCTTTGAGTGGATGTCGAGGAAGTAGATCGTCGTCCCATCGGCCGACCAGACCGGCGATTGGGCATGCTGGCTCGAGCCGAGCTGGGTCAGCGTGTCGGCGCCGCTGACTGACCAGATGCGCCCGGCCTTGACGAAGAGGATCGTGCCCCGGATGCGCGGGACCGCGATCGCCGCCGGCTGGAAGGGCTGGACCGGGTCGGGGGTGCGGTTCGGGACGTCTCCCCGGGCGGTCTTGTGCCCGACCAGCTCGACGCTCGGCACCGGCCCCCCGAGCAAGCCGAAGCCGAGCACACCCACGACGACCACGACGAGGGCCCCTATGAGCTGGGCCGCCGGGAAGCCATCGGCGCGGCCCCTCCAGGGCCCACGTCGGCGAACCGCCTTCACTGGGAGGGGGCCACGAGGGCGGGCGTGTGCTTGCCGGTGGTCACGATGACGTCGACCGTGACGGAGGGATCGGTCGTGGTGGTGATGGGCGCCCCGAAGGTGGCCTCAAGCACGCGCACAGTCTCGGGCAGGCGTTGCTCCGCCCCGTTGTAGAACGTGATCACCGTCGTCGGATAGGTCTGCCGGTCCGCCCGCCCGCCGTCCACGGGTGGCACGAGCGCAGGCACGCCGAGGTAGTCGAGGTAGTCGGCGATCGCATCGGCCTGCCCGGCGATGCCCGCGCCCCCCTCGACCCACACCCGCGCGTTCTCCGAGGCGAGGAGCTGGCGCGAGCGCTCCAGAGCGGGGTCGACCGTGAAGGCGTCCCGCACGGCTTGCTGGATGGCGGCGACCTTCGGGGACAGCGAGTAGTAGCAAGAGAGGGACGTGTTGTTGCATTCCACTTGGTACACCGGTGGCTCGAAGACGTATGAGCGCAGATTGGAGGTGTCCGCGGTTTCTAGGAGCGAGACGAGCGCCGGCAGCTCCGAAGCAGGGAAGTCTGTGTGGATGGCGGAGCTCAGCGCGGTCGCCATGGCCTGCAGTCTGGTCGGGTCCAAGAAGCTCAGCAGGTCCGTCTCCTGGCGCAGCGAGACGATTACGCGCTGCTGGTGCTGTGCACGGTCGAAGTCGTTGGTCTCGTGGCGCGCCCGGGCGTACGCGAGGGCGGCGTCGCCGTTCGTGAGCTGGAAGCCGGGGGTGATGTACAGCTTGATCGCTCGGCCGTCGGTCTCCGGGAAGTCGTGGTCCTCCACCGGGACCTGCACATCGATCATCGCCCCGCCGAGTGTGTCAACGATCGTGCGGAAGCCCGCGAAGTTGACTGAGACGTAGTAGCGGATGGGGATGCCCAGGAGCTGGCCCAGCGCCCCTTTCAGCGCGTCGGCACTGACCGTCGCGTCCGGGAAGGGGAAGAGGCCTGGGTTCGCGGCCGCGTAGGTCCAGAGGCTATTGATCTTGAGCGGGTAGACGCCGCCCCACCGCGCGGCGGCCGGCCAGGTGGGCGGCAGCGGCACGCCCACCGTGTCGCGCGGGACGCTCAACATGGCGATCGCGCCGCTGGCCGGGTCGATGCTGGCCACGATCATCGTGTCGGTGTTGCCCGTCGGGTCGGGGGGTCGCTGGTCCGTCCCCACGATGAGCACATTCAGCCGCCCGGTGCCATTCCATGGAACCACGGTCGGCGCGGGCGGGGCGGACGCCGCGGCGCTGGCGGCGGGCGCTGACGATGCGGCCGACGACGTCCCCGCGGACGCCCCTGGTGTTCCTGTCGACAGGGCAGACGCGGTCGGGACGCCCGGAGCGCTCGCGCTGCTTGTGATAGCCGTCAAGGTGTCGTAGGCGATGCGGTCGTCGCGCGCTAGGGCCGCGTGCCCGAGGCCCAACGCCATGACCACCGCGAACAGGCCGGCCAGTGAGAGTGGGTGTACCGCGACCCACGCACGTCCCCGCGGCTCGCTCGCGGGCGGGGCCAGCGAGCGAGCCAGTCGATACGCGTCCACGATGGCGGCCAGCCGGTACAGGAAGGCCAGTCCGTCGAGGAGAAGGAGCGCCTGGATGGTGTCCGGGGAGAAGATGCTCGCCACGAGCGCCTGGCGCGCCGCATGGCTGATCAGCATGCCGGCCAGCAGCGCGAGTCCGAGAATCCCGGGCGCCGCCCAGGCCAGGGCCCGTCCGCGGCTGCCGGCGTAGAGGTGGCCCAGACCGGGGAAGAGGAGCCCGAGCGCAGCGGCCGCAAACGGTGAGGGACGCCGCCCGACCGGAGTGGGATCCAGCACGGGGCAGATCATAGCGTCGAGCGAGTCTTCTGGGCCGACGACGGACTCCCTAGGGCGGCCTGCGGACCCCGGGGCTCAGGGGCCTGCACCAGACCTGCAGCCAAGGCCGCCGCAACAGTGGGCCCGAACCGCCCGATCGTTTCTCGTGATTCGGGGTTCGGGACTGCGTCGGACGTCTTAGCCTGACGTCGAGGCAGGCGTGGGGCGCGCTCGTCGAGTGGTCAGGATCCGCACGCCACGACCAAAGATCACACCGAGGGCATGGGTAAACGGGGCACCGCCGCCCACCCAGGCCGCAGGCAGTCCAAAGGACCTACCCCGCGTTTGACAACCTGTCCCCGCCCGGGCCGAGAGGAAACCGGTCTCAGGCTTCCTGCCTAGACGATGGCGAAACTGCCGACCTTCGTGAGTTGCTGGCCGTCCGGTGTCGTGACCAGCACCGTCACGAGGGAGTTGCCGGTCACCACACCGTCCTTCGGGATCGTCGTCGACCAGGTCGCCTGCCCGCCGACCGTGGTGGCCTCGAAGGTCACCGGCGCCACGCCGGGAACCTGCAGGGTGAAGGCGACCTGCGCGCCGTCGAGCGGGGCGCCGTTCATGTCGAGCACCGTCACCGTCATCGAGACCATCCTCGGCAGCGAGGTCAGCGCGAGCCGCGCGTTCGACAGGTGCAGGCTCACCGTGGTCTGGCCGCTGCCGCCGATCACGGTCACCGTCTTCGTGGTGGTGTTGCCGGCCGGATCGGTGCTTGTGATGGTCAGGTCGTTCGGGCCCGGGCCCAGCGCGACCGGGATCGCGAAGAGCCCGTTGGTCGCTACCGCGTTGGTGGACTTGCGCGTGTTGTCGTTGCGGACGACGACCGTGGACCCCGTCCGGGTCCGTCCCGAGACCGTGAACGTGCCGCCATTGATCACCGCGCTAGGGCCGGGGGACGCGAGGATCAGGGCAGGCGGGGTGTTGGAGAACACCACGCTGATCGGGGCGCTCTGGGCGCTTTCGCCGCCCGGGCCCGCGATCGTGGCCGTGATTGTGGAGCGGCCCAGCGGGAGCGGCACCGCGGGGACGGTGAAATCGGCGGTGGGCCCGAGCTGCTGCTGGCCGGCGACCTGACCGTTGACGTAGATGCGCACCGTGTACTCCTGGCCGACCTCCGACGCCGGCGCGAACCCCTGCACGTCCCAGGCGGGCTGCTGCGTGTAGGGATCGCTGGGGACGACCAGGTGCGGCGCGTCCGGTCTCGCCACGGCCGACGGAGCGGCCGTCGTGACCGGGCCGGTCACCGCGCCGAACATGTCCTTGAGCGTGTGTCCGAAATCCGTCACGGCCGACCCGATCATCCCGGAGGCCACCAGGAGGATCGACCCGCCGAGCGCGAGGATGGCGACGAGCAGGACCAGCCGGGCGGGCCAGGGGAGCCCGCCTCCACCGCCCGGGGCTCGGCGGGTCGACGGTGGAGAGCTCGACCGGTACCGCCCGCCCACCGGGGGCCGCCGCGGGATCTTGGGCTGGCTGCGCCGCGGCTGGTGCGCCAGCGGTCTCTCCCTGCTCGGTCGATCGGCCATCAGGGGGATTCTCGCACGGGGCGATGCACGCCATGCCGGGGCGCCTGATTGGCTTCCTTGCCAATTGCCTGCGAGCCTCCCGCGTCAGCACGAGGCCGGATAGTCCAGCAGGTACTGGCATCGCGCAGGGACCGACAATCCTCACCAGGCACGAGGGTCAAGACGAGGGTCACGTGGAGATGAAGGGCCAACGTCCCGCTTAGCGCAGCACCCCGACCGTCCCGAGGACGCTCCAGAGACCCATCGCGAGAAGGCCAGCGGTGATAGCCCAGCAGAGCGCCGAGCGCAGCGGGCCGTTGGCGAGCTCTCCCAGGATGGTGCGATCGCCCGCCATGCGGACGAGGAAGGCGAGTGGGATCGCGAGGACCACCACGTTCAGGATCATCGCGTCGATCACCACCGCCACGAGGTTCTGTGCCCACAGGGCGACGAGCGCGGCGGGCAGGACTTCGAGCAGATACAGAGCGTAGAAGCCCGGGGCGCGGCGAACCGAGAGGTTGAGGCTGTGGGGCCAGTGAAAGAGCTCCGACCACGCCCAGGCCGACGAGAGGGAGATCACGACGGCGGCCAGCAGGCCGACGCCGACCATGCCGACCGCGATGAGGACGGCAGGGATCCCGCTCGCCAGGCGGGCAAGTCCGAGCGGCAGCGCGCCCACGCCCGTCCCGATCCCGGTGGTTGGACCAGCCATGGCCGCCGCCGCGGCGACGACGACGGCCGCCATGAGCACTTCGCTGGCCAGCGCCCCCACGAGCGTCTCGGCCCGCGCGGCGCGCAGGTCTTCGACGCGCAGTCCCTTGTCGACCGTGGCGGCCTGCTGGTAGAAGATCATCCAGGGCATGATCACGGCCCCCACGGTGGCCACGACGAGATCGAGGTAGGGGCGGCTCCCGAGGGGCTGTGCGAACGACAGGCCACCCAGCACGGCCCCGGGGTCCGGGTGCACGGTGAAGGCGAGCACGACGAAAGCGAAGAGCGCGACCGAGAGCAGGAGGGCGATCCGCTCGTAGCGGCGGTAGCTGCCGGTCAAGACCATGAGCGAGTGGAAGAGGAGCGTGAGCCCCACCGCCAGCGGGGCCGGCAGCCCCAGGATGCTTGCCCCGAGCACGATGCCGGCGAACTCGGCCACATACGCGAGCAGGTTGATCGCGGCCATCGAACCCACCGCCACCGCCGCCCAGCCGACGCCGTAGCGCTCGCGGAGGAGCTCCGCGTGGCCGCGCCCCGTGACCACGCCGAGGCGCGCGGTCATCTCCTGGACGACGTAGAGGATCGGGATTAGCAGGACCACCGGCAACAGGAGCGCGTCGCCGAACTGCGTGCCGGCCTGGGCGGCCGTCAGCACGCTCGGCGCGTCGACGTCGGCCAGCATCACGATCCAGGCGGGACCGAGCACGCGCAGCCAGCCCTGCTGGCCCAGGCGGCGCACCCCGACCATGCCCCATCGGACGGCCGAGCGGGCCGCGGTGCCGCCGGTCACGGCATGACTCCGCAAAGCTGCGTCATTCCCGGTTCTCGGAGCAGTTCCGCAGCTGGGTGGCCAGCATCACGCGGCGATCGCTCGTACCACTGGCAGCCGTGGCACAGAGCAGCATCAGCTGACCCTCAGGGACGTGGCTGCAGAAAAGCCAATTCCGGGTCAATAAGTCAGATATTAGCGCAACGGTCTTCGGCGCGGGGACGCTGCGGCGATGCGTATGCGGCGCGCTATCCCGGACTCCCGGTTCAGGTCAGCGTCTCGCCTCGCGCAGCGCAGCGCCGAGCTCCGCATAGGCACCGAGCGCCGGGTCGGATGACGGATCGGTTCGCAACTGGACACACACGTGGTCTGCGCCGGCGTCGAGATGTGCTTGGACGCGCCTGACGATTGCGTCGACGTCGCCGCACGCGATGACGGCGTCGATCAGCCGATCACTGCCACCATCCGCGAAATCCGCATCGTTGCAGCCGAGGCGTCGGAGGTTGTTCGTGTAGTTGGGCAACGCGAGGTAGTTCTTCGCGAAGGCGCGCCCGACCCGGCGTCCTTCGGCCGGGTCGGGAGTTAACACGGCCGTCTGCTCGACGGCGAGGAACGGCTCGGGGCCGAGATGCTGGCGGGCGAACGTGGTGTGCTCGACCGGGACGAAGTACTGATGTGCCCCGTCGGCTCGCTCAGCGGCCAGCTCGAGCATGCGAGGCCCGAGCGCGGCCAGCACGAACGGGACGGGCGGGTCGGGCTCCGGTGCGCCATACGGTGCCGCGGCCATCGCACCGAGGTAGGCGCGCATCGTCTCGACCGGGCGGCCGTAGGTCCCGCCGCGGCTGATGACGGAGGTTGCGTGGCTCACCCCGAGGCCAAGGATGAAACGGCTCGGGTAGGCCTCGCCGAGCGCCCGCGCCCCATTGGCCATCGCCATCGGGTCGCGGGCGTGGATACTGGCGACGCCCGACGCGACAGCCAGTCGGGAGGTCGCGGCGAGCAGGATCGCCGCGTGACTGAGCACTTCCTTGTTGCCGACGGTTTCCGGGATCCACACGACGGGATACCCGAGCACCTCGAACTCGCGGGCCGCCGCTCCCGCCTCAGCAGCCGACAGGCGCTGCAGTGCCCAGCTCCACACCCCGATCGGCCCGAGCGTCTGCGCCAGTCGGCGCCCTCCCAACCGCCGCCTCTCGCTCATCGACGTTCTCGAGTCTCCTGCAGGTGGCCGCGCCATGTCCCGCCACCGACTCCCGAGAGCTTAATCGACCGGCGCCGACCACTGCCGCCCGGGCGCGGGATGTAGGCTGATCCCGTCGGCGTCGAACGATCGGGGGAGTGCCTTGCAGGTCGGCGTGATCGTGCCCCAGGGCTGGACCGGCGAATACGACGGATGGGATGCGGCCCAAGCGTGGGCACGCACGGTGGCGGTAGCGCAGCAAGCAGAGCGGCTCGGGTTCGAGTCGGCATGGTTATTCGACCATTTCCACACGGTGCCCGACCCCACGGACGAGGTCACTTTCGAGTCGTTTACCTCGCTCTCGGCGCTCGCCGTGCTGACATCCCGCGTGCGCCTCGGCCAGATCGTGATCTGCAGCGGGTTCCGCAACCCGGCGCTTGTGGCGAAGATAGCGGCCACGATGGACGTCGTCAGCGGCGGACGGATGGATCTCGGGATCGGCGCCGGCTGGAAGCGCGACGAGTGGATGGCGTACGGCTACGGCTTCCCCGAGACTGCCGAGCGACTGGCTGCCCTCGCCGACGCGCTCGAAGTGATCTCCCGGATGCTCGCCCCCGGGCGGTCAGTGCACGCGACCTACGACGGCCGGTACGGGCGCGTCGAAGACGCCATCAACGTCCCCAAGCCGCTGCAACAGCCCCGCATCCCGATCATGGTCGGAGGCAACGGGCCGAACGTGACCTGGCGTCTGGCGGCCCGATTCGCGGACGAGCTGAACGTCGACGGCCTGCCCCCGCCTGAGCTGAAGGTCGCCTTGGCGACCATTCGAGGTCGCCGCGAGGAGATCGGGCGAGATCCGGGGACGCTGAAGGTGTCGGCGCACATCTGGTGGGAGCAACTCGGGCGTCCCGGCCCGCGGCGACAGGACCTGATCGCGAGCTACCGCGAACTCGGCGTAAGTCGCGTCATGGCGCTCGTCCGGGACGCCGCGGACTCGGACGACGCGCTCGAGGCATTCGCAGAGGACTGCGGGGTGGCCGGAGCGGAGGTGGCGTAGCGGCGACGCAGCCATCCGCGTCCAGGCGTGCCCCGCGGAGGCAGCCGGCCGCACGCATGGCGGAGGCCCAAGGAGCGAGGTCACGGGACCCTACCGGACGACGACGTTGACCAGCCGGCCCGGGACCTGGATGACGCGATCCGGCCGGCGATCCCCTAGGATCGCGCGGATCTTCTCCCGCTCCAGCACGATCGTCTCGATCTCGGCCGCCGACAGACCGGGCGGCACCTGGATTCGGTCCCGCAGCTTGCCGTTCACCTGGACGGGCAGCTCCACGCGGTCCTCGGCGACGAGCTCTTCGTCCCACGTCGGCCACGGCTCCACGTGGATGGAGCGCCACGGCTGTCCGCGTGACTCAAGCTTTCGCGCCCAAAGCTCCTCGGATATGTGCGGAGCTGACGGCGCGAGCATGTGCAGGAGCAGGTCCACTGCCTGGTCCCAGGCTGTTCCGCCGGCAACCTGAGTCCCGCGGAAGCGCATCAGCACATTGGTCAGCTCCATCAGGTGCGCCACCATCGTGTTGAAGCGATAGCCCTCGAACTCGCCCGTCACCACCTTCAGGGTGCGGTGCGCAGCCACCAGCAGGGCGCGCTCGGCATCCGCCGCCATCTGGCTGGGAGGCAGGCGGCCCGCGTCCGAGTCTCCCGCTTCAGTTCCCGCAGGGTCGAGGACGACGGTCCATACGCGGTGTAGGAAGCGGCTGACGCCCCCGATCCCGGTAGAGCTCCACGGCCCGCCCTGGTCCCACGGACCCATAAACATCAGGAATAGGCGGACCGTATCGGCGCCGTACCGCTGCACCAGCTCGTCGGGATCCTGGACGTTGCCGCGACTCTTGCTCATCCGCTCGCCGTCGGCGCCAAGGATCTGGCCCTGGTTGAACAGGCGCCGGAACGGCTCGCGCTCCTGCACTAGCCCGAGGTCGGCGAGCGCCTTGGCGAAGAAGCGGCTGTACAGCAGGTGCATGACCGCGTGCTCGGCACCGCCCGTGTACTGGTCCACCGGGCACCACTCGGCCTCGACGTCGCGGTCGATCGCCCTGTCCGCGTTGTGCGGCGACAGGTAGCGCCACCAGTACCAGGAGCTGTCCACGAACGTGTCCATGGTGTCCGTCTCGCGCGTCGCGGGGCCGCCGCAGCGCGGGCAGGTTGTCCGAAGGAACGCCTCGTTCGCCTTCAGAGGGCTCTCGCCCGTGACATGGAAGTCGATGTCGCGTGGGAGTGTGACTGGCAGTTGGTCTTCCGGCACCCCGACGATCCCGTCGCGCTCGCAGTAGATCACCGGGATGGGCGTGCCCCAGTAGCGCTGCCGGCTAATCAGCCAGTCGCGGATCCGGTAGGTCACTGCCGGGACGCCGCGGCCCTGGGCCCGCAGGTCGGCGACGATCGCGACGAACCCGTCCCTCGCCGAGTGGCCGGTGTGCGGGCCGCTGTTGACCATTACCTCGTCCTCGGAGTGCGCGACGAACGCCGCGCCGCCGGTGCCGCCGGCCGCGACCAGCTGCGCCACACGGGCTGCCTCCGCCGGGTCTGCCGGTGCGATCACTTGGCGGATCGGCAGCCCGAACTTCACGGCGAACTCGTAGTCGCGCTCGTCGTGTGCAGGGACGGCCATGATCGCCCCAGTCCCGTATCCCAGGAGAACGTAGTCGGCGATCCAGATGGGGATGCGTTCGCCGTTCACCGGGTTGATGGCGTCGGTGCCAAGCGGAACGCCGGTCTTCTCGCGGTCCGTGGAGAGCCGGTCGATCTCGGACTTGCGCCGTGCCTCGTATTGGTACCGCTCGACTGCCTCGCGCTGGCTCGGGTGTGTGAGCTGAGGGACGAGTGGGTGCTCCGGGGCGAGCACCATGAACGTGGCCCCGAACAGCGTGTCCGGCCGTGTGGTGAACACGCGCAGCTCGTCACCGCCCGGCTCATGCGCATCGGGCGCCACGGTGAACGCAACCTCGGCGCCTTCGGATCGCCCGATCCAGTTCGCCTGCATGACACGAACGGGCTCCGGCCAGTCAATTCCGTCGAAGCGCAGCAGTTCATCGGCGTACTTCGTGATGCGGAAGAACCACTGTTCAAGGTCGCGCTTGACGACCGGCGTTCCGCAGCGCCAGCAGTGGCGGTCCGCCCCTTCGACCTGCTCGCGGGCGAGGACGACCTGGTCCCTCGGGCACCAGTCCACGGGCGCCATGGCCCGGTACGCCAACCCGGCCTCGAGGAACCTGAGGAAGAGCCACTGATTCCACCGGTAGTACTCGGGCTCGCACGTGACGACCTGCGCGTCCCAGTCGAACGTGGCGCCCATCGTGCGCAGCTGGCGGCGCATGTTCTCGATGTTGCGCATTGTCCAGTCAGCAGGGTGGATGCCGTGCTTGATTGCCGCGTTTTCTGCGGGGAGGCCGAACGCATCGAACCCGATCGGGAAGAAGACGTTCAGCCCGTTCATGCGGCGGTAGCGGGCGATCGCGTCGGTGGGCGTCTTGATGTACCAGTGCCCGATGTGCAGGTCTCCCGACGGGTACGGGTACATGGTCAGCAAGTAGTAGTGCGGGCGCGATCGATCGCGCAGGTCGGTCCGGTAGAGTCCGAGCTCGGCCCACCGCGCCTGCCAGCGCGGCTCGATGCCCGCAGGGTCGTATCGGTCGATGCGGGTCGAGTCGGTCACCATCGCGATCCCAGCTTCCTGCCCTCGTGCGACCCCGGGGCTCGTCGCGGCCGGTGGCTTCCCCGGAGCACGAGCCCGAGCTCCAAGCGGACGGTCGCATGCCTCTCCTAGTGCGACCCCTCGCCGCTCCGGCGAGGGGTCGTTGATCGGCGTTCGATGAGAGTGGTGGAGCTACAGGGATTCGAACCCTGGACCTCCTGCATGCCATGCAGGCGCTCTCCCAGCTGAGCTATAGCCCCACGCGTTGGCGGTCAGGGTCCGTCTGGCTCCGCCTGGCGGGCGCAATGGTATCGCATCCCGTCTGCTCACGGAGTCCGCGAGCTTGCTCAACGCGCATTCTCCGGGCCCAGCGCAGGCTGTTGTGCTGGCCTGGACACACCGGGCACACGTATCGCGCCCGATCGCATGCCGTGATCACGTACTCGAACGGTACGTCGGGGGCCTCGCTAACCTTCCAGCGCCCGTCCCGCCAGTCGATGCCCATCTTGTCCCGGGACGTGCCCGGCGCATGAATTGACCGCCGTCGGCCCCGTGCGGGCCGAGTCGCCGGTGCATACGAAGAGCACACGGATGGGCTGACCGGACATGGGGACTCTCCAATGGCGGCGCCTCCTACTGCTGAGAGCGTGCCGCGGCCGACCCGGTCGCTCGAGCATCCGCCGAGCAAACTCAACTTGGGTGAGCGTCGTTGTGCTCGGACGACGGCGGTTCCTTGCCGTCCATCGCAGTCCGGAAATCGCTCGTGGGCATGAGGGATACTGCTGCAGATGGATTCCGGGACCGAGGCACGCGGCAGTTCCGAGGCGAACGCCCGGGCCGTGGCACCCGGCGGTGCAAGGGCACCCGGCACGGCGGTCGCACGGGAGGCCGCCGGCGTGGCGTATCGCCTCCGCCGGTCTCCCCGAGCGCGCAGGCTCAGGCTTGTCCTCGACGGAGACGGCACGCCCATCGTCACTCTGCCGGCGCGGGCACCCACGCGGCTTGCGGACGAGTTCGTTGTGTCGCGGCGTGACTGGATCGTCCGCCAGCGTGCCCGGTTCGCGACGGAGCGTGCCCGGCACCAGGCGCGCGGCCGTCTAGGCGATGGCAGCGTGCTCGTGTTCTCGGGCCAGGCACATCGGCTCGAGATCCGGCTGCTCGCCGGGCGACGAATGACGAGGATCCAGCACGATGACGCGGTTGAAGCGACGATCCGCGTCTGGCTGTCGGAGGCCGACGGGGGAGCCCTGGCGGCCGCCCTCGAGCGCTGGCTCCGCAAGGAGGCGCGTGCGGCGATCGAGCGGCGGGTGGCGGCCCGCGCTCCCCAGCTCGGTGTGTCCCCGGCGGCAGTGTCGATCCGCGACCAGCGAACGCGGTGGGGTAGTGCGTCACGGCAGGGACGGCTCTCGTTCTCCTGGCGGCTTGTCCTCGCCCCGCCGGCCGTGCTGGACTACGTGGTGGTCCATGAGCTGGTGCACCTCGCGATCTTCGGCCACCCACCGGCGTTCTGGGCGCTGGTCCGGTCGCTGGTGCCGGATGCGAGCTCGGCGCGTAGCTGGCTTCGCGAGCATGCGCGGGAGCTGCACTGGTCGCTGGAGTAACGGGGACTACGTGAGTTATCGGGCCCTACCGCTCCCGGTGGTATAGCCGGAACCCGTAGCGGAAGCGCGAGCCGTCCACGCGGGTCAGGATCGCCGCAGACTCCCGCTCACTGAACTCCATCGCGAGCACCCGTCCCAGAGCCTTCCGGGATGGGGCTCGCCATTCGCTCATCACGGTCGTCCCGGCAAAGCCGTGGGAAGCCCAGAACGCGTCGAGCCGGTCCGCCAGCCCCGGCTCGTTTGCCAGGTAACCGAACTCGCGCAGGTAGCCGGCGAAGTCGCCCTCGCGAAGGTCGCTGTCAATCACCACGATGCAACCGCCCGGTCGCACGATCCGCAAGGCCTCCGCTATGCCCGGCTCGCAGCTCCGAACGCGGTCGCTCTCCGGGCCGAAGAAGTAAGCGAACCTCGAGTGGAGCAAGTCCACCGAGGCGTCCGGGAGCGGGATAGCCTCGGCCCCGGCGGCCAGCACGCTCACACGGGAGCCGATGTCCTCGGGTTCGGCCGCGATGCGGCGATGCAGCTGGATCAGCATGCGAGGCGCCGGCTCCACGGCGAAGACATGCGCCGCACGCTGGGCATAGCGGACGGCGTGGTATCCGCCACCTGCCCCGACGTCTGCGACCACCCGACCGTCCATCGGCAGGAGCCGATCCATGAACGCCTCGACAAGCGCATCCGGGTCGGAGATGCGGTTCTCCAGCTCGTAAGTGACGGCGTCGTGTGCGCCCGGGTAGTCATAGACGAAAGTCTCGGTGGGCAGCGGCGTGATCGGCGGTTCCCCACTCATCGGCCGAACCGGCGGGAGCGCTGCTGGAACGTCCTGAGCGCGCGCAGGAAGTCGATCTCGCGGAAAGCCGGCCAATAGGCGTCACAGAAGTAGAACTCGCTGTGCGCGCTCTGCCACGGCAGGAAGCCGGAGAGCCGGACTTCGCCGCTCGTCCGGATGATCAGCTCGGGATCGGGTCTTCCGGTGGTGTACAGGTGCCGAGCCAGCTGCTCGGCGTCGATGCGCGCTGCGAGGTCTGACGCCGGCACGCCCCCGGCGACGAGTTCGCGTACCGTCTCGCGGCATGCGTCGACCAGCTCGTCGTGGCCGCTGTACGCGACCGCGAATGTGGCGAGCGGCCCCGGGCTCGTCGCGGTGGCCGCCTCGGCAACTTCGATCGCCGCCCGCACGCGTTCCGGCAACGCATCGCGCCGTCCGATCACCCGGACCCGCATGGGGGAGGGCCGTCCTTTTCGGCCGCCGAGCCCGACCAGCCGCTCGGTGACCACGTCGAGCAGCGCGGCCAGCTCCTCCGGCGAGCGCTCGAGGTTCTCGATCGACAGTGCCCATAGCGTCACCTCGTCGATCCCCAGGGTGCTGCACCATCCCAAGACCTCCAGAAATTTGTCGGCTCCGCGGCGGTGCCCAGCACCCGGATCGGCAAGCCCTTCGCGCTGCGCCCAACGCCGGTTGCCGTCCATGATGATCGCGACGTGACCCGGTCGCGGGCGAGACATTACTTGTCCCCGCAGCCGGTGAGCGTAGAGGCGGTAGGCAGGCGCCAGCGCGAGCGCGCCGGCGTGGTGTCGCGTGGAACGGCCGACCGTTCGGGTCGAGCGCTCGGCCGGCGCAGTCCGGCCGAGCATCGCGCGGAAGCGGGCCGCGCGAACGCCGAGCGGTCCAGGGAGCTCGCCGGCGAGCCTGGACAGGTCCATTGCGTGATCATAACCGTCCGTAGTTATGGTAGCGTCCGGCAGCCGGGAGCTCGGCGTGGAGTGCTTTGGTGTGAGGGCAGGCCGCCAGTTAGGCGTCCCGCCCTCACACCAAGACGCGCACGTAGCGGTCGCGGTGCACCCACACCCAGAGGGCGATGACGAACCGCGCGACGAGCGAGAGCCCGTACGTGGCGCACCAGACGCACACTGCCCCGATGACTGCGACCTGGAGGTAGGTGAATTCGGATCTCGAAGATCACGCCCACGAGCGACAGTGCATAGTGCGCGAGCAGCAACTGGACGCCGCCGCGGCGCCACCACGCCAGCGCGAGGACTAGAAGCGTCATCGAGAGCCCCACGCCGAAGACGGCGACCGGTACCCCGAATAGCCGTGAATACGGCGATTCTGCAACCTGATCGCAGCCGCGCAGCACACCGCAGTACGGCACGCCATTGCCCAGTTCGACGACGGACAGATATGAGGCGACAATGAGCCCAATGGTGTCGAGAGTTGCCAGCACCAGGGCGGGGTGAGTCCGGCGCAGGGTCCGGTACAACGAACGCAGTCGCATTGAAGGTCCTCGCATGTGGCGGCGCACGGCCGCATACCAAGCGTCCCCACGAACGACGGTATCGTCAACGGACAGTGCGGCGCCTTGCGACCCTGCCGAAACTCCCGTCTACCGCTGTCCTGTGCCCGGGCCGGGATTGACGCGCGCACCGGATCCGGCGTGGAGAGACGCCGGACGGCGGGATCCGTACGCTGCACACCGACGAGGCTCCGGCGCGAGACGGGTCGCCGGGCAGTGCGCGAACGACGACGAGGAGGCTCCGCATGGGGTATGACGCGGAGACGATCGCCACCGTGACCGGTGTGTCGACGGCGACGATCACCACAATCCTGCTACGGCACGGCCTTCGGAACGCGTGGATCCGGGGCTCCCGCCCCCTGCGCCCGGGAGCCGGCCGGATCGTCGGGCCGGCGTTCACGCTGCGCTTCATACCAGCCCGGGAGGACCTGGTGACACCCGAGTCGTGGTCATCGCCGAGTTCGACGCGGACCGCCGTGGAGGCCATGCCGGCGGGGTGCATCGCGGTCGTCGACGCGGCGGGGACCCGCGACGCCGGGATCTTCGGCAACATCCTCTGTGCCAGGATGGTTCGGCGCGGCGTCGCCGCGCTCGTCACCGATGGAGTCGTCCGCGACGTGAGCGGCGTGCTTGCGACAGGCCTGCCGGTGTGCTGTGCAGGCGCCGCCGCCCCACCGTCGGTTGCCGGGCTGACATTCGTGGGGTGGCAGGAGCCGATCGCCTGTGGAGGTGTCGCTGTGCTTCCGGACGACTTGCTGGTGGTCGACGACGACGGCGCCGTGGTCGTCCCGGCGGCGATGGCGGAGGAGGCGGCGGCGCTCGGGCCGGAGCAGGAGCGGTTCGAAGCTTGGGTTATGCGTGAGGTGGACGCGGGGAGGGAGCTGCCGGGCCTCTACCCACCGGATGACGAGACGCGCGCACGGTATGCGACCGGGG
>CAWIHR010000086.1:0-8998 GCA_963835945.1 uncultured Chloroflexia bacterium
GCAGAGGGCAGGGGCGAGACGCTTTTCATCGGCCAACTTCATGGTGCGCGCAGGCACCACGCCCAACCGTCCCGGGCGCGGGCGCGGCACGAGCGTTATTCCTCAGAAGGGCGAGCCCAACCTGATCCAGTAACGCGCCAGTCGTTCGTTCCCCGGGTCACCCACGTAGTACTACCCACTCTCCGCGGGCGACGCCGCAGGGCGACTCCAAGGCCTGGACGGCACACGATCCCGTGCTCAGTGTCGAACGTGGAAGGTCACGCACCGCGGCCCCTCGCCCTCGTTGATCGTGAGGTCCACGCTGTCGGGGTCGCTGACATGACGAGAGATCGTCACGGTCGTGCGACCGATGCGGAGCTCGACGTCAGCCAGCGCGAGGTCGATGGTCGCCTCGTGCACAGAAACGTGCGGCGCGCGACCCATGCGGTGCACTTCAAGGATCAGCTCGTCCGCCATGGCGTGCCTCCTCCTGTGAGCCCCTGCATCCCGTGCGTGTCGGGGTCGGGATGGGCAGGTTCATCCGCGGTCCGCTGCACCGCCCCTCACAGGCGTTCCAGGTCTGCCCGTCGCACGTGCGCGAGCGTGTCGATGGTCCCGTCGGGCACCACGGCCAGCCAGCCCTCGGCGTTGATGGCCACCACGCGCCCGGTGGTCCCGCGTGCCAGCGCCGCCGCGGACGCCGCCACCCGTACCCGATCACCCCACCCGAAGGGCTCCGGGCAGCGGCCCTCGTGGCGCAACTCCGCGCGCGCCAGGACGGCCTCGCGCAGGGAGGGCGGTGCGGCCTCCCAGCGCACGACCAGCGTGTCGGCGCAGGCGCGCCAGCGGCGCAGCACCCGGCCGTGCGCCGCCCGGTCCGACCACTCCGTGGCACGCACCGCCATGACCGCGTCACCGGGCAGCATCGCGTCGTGGCAGTGCTCGAAAAGGTCCATGCGCGAGATGCCTCGTTCGTCACGCGAGCTGCCGCGATATGCCTCCTAGGCCTCCACCACGAGGTCGCCCAGCAACGCGCGCGCCTTGCGCGCATCGCTCACGGCCAGCACACCAGTTCCCTTGCCATGGGAGACCCCAGTGGGAAGGAACAGCTCGATGTTGAGCCCCGCCCCGGCGAGCTTGCGGGCCGCGGCGGCCAGCGCGCCGGGCGCGTCGGCCAGCGCGATGGGGAGCACTTCGAGCTCGCGGGCCTCGATACCGGCTTCCCGGAGTGCCCCGCGGGCCCCGGCCTCGTCGTTGACCAAGAAGCCGATGAGCCCGGTCCCTGCCTCGGTCAGCCCCGCCAGAGCGGTGATGCTGACGCCGGCTTGCCCCATCGCCTCGCCGATCCGGGCCAGCTCGCCCGGCCGGTCCTCGGCCGCGACCACGAACGCCTTCATGGCGATGCCTCCTCCGCCCGGGGCACCGATCTCAGCGTTGACCCGGCGGCCGCGGGTCGGAGCGTCATGGTACGCCTGACTACGCCGGGACCCCCAGGATCGCAGGGATGGGGTCACCCGGCGAGCCACGTGGGACGGGACAAGAGGGGGTCCACGCGATCCCGGCCGAGGTCCGAGTCGTCGAGTAGTCAGGGTGCTGGGGCGGCCAGAGCTGCGCGCGTCAGACGGTACGCGGGACACTGCCGGAGAGCTTGCCTATCCAGGCCATGCACTTATGGCCGAAGTCGGCCGTCGGTCCGAACATCAGGGGGCAGCCCCCGGCAATGACGGTGATCCCGTGGGTCCGACAATAGTCGGCAGTGGCGTCCGAGACGCTGCCCTGCCCTAAGGAACGGTGCATCCAGACGCGGGTGATCTCGAGCTCCGAGCACTGCCGCGCGACCGACTCTGAGGCTGCCGGGTTCGTGGCAATCACCACGACCTCGACGCCGCCCGGGATCGACTGCAGGTCCGGGTAGCAAGGGTCGCCTTCAACCGTCGTGGCGTGGGGGTTCACCGCGTACACCTGGTAGCCACGGCTCCGCAGACGCTGGTAGACGAGATTGCCGCCGTGGCCAGCGGGGTGGCGCGACACGCCAGCCACCGCGATGCGCCGGTGTGACAGAAACTCGTTCGCGGCTTCGCTGATGGCCGTCATGGGACTCCCTCCCTGTGGGCTTGCGCTACGTTCTGACGTGCCGGCCTGGGCCAAGATGATCCGACAGCACACCGTCGGTGCCTGGTCCGAGAGTGACCGACACGACTTCTGGTTCCGCAAGCTCCGCGACTGACCACGGCGCACGATCCGCGGGACGGTGCCAGGTCGGTCTACTCGGCTCTGGATAACCGATGCCGTGCCACGGCGGCGGCCTGTGCACGGCGCCGCACGTGCAGCTTGGCGAGGATGCTGCTGACGCAGTTCTTGATGGTCTTGTCGGAGAGGAACAGCTCCGCCCCGATCTGCTTGTTGGTCTTGCCCTCGGCGATGCGCTGCAAGATCTGCCGCTCCCGGATGGTGAGGGCGGCGAGCTTCTCGTAGGAAGTCCCGCCAGGGGTATATCGGAGCCGCTCCAGCACCGGCCCGGTCACGGCCGGATCGAGCAGCGACTCGCCGCGCCCAATGGCCTCCAAGGCCGCGACGAGGTCGCGCCCGCGGCTCTGTTTCAAGAGATACCCGCTCGCGCCGGCCACGATCGCGCCGACCACTGCCCCTTGGTCAGCGTAGCCGGAGAGGATCACCACGCGAGTCTCGGCGTGCGCGGCGCGGATCTCGCGGCAGGCCGCGATACCCAAATCATCGGGCAACCGGGCGTCCATCACGACGATGTCTGGGTGGTAGGCGCGCGCGGCGTCAATCGCGGCGGCGGCCGTCTCGACCTGGGCCACTACCTGGAGCCGCTCCTGCCGTGCCAGCAGGGCCACTAGCCCTTGGCGCACGACCTCGTGGCCGTCCACCACCAGGAGCCGGAGCGGAGCGGGGAGCGAGGTCTGGGTCACGGCGCCCCCCGCGCCGCCGGCGCCCGACCGTGGAGACGGCCCGCGGCAGCCAGAGGGCCAGAACGAGGCTCAGCAGGACGAGGAAGCCTGGTGTCCGTGGCAGCGCCTCCTTCGACGGCCTTCAGCATCGGGGCCGCCGCGGGCGCGGCCTAGTGCCGCGGGCCCTGAAGCGCCGGGGCATCGGTCACGCCGTGGACCAGTCGGCGAGCCGTCGCGCTCATCCGCCGGCTCTCGGTGTGGATGCTCCGCAGGTGGTCGCCTGCTGAGAGGTAGCTGCGGTCAAGCAGAGCCTGCAACGCTCCGAGGTCTTGCGGTCTCGTGCACCTCTGGAAGAACTGCTTCGCGGCCGCGAGGTCCTCGACGAACAGCGTGATTGCCCCGATCCCACGCGGCCACGGGGCGACTTCAGAGTGAGCCGTGCTGTCCTCCCAAACCCTCCGTCGCGACATCGCTCCGCGTGCTGGTATTGGACCACTTCACGGGCAGATCGCTGCGGACAGATGGCTGCGCTACCGCCATGTCGGGGTCAAGCTCCCGGCCGTGTGGGGTGCCATCATCCGATCGTGAGGCTGTCGACGAGTTTGTCGTGCCGATCGGCATCTGACGCGGACAGCCGCCGGTCCGCACAAACATGAGTCGCCGGATCCGGGACGCCGCCCCGATCGCGTTCCTGGACTGGACAGCAATCTGGTCGCGAAGGACTCCGATGGCCAACCCGGGATAGGATCGAAAGGGACGGAGGTTGCCGATGATCCTGTGTGTGCCCGTGACGACGACGGGTGAGGTCGATCCGCGCTGGGGCCGTGCCGGGCGCGTCGCCGTCGCCGAGGTGGTGGGCGGCACGGTCCAACGGTGGGACGAGTATGACGTCGGCTGGGACCGCCTCCACGACGACAGCTCGGAGGGAGGCCATCACGCCCGGGTCGCCTGCTTCATGACGGAGCACCGTGCGTCGATCGTGGTCGCCCACCACATGGGCGACCCGATGCTCCAGATGTTGCGGCGGATGGACGTCGGCGTCCGGCTCGGGGTCAGCGGCGATGCGCGTCTGGCTGTCCTGGCCGTGGCGGCACGGATCGCCTGACGCGGGTCACTAGGCCGGCGTGACGCGCCTTGGCGCCGCGGTGGCAGTCCGCTACAATCGCGTCCTCCCGAGCGGGAGTAACTCAGTTGGCAGAGTGCTTGCTTCCCAAGCAAGCCGTGGACGGCTAGCCGTCCGATTCGGCCGAACGCCGACTGGTCGGAGACGCTTCGCAGCTTATGAAGCCCTCTTCTCCGCTGCGGCGTGAGCTACTCGGCAAAGCTGAGACTGCAACCGGCCTTGCCTCGGTCGTCGCGGGCTGAGCAGCGGCCGTCGCAGGCGCGGGCAGCTCCCAGGGTCCAGGTTGGGCGGCTCTCCCTAGAATGGCGGCGTGGAAGCGCGCATCGCCGCTCTCGATCCGGCCTCGCGCCGGCTGTTCCTTGGGCTCACGGACGGCGCATACGCGG
The DNA here is from genome assembly GCA_963835945.1 of uncultured Chloroflexia bacterium. GTDB lineage: Bacteria > Chloroflexota > Limnocylindria > Limnocylindrales > CSP1-4 > JAJYNJ01. Next base: position 4,401 of record CAWIHR010000086.1, read on the forward strand.
CCACGTGCGCGACGCGCCTCGAGGCTATTGCTGCGTCCACCCTCGAGCAGATCGACGACGCGCCCGCGCCCGAGCCGCGCGTCTGGCTCGCCGAGGCGCGTGACGAGGAGGCGCTGGCCAGCATTCGGCTCCGCGTGCCCGGCGAGTCTGCGGCGCGCACCTGGGTGTGCCCCCTCGCGAAGGCCCTCGAGTATGCGGTCCATGGGGCCACCATCGAGGAGGTCAGAGCGCCGGACGGCGAGAGTTGGACCTGGGCCGGGCTCGCTGCGGGTGTCACGGAAGACGTGATCCGGGCCGGGCCGATCGTGCCGTTCGAGCTACGGTACCAACGGATCTGGCTGGTGTGGGCACAGGATTTCCGCGGGCTCACAGCCGCGCTCGGGTCCGAGCTCCCGACATCCGACGGCAGCCCGTTGGGGAAGCGGCTCACCAACCTCTTGTCGCGGTCCACGATCCCGGGAGTGCGCGCCGACCGCGATGCCGCGTACCGCGCCCTCGGAGCTGATGAGTTCGCCGGCGATGTCGTAGGCGCCGTCGCCGAGTACCTCCTCACACGGGCAGACGCCCTCCACGGAATGGACGGCGGGGCTCCGCTAGTGGAGTGGCACCTCTGGAGTCTCGACCCGCTCGGTCAGGACTGGCACGAGGTCGCGGGGTCGTCCACGCCAGCGCCGTCAGCGACCCATCGCCGTGGGCGGCTTTCCAGCACAGCGATCGCCGCGGCAGTGTGCGACGCCTTCGGGTCGGGGCTTCTGTCGCCTCGGGCACAGCGCCGCCTCAAGCCTGAGGAACGGCGTCGGTTCGTGTCGCTCGACGCCCCCATCGGCGGCCAGGACGCGACGTCAGACGGCGAGCGGGGAACGACCCACGGCGATCGCCTCCCTGTCGAGCCTGACGTTGCGCGAACCGTCGCGGAACGCCTTGACCTCGCCGCGCTCGCGGTGGCGGCCAAGCTCACGCGCCGTGAGCGGCAGGTCCTCGGGCTCCTCGTCGATGACGTTCCCGAGGTGGCGATCGCGGAGCGCCTGGGGCTCAGCCCAGCCACCGTCGCGGTCCATGTCCACAACCTGCGGCGGAAGCTGCGCGCGGTTCGCGAGGAAGAATTCCTAACTAAAGGATTCCGCTGCGTCGTGCCCTGACCTTGTGGAGATGTTCCACCACTCGGAGGGCACGCACGTGTCGACCACTTCCCGTCCAGCCACACATCCCTCTCGCCGAGGTAACGGGCCCGTCTCGGGGCGCGCTCCTCGACGATCCACGCCCGAAGGCGCCAGCCCAGCCGACGGGCTCGCAGCCTCGCCCCCGGCGGTCGCGCCCCGCATTGCCCCGCAGTTGCAGGCGCTCGCGGTGCCCATCGCGAGCGTCTCGCTCCATCCGCGCAACCCCCGTCGCGGCGATGTCGCCGCGGTGCAAGCCAGCCTGGCCCGCTTTGGCCAGCAGAAGCCCCTCGTCGTGCAACAAAGCACCGGGCAAGTCGTGGCCGGCAACCACGTCCTGCGCGCCGCCCAAGCCCTCGGCTGGACCGAGATCGCGGCCAACGTCGAGGCGATGGACGACGCGACTGCCATCGCCTACATGCTCGCGGACAACCGGACCTCCGACCTTGGCGGCTACGACGATCAGTTGCTCGCCGCGATCCTCTCCGAAGAGGCAGCGGCCGCCAACCTCGCCGCCACCGGGTATGACCCTGATACGGTCGCCGCGCTCCTGGCGGCCGCCGACATCCACGACCCACGCGATCCGGACGCCGCCCCTGACCCCCCGGCCCGCGAGGACGTCTACGTCCAGCCAGGCGACCTCTGGCTTCTCGGCCGCCACCGCCTCGTCTGTGGCGACAGCACCGACCCTGCGGTAGTGGCCCGGGTCACGGAGGGGACGAGCGTGGATCTGCTCTGGACAGATCCGCCCTATGCGGTGGGCTACGTCGGGAAGACCGCGGCCGCTCTCACCATCGCCAACGACGATCTCGATGAGGCGGGCACTCGGGCGCTCGTTGGGTCGGCGCTGCGCCTGGCCCCGCTGAAGGCTGGTGGCGCCTTCTACGTGGCGTCGCCGGCGGGCCCGGGACAGCTCGCCTTCCTGCTCGCTCTGCGCGACGCCGAACTGCCCGTCCATCAGACCTTGGTGTGGTGCAAGGATCGCTTCGTCCTGGGACGGTCGGACTACATGTACCGTCACGAGAACCTGCTCTACGGCTGGCGCGCCGGCGCCGCCCACTACTTCCTGGACGATCGCACGCAGGACACGGTGTGGGAGATCCCGCGTCCTGCGCGCAACGCGCTTCACCCCACGATGAAGCCGGTGGCGCTTGTGGAGCGGGCCATCCGCAACAGCACACGAGCGGGCGAGCGGGTGCTCGATCCGTTCGTCGGCTCAGGCACCACGCTCATCGCCGCCGAGATCAGCGGGCGCACCGGCCTTGCCATTGATCTTGACCCGGCCTATGTCCAGGTGACCCTCGCGCGCTGGGCCGCGTTCACCGGGCAGACGCCCTGCAAGGTGGCCTGACGATGGAGACCGCTGCACCAGCTCTCGGACATCCCCGCCCTGCCCGCGGCCGTCGCTCGGAGGCCGAGCAGATCGCCTTGCGCGAGCGCATCGAGACGCTGCTCCTCCAGGGGCTCTCTGTGGCGGCCATCCACCGGGCCCTGACGGGGCCCGAGGCCCCCGTTCCCATCAGCCTCAGCGTGCGGCGGGTGCGCGAGCACGTGCGGGCGATCACGCGCAGCTGGCAGGCGCGGGCCGCGCGCGACCGACTCGACAAGGACCGCGCCACCGCGCTCGCCCGCCTCGACGATGCCATGCGCACCGCCCGCATGCGCTCGACCTTGAACGCGAGCTCCAACGTCGGCGTCGGCTACTTCAATGCGTATCTCAAGGCACAGGAGCAGTGGAGCCGCTTGCGCGGCCTCGATGCGCCGACCCGCACCGAGCTCACGGGGCCCGACGGGGGCCCTCTCGTGATCGGCGAGCTGGCTCCCCTCGAGCATGCGCCGACGACGCCCGAGGAGGAGCTCCGCCGGCTCGGCCTGCGGCAGGCCGAGCTCGAGCTGGCGATCCGGCTGCGCGAAGAGGCGGGCGCATGCTCGGACACCCCATGAGCTACACGAGCGAGCTGTGTGCGGCGGCCGCGTCGAGTGACGCGGCCTTTGCCGAGTATCTCTCCGAGGGTGCGCTCGTCTTCCCCCGCCATCTGCGCGAGGCCTCGGCCTTTGCCGAGGCGCATGACAAGGGCCTGGTCCTTATGCCCCGCGGCCGCGCCAAGACGACGCTCTTCCTGTACCGGGCCGCGCGCCGCATCGGCGCGACCGAGGGCCGTCGGCGCATCGGCATCCTCACCGCCGTCGATGAGGACGCGCGCTCCCGGGCCGGCACCGTGAGGGCCATGGTCGAGTCGCGCCGCTTCGGCGAGGTCTTCCCCTGGGCCCGCCGCCGCGGGGTGGTGGGCCGCCACTGGACCGACGACGACTGGACCGTCCGGGGCTGCGAGACCGCGCTCGGCAAGGACGCCACCTGCCGGGCCATGGGCCTGCGCAGCGTACGCGCCGGGGCCCGCCTCGATGATCTCTTGGCCGACGACATGGTGGGCATGCAGGAGAACGAGACGGCGGGCCAGCGCGAGAAGGCCAGCCGCACGTACTGGTCAGTGGTCGACCGCATGGTGGTCCCAGGCGGCACGCGCTGGTTCCTGGGTACCCGCTGGCACGAGGATGACCTGTACGCCGAGCTCATGCGCAAGGGCTGGCCCACCCTGCTGCGCCGCGCGATCGACGACGCGGGCGCGCCGCTCTGGCCCGAGGTGTATCCGCTCGCGGAGCTCGAGCACATCCGGCGCGATCAGGGCTCCGCCATCTTCGATCTACAGATGCAGAACGACCCCTCGGGCATGGACGGCAACATCATCAAGCGTGACTGGCTGCGCTGGGTCGATGTCGTCCCCGACGGTGCTCGGCGCCTGGGCATGGACCTCAACGCCAGCGCCAAGGAGCGCAGCGACTACACCGCGGTCGTCGAGTGCGTGGAGGGCGCCGACCACACCCTGACCTTCGTGGGTGCCTGGCGCGAGCGGCTCGACGAAGGCCACCGGGCCTGGCTGACCGGACGCACCGATGCGATGGAGCTGGGCACCGCGCCGGCCTATGGGCACCCTGGCGGGCCGCGCCTCCCTGGCCTGCGGACGCTGCTCCCGGAGCGCTGGGTGGGCGTCGGTTGGCCCGCGGTGCCTGTGCCCCGCATCGTCAGTGCACTCAACATCGAGGCCACCATCTTCCAGAGCACCTTCGTGCGCGAGCTGTTGTCGCACACGCGCCTGCCAGCCGTGCGGGTGTACCCGGACAAGGACAAGGTCACCCGCGCGCGTACCTTGGCGGCACGCTGGGAGGCAGGCAAGGTGTGCCTCCTGCGGGGTGGACCCGGCATGGGCACCGGGCCCACCGACCCCGGCGACTTCCCGCGCGAGCTGCTGGCCTTTCCCAACGGTGAGCACGACGACTTCGTGGATGCCGCGGTCTAAGCGGCCGATCTCGGTGCGGAGAACACCTTCTACTTCACCGCCGGGCGCCGGTTCTAACGCGCGCTCGGCCCGTGGCACCCCGAAC